>NZ_JBFUKM010000017.1:0-131592 GCF_056400825.1 Allobosea sp. P4_H5 | reverse complement strand
GCCCGCGCCGCTTCGACCGCGGCGTTGAGGGCGAGCAGGTTGGTCTGGAAGGCGATGTCGTCGATGACGCGGATGATGTCGGAGATCTTCTTGGAGGCGTCCTCGATCCGGGCCATGGCGCTGACTGCCTCGCCCGCGATGGCGCCGCCGTCCTGCGCTGCCTTCATCGCCTCCTCGGCGACCGCCGCCGCCTGGCGCGCGCTCTGGGCTGAGGCCTTGACCGAGGCCGCCAGCTCCTCGGTCGTCGCGGCCGTCTCCTCGAGCGAGGAGGCCTGCTCCTCGGTGCGCTTGGAGAGGTCGTCGGCGCCCATATTGATCTCGCGGGCGGCGATGCCGACCTCGGAAGCCGTCACCTGGATGGTCGAGACCGTGGCGGAGAGGCGATCGACGGCTTCGTTGAAGTCGGCGCGCAGCTGTTCGTATTCGGCGGGGAAGGCATCATCGAGCCGGCAGGTCAGGTCTGCCTGGGCGAGGCGCTCCAGCCCGGCGGCAAGGGCGCGGACGATCGCTTCCTGCTGCAATGCATGGTCGCGCTGCTGCTCTGCCGTGCGTTCGCGCTCGGCCTGGTTGCTGCGGCGTTCGGCATCGCTGCGCTCCGACTGCTCCGTCGCTTCGGTTTCCAGCCGCGCCTTTTCGATCGCCGCCTCGCGCAGGACGGCGACCGCATCGGCCATGGCCGCGACCTCGTCGCCGCTGCGTAGTTTTGGCGGTTCGCTGGCGAGATCGCCTGCTGCCAGCTTCAGCATCGAATCCTTGAGCTGGCCGAGCGGTCTCAATGTCCGGCGCGTCAGCCAGAACAGCAGCGCCCCGCTGACCGCGGCGATCACGATACCGGCCAAGACGTTGTTGCGGATCATCTCGTCGATGACGGTGAGGAAATCCGACTGCTTGATGCCGACATAGAGGATGCCGATCACCGCATTGTTCGACTTCTGGATGATCGGCTCGTAGATGGTGAAATAGGGGACACCAAGGATATCGGCGGCCCCGGAATAGGTCCGGCGTTCCTTGAAGACGGCGTCATTGGCCGCACCTTGTGCCAGCTTGGTTCCGACCGCGCGCCCGCCATCCGGCTTCTGGACGTTGGTCGAGACGCGCGTGTCGCCCATGAACACCGTCGCGGTGCCACCGGAGAGCGCCTTGACCTTGTCCACGGCGGCAAAGTTGCCGTTGACCAGCTCAGATCCGAAATAGAGCTTGTCGCCCTCCAGCCGTGGCTCGCCCTTGGCGGTGAGAATATCCCGCAGCAGGTTGATGTTGACGGTCAGGCTGGCTTGAGCCCGCTCGCGCATGGCGCTGTCGGCCGCGCGGATCGAGACGATCACCGACGCCGCAATCGCGGCGGCGAAGATGGCGAGGCCGACGATCGTGAGCCGATTGGAGATGGGTAGCCAGAGGGAGGCGAGCTTCTTCACGGGCGGCTCCTTGAGGCGGCCGAGATCGACCAGCACTCAAGAACCCGTCGAAACTGGTAAATTTGGCTTTAAAAGGGGTCAAAATCGACCCCGAAAGCCCTGTTTTGTGCAGAGTTCGTTCCATTCAGTACGAAACGGACCGCGACATGCGTGTGCTCTGCAGGGCGTTCTTCTACAGGTTGAAGACGCGATGCGGGACGAACTCGCCCTGCGCAATCGAGCCGGTGGCGATCAGCACGCCGCCGCTCATCGCGTAGACGGCATCGGCTTCCAGCGGCGCGTCGCGGCCGCGCAGCAACACGCTCTGGCCGCGCTTGAGCCGGAGCGCGGCGTCGCGATGCACCACGATCTCCGGGATCAGCTGCAGCGCGGCCGAGACCGGCAGCAGTGCCTCCGCGGCGCTATCGCTGTCGCCGTCGCGCAGCGCCTCGACCGTCGCCGCATCCGCCACCGCGAACGGCCCGACGCGGGTGCGGCGCAGATGCGCGACATGGCCGAGACAGCCGAGCGCCAGGCCGAGGTCGCGGGCAATGGCGCGGACATAGGTGCCCTTGCCGCATTCGGCCTCGAAGGTCGTGGTCGGGCCGTCATGGCGGACGATGCGCAGCGCGGTGATCTCGACCGGACGGGCCTCCAGCGTCACCTCCTCGCCGTCGCGGGCGAGGTCGTAGGCGCGCTCGCCCGCGATCTTGATCGCTGAGAACTTTGGCGGCACCTGCTGGATCGTGCCGGTGAAGCGCGGCAGCAAGGCCGCGATCGCCGGCTCGTCGGGCCGGAGTTCGGAGGTCGCGACGACTTTGCCCTCGGTGTCGTCCGTATCGGTCTGCGAGCCCCAGGCGACGGTGAACTCATAGGCCTTGCGCCCGTCCATCACGAAGGGGACGGTCTTGGTCGCTTCGCCCAGCGCAATCGGCAGAAGGCCCGAGGCGAGCGGATCGAGCGTGCCGGCATGGCCGGCCTTCTTGGCGTTATAGGCGCGCTTCACCACGGCGACCGCATGGGTCGAGGTCATCCCGATCGGCTTGTCGAGCACGACCCAGCCATGAACGTCGCGCTTCTTCGGGCGCGGCGGCCGGCCGCCATCCGCCTCTGCCGGGCGGTTCTCGTCAGTCGTCGTCATGGTGCTTGTCTTGCTGGTCCGGTTGGTCCTGGTCGATGCGCAGCGGCTGCTTCAGGATGTCCTGGCGCACCTTGTCCGAATAGAGCAGCGCATCGATGCGCTCGGCCTCGGCGAAGCTCTCATCCTGCAGGAAGCGGACGTTCGGCGCGTATTTCAGGTTCACGCGATGGGCGATCTCGCCGCGGATATAGCGCGTATGGGCGCTCAGCGCCTTCAGAACCGGCGCGACGTCCTGGCCGCCGAGCGGCATGATGTAGCAGGTCGCGAGCTTGAGATCGGGCGAGAGCCGGACCTCGGGCACGGTGATGACGTGCTTCGCCAGCACGTCATCATGGATGTCGCCGCGCGCCAGCATCTCCGCCAAGGCGTGACGGATCAGTTCGCCGACACGCAATTGCCGCTGCGAGGGCCCGGAGCCCTGTGTGTTGGGTTTCTTTGCCATGGCTCTCGTTCTCCGGGATCGGACCGGATGGACGGGTTTGAAACGTCATGGCCGGGCGTAAGCCCGGCCATCTGGAAACATCCGGGAGCAAGCGTGCCTGTCAGAGGCTGCGCTTGATCTCCTCGACGCGGAAGCACTCGATCACGTCGCCAGCACGCATGTCCTGGTAGCTCTCGAAGGACATGCCGCACTCCTGGCCGGCGACCACTTCCTTGGCGTCGTCCTTGAAGCGCTTGAGCTGGGCGAGCTTGCCCTCGTGAACCACGACGCCGTCGCGGATCAGGCGGACATTGGCGCCACGCTCGATCGTGCCGTCGGTGACGCGGCAGCCGGCGATCTTGCCGACCTTCGAGACGTTGAAGATCTCGAGGATCTGCGCGTTGCCGAGCATGGTCTCGCGCAGGGTCGGTGCCAGCAGGCCCGACATCGCGTCCTTCACATCATCCATCAGGTTATAGATGATGCTGTAGTAACGGATCTCGACCCCAGCCCGTTCGGCCGCTTCGCGCGCTTCCTTGTGGGCGCGGACGTTGAAGCCGATCACCACTGCGCCGGAAGCCTGGGCCAGCGTGACGTCGGATTCGGTGATCGCGCCGACGCCGGACGAGAGCACGCGGGCGCGAACCTCGTCATTGCCGACCTTCTCGAGCGAGCCGACGATGGCTTCGACCGAGCCCTGCACGTCGCCCTTGACGACGAGCGGGAACTCCTTGCGGCCGGCGCCTTCCTTCAGCTCGCGCATCATCTCGGCGAGCGAGCGGCCGGCACCCGAGCCGGCGCCGCGGGCGGCGAGGCGATCGCGCTTCTGACGCTCGCGGTAGTCGGTGATCTCGCGGGCACGGGCTTCCGACTCGACGACCGCGACGCGATCGCCGGCTTCCGGCGTGCCGTTGAAGCCGAGCACCTCGACCGGAAGCGACGGCGCCGCTTCCTTGATCTGGGCGCCGGTATCGGAGATCAGCGCGCGGACGCGGCCCCATTCGGCGCCGGCGACGACGATGTCACCGGTGCGCAGCGTGCCGCGCTGGACGAGGACGGTCGCGACCGGGCCGCGGCCGCGGTCGAGCTTGGCCTCGATCACCGTGCCTTCTGCGGCGCGCTCGGGGTTGGCCTTGATGTCGAGCACCTCGGCCTGCAGCGCGATCGCTTCGAGCAACGTGTCGAGTCCCTGGCCGGTCTTGGCCGAGACCTCGATTTCCAGCGTCTCGCCGCCGAGCGACTCGACCTGGATCTCGTATTGCAGCAGCTCGGAACGGACCCGGTCCGGGTTGGCGTCGGACTTGTCGATCTTGTTGATCGCCACGATCAGCGGCACCTTCGCTGCCTTGGCGTGGTTGATGGCCTCGACCGTCTGCGGCATCACGCCGTCATCGGCGGCGACCACCAGCACGACCACGTCCGTCACCTTGGCGCCGCGGGCGCGCATCGCCGTGAAGGCGGCGTGGCCGGGCGTGTCGATGAAGGTCACCTTGGCACCGGCCGGCGTCGTCACCTGATAGGCGCCGATATGCTGGGTGATGCCGCCGGCCTCGCCGGAGACGACATGGGTCTTGCGGATCGCGTCGAGCAGCGAGGTCTTGCCGTGGTCGACATGGCCCATGATGGTCACGACCGCCGGGCGCGAGACCAGGGTCTCGTCGGTGTCCGGCGTGTCGAACAGGCCTTCCTCGACGTCGGATTCGGCGACGCGCTTGACGGTGTGGCCCATTTCCTCGGCCACGAGCTGGGCGGTGTCGGCGTCGATCACGTCGGTGATCTTGTGCATCGCGCCCTGCTTCATCAGCAGGCGGATGACGTCGACGCCCCGCTCGGTCATGCGGTTGGCGAGTTCCTGGATGGTGATCGTCTCAGGGATGATCACCTCGCGCATCACGCGTTCCTTCGCGACATCGGAGGCGCGATGGCCGGTCATGCGCTGCACGCGGCGCCGGAACGAGGCGAGCGAGCGGGTCCGCTCGTCGTCCCCGCCCGTGGCGGTCGACAACGTCAGGCGGCCGCGCGGCTTCTCGCCGACCTTCGGAGTCTTCGGTGCCGGAGCCGGGGCGCCGCGGGGTGCGCCGGGCGCTCCGCCGGGACGCCGGAAAGCGGGACGCGCCTCGCCGTCATCGGGACGGCTGCGGGGCGCACCTGCTGAAGAGGGCGCCTGCCGAGCGGGCCTCGCGACGAGCGGCTCGGCCGTCGCATTGGCGTCGGGGCGTGGCGGGCGCGGCGAGTCCGGACGGGGTGGCCGGAAATCCAGGCGCGGCGGACGGGCGCCGACATCGCGCGCCGGCGGGCGCGGCCCACCGAATTCGCGCGTCTCCCGGGGACCGGACGGAGCAGGGCGCGGCGTCTGGACGTAGGTCTGGGCCGCGGGTGCAGCTGAAGGCGCAGCGTCACGCGGCGGTGCGGGCCGCGGCGGGGCAGCCTCATCGCTCATGCGCTGGCGGGCCGCGCTCTCGGCCCGGCGCTTGTGCTCATCCTCCTGGCGGCGGCGGTCCTCTTCCTCGCGCTGGCGGGCCTGGGCGGCCTCGCGCTCAGCCCGCTCGCGGGATTCCCGGGCGGCGCGCTGGCGTGCTTCCTCTTCGGCGCGGGCGCGAGCCTCTGCCTCGGTGGCGCGGGCATCGGTGAGGGCGCGCTGACGCGCATCCTTCTCATCGTCCGAGAGCGTACGCAGCAGCATGCTGCTGGCCGGGCGGCTGGCCTGTGGCGCGGGCTGCGGTGCCTGTGGCCGCGGCGGCGTCGGAGCCTGCTGCTGCGGCTGCGGGGCACGGGCAACCGGCGCTGCCACGGGTTCGTGGCCGCTGACGCGACGCTTGACCTCGACGACGACCTGCTTCGTGCGCCCATGCGAGAAGCTCTGCCGAACCGTGCTCTGCTCGACAGGACGCTTCAGCGACAACGTCTTGGGAGGCGTTACGCTCAAGGTCTTATCGCCGGGGGTCTTGGTATCACTCATTCCGCTGTCGGTCCTGCCGGTTCGGTCTTCGTCTGGTCGCGTACGTCGGATTCTGCCGGGTCGATGAACGCCGTTTCGCCAGCATCGTTCATCCGAAAACGGATGAGCCGACGCCAGCGCGCGAGGAAACCCTCAGTCGCCGGACCCGGAGCAAGCGCTGCATGTATCACATGCTCACGCCCCAGCGCCAGTTCCAGTTCAGCCGCGGCGAAAATCGCCACGACCGGTATCTCTTTCGGCCCCGATGCACGCCGCAGCGCCTGGCCGATCTTACGCTTTCCGTCCTCGGCGCCGTCGCTCGCGGCGATCACCGCGGCAGGGCGCCCTGCTTCCGCCTGGGCCTCGACCTTGGCGAAGCCGGTCGAGACCAGCCCCGCCTTGTTCGCCATCGCCAGCGCCTGGATCGCGTCCCGGACCAGCAGCGCATCGACCTCGGCCGCCAGCTCGGGCGAAACCGTGACCTTCATCTTCAGCGAGCGCTCGAACGCGCGTCGCTTCACCGCTTCGCGGACTGCGGCAGCGCTGAGCGAGACCCAGACGCCGCGTCCCGGCAGCTTGCGCCTGATGTCCGGCACCAGCACCTCGCCGGGGCCGACCACGAACCGGATCAGATCTTCCGGCGCCCGGCCCTGGCGCGTCACCACGCAGGTCCGCTCCGGGCCCTCGCGTTCGGCGCGCCGCTTCATCTCGCGCTGTCCCGGTTCAGGCCTGCGACTCCTCGGCCTCGGTCTCCGCCTCGGCTTCCGGCTCCGGCGCCTCGATCCAGCCCGCCTTGACGCGGGCGGCCATCACGATCGCCTCGGCATCCTGCCGCGACAGGTCGAAGCCGTCCAGATAGCCGGAATGGCGGGTGGTCTCGCCATCCTTGCGCTCGGTCCAGCCGACCAGGTCGTCGGTGGCGCAGCCGGCGAGGTCCTCGACGCTCTTCACGTCGTTCTCGCCGAGCGCGACCATCATCGCGGTGGAAACGCCCTCGACATCGCGCAGCTCATCCTCGACGCCCAGCGCCTTGCGCTTCTCGTCGAACTCGGCCTCGACCGCCGCCAGGTGTTCCTGGGCGCGGTTCTGGATCTCGGCGGCGGTATCCTCGTCGAAGCCCTCGATCGAGGACAATTCGCTCGGCTCGACATAGGCGACTTCCTCGACCGAGCGGAAGCCTTCCGAGGCGAGCAGCTGGCCGACGGTCTCGTCGACATTGAGGGCGTTCATGAACAGCTCGGTGCGCTGCACGAACTCCTTCTGGCGGCGCTCAGACTCCTCGGCTTCAGTCAGGATGTCGATGTCCCAGCCGGTGAGTTGCGACGCCAGGCGGACATTCTGGCCGCGGCGGCCGATCGCGAGCGAGAGCTGCTCGTCCGGCACCACGACTTCGATCTTGTCCGCTTCCTCGTCCAGCACGACCTTGGCGACTTCCGCCGGCTGCAGCGCATTGACGACGAAGGTCGCGACATCGGGCGACCACGGGATGATGTCGATCTTCTCGCCCTGGAGCTCGCCGACCACGGCCTGCACGCGCGAGCCGCGCATGCCGACGCAGGCGCCAACCGGGTCAATCGAGGAATCGCGCGAGATCACCGCGATCTTGGCGCGGGAGCCCGGATCGCGGGCAACGGCCTTGACCTCGACGATCCCGTCATAGATTTCCGGCACTTCCTGGCCGAACAGCTTGGCCATGAACTGCGGATGGGTGCGCGACAGGAAGATCTGCGGTCCACGCGGCTCGCGGCGCACGTCGTAGACATAGGCGCGGGCGCGGTCGCCGACCTTGAAGGTCTCGCGCGGGATCATCTCGTCGCGGCGGATGATCGCCTCGCCACGGCCGAGATCGACGAAGACATTGCCGTATTCGACGCGCTTGACCGCGCCGTTGACGATCTCGCCGATACGATCCTTGTACTCGTCATACTGCCGGTCGCGCTCGGCCTCGCGCACCTTCTGCACGATGACCTGCTTGGCCGACTGGGCGGCGATGCGGCCGAAATCGAAAGGCGGCAGCGGATCGGCGATCACGTCGCCGACCTGGGCGGCCGGGTTGTGACGCTTGGCCTCGTCGACAGTGATCTCGACGGCGCCGTTCTCGACGAGATCGACGACCTGGAGGTGGCGGGCAAGGCGCAGCTCGCCCGACTTGGTGTTGATCTCGGCGTGCACGTCTGTCTCGGCGCCGTAGCGCGAGCGTGCCGCCTTGGCGATCGCGTCCTGCATCGCGTCGATCACGATCTGCCGGTCGATCGACTTCTCGCGGGCGACGGCGTCGGCGATCTGCAACAGCTCGAGCCGGTTGGCGCTGACAGCCATGGCGCTCACTCCTCTTCCTGTGTGTTCTTCACCGGCCCCTTGGCGCCCTTGCCCGGCTTGCGGGCCTTGGGATCACGGGGGCCGAGCGACTTGCCGCGCCCGGGTACGGGCTGGGCGATCTCGTCGGCGGGCGGCATTTCCGGCGCCAGGCCCGATTTGCCGCGCCGGAGCGATTCGGTGACCAGCGCGTCGGTCAGCACCAGCCGAGCCTCGGCGATCAGGCGCATCGGGATCGCGACATCGCGCTCCTCGTCGGCCTTGGCGTCGTCGCGGCTCAGCAGGGCGTCGGTTCCGACGGCGCCCCGCAGGATGCCACGGAAGCGCTTGCGCCCGGCGAAGGGCTCGCTGGTCTCGATCTTGGTCAGGTGGCCGGCCCAGCGCTCGAAATCGCTCGGCCTGACCAGCGGCCGGTCGATGCCCGGCGACGATACTTCCAGATGATAGGCCGTCTGAACGGGATCGTCGACGTCCAGCGCCGGCGAAACCGCCTGGCTCACGGCCTCGCAGCCTTCGACATTCATCGTGCCGTCGGGCAACTCGGCCATGATCTGGACGGTGCAGCCGTTCTGGGCGCTGATGCGCACGCGCACCAGCCGGTAGCCGAGATCCATGATCGCCGGCTCGATGATCGCCGCGACGCGCGCGGCAACGCCGCTCTCCACGACGATCCGCTCTTCCTGATCCTGGCTGTTCTGCTCGACCATCCGTATGGCTCGCCCGTCTCCCGCCGGCTCCAAAAAAACTCATGGGCGGTTCGGCCAATAAAAAAGAGCGGGCCGGTGGGCCCGCTCTTGATCGCCGGCTTACACCGAAACCAGAGCTGTTGGCCGCTATCTAGTCCCGTTTCAGCGATCTTGCAAGCCTGTCCTCGATTTCGACGATGCTGCTAACCCGCTGGTCATTCTTCATTGCTAGGATGGGGGATGGTTGAGTGGTGAGGTTGCGTGATGAGTCCTGTCGGCGCGTTGCTGCGCGATCTCGAGACGACGATGGCGCGCGGCTCGACCGACGAGCGCGCCGTCATCCTGTCGCGCCTGACCGACCTCTTCCTGGCCACGGCCAACGAGATGGGCGAGGACCAGGTCGGCGTCTTCGACGTGGTGATCGGCCGCCTCGCCCGCGCGATCGAGATGAGGGCGCGCATCGAACTGGCCGAGCGGCTCGCTCCCGTCCCCAATGCGCCGAGCGGGGTCGTGCGCCAGCTCGCACTCGACGAGATCGCGGTAGCGCGGCCGGTCCTCGTCGCCTCGCCCCGTCTCAGCGACCATGATCTCGTCGCCATCGCCGCCGCCAAGGGCCGCGATCACATGCTCGCCATCACCGAGCGTCCGGACCTCGGCGAGCCGGTCACCGATTTCCTGATCCTGCGCGGCGGGCGCGTGGTGACCCACGCCGTCGCCGCCAATCAGAGTGCCCGCTTCTCCCGCCACGGCATGGGCGTCCTCGTCATGCGCGCCGCCCAGGACGACGCCTTGCAGGTGACGCTCGGCACCCGCGCCGACATCCCCGCCGATCTCGCCGAGCAACTGCTGGCGGCCGCCAAGAGCTCGGCGCGCCGCCGACTTGAAGCTTCGTTGGAACCGTCGTTGATGGGTGCCGTCGCCGGCGCTGTCGAGCGCGGCGCCGAAGCCGTCTCGGCCCAGACGACCATCGGTGACGAGCTCGGCCGGTTCAGCAAGGCGCTGGTGGACGTCAAGGCTTTGGACGAAGCCGGCAAGCTCGACGAATCCGTGGTGGCGCAATACGCGACCTCCGGCGCGGTCGAACATGCGATCTGCGGCGTCGCCACCTTGGCCCGCCTGACCTTGCCGGCGACCGAACAGATCGTCTTCGGCCCCGATCGCGATGCGGTGCTCCTGGTGGCGCGGGGCATGGGCTGGTCCTGGGAGACGACCAGGGCGCTGATCGGCCTGCGCAAGGGCGACGGCAGGTCCGCCCCGGTGCTGGAGCGGGCCAAGCAGAGCTTCCGCAACCTGACGCCGATGACGGCGCAGCGCGTGCTCGGCTTCCTCAGGATGCGCGACGGTGCGCAGTCAGATAGCTCGGCACCCGTCCGGCCTTGACCGCTTTCGCCTCGTAGCGGGTGCGGACCCAGCCGGGATAGGGCTGGCGCCAATCGTCCGCGCTCTCGTCGATCCAGTCGAAATCAGGCGAGGCGGCGAGCCGAGCCAGCGTCCAGCCGATATAGTCGTCGATGTCGCTGGCGAAGCGGAAGCGCCCGCCCGGCCGCAGCACCCTGGCGAGCAGGGAGAGCGTCCGCTCCGAGACGAAGCGGCGCTTGCGCTGCCGGCGTTTCGGCCACGGGTCCGGATAGAGCAGGTCGGCCGCGTCGATGCTTCCTGCGGGCAGTTGCGGCAGGAGCAGCGCGGCATCGCCGTCCCAGAGCCGGATATTGCGCAGGCCTTCGTGATCGATCACGGCCAGGAACTTGGCCATGCCATTGATGAAGGGTTCGACCCCGATGAAGCCGATCTGCGGGCTCTCGCGCATGCGCGCCAGCAGATGCTCGCCGCCGCCGAAGCCGATCTCGAGCCTGACGGCTTCGACCGGGGTTGGAAAGAGCGCCTTCAGATCGGGGATCGGCCCTTCTGGCAGACGAAGCGCCGGCAAGGTCTCGGCGATGCGCTCGGCCTGGCCCTGGCGCAGGCCCTTGCCCTTGCGGCGGCCGAAGAAGGCCCGGTCTGGATCGTGCTGCTCTGTCATGGGGATGCCTTTACGGCGAGCGGCCGGAAAGAAAAAGGCCGGGGCGGCGCCCCGGCCTCGATATTCGCGCGGACGGCGTGGATCAGGCGACGGCCTTCTTCAGCGCGTCGACCAGATCGGTCTTCTCCCAGGAGAAGCTGCCGTCGCGGCCGGCCTTGCGGCCGAAATGGCCATAGGCCGCCGACTTGGCGTAGATCGGCTTGTTGAGGCCCAGATGCGTGCGGATGCCGCGCGGCGTCAGGTCCATCACTTCACCGAGCACGCTCTCGAGCTTGGCCTCTTCGACCTTGCCGGTGCCGTGCAGGTCGACATAGATCGACAGCGGCTTGGCGACGCCGATGGCGTAGGCGAGCTGGATCGTGCAGCGGTCGGCCAGCTTGGCGGCGACGACGTTCTTGGCGAGATAGCGCGCCGCATAGGCGGCCGAACGGTCGACCTTGGTCGGGTCCTTGCCCGAGAAGGCGCCGCCGCCATGGGGCGCCGCGCCACCATAGGTGTCGACGATGATCTTGCGGCCGGTCAGGCCGGCGTCGCCATCGGGGCCGCCGATCACGAACTTGCCGGTCGGGTTGACGTGCCAGACGGTGTCCTTCGAGATCCAGCCATCGGGCAGGGTCTCACGGATATAGGGCTCGACGATCTTGCGGACATCGGCCGAGGTCAGCTTCTCGTCGAGATGCTGGGTCGAGAGCACGATCTGGGTCACGCCGACCGGCTTGCCGTTCTCGTACTTGACCGTGACCTGGCTCTTGGCGTCGGGGCCGAGCTTGGCGGCCGGGCCTTCGCCGGCGTGGCGGGCCTTGGCGAGGACCTCGAGGATCTTGTGGGCGTAGTAGATCGGCGCTGCCATCAGCTCCGGCGTCTCGCGGCAGGCATAGCCGAACATGATGCCCTGGTCGCCGGCGCCGACATCCTTGTTGCTGCCTTCGTCGACGCCCTGGGCGATGTCGGCCGACTGCGGGTGCAGCAGCACGTCGATCTTGGCTTTCTTCCAGTGGAAGCCGTCCTGCTCGTAGCCGATCGCGCGGACCGCCTTGCGCGCCGCCGACTTCACCTTCGACTTGATCTGCTTCTCGTCGAGATGGGTGCGGACCTCGCCGGCGACGACGATGCGGTTGGTGGTCGCCAGCGTCTCGGCGGCGACGCGCACCTGCGCCGGGTCATGGCCCGCCTTGATCGCTTCCTTGAAGAACAGATCGACGATCTCGTCCGAGATCCGGTCGCAGACCTTGTCCGGGTGGCCTTCGGAAACGGACTCGCTGGTGAAGAGGTAGTTCTGGCGGGACACGGTCGGGATCCTTCCCAAGCTGCGGGGCGGGCGCCGGTGGAGACCTGCGCACGAATGAAAAATGCGCAGCGTCTTTTGCAGCGGAAAGGTTCGCCGTCAAGGCAAGAAATTCTTTTGACAGATATTTTGTTCGTTAAGTCGAACGAATAGGACGTGGAATCAGGCTGTTTCTCCGGATTCATCCGCCAGGGCCTCGACGAGGTCGATGACACGTCGGCGGACACGCGGGTTCTTGATGCGCACGAACGCCTTGGAAAGTTGTACGCCCTCGCTGGTGGAGAGGAAGTCGGCGACATAGGCCGTCGCCGACGCGTCGGCGAAGCCGCCGGTGGCCACGTCGCCGGCCGGGGCGCCCTCGAAGAAGAAGGCGACGGGTACGCCTAGCATCTTGGCGATCTGCTGCAGGCGGCTGGCACTGATTCTATTTGTGCCCTTCTCGTATTTCTGCACCTGCTGAAAGGTCAGGCCCAACGCCTCGCCCAGCTTTTCCTGGCTGATTCCGGCCAGCATGCGCTGCATGCGTACCCGGCTGCCGACATGACGGTCGATCGGATTCGGAAGTTTCTTCAGCATGGGCCGTTCACCTCGGATCCCACTCAACCGCACTTCCGGCCGCGCGTCTACCGCCGGCTCTGGAAGGCCATGAGCTGGTATGCATTGGTATGCGTTGATTCTTGGCCGTTCTGCGTTGAAGCTGCTAAGGTCGGAAAAGACGGGACATGTCGGGACGACATTTCAACGCGGGACGAGACGCGCTCGATTTCATCGATCGGCTGAGCACCCTCAGCGATCCGACGATGGTCGTCGCCGCTTTGCGCGATAAGCTCGCCAGCTATGGCTTCCACGCCTTCCTCATCACCGGCCTGCCGGAAATCGGCGACCGGATCGATCCGCTCGTTCTCCTCAATGGCTGGCCGCCGGGCTGGTTCGAGCTCTATCTGGAGAAGTCGTTCTCGGATTGGGACCCGATCGCGGCCCATTGCAAGACGACGATCGATCCGTTCGCCTGGAACGACGTCTATCAGGAGGGTGCGGCGCTGCCGCGCCAGCGCGAGGTGATGCACCGGGCTCGCGACTTCAACATGATCGAGGGCTTCTGCGTGCCGATCCATGGCGAAGCGGGCTTTCAGGCCGTGGTCACCATGGCTGGCGATCGGCCGGACCTGTCGCGCCAGGCCCGTTCGGCCATTCACCTGATGTCGATCTACGCGCATGGCAAGGCGGCCGATTGCCTGCGGCCGGCGCGCTGCGAGCACGTCCTGACGGTGCGCGAGCGCGAAGTCCTGACCTGGTTCGCGATCGGCAAGACGACCGAAGGCGTGGCGGAGCGCCTCGGCGTTTCCGCCGGTACGGCGGAGGCCCATTTCGAGAACGCTGCCCGCAAGCTCGGCGTCAGGGGCCGCACACGCACGGTGATCGAGGCCTATCGCCGTGGCGAGATCAGCATCTAGCGGCTGTCAGCGAAGGCTGGGCGCGGTCGAGCCGCCCGAATGCAGTGTCGCGTTGCTTCCCGAAACCAGGGCGTGTTCCGTAGGGGCGGGACTACTTCTGCGGTAGGAACAACCGTTCGAATCCGGTCGATTTCGCCCGCATCTTCCGGAATTCCGGAATACCCGGGAAACCTGAATGGAGCCAGCTTGCGTCCCTCTAGGGAGGGAAGCGGCGATGATCCACGTTATCGATGCCGGGAACCGGCACCTCTACGGGGCCGAGCTCGAGCAGCACTACCAGATTCGGCACCAGATCTATGTCGGCGAGCGCAAATGGATGGCGCTCGAGCGGTCCGATGGTCGCGAGGTCGACCAGTTCGACAACGCGGATGCGACCTATCTGCTGGCGATCGAGAACGGGCGCGTCATCGGCGGAACACGGCTCGTGCCGACGACATGTCCGCATCTAATGGCTGATGTCTTCCCGTTCCTGGCCGATGTGCGTGGGCTCCAGCGCGGCACTGATATCGTCGAATGGACGCGCATCTTCGTCGTTCCGGAGCGGCGCGGCACCGACAGCAAGGTTCTGCATACCGTTCTGGCGGGCATGTTCGAGTATTGCCTCGCCAACGACATCACAGCGATCACGGTGGTGATGGAGACGTGGTGGATGCCGCGTTTCCTGGAACTGGGCTGGGAAGTCCGGCCGCTCGGCCTGCCGACGATGATCGAAGGCATGAACTGCGTCGGCACGATCATCACGGTGAGCGAGGACGCCTATCGCCGTACCCTTGCCTTCAAGGACATCGAAGCGCCGGTCATCCTCTCGCGTCGCGACGCGAAGCGGGCCCCGGGCGAGCGGAGGATCTCGCATGGCTAATCAGCATGATACCGGCAGCAGCCGCGACAAGATCGAATACGCCCTCGGCCTGCTCACCACCCTGCTGCGCAACCAGCCGGTGCATCAGGAACTGGTGGATGTCGCCCACCGCATGGATTTGCCAGACGAGCTCTGGCTCGCAGTGCAGATCCTGTCCATGTCGGAGCCGGACCAGGTGAAGCTCAGGGACTTCCTGCTGGTGAATCCCAGCCCGCAACTGCAGCGGCTCAATCGGAACACGCTCGTCCTGACCCAGGATACACCCCGGGCCCTGCACTAGCCGTTTCCGAGCGAGACGGCCCACGATCGCGCGGAGAAGATGCGATAGAGCAACGGCCCAAGCTCTCTGCGCTCGGCTGGGATCAGCTGAGCGCGGCGAGCCAGCGCAAAATCAGGCATCGAGCATGGGCGGCCATCCTCGTGGCGTGAGCCGGTCGAATCTGCTCGCGCCGAGGCGAAGACTTATTGCTCGATGGTCTCGATCGGCGCGTCACCGAGCGATTCGACGAGATCGACGATCCGCCGGCGCACGCGCGGGCTCTTGATCCGCACGAAGGCCTTGGTCAGCTGCACGCCCTCGCTGGTCGCGAGGAAATCGGCGACATAGGTTGTGGCCGATGCATCGGCGAAGCCCTCTCCGATGCTATCGTCGGCGGGAGCGCCGTCGAAGAAGAAGGCGACGGGCACGCCCAGCATCTTGGAAATCTGCTGCAGCCGGCTGGCGCTGATCCGGTTGGTGCCCTTCTCATATTTCTGCACCTGCTGGAAGGTCAGGCCCAGTGCTTCGCCGAGCCGCTCCTGGCTGACGCCGGCGAGCATGCGGCGCATCCGGACGCGGCTGCCGACATGGCGGTCGATCGGGTTCGGTACTTTCTTCAACATGGCAGCCGGTCCCCTTTTTTTATCCGTTCAGCCAGTCGGCGGCCCGTTGAAGGCCTGGCCCGGTTGGCCATTCGGCGGCGGTCCCGAAAGAAAGTTCCAAATGGGATTACCGTCGCCGCATTATTACTCCAGCGAGCATTAGGCTGGCAACTACACCTGCGAAGAAAAGGTCGCCGAAGCGGGAATAGGGCGTCGCCGGACCAGCGCGGGGCAGCGATGTGTCGATGACACCGGTCTCACCGAGCGGCAACGCGGCGCGGATGCGCCCGTAATGGTCGGCCACCGCCGAGATGCCAGTGTTGGCGACGCGCACCAGCGGCAGACCTTCCTCGATGGCGCGTAAGCGGGCCTGGGCGAGATGCTGGTAGGGGCCGCTGGTCTGCCCGAACCAGCCGTCATTGGTCAGGTTGAGGATGAAGCCCGGCCGCGGCCCGCTCGGCATCGCCTCGCCGGGGAAGATCACCTCGTAGCAGATCAGGCTCGCCGCCGGCGGCAGGCCGCGGATCGACAGCGGCGTGCGCCGGCTACCGGAGGCGAAGCCGCCGGGAACCGAGACGAATTCGGACAGGCCGACCGCCCGGATCAGCCGTTCGAGGACAGCAGGCAGATACTCGCCGAACGGGACGAGATGGACCTTGTCGTAGCTGCCGGTGATCGTACCCTCGTCATTCACCACCTGGATCGCGTTGTAGATCGGGGGCCGGCTTTCACCAGGCAAGGTTTCGCCGGCGCGGGCCGCGCCGGTGATCAGCGTCGTGCTCGGCGGCAGCAGCGCGGCGATCCGCGCCAGTGCCTGCGGCGTGCGCCCGAGCAGGAAGGGGAAGGCCGACTCCGGCCAGATCAGATGCGTCACATCCTGCACGCCCGAGGTCGCCGGGCCGGTCGCCCGGTCGCTGAGCGCGAGGTAGTGCGACAGGATCATCTCGCTGTTGCGCGGGCTGAACTTAGCATCCTGCGGCAGGTTCGGCTGCATCAGCCGGAGTTTGACCCCGCTCAGCGCCGGAACCGGCTCTGCCGGAATCCGCCAGGCGCCGAATCCGGCCATGGCTGCCAGCGCGAGCCCTGCCAGCACAGGCGCGCGCCAGCGCCCTTCGCCCTTTTCGCCCGTACCGAGCACTGCCGGCGCGGCCCCGATCCCGACGGTCAGCGCCGTCAGCCCGTAGAGCCCGATCAGGCTGGCGCTCTGGGCCAGCCAGGCCGGGCCGGCCAGCATCATGCCGTAGACGTTCCAGGGAAAGCCGGTGAGGACATGGCCGCGCAGCCACTCGCTCAGCGCCAGCACGGCCGCCAGCACCAAGATGCGGCCGGCGCCGGTCGGCCAGAGCGCCCGCGCCAGGGCGAAACCGGCAGCCGGGAAGACGGCGAGGAAGGCCGGCAGCGCCACGACGCCGAGCGGCATCGCCCAGGCGAACTTGTCGGCCTCGACCAGGAAGGCGGCGCCGAGCCACCACAAACCGGCGAGATGATAGCCGAAGCCCCACCACCAGCCGGCGCTCGCGGCCGCCCAGAGACGCCCGCGCCGGGTTTCCGCGACGGAGCCGTCGATCAGCCAGACCGCCGCGGTCATCGGCACGACCATCAGCGGCCAGAGATCGAGCGGGGCCAGCGCCAGCGCGCCGCAGGCGCCGCAAATGAGCGCGATCAACCGGCGCGGCCAGCCCCAGGCGAGGATGACGCGGTCGGCCAGCGCCGAAAGCAGCGTCATGCGGCGTCCGGCGCGGCTGGTGCCTCGGTCGCGATCGCATCGCGGCGATGGATGCGCAGGCGCTTGACCCGGCGCGGATCGGCGTCGAGCACCTCGAATTCGAGGTCCTCCGGCCCCTTGATCAGTTCGCCGCGCACCGGCACCCGGCCGGCCAGGGTCACGATCAGCCCGCCGAGCGTATCGACCTCCTCGGCAACCTCGGCGCTCGACAGGTCGATTCCGGTCGCCTCCTTCAGCTCGTCGAGGGTAGCGCGGGCATCGGCGATGAAGCGGTTCTCGCCGGCCGGCGCGATCGCGGGAGCTTCGTCGAGATCGTGCTCGTCCTCAATGTCGCCGACGACGATCTCGACCAGGTCCTCGATCGAGATCAGCCCGTCGGTGCCGCCATATTCGTCGATCACCAGGGCGATATGGGTGCGCGTCGCCTGCATCCGGACGAGAAGGTCGACTGCCGGCATCGAGGGCGGCACGTAGAGCACCGGCCGCAGGATCTTGGCCTGGGCCAGCGTCATCGAGAGGTCGATGGCGCCCAGACTCGGGCCAGCCGGCGCCTCCGCCTCGCCGCGCAGCTTCCGGCCCGGCTTGGCCCGGGCTGCGATGAAGTCGAGGAAGTCGCGGATGTGGATCATCCCCCGGGGGTCGTCGAGCGACTCGCCATAGACGGGCAGGCGCGAATGGCCGGCGGTCCGGAACAGCGCGAGGAGGTCGCCGAGCGTCGCCTCCGAGGAGACTGCGATGACGTCGGCGCGCGGTACCATCACGTCGGCGACGCGGCGCTCGCGCAGGCTCAGCACGTTCGAGAGCATCGCCCGCTCTTGCGGCGAGAGATCGGTCACTCCGCCGCTGTCCTGCGCCAGCGCCTCGGTGATGTCCTCGCGGATCGAACCGCCCTGGCGCAGGCCGAGCCGGTCGAGGAAGTGGCCGAGCCAGTGCGCCAGGCCACGGCCTGTCGGTTCAGACGAGGAGGAAGATCGGGTGTCGTCGCTCATGACGCTGGCTGCGGCTTCTTGGTCTTGGACGCTGGGCGGGGCTGCATGGGTTCCGGCTCGGAGCCGGCATAGGGGTCGGCGATGCCGAGTCGGGCAAGCGCTGCGGTCTCCAGCGCTTCCATGCGCTGGGCCTCGGCTTCCGTCTCGTGGTCTTCGCCGAGCAGGTGCAGCAGCCCGTGGATCACCAGATGGCTGAGATGGTCGCCGAAGGATTTCTCCTCGGCGTCGGCCTCCCGGGCGACGGTCTCCAGGGCGATCACGATATCGCCGATCACCGGGCTCGATGCGATCCGCTCGGATGGCGCGGCCGGGAAAGAGAGGACATTGGTCGCCTTGTCGAAGCCGCGCCAGTCGCGGTTGACGATGCGGATGCGCTTGTCGTCGGTGAGCAGCAGGCTGAGCTCGGCGTCCGGCAGCGGCTTGACCGGAGCCAGCGCCAGCCCGGCATCGACCGCGGCGAGGATCCGCGGTCGCAAATCCTCAATCTCGCGCCATTTGCGAGACTGCATGCGGATATCGAGCGAGAGCCTGCCTATGGCAGGCTCCGTAGCTTCGGTTCGCGGCGCAGCGCGCCGCGAACGAGGTCGGTCGGTCATCGCGGCCGCTCCCGCGACAGCATCCGTTTCAGTCCGTCGGCATCGCCCTCGGCGGGAGCGTCCGGCGCGGGCAGGGCGGCAAGCCGCGCCTCGCGCTCGTCGCGCTCCTTCCGGGAGGCGTCCTCATAGGCCATGACGATCCGGCGCACGAGCGCATGGCGGACGACGTCGCCTTCCTCGAAGCGGGCATGGCCGACGCCCTCGACGCCCGAGAGCAGCCTGACCGCCTCGACCAGGCCGGAGCGCTGGCCCGGCGGCAGATCGACCTGCGAGGGGTCGCCGGTGATGATCATGCGCGAGCCCTCGCCCAGGCGGGTGAGGAACATCTTCATCTGCACGGAGGTCGCGTTCTGCGCCTCGTCGAGCAGCACAACGGCATTGCTCAGCGTGCGCCCGCGCATGAAGGCCAGCGGCGCGATCTCGATCATGCCGGTCTGCAGGGCGCGCTCGACATGGCGTGCCTCCATGAAGTCGTTGAGCGCGTCGTAGATCGGCCGCAGATACGGATCGACCTTCTCGCGCATGTCGCCGGGCAGGAAGCCGAGGCGCTCGCCGGCCTCGACTGCCGGGCGCGACAGCACCATGCGCTCGACCACGCCCTGCTCGATCAGCGAGACGGCATGGCCAACGGCGAGCCAGGTCTTGCCGGTGCCGGCCGGACCCTCGGCGAGGACGAGCTCATGACGCTTGAGCTGGCGCAGATATGCGTCCTGCGCGGCGTTGCGAGCCCGGACCGGGCCGCGCTTGCGCGTCACGACCGCGTCGAAGGCGGCCTTGCCGGCGTTGTCGGAGGGGAAGAGCGAGCGCTGTGCGTTGCTCTCCTCGATCGCGCCGTCGACCTCGCCGAGATTGACGGCCGCGCCGGTCTTGGCGCGGGCATAGAGCGTGCGCAGCACGCGGCTCGCCTGCTCGGCGGTCTCGCGTGGGCCCTTGATGGTGACGTGGTTGCCGTTCGGGCTGACGACGATACCGAGGCGCCGCTCCAGATGCGCCAGGTTCTGGTCGTAATGCCCGAAGACCAGGCCGGCGGTCTGGTTGTTGTCGAAGGTGAGCTCGACCTCTGCGCCGGGCAGGCCGTCGCGGGTCAGCGCCTCGTCGCGGCGACCGCCGCGCTCGGCTTTCGGATTGAATTGATCGGCCTGGGCCAATGCCATTGTCTCCAGTGGGAATGAGTCGGACAGGCGCAGTCAAAAACCTTCACCGCAACGCCGACGCCATCGCACGCTACGCACTCGAACCGTCTCAGGCAGCCAACCCCGGCTGCTCCACCGCGCGGCCAAACAGCGAGTTCGACCCGGCGCGTTCGATCTGGACCATGACGCGATCGCCGATCCGGTGCGTCGCGCTCTCGATCTGGACCGCCTGCATATAGGGCGTCTTGCCGGCGAGCTGGCCGGGATGCCGCCCGTTCCGCTCGATCAGAATCTCGACGGTGCGCCCGACCATGGCGTGGTTGAACTCCTGCCGATGCTGCTCGACCAAAGCCTGCAGCCGGTGGAGCCGCTCGTCGATCACGGCGGGCGGCACCTGTTCGGAAAGCTCGGCCGCGGGCGTGCCGGGGCGCGGCGAGTACTTGAACGAATAGGCCGAGGCGAAGCGCACATCGGCGATCAACCGCAGCGTCTCCTCGAAATCGGCATCGCTCTCGCCGGGGAAGCCGACGATGAAGTCGGAAGACAGGGCGATGTCAGGACGCGCCGCGCGGATCCGGTCGATCAGCCGGCGATACTCGTCGCCGGTATGCTTGCGGTTCATCGCTGCAAGAATCCGGTCGGAACCGGCCTGCACAGGCAGGTGCAGGAACGGCATCGCCTGCGGCAGGTCGCGATGGAGGGCGATCAGTTCGTCGTCCATGTCGCGCGGATGGCTCGTCGTATAGCGGATGCGGGCGATGCCCGGCACCTCGGCGATGCGCCGCATCAACCGCGCCAGCGTCCAGACCCGGCCATCGGGACCATCGCCATGATAGGCGTTGACGTTCTGGCCGAGCAGCGAGACGTCCTGCACGCCGGCTTGCGCCAACCGCTCGACTTCGGCGAGCACCTGGGCGACCGGGCGCGAGAACTCGGCGCCGCGCGTATAGGGCACGACGCAGAAGGCGCAGAACTTGTCGCAGCCCTCCTGCACGGTGACGAAGGCCGAGACGCCGCGGGCCACGATCGCCGCCGGCTTCGGCGCCGGCAGGTGATCGAACTTGTCCTCCGGCGGCAATTCCGTATCGACGACGCGGCCGCTTTTCGCCTGCGCCAGCAATTCGGGCAGGCGGTGATAGGTCTGCGGGCCGATGACGAGGTCGACGGCCGGCTGGCGGCGCTGGATCTCGGCGCCTTCGGCCTGGGCGACGCAGCCGGCGACGACGAGCGTGGTCTCGCGCCCTTGCGCCTTCCGCTCGCGCTTCAGGTCGCGCAGCTTGCCGAGCTCGGTATAGACCTTGTGCGCCGCGCGCTCGCGAATATGGCAGGTATTCAGCAGGATGAGGTCGGCGTCGTCGGGCGTCGCAGTCTCGACATAGCCCTCCTGGCCCAGGACGTCGGCCATGCGCTGGCCGTCATAGACGTTCATCTGGCAGCCATAGGACTTGATGTGGACTTTCTTCATCAACGCTGATCCGGCCTCAACCGCGTCTCCTTATCCCAATCGCCCCGGGCATGGGAATCATATCGCCGTCGCTGGTCGCCACGCAATATCCGGGCCGCAACAGTCCGCAGCCGATGCGAATCTGGCTCAGCCGCGTGACCGGCCGGTGACGGCGTCCTGCCGTGCCCGCCGGATCGCGATCTCGGCGAGGCGCGTCGCCTCCTTGCGCGAGAGCTTGCGGCCCATCTGGATCGGCTCGCCCCAGGCGAGCTCGACATCGATGGCGCCGGAATTGATCATCGCCTGGAAATGCGGCGCGAGTTCGGTGTCGCCATACCAGGACAGCGCTGAGCGCTCGGCCCGCCCGCCGCGCAGGCCGTGGAAGCCGGTATAGGTGACGCAGAGCGGATAGACCGTGGTCTCGGCCTCGTCCGCCCCGCGCACGGCTTCGTGAGCGGCCCCGAGCAGCGAGGAGCGCAGCGGCAGGACGCGCGTGCCGTCGCCGGTGGTGCCCTCGGCGAACAGCACCACCGACTGTCCGTTCTGCAGGCGCTTGCCCATCTCGCTGGCGACGCCGGCGGTGGCGCCGCGGCGCATGCGGTCGATGAAGACGGTGCGCTGCAGCGTCGAGAGCCACCCAATCACCGGCCAGGTCGCGACCTCGGCCTTGGCGACGAAGGAGAGCGGCCCGGTCGTGCCGATGACGGGAATGTCGAGCCAGGAGGTGTGATTGGCGACGATCAGCCCGCCTTGGCCTGCCGGCGGAGGCGCGCCGCGCGTGGTGATGCGCACGCCGAAGCAGCGGCAGCCCAGTTTCTGGAACAGCCGTGTGAAATAGAACGGCCGCCCGAGGCGCATCGCGACGAGCTGCGGCGGAATCAGGACGAGCGTGCCGAAGACGAGCAGCGCGAGCCGCACCATGGCGCCGGGACGGATGCCTTTCATGCTGAGCCGTTCATTCTCTGCGTTGGCGCCCCGCTTCTGCGAGCCCGGCTATAATCGGCCCTCCTACGGCCGTCTATGCCAGCCGAAGCAGAGCTCAGGCGAGATCGCGCCGCATCACCAGCGCGGCGGCGCGGCTGCCGTCCGGCTTCGGGTAGTATCCCTCGCGCCGCCCGACGGCCTCGAATCCGAGTCGCCGGTAAAGCCCGATTGCCGGCGCGTTGCCCTCCTCGACCTCGAGGAAGAGCCGTGCCGTGCCGCGCGCCGCCAATTGCGCGAGATGAGCTGACAGCAGCGTCTGCCCGAGGCCGGACCGGCGCTTCCCGCCGGCGACGACGATGCTGAGGATCTCCGCCTCGTCGGCGGCCAGCCGCGACATCACGAAACCGCAGGGCTCGCTGGCGCTGCCGATGAACACGCCCTCGGCCACGACCGCCCGGTCGGCGAGCAAGGCTGCGCATTCGCCGGGCTCCCACAGTCGCGCAAAGCCGCCCTGATGATGCAGGGCCGCGACCTGGCGGGCATGGCGGACGTCGAGCGGGCCGGTGCGGCCTGCCCTCGGCCGCTGCCTGAACAGGGTTCGGAACCAGTCCACTGCCAACTAGCGCCGCGGCAGCCGGGCGCGATCCTGCGGTGTCGTTTCCGGCGCCTTGAGGTAGAGCGGTCGCGGCGGGGCACTCTCGGGGTCGGCGATCATGCCGAGGCGCGCCACCCAGGTCACGTCCGGCGCCTTGGCGTCGTCGACGACGAGCGCGTCGAGGCCGATCGCCCAGGCCTCGTTGGCGACGGCGAGCGCGGCCGAACCGACCAGCGAGACCGGGCCGGCGCCGATGGCGCGGGCAGCGTCGCGATGGTTGACCTGGCGGACCGAGACCAGCTGCTTGCCCTGCGCATTCATCGCCTGGAACCAGACCTGGCCGTGCTTGGCGTCGACCGCGGCAGCGACGACGCGCCCGCCCTCGCGGCCGATGAAAGGTGCGGCGCTGGCGGCCAGCGTCGAGATCCCGATGGCCGGAATGCCGGCGGCAAACGCGATCGCCCGGGCCGCGCTGATGCCGACGCGCAGGCCGGTATAGCTGCCGGGGCCGATGGTGACGGCGACGCGGTCGAGTGAGGGGAAGCCGCCCTCGACCTTGGCCATCACGCGCTCGATCATAGGCATCAGCGCCTCGGCATGGCCGCGCTCCATCGCGGTCTGTTCGATCGCGAGCGGGGCGGGGTCGCCGCCGTCGAGCACGCAGGCCGAGCAGGCGCCGAGCGCGGTATCTATCGCGAGGATGCGCACGAGCTGTTTCCCGGCCTTCGGAACACTTTGATCATTTCCCCGACCGAGGCGACCGGGGAATGAGACCAATCAAACATTAGCGATCGGGGTCAAACCGCCTCGACCTCGCGCACCTGCGGCAGGAAATGCCGCAGCAGGTTCTGGATGCCGTGCTTCAGCGTCGCCGTCGAGGACGGGCAGCCCGAGCAGGAGCCCTTCATCACGAGGTAGACGGTACCGTCCTTGTAGCCGCGGAAGGTGATGTCGCCGCCGTCGCCGGCGACGGCCGGGCGGATGCGGGTCTCCAGCAGCTCCTTGATCGTGTCGACGGTCGCGGCGTCTTCCTCGGCGAAGAACTCGTCCTCGCTTTCGGCGAGTTCATCGACCGGGGCGCTGTCGCTCATCAGCGGCGCGCCCGACATGTAATGTTCCATGATCGCGCCGAGGATGGCGGGCTTGAGATGCGGCCACTCGCCCTCGGCCTTGGTCACGGTGATGAAGTCCGAGCCGAAGAACACGGCTGAGACGCCCTTGACGCCGAACAGGCGTGTCGCGAGCGGCGAGCGCTCGGCCAAGGCGGGGTCACGCAATTCGATCGGCCCCTGCGGCGAGACGCTGCGGCCGGGCAGGAACTTCAGGGTGGCGGGGTTGGGCGTGGCTTCGGTCTGGATGAACATGGCTTTGTCTCCGGCGCCGGCGGGTCAAGGCCGCCGTTCCTGGTCCCGATATAGGCCGGACGCTGGAATCATTCCAGCAGCAGCGAGCGCTGATCAGGCCAGCGCGTCGATTTCCTCGTCGGCGAGGTGTCCGGGCACGATCGCGACCGGGATCGGGAAGCTGCCGGCGCCCTTGCCGGCGAGCGCGGCGACCAATGGACCCGGCCCATCCCGACCAGTGCCCGCAGCGAGCACCAGCAGCGAGATGTCCTCGTCGGCATCGATCAGCTTGACCATCTCGTCGGCCTTGACGCCGGTGCGCACGACCTTCTCCGGCTCGAGTCCGGCCAGCGAGCGCACGGCCGCGGCGGCTGCGTCGATAAGCTCCTGCGCCTCGGCCTCGGCATCGGCCTGGACCATGTCGCCGACGCCGAGCCAGGTCTCGTCCGGCGGCGGGGTGACCACGCCGAGCAATACGATCGATGCGCCCAGGCGCGCGCAGCGCCGCGCCGCAAAGCGCACCGCCTTCGAACATTCCGGGCTGTCGTCGACGACAGCGAGGAATTTCGGGCGATGGCCCGTCTCATAGGACCGCCGTCTCTTGACCATTGCTATCGCCTGCCGCCGATTTCAGGACATGTCATGGTGACAGGCGTCGCAAGGTCAGCGCAAGCCTGTCTAGTGTCCCGATTCTGAAATTCGCCACCACCCGACATCAAGTGCGGAGCGAATTTCAGAATCATCAGGGACACTAGCAACTCTTTGATTTCTAGTGTCGTTCTTCGATTTCGAAGTTCGCTCCGCACCTGATATCGACCGAGAGCGAACTTCGAAATCACGACACTAGCGAAGCCCGCCGGATCAGCGCCGGCGCACGAAGCCGGTGATGTCCTTGACGTCGAGCATGATCGGCGCGGCGATCGCGGCGGCGCGGTCGGCGCCGTCGCTCAGGATGGCGTCGATATGGCCGGGATCGGCCAGGAGGCGCCGCATTTCGCCGGCGATCGGCGCGAGCTTGCCGACCGCGAGCTCGACCAGTGCCGCCTTGAAGCCGGAGAACTGGCTGCCGCCGAACTGCCCGAGCACCTGCGCCCTGGTCTCACCGGAGAGACCGGCATAGATCCCGACCAGGTTCTCGGCCTCCGGCCGGCCTTCCAGCCCCTTCTCCTCGGAAGGCAGCGCCTCCGGATCGGTCTTCGCCTTGCGGATCTTCTGCGCGATCATGTCGGCATCGTCGGTCAGGTTGATGCGCGAATAATCCGACGGGTCCGACTTCGACATCTTCTTGGTGCCGTCGCGCAGACTCATCACCCGCGGCGCCGGGCCCTGAATCATCGGCTCGGGCTGCGGGAAATAGCCGAGCTCGCCGGTGCCGAGGCCGAGCTCGGCGATGCGCCCGGCGAAGTCGTTGTTGAACTTCTGGGCGATGTCGCGGGTCAGCTCGAGATGCTGCTTCTGGTCCTCGCCGACCGGGACATGCGTCGCCTTGTAGAGCAGGATGTCGGCCGCCATCAGCACGGGATAGTCGTAGAGCCCGACCGAGGCGTTCTCGCGATCCTTGCCGGCCTTCTCCTTGAACTGCGTCATGCGGTTGAGCCAGCCGAGGCGCGCGATCGTATTGAACACCCAGGCGAGTTCGGCATGGCCGGAGACCTGGCTCTGGTTGAAGATGATGCTCTGCTTGGGGTCGACGCCGGCGGCGATATAGGCGGCCGCGACCTCGCGCGTGGCGCGGGTCAGCTCGGTCGGTCCTCCCCAGACGTCGAGCCCTTGCGTGATCGCGTGCATGTCGACGACGCAATAGATGCAGTCATGCGTCTTCTGCATCGCGACCCAGTTCACCAGCGCGCCGAGATAATTGCCGAGATGGAGCGTCGAAGTCGGCTGCATGCCGGAGAAGACGCGGGGAGAGAAAGCGGCCATGGGGCGCTCCGTCGTCAGGGCGAAGAAATCTTAGAGCCGGATCCGATCAGGTTGGAACAACCTGATCGGTGAATCCGTCTCTCACTTCTGGGAAGAGACCGCTTTACCGATCAGCTTGCGGCTGCAAGCCGATCGGAACGGGCTCTTGAGTCGGGGTCGATCCGCTCAGGAACGCGGCGTTCTGACGGATGCGCCGCGAAGGCGCAAGAGCCGCGGTGGCACGACAGCGTCGAAGGCGCCGAGCAGGAAGCCGGCAACGGCGTAGACCGCAGCACCCGTGCAGCACAGCACTGCCAGCGCGCCGGCGCGCCACAGCGCCGGCTGGCCCGGGCTCAGCGCGGAGAGGAGCGGCCTGAGCATGGCCTCGAGTGCAGCCATCATCAGCAGGGCGGCTATGACGATGGCGAGGATCGTCCTGGCATCGGCCCAGCGCGGCCGCCACAGCCTGTTCCGCAGCAGATCGATGCCGAGCAGCCCCGCCTGGACGATGAAGGCGAGGCTCGCCGCCAGCGCCCCGATCATCGCCGCATCACGCCAGCCGAGCAGGGCGTAGCCTGCGATCGCGGCCACGGCGACAGCGGCAAAGCCGGCGATCAGCGGCAGGCATGGCTGCCGGCGCACGAAATAGACCTGTCCGAACACCTTGGCGGCGAGCGCGAAGGGCAGGCCGCAGGCGAAGGCTGCGAGCGCGGCGGCGGTGCGCTCGCGGTCGGCGGCGTTGAACTGTCCGTTCTCGAACAGCACCGAGACGATCGGCTCGGCCAGGACGAACAGGGCCGTCGCGGCCGGAATCGCCAGCGCCAGGCCGAGCGCCAGCGCGCGGCCGAGCAGGGCGTCGTGATCCGCCTGCGAGCGTTCGCCGGCCATGGCCGAGAGCACGACCGTCCCCATCGCGACGCCGAAGAAGGAGAGCGGCAGCTGAAAGACGCGGTCGGCATAATACAGTGCCGAGACCGAGCCGGGTGCGGTCGAGGCGATCTGGGTCGAAATCAGCAGCACGAGCTGTGCTGCCGAGGCGGCGAGCAAGGTCGCCCCGCCTGTCCTGACCAGCCGTATCATGTCCGGCGACCAACGCAGGCTGAGTCGTGGCCGGCCGATGCCGTGCAGCCGCCACAGAATCATCAGGAGATGGGCAAGGCCCGTCAGGCTGAGGCAGGCGGCGAGCAGCGTCGCGCTGGCATGGCTGTCGCCGCCACGGAACAGCGCGAACAGCAGAGCGCAGAGCAGGATCGCGTTCATCAGGGACGGCGCCAGCGCCGCCACGGTGAAGCGACCCTCGGCATTGAGGAGTGCCGCGAGCAATGCGGCGAGCGTGGTCAGCAGCACGAAGGGCAGCATCAGCCGCGTGTAGTAGGCGGCGAGCGCCAGCGTCTGCGGTTCATCGGCGAAGCCGCCGGCCAGTCCGAGCACGACCCAGGGCGCGAACAGCTCAGCCAGGACGACGAAGCCGAGCAGCAGCAGGCCGAGCTGACTCGCAGCCGCGCCGGCAAAGCGCTTGGCGTCGTCCTCGCCGCGCTCGGCCTTGATCGCGAGATAGAGCGGCACGAAGGGGGCATTCAGCCCCCCTTCGCCGAGCACCCGCCGGACCAGGTTAGGTAGCCTCAGCGCCGCCAGGAAGGCATCCGCCACGGGACCGGCGCCGAGCAGGCGCGCGATCAGAACGTCACGGGCAAAGCCGAGCAGGCGCGACAGGATCGTCGCGGCGCCGACGACGAGGGAATCGCGGGCGAGGCGGGAGGTTCGCTGTGGCGATGTATCACTCACGATCGCCTTTCCCCGGTCACAGCCCGAGGTCCTCACGAAGGCGGTCGATCTGGTGCATGCGCTGATGCAGGATCGTAACGATACCGATGTCGCCATTCGCCAGCCGGCGCCAATAGATGACATGGCGCTCATGGCGCACCATGAAGCCGTCGACGCCGAACTCAGCCGGAACCGGACGCGACATCACCGCATGCGTCTCGATGCGGCCGAAAGTCTCGAACAGTCCCTCGATATAACGCTGTGCTTGGTCCTGGCCCCAGCGCTCGCGCGTGTAGCGATAGATCTCGTCGAGGCGGTGCGAGGCCGCTTCCTGAATGCGGATCGCGGCCATGGGCCGTCAGGCTTCGTTGCGCGCGATCACTTCGGCCGCAGTGAGCGGCCGATAGGCGGAATCAGGGGCAGCGAAGGCGCGTTGCAACTCAGCCTTCAGCCGATCGAAGGCTACGCGCTCCGCCTGTTCCTTGTCGCGGCGGATCAGGTCGCGGACATATTCGCTGACATTCTCATAGTCGCCGTCAGGCCCGACGTTCTCGGCGACGAAGTCGCTCAAGGGACCGCTGAGCCGGACAGTCATGGTGGTGGTGCGCGGCATTGGCTCGCTCCTTGTCTTCAATATGAACAAGGATGAAGACAAAAGCCATCCGCGCCGCTTTGTGTCTTACAAGATGAACCGGCTCAGATCGGCGTTCCGCGCGAGGTCGCCGATGCGCGCTTCGACATAGGCGGCATCGATGGTGATGCTCTCCCCGCCGCGATCTGTCGCGGTGAACGAGATCTCGTCGAGAATGCGCTCGATCACGGTCTGCAGCCGGCGCGCGCCGATGTTCTCGACCGTCGAATTGACCTCGACCGCGATGCGGGCGATCGCCGCGACCGCGTCCGGCGTGAAGTCGATCGTCACCTGTTCGGTCGCCAGCATCGCCACTGACTGTTTGATCAGGCTGGCCTCGGTCTCGGTCAGGATGCGCTTGAAGTCCTCGACGTCGAGCGATGAGAGCTCGACCCGGATCGGCAGGCGGCCCTGCAGCTCCGGCAGGAGGTCTGATGGCTTCGAGACGTGGAAGGCACCCGACGCGATGAACAGGATGTGGTCGCTCTTCACCGGCCCGTGCTTGGTCGCGACCGTGGTGCCCTCGATCAGCGGCAGCAGGTCGCGCTGCACGCCTTCGCGCGAGACATCGGCGCCGCCGCGGCCTTCGCGGGCGCAGATCTTGTCGATCTCGTCGAGGAAAACGATGCCGTTGTTCTCGACCTCGCGGATCGCCGCCTGGACGATCGCGTCCTGATCGATCAGCTTGTCGCTCTCCTCGGCGAGCAGCGGCGCGTAGGCCTCCTTGACCAGCACGCGCTTGGGCTTGCCGCGCTGCCCGAAGGCCTTGCCGAGCATGTCGGAGAGGTTGATCGCGCCGATCGAGGCGCCGGGCATGCCGGGCACCTCGAACATCGGCGCGCCGGAGCCGGCCGAGGCGATTTCGACCTCGATCTCCTTGTCGTCGAGCTCGTTGTTGCGCAGCTTGCGGCGGAAGCTGTCGCGCGTCGTCGCGCTCGCCGTCGGTCCGACGAGGGCATCGAGCACGCGCTCTTCGGCCGCGACATGCGCCTTGGCTTCGACATCCTTGCGCCGGCTCTCGCGGACCAGCCCGATCGCGACCTCGACCAGGTCGCGCACGATCGATTCGACGTCGCGGCCGACATAGCCGACCTCGGTGAACTTGGTCGCCTCGACCTTGAGGAAAGGCGCATTCGCCAGCTTGGCGAGGCGGCGGGCGATCTCGGTCTTGCCGCAGCCGGTCGGCCCGATCATCAGGATGTTCTTGGGCGCGACCTCCTCGCGCAGCGGCCCTTCCAGCTGCTGCCGGCGCCAGCGATTGCGCAGGGCGATCGCGACGGCGCGCTTGGCGTCCTTCTGGCCGACGATGAAGCGGTCGAGCTCGGAGACGATCTCGCGGGGGGAAAACGACGTCATCAAACAGGTTCCTGGATCATGATCAGCGCGGGACCCTCGCCGGTCTCGCGGATGTCTAGGGCCGTGAAGCCGGCCTTCTCATAGGCGCGGATCGCGGCGAGATTCTCCGGGTCGGGGTCGATCACCACCCGCGGCGCGCCTTGCGCCAGCAGATGCCGGGTGAAGGCGCCGATGAAGCGGGTGCCATGGCCCTGGCCGAGCATATCGGCCTCGCCGATGAACTGGTCGATCCCAAGCGTGCCGGCTGGCTGATCCTGCAGCGGATAGTCGGGCCAGAGCGCGGGATCCCAGCTCTGCTGATGGGCGAAAGGCCGCCCGTCATGGCTGACGATCAGCGCCTCCATGCTGGGATCGCCGAAGATGCGCGCGATCTCGGCGAGCTCTTCGTCAGGATCACCCCACCAGCGCCGGACATGGTCCTGTTCGAGCCAGCGCGCCAGCATCGGGAAATCATCTGTTGTCGCGGGGGCGAAGGCGTAGCCGTCGGCGACGAAATTCATGGGGTCTCCAGGCTCTCGATGACGAGGCTGTGATTGGTGTAGACGCAGATGTCGCCCGCGATCTTCATCGCCTTGCGCACGATCGTCTCGGCATCGGCCTCGCCATCGACCAGGGCTCTGGCCGCAGCGAGCGCATAATTGCCGCCCGACCCGATCGCCATCACCGAGCCATGCTCGGAAGCTTCCGGCTCGAGCACGTCGCCGGTGCCGGAGATCAGCAGCGAGACCTCCTTGTCCGCGACGAGCAGCATCGCTTCGAGCCGGCGCAGATAGCGGTCGGTGCGCCAGTCCTTGGCGAGCTCGACGCAGGCGCGCAGCAATTGCGTCGGGAACTGCTCCAGCTTGGCTTCGAGACGCTCGAACAGGGTGAAGGCGTCGGCGGTCGCGCCGGCAAAACCGGCGATCACCGCGCCCTTGGCGAGGCGGCGCACCTTCTTGGCATTGCCCTTCATGATCGTCGGGCCGAGCGAGACCTGGCCGTCGCCGCCGATCACGACACGGCCGCCCTTGCGCACCATCAGGATGGTGGTCGCGTGCATGACGGGGGCATTGCTAGTCTCTGACATTGCGATTCGGTCTCGGGCAAACGGTCAACAGGAACCGCCAACATGTTCAGGCTGAAGCCCGGTATCAAGAGCGACCCGGTCAAACGCTGGAATCTGTCCGAGCGGATCTTCTTCGCCTGCGGTGCCTGCCACATCCTCGCCTACGCCTTCCTGGAAGCCTATCCGGAGCACGGTTTCCACGCCGTCTGGATCAGGCCGGCCGAGGGCTTTACCGGCAACCACGTCTTCGTCACCAATGGTGAGACCGCCTTCGATTTTCACGGCTATCGCTGCGAAGAGGCCCTGGTTGCGCATCACTGGGCCAAGGGCCGGCTCTGGTGGCCGGGCTGGGACGGGACGCTCGTGCCCCTACCGCAGGACGTGCTGATCAGCGAAGCGAAATCGAAGACCTATGACGGCCTCTGGCTGCGCGAGCCCGGCCAGTTCCTGCAGGATGCCCTGCCGCGGGCGCGGACGTTCCTGGCGCGCTTTGGGCCGCCGCAGTCAGGCGCCAGCCAGACTGGCGGCACATTGCTCGACGAAACGGGCCTGAGCCGCCAGATAGGGGCCGGGGCCGTAGCTGATCCGTGACACGCCGAGCCGGATCAGGGTCTCGCGATCGGGCGCGCCACCCATCACCATCACGTTCACCGGAAGCGTCAACGCATCGCAGATCGCCGCGATGCCGCCCTCGTCGAGCAGTCCGGGAATGAAGAAGCCGCTGCAGCCGGCCTGCTGATAGGCCTGCGCTCGCTCGATCGCCGCATCGACGAGGCCGGGGTGCTGCGTCTTGTCGGCTTCCAGCAGGAAAAGATCCGTCCTGGCGTTGATGAACACGGGGATGCCGAGATTGTCGGCCGCGCTTCGGATCGCCTTGATCCGCTGCACCTGGTCGGCGATGGCGTAGAGCGCACCAGTCCCGACGATCTGGTCCTCGAAGTTCAGGCCGACCGCGCCGGCAGCAATGATGCGTGCGGCATTTTTCGCAACGCCGTCCGGGTCTTTCGCGTAGCCACCTTCGAAATCGACGGTCAGCGGCAGCGCGACGGCGGAGGCGATGCGGCCGACGATCGTCTCGATGAAGTCGAGCGGGATTGCCTCGCCGTCGTCGAAGCCATGGGTCGCAGCCATAGACCAGCTCCCGGTGGCGATCGCCTTGCTGCCGGCCTTGGCGGCCGAGCGGGCGCTGCCGGCGTCCCAGATATTGTAAAGGACGAGCGGTCGGCCTTTGACATGAAGTGCGGCGAGTTGGCCTGCTTTGTCAGCCTGTGTCATCGAACCTCTCCTTGCCTTGGCGCGCCGCTCGTAGCGGACCCGGCGGTCGCCTTCTGTCAGCAGATGCGCCCAGCGCTGCGGCGACGCGGCAGGCAGTCGAACCCAGTCTCCGCTCGACGCCATGGCCTTCCGGCCGGTCGCCTGCTAAAGCGGGCACGGTTTTGCGAGGGCACAGAGGTCAGCATGCGTTCGGGCGAAGTGAAGCGCCGCACCAACGAGACCGACATCGCGGTCAAGCTCGTGCTCGACGGCACGGGCAAGGCAGAGATTTCGACTGGCGTCGGCTTTTTCGACCATATGCTCGATCTCTTCGCCCGCCATTCGCTGATCGACACCACGGTCAAGGTGAAGGGCGACACCCATATCGACGACCACCACTCGGTCGAGGATGCCGGCATCGCGCTCGGCGAGGCCCTGAAACAGGCGCTCGGCGACAAGAAGGGCATCCGCCGCTATGCCGATGTCCACCTGCCGATGGACGAGACGCTGACCCGCGTCGCGGTCGACGTCTCCGGCCGGCCTTTCCTGGTCTTCCGAACGGAGTTCAGGGCGCAAAAGATCGGCAGCTTCGACACTGAGCTGGTGCGCGAGTTCTTCCAGGCCTTCGCCATCAATGCCGGGCTGACCCTGCATGTCGAGACGCTCTATGGCGACAATGCCCACCATATCGCCGAGAGCTGCTTCAAGGGGCTGGCGCGGGCGCTGCGCCAGGCGCTCGAAGTCGATCCGCGCGAGGGCGGCCGCGTGCCCTCGACCAAGGGCGCTTTGTAAGGGATCGCTGCCATGGCGTTCTATCAGGCTCTGATCCCGCCGCCGGGCGCTGGCGGGCTGCGCGAAGAGGTCGAGCAGGCTCGACTCCTGCCCGAAAGCTTCACCTTTTCGGCGCTGGTCTTCGGCGGTCTCTGGCTACTGTTCAAACGGCTCTGGCTCGCCTTCATCCTCTATGCGCTGGTCTGGGGCGGGCTGGTCTACCTGCAGCGCCAGATCGGCTTCTCCTTTCTCGCGGTGATGCTGTCGCACACCGCGCTTGCGGTCTTCCTCGGCTTCGAGGGGCAGAACCTGATCGCGCGCAAGCTGCTGCGGAAAGGCTGGCGGCTCGTCGACGTAGTCGAGGCGCCCGACCTCTCCAGCGCCGAGCGCCGCTTCTTCGAGCGGGCCCTGCCGGCTGGCTCGTCGCCTCGCATTGTCGAAACGGCGCCGGCTCCCGTGCGTTTCGCGCCGAGTTCCGCGCCGGTGATCGGTCTCTTCCCCGAGGCGAACGGACGATGAGCCAGACCGTCACCATCGTCGATTACGGCTCGGGCAATCTGCATTCGGCCGCCAAGGCCTTCGAGCGCGCCGCCAATGAGGCCGGCATTGCCGCGACTATCCGCGTCACCAGCGATCCCGCCGAGGTCCGCGCTGCCGACCGCATCGTGCTCCCCGGCGTCGGTGCCTTCGCCGACTGCCGGCGCGGGCTCGACGCCGTCTCCGGCATGGTCGAGGCGCTGGAAGAGACCGTCCGTGGCAAAGGCCGGCCCTTCCTCGGCATCTGCGTCGGCATGCAATTGATGGCGAGCCGTGGTCTCGAATACGTCACCACCGAGGGTCTTAACTGGATCGCCGGCGACGTCGCGCTGATCCGCCCGAGCGACGATGCCCTGAAGATCCCGCATATGGGCTGGAACACGCTGCACCCGCAGGACGAGCACCCGCTCCTCGCCGGAATCGAGACCGGCCCCTCCGGCTGGCACGCCTATTTCGTCCACTCCTATGCGCTGACGGCCGCAAAGCCGCAGGAGGTGCTGGCGCTGACCGATTATGGCGGCCCGGTCACCGCGATCGTGGCGAGGGACAACATCGCCGGCACGCAGTTCCACCCCGAGAAGAGCCAGAAGCTCGGCCTCAAGCTGATCGGCAATTTCCTGAGGTGGACGCCGTGATCCTTTTCCCCGCCATCGATCTCAAGGAAGGCCGCTGCGTCCGCCTGAAGCAGGGCGACATGGACCAGGCGACGATCTTCAACGACGATCCCGCCGCCCAGGCCGCGACCTTCGAGGGGCAGGGCTTCCAGTGGCTGCATGTCGTCGATCTCGACGGCGCCTTTGCCGGCAAGCCGATGAACGCGGCCGCGGTCGAGGCGATCCTGCAGCGTGTCCGCTTTCCCGTGCAGCTCGGCGGCGGCATCCGCGACATGAAGACGGTCGAAGGCTGGCTCGGTAAAGGCATCGCCCGCGTCATCATCGGCACGGCGGCGGTGCGCGATCCCGGCTTCGTCCGTGAAGCGGCCAGGGCTTTTCCGGGCAAGGTCGCGGTCGGTATCGACGCGCGTGACGGCTTCGTCGCGGTGGAAGGTTGGGCCGAGACCTCGGCTTTGGCCGCCGACGATCTCGGGCGCCGCTTCGAGGATGCCGGCGTCGCCGCGATCGTTTACACCGACATCGCTCGCGACGGCATGCTGCAGGGCATCAACTGGGACGGCACGATCGCGCTCGCCCATGCGCTGACGATTCCGGTGATCGCCTCCGGCGGGCTTGCCTCCATGGCCGATATCGAACGCCTCTGCGCGCCCGATGCCGCGATCCTCGAGGGCGCGATCACCGGCCGCGCCCTCTATGACGGCCGCATTGACCCGGCCGCGGCGCTGGCGCGGCTCGCGGTGGCCTGAGAAGGCCGTCTGCCAGCGCGGCTCGGAGCTGCTAGACGAGTTCGACCTTGCCGGTCGCCAGATCGTAGATGCCGCCGACCACGGTGAGCTGCTTCTGCGCGAGGCGCTCCGACAGGATTGGCGCGGCCTTCTTCAGCTTGGCGACGTTGAGCCTGACATTGGCGATGGTCGCTGACTTCAGCAGGTCGGCGGCGCCCTCCTTCTGCGCCGCGAGCACGGCCGGCCTGATCGCGTTGATCAGCGAGGGCAGCTGCCCCGGCAGCCGGGTTTTGTTCTTGACGACGTCGATGGTCGCCGAGATCGCGCCGCAACTCGTATGGCCGAGCACGAGGATGAGTTGCGAGCCCAGCACCTGCGCGCCGTATTCGAGACTCGCCAGCACGTCGGCGTTGACGAAATTGCCAGCGACACGGGTGACGAAGAGTTCGCCCGGTCCACGATCGAAAGCGAGCTCAGGTGCGACGCGCGAATCGGCGCAGCTCAGGATCGAGGCGAAGGGTGCCTGTGAGGCGGCTCGCGCTGCCCGCCCGACCGAGAAATCACGCTCGTTCAGATTGCCCGCGACATAGCGGGCATTGCCCTCCACCAGCCGCTTGAGCGCCTCATCGCCGCTGACCGCGGCCGATTGCGCCCGCAAGGGCGTTGAAAGGACGCCGGCCAGCGCGAGGCCAGCGCCGGCGGCAAACAACCCACGGCGCGAAAACCCGGTTTTGCCCGCGGCCGAGACACAATGATCGCACATCGTCGCAATCCTCACATGAGCAAGATGCGCCCCGGCGCAGCTGGAATCAGCGCGCGGTGCATGCTTTGTCAGCGCTGCCGATGCTAGGCTTCCCAAACGTCAGCGGACAGTACAAATCCTGTAGCGATCCATCCGGCTGCGATGAACGTAAACGATGAGTGAACGCCGCGATTCGCAGCCTTTCGCTGCTGGGAAAGATGGTTCTACCCGCGCTCACCGGCCCTCAGCGCAGATACTGCTCGTAATAGCGCTGGTACTCGCCGGTCGCCTTGGCGATGTGCAGCCACTGGTCGACGAAGGCCTTGAAGATCACGTCGCCGCGCGGCAGCAGATAGCCGATCTCGATGAAGGTCAGCGGCTTGTCGGGATTGATGGCGCAGAGGCCGGGCTTCAGCTTCTGCTGTACGGTCGCCTCGATCGCCTCGGTGACGAACACGTCGGCACGCCCCGCGAGGATCTCGTCGAAGATGCCGACATTGTCCTGGTGCAGCGTCACCTTGGCCTGCTTGAAATTGGCCTTGGCGAAGCGCTCATTGGTGCCGCCGGGGTTGGCGATCGCGGTCACGCCCGGCTTGTCGATATCGGCGACGGTTCGGAACTTCTCCTTGTCGGCGCAGCGCGCCAGCGGGATCTTGCCGGTCCGCAGTGCGGGATCCGAATAGAAGACGCGCTTCTGCCGCTCCAGCGTCACGCCGATGCCGCCCATGGCGATATCGCATTTGCCGCCGGTGAAATCGGCCATCAGCTCGGCCCATTTCGTCCGCACGAATTTCGGCTCGACGCCGATCGCCTTGGCGAGCGACTTCGCCATCTCGATATCGATGCCCTCGAAGCTGTCGCCGGTGGCATTGGTGAACGGCTTGTAGTCGCCGGTGGTGCAGATGCGGAGCGCGCCGGCGCTCTGGATCGCATCGAGCGCGCTGGCCGGTGCCTGCGCCTGAACGGCGCCGATCGAGATGAAGCCTGCGCATGCAGCGGCAAGCGCCCCGCGGATGATCGTCGACAGCATGAAAAAGCCCCCGTCCCCTCTCTTGTCGTTGCCGCAAGGAGAGCAGCGTGCGGGAGCAGCTTCAACTGCCATGCAGGCGAGGGCGCCCGTGCCTGCCACGCATCGCTTGCCTAGCAGGCGTTGCATTCCACCGTGCTGGACCATGCTTCAGGTTGCGCCGCGCCGCTATCTGTCAGCGGAGCGGCGCAGCCAGGCTTTAAAGATCAGCGCACGAACTGATTATAGATCGTGCCGAACTCGCCGGTCGCCTTGGCAAGATGCAGCCACTGGTCGACGAAGGCCTTGAAGACGATGTCGCCGCGCGGCAGCAGGTAGCCCATCTCGCCATATTGCAAGGGAGAGTCGGGGTTGATGGCGCACAGGCCCGGCCGGATCTTCTCCTGGACCTTGGTCTCGATCGACTCGGCCACCATGATGTCGGCCTTGCCGGCGAGGATCTGGTCCCAGATCGTGACATTGTCCGGGAAGATCTCGATCTTGGCCTGCTTGAAATTGGCGCGCACGAAGCGCTCGTTGGTGCCGCCCGGATTGACGATGACGCGCGTCTCCGGCTTGTCGATATCGGCGACGGTCTGGAACTTCGAGACATCGGCGCAGCGCGCGATCGGCGCCTTGCCGTTGATCAGATAGGGCGCGGAGAAGAAGGCGCGCTTCTGCCGGTCGAGCGTCACCGAAATGCCGCCCATGGCGATGTCGCATTTGCCGCCGGTGAAGTCGTTCATCAGCTCGGCCCATTTCGTCTGCACGAACTTGGCCTCGACGCCGATGGCCTTCGCCAGCGATTTCGCGAGCTCGATGTCGATGCCCTCATAGCTGCCGTCCTTGGCCAGCGTGAACGGCTTGTAGTCGCCGGTGGTGCAGACCTGCAGGGCGCCGCGGCTCTGGATCGTCTCGAGCTGGCTGGCCGGAGCCTGCGCCAGCGCGGCGGTGGTGAGGCTGAAGCCAGCCGCGGCGCTCAGCACAGCCAGTTTCAGGCCCTTGAAGGGCGATGTGATCGTCATGGAAATCCCCTCGTCTTGGTTATGGCGCGCAAGAGAGCAGGGATCGTGGCGGCGATCAATCCGGCCGGTGTGCGCTGCGTTTGCGTGCAGTGCAGCGGCGGCGCTATATGCGCCGACCCGTTTTTGTCGCTCCCGCTCGGGCAGGCCCGCCGATGACCTTGAAGACCCGCATCATCCCTTGCCTCGACGTCAAGGACGGCCGTGTCGTCAAGGGCGTGAAATTCGTCGATCTCGTCGATGCCGGCGATCCCGTCGAGGCCGCCAAGGCTTATGATGCTGCCGGGGCCGACGAGCTCTGCTTCCTCGACATCACCGCGAGCCATGAGGCGCGCGGCACCTTGCTCGACGTCGTCACCCGCACGGCCGAGGCCTGCTTCATGCCGCTGACGGTCGGCGGCGGCGTGCGCAAGGTCGAGGACATCCGCGCCTTGCTGCTGGCCGGCGCCGACAAGGTCGCGATCAACACCGCTGCGGTGACCAACCGCCCCTTCGTCAAGGAGGCCGCGGAAAAGTTCGGCGACCAATGCATCGTCGTCGCCATCGACGCCAAGCAGGTCACGCCGGGCCACTGGGAGATCTTCACCCATGGCGGCCGCAACGCCACCGGCATCGACGCCATCGGCTTTGCCCGCGAGGTTGTCTCGCTCGGCGCCGGCGAATTGCTGGTGACCTCGATGGATCGCGACGGCACCAAGTCGGGCTACGATATCGGGCTAACCCAGCGCATTGCGGACGCGGTCTCAGTACCGGTGATTGCCTCGGGCGGCGTCGGCGATCTCGACGATCTCGTCGCCGGCGTGCGCGACGGGCACGCTTCGGCCGTGCTCGCCGCCTCGATCTTCCATTTCGGCACCTACAGCATCCCGCAGGCCAAGGCGCACATGGCCGCCGCCGGGCTGGCGATGCGGCTGGATTGAGCAGTGAACTTCGAAGACCGCGTGAAGGCGAATGAGGCTGCGCGATCCTGCGCGGACGCCTTTATCGCATTGCGCCCCGACTGGGCTGCTCATGTGTGTGTCGAAAAAATCGATGGGCTAGACTGGATCGATCTGTCCTTCCCAAATGAGGAGGCGGTCGGTCCACTGACGGTCGAGTTCGACAGCGACGAAATCAGCATCTTCATCTCGCGCTATCACCGCCACCTGTATTTTGGCAGTGAGAACGGTCCGGAGGTCCGCACCGAAGCAAGCAGGATCATTGAGGACCTTCTTGCTGACAGGCTTTTGGTCGCGATCATGGCTAACGGCGAAGAATGGCTCGGCAGCGGCCTCATTGAGAAGCATGCCGCCGATCAGCTGAGACCCGTCGAGAGTGCCGACTGCGAACTGACGATCCAGTCATGGTCTGGGCGCCATGATCGAAAAATCCCAGCTAGTCGGAAGAATTGTAAGCCGCTGTTTGATCTTGGGCTGGTAGACATGCTCGACCTCGGAGCTGCTGAATGACCTTCACCCTCGCCGATCTCGAACGCATCGTCGCCGAGCGCGCGAGCGCCGCGCCAGAGGAATCCTGGACGGCCAAGCTCCTCGCCGCGGGTCCCGAGCGGGCCGCCAAGAAATTCGGCGAGGAGGCGGTCGAGGCCGTCATCGCGGCCGTGAAAGGTGATCGCGACGAACTGATCGCCGAGAGCGCCGATGTGCTTTATCATCTTTTGGTCGTGCTGAAGTCGCGCGATGTTGCATTGCGGGACGTCTTGAGCCAGCTTGAGGCCCGTACCGCGCGCTCCGGCCTGGCCGAGAAGGCGGCGCGGCCCCGTTAGGGCCTGGTCGTGCCCAAGGTTTGAAAGTCGAGGCGGTCGCGTTGAACCTCGAAGCTTGGAATACGGGGGGTATCATGGACCAGCGTCCGCTCGCGGCGCCATCCGCCCCCGATCTGGTCTCGCCCTATCGCAGCTTCTCGCGCGACGAGTGGGCGCATTTGCGAGCCGATGCACCGCTGACGCTCTCGGTCGACGATCTCACCAAATTGCAATCGATCAACGACCCGATCTCGCTCGACGAGATCGTCGCGATCTACCTGCCGCTCTCGCGCCTGCTCTCGCTCTACGTCGCGGCGACGCAAGGGCTGTTCAAGGCGACCCAGCGCTTCCTGATGGCCGAGGCCGAGGTCAAGGTCCCCTATGTCATCGGCGTTGCCGGCTCGGTCGCGGTCGGCAAGTCGACCACGGCCCGCGTGCTGAAGGCGCTGCTCTCGCGCTGGCCGAACACGCCCAAGGTCGAGCTCGTCACCACCGACGGCTTCCTTCTGCCCAATGCCGAGCTCGAGCGCCGCGGCCTGATGCAGCGCAAGGGTTTTCCGGAAAGCTATGACAGCGCCGCGATCCTGCGTTTCCTCTCCGATGTGAAGGCCGGCAAGCGCGCCGTCAGCGCCCCCGTCTATTCGCACCTGGTCTACGACGTCGTGCCGGGCGAGCAGGTCACGGTCGAGCGGCCGGACATCCTGATCCTCGAAGGGCTGAACGTACTGCAGGCGAGCCGCCTGCCGAAGGACGGCACGGTCACCCCGATCGTCTCCGATTTCTTCGACTTCTCGGTCTATCTCGACGCTGACGAGAACGACCTGCACCGCTGGTACGTCAACCGCTTCATGACGCTGCGCCAGACCGCCTTCCGCGATCCGCGCTCCTTCTTCCGCAAATACGCTGAGATCGGCGAGGAGGAGGCGCTCTCCATCGCCGAAAAGCTCTGGACCGGCATCAACCTGCCCAATCTGCGCGAGAACATCGTGCCGACCCGCCAGCGCGCCAGCCTGATCCTGACCAAGGGGGCGAGCCACCGCATCCAGCAGGTCGCGCTGCGGCGGCTGTAGGGCGGGCATTACACCGCCGGGTCTGAACCACGATGACGACCTATGTCGCCCTGCTGCATTCGATCGTGCTCGGCCCCGGCAGGCGCGTCGTGATGGCCGATCTGAAGGCGATGGCGGCGGAGGCGGGATTTGGCGACGTGCGCAGCTGGGTCGCCACCGGCAATCTGATCTTCGAGGGCGATGATGCGCCGCTTGCGATGATCGAAAGCCGGCTGGAGGCGAGCTTCCGCGCCCGCTTCGGCAAGCATGTCGACATCATCGCGCGCACGGCTCAGGCTTGGAAGCGGCTCGCCGCTCAAAACCCGTTCCCGAATGGGAACGGCCCGGATGTCGGTATCCGTGTCATGCGAAAGCCGCTCGGCCCTGACGCCTTGTCCACGCTCCGAGGGCTCGCAGCGCCCGGCATTGCGCTTGCCCTCTCCGACGGCGATCTCTGGATCGATTTCGATGGCAAGCCGAGCGAGACGAGGCTGCTCTCGCATCTGACGACGAAGAAGCTCGGCATCGGCATGCTGCGCAACGCCAATACCGTCAAGGCGCTGGCCGCGATGCTGGACTGATGCCGCTCGATTTCGCGTCCCTCGGCCTGATGGCCGGCGCTGCCTTCGTCGCTGCGACGCTGCTGCCGGCGCAGTCGGAGGCTGTCTTCATCGGGCTCTTGGCAGCGAAATCCGTCGATCCGACGCTGCTCTTCATCGTCGCCTCGGTCGCCAACACGGCCGGCTCGGTCGTCAACTGGTGGCTCGGCCGGCTGATCGCGACGGGCGGCGTCGAGCGGCTTCCAGCGCGCTTGCGGCCCGATCCCGTGCGTTTCGCCAAGGCGCAGGGCTGGTTCGCCCGCTTCGGCTGGCCGTCGCTGCTCTTCTCCTGGCTGCCGATTGGCGGCGATCCGCTGACCTTCGTCGCCGGTTCGCTCAACTATCCGCTGCTGCGCTTCATCCTGCTGGTGTTCATCGGCAAGTCGGCGCGCTATGCCTTGCTCTGGGCGGGCTGGGCCGCTGCTGCATAAGCATTTGCGCGGATTCCGGTCTCGGGCTACCAGCGAGGCCCCTTCTGATGGAGACCAGATCATGAGCATCAAGCGCATCGCCCCCGGCCCGCGCATGTCGAAGGCCGTCGTGCATGGCAACACGGTCTATCTTGCCGGTCAGGTCGCCGACAAGGCGGCCGGCAAGAGCGTCGGCGAGCAGACCAAGGACATCCTCTCGATCATCGACGGCCTCCTGGCTGAGGCCGGCACCGACAAGTCGAAGCTGCTGATGGTCAACATCTGGCTCTCCGACATGTCGACCTTCGCCGAGATGAACGCGGTCTGGGACGGCTGGGTCTCGGCTGGCAACACGCCGGGCCGCGCCACCGTCGAGGCCAAGCTCGCCGGCCCGCAATACACCGTCGAGATCGCGGTCATCGCCGCGATCTGATCGCTGTCGCACTAGAGCAGGATGCGAAAAAGCGGGAGCCGGTTTTTCGCTGGAATCCTGCTTTAAATTCATCGTGATCTAGGGTGGCGGGCTTACAAACGTGAATCCGGAACTCGCCACTATCCTGGCCCGTGTCTCGCAGCGCGAGGGGGTTCCCCCGGCGCTGCTGCTTGGCGTGCTCGCCTCGATGGGAGACGCCTCCGGCAAGCCCGATTTCAGCCGGATCGAGAACAACCTGGCGCGCCGCGCCGGCGATTTCCGCGGCCTCCGGGCCCGGCTCGCCAAGCCGTCCGGGAACGATCCCGAGCGCGACCGCCTGCAAGGGCAGGCCATTCAGGCGCTGGCCGACGGCCGGCTCGCCGAAGCCGACCGCCTGCTCGCTTTGGCCGAGCAACGCAATCTCGGCGGCGTGGGCACAGCCGATGCGCTCTCCCGGGGTCGCCTGCTCGCCGCCGCCGCCGGCCGCGCTGATCGCGGCGCGGTGGCGATGCTGCATCTCAATCCGAAAGCCTATGGTGAAGCCGCCGAGCGCTATGCCGAGGCGGCGCTGATTGCCGATTCCGCTGAAGCTGGCAGCGGGCTCACCTATGCCTGGATGCAAGCCGATGCGCTGGCGCGGCGCGGCGCCGACTTTTCCGATAAGGCCGCCTTCGTCGCTTCGATCGGCCAGCTGCGCGGCATGCTCGCCAAGCTCGACAATTTCGACCAGACCGTGCTCTGGGCCGAAACCCAGCTCAGGCTGGCGCGCTCGCTTACCGGCCTGTCACATCATGAGGGCGGCGGTTCTCTGCTTCGGCAGGTGGTCGAGATCTACCGCACAACCCTGGAGGACCTGACCCGCGCCAAGGCGCCGCGCCTCTGGACCGCGCTTCAGACCAGGCTCGGCGAGGCGCTGGCCCGGCTCGGCGAGATCGAGGACGATGCCGGCCTGCTCGACGATGGAGTCGCTGCCTTCCGCGCCGGGCTGTCAGGGATGACGCGCGCCGACATGCCGCGTGAATGGGGCCGGCTGCAATGGGAGCTCGGCAAGGCCCATGTCGCGCTCGGCCTGCGTGCCAGCGGCGTCTCGGCCTTCGAAGCGGCGGTGAACTGCTTCAAGCTGGTGCTCGACGACCGGCCGCGGGAGAGCGTCCCGCTCGACTGGGCCGAGGCGCAGGACCGGATCGGCGCTGCACTCGTCGGCCTCGCCGGCTATTACAGCGAGCCGGTCGTGCTGGAGGAGGCGATCGCTGCCTTCGACGCGGCGCTGGAGGTCAGGCGCCGCGAGATCGTGCCCTCGCTCTGGGCCGAGAGCGCCGCGAACCGGGCCGAGGCGCGGCTGGAGCTGGCCGAGCGCATCCGCGACCGCGCCGAGGCTGAAAAGGCGACCACCGAGCTCGTCATGGCGATCGAGACTCTCCGCGGCCTTGGCCTCGCGGTCGAGGCCAAGCGCCGCGAGCCGAAGCTGCGGCGGGCCGCAGTTCTGGTCGAGGCTCTTCGGAAGGCCTGATCAGCCCTTCACGCGCAGGGCCGCGAGCCGCTCCAGCGCCTTGTCCAGCGTCGCGTCGTGCTTGGCGAAGCAGAAGCGCACGACATTGCGCACCGCCCCTTCCGCGTAGAAGGCGCTGACCGGGATCGCGGCGACGCCGTGCTCGGCGACCAGTCGCTGGCAAAAGGCGACGTCGTCGCTCTCGCCGAGCGGGCCGATGTCGACATTGAGGAAATAGGTGCCGGCGCTCGGCAGCACGCTGAAGCCGAGATCGCTGAGGCCGCCGGCGAAACGGTCGCGCGAGCGCTGGAAATCGGCGCGCATCCCCTCGAAATAGGCGTCGTCCTTGCCGAGGCCATAGGCGACCGCCGCCTGCAGGTTCGGCGGCGTGGTGAAGGTAATGTACTGGTGCGCCTTGGCGAGCACGCGCATCAGCTCGGGCGCCGCCATCACCATCCCGACCTTCCAGCCGGTCAGCGAGAAGATCTTGCCGGCCGAGGAGATCTTGACCGTGCGCTCGCGCATGCCGGGCCGGCTCATCAACGGCTGATGGCGGTGGCCATCGAAGACGACGTGTTCCCAGACGTCGTCGCAGATCGCGACCGCATCGTGCCGGACGCAGAACGAGGCCAGGAGGTCGAGATCGGCCTCGCTGAAATTGGTCGCGGTCGGGTTGAGCGGGTTGTTGAACAGCACCACCTTGGTCTTCGGCGAGAAAGCCTTCGCCAGCGCCTCCTCGCTGAGCCCGAAATGCGGCGGCGTCAGCGTCACGAATTTGGGAATGCCGCCGGCACGCCGCACGAGCGGCAGGTAGGCGTCGTACATCGGCTCGAACAGCACGACCTCGTCGCCGGGCGAGATGAGTGCCATCAGCGCGCCGGCGATCGCCTCGGTCGCGCCGGAGGTGATCATCACCTCGGCCTCCGGATCGAGCTCCAAATCCTGCCAATGCCGGAAATGCGTCGCCGTCGCCTGGCGCAGTTCAGGCAGGCCCATCATCGGCGGGTATTGATTCCAGCCTTCGATCACGGCCTGCGCCGCCTTGCGGCGGACATCCTCGGGGCCGGGATCGTCGGGGAAGCCCTGGCCGAGATTGACGGCCTGGTGCTCGCGCGCGAGCCGCGACATGGTTTCGAAGATCGTCGTCGGAAGGGCGGAGAAGATTGGGTTCATCGCGGCTGGCTTCACTCGGGAAGGCGGGCGGAAAGGCTCGGATGCCGCCATAGCACGCGCAACGCCGGTGTGCATCGCCCCGAAAAAGCGGCAGATTATGCGGAGTGATGAATATTGACATTCGTCAGTAGTCAGTGTTTTCTACCCCTCAGCCGGTTCACGCCAGCACTTCTGCGGTTTCTTCGCCCCTTTGGAGCCGTGGGACGCTGACGTGGATCGGTGAGCTTTTTCTGGGGCAGGAAGCGGGCTAGGCAGGCTCCATGCATCCCTCCCACCGAACCCCTGCCCTGATGTTGCTCGGCACCGGCTCCAATGTCGGCAAGTCGCTGCTCGTCGCCGGCCTCTGCCGCCTCTTCGCCGATCGCGGGCTCAAGGTTCGCCCGTTCAAGCCGCAGAACATGTCGAACAATGCCGCTGCGACCGCACGGGGCGAGATCGGCCGGGCCCAGGCACTGCAGGCGCGCGCCGCCCGGATCGCGCCTGATGTCGACATGAACCCGGTGCTGCTCAAGCCGGAGAGCGACCGCGGCAGTCAGATCATCCTGCAGGGCCGTGTCGCCGGCCATCTCTCCTCCGGGGATTTCAGCCGCCGCGGCGATTTCCTGCCGAAGGTGCTGGAGAGCTTCGAGCGATTGAGCGACGGCGCCGACCTGATCCTGGTCGAGGGCGCGGGATCGCCGGCCGAGACCAATCTGCGCGCCCGCGACATCGCCAATCTCGGCTTTGCACGTGCTGCCGGCGTTCCGGCGATCCTCGTCGGCGATATCGACCGCGGCGGGGTCATCGCCAGTCTCGTCGGCAGCCATGCCGTGCTCGATGCCGAGGACCGGGCGATGATCCGCGGCTTCGCCATCAACCGCTTCCGCGGCGATGTCGGCCTGTTCACGCCGGCGCTCGACACGATCACTCGGGCGACGGGCTGGCCGAGCCTCGGCGTCGTGCCCTGGTTCGCCGATGCCGCACGTCTGCCGGCCGAGGACGGGCTCGACCTGATCCGGGGCGCCCCAGCTCGCGACGGCGCGCTGAAGATCGCCGTGCCGGTCCTGCCCGGCATCGCCAATTTCGACGATCTCGATCCGCTCAAGCTCGAGCCCGGCGTCGAGCTTGTCTTCATTGGCCCGGGCACGCCATTGCCGGGCGACGCCGCCCTGGTGATCCTGCCGGGCTCGAAGACGACGCTGCGCGATCTCGCCAGGCTGCGGGAGGAAGGCTGGGACATCGACATCCTCGCCCACCGCCGCCGCGGCGGCCATGTCCTCGGTCTCTGCGGCGGGTACCAGATGCTCGGCAAGACCGTGCGCGACCCGCTCGGGCTCGAAGGGCCGGCCGGCGCCGCCCCCGGGCTTGGCCTGCTCGATATCGAGACCGAGCTCACGCCGGACAAGACGGTGCGTGAGGTCGCGGTCGCCCATCCGGAGAGCGGCACGGCGGGCCGCGCCTACGAGATCCATCTCGGCGTCAGTGACGGCCCGGACCGCACGCGGGCACCGTTCCGCGTCGACGGCCGGTCGGAAGGGGCCCGCAGCGCCGACGGAAGGGTGGTCGGGACCTATCTCCATGGCGTCCTGACCTCTGACCCGCTGCGCCGCGCCTGGCTCGAAAACCTGGCGGGAAAGCCGCTGGCGGAGGGAGAAGCCTATGAACCAGCCGTGGAGGCGGCGCTCGACCGCCTGGCCGGACATCTGGAGCGTCATCTCGACATCGACGCCATCCTCGCATTGGCGCGATCGCGCTCCTGACATCGAACGGGTGTTCCGCGAAAAACTGTCAGGAGGACACAAATAAAGCTTTGCCGTTCAATTTGTTGACGACTGACGAAATTCGTCATAGGCAACGATGGCGTCCGCAGACGGCCTATGGGAACAAGTCATCAGACCGGGAAGTTGCTGTGGCATGAGCACAGTAGAGCGCGATACGAGGCACGACATCATCGATGTCGCCGAGCGGTTCTTCCGCCAGATCGGCTATCAGAAGACCACTGTCGCCGATATCGCCAAGTCGCTGCGCATGAGCCCGGCGAATGTCTATCGTTTCTTCGACTCCAAGAAAGCGATCAACGAGGCCGTCGCCGAGCGCTCGATGAGCGAGCTCGAGGCGACCGTCGCCGCGATCGCCGCCGAGAAGCGCCCCGCAAGCGAGCGCCTGCGCGACATCCTCGCCGCGACCTGCCGCATCAATGCGGCGCGCTATCTCGACAACCACCGCCTGCATGAAATGGTCGCCTGCGCCATGGAGGAGAGCTGGGACGTCATCCGCGGCCATATCGAGCGCTATGACGCGATCCTGCGCTCCGTCGTCGCCGACGGCATCGCCAGGGGCGAGTTCACCGCCCGCGATCCGGTCACCGCGACCCATTGCGTACGCATGGCGATGCTGCGCTTCTGTCATCCGCTCCTGCTCGGCCAATGTGCCGAGCTTCCCGGCCCGACCGTCGAGGAGATGATCGATTTCATCCTCGCCGGGCTGGGCGCCGTCCGCTCCGCTGCCTGATCGGCAGCTCCGACCTGCGTTGACAAGGCGCTGGCGGAGCGGGATACCCCGCCGCGCATGCTGAATCTCAACAAACAGAGCGCCAAGAAGCTCGCCGTGGTCGCCCATGACCTGGCGATGACGGCGCTCGCGATCGTCTTCGTCTTCGCCGTGCGCTTCGATGGCTGGCTGTTCGAGGAGCGGATGCGGCAATTGCCGAAGATCCTGCCCTTCTTCGTCGCCTATGCCGGGGCAGTGTACTGGTTCTTCCAGCTCTATCGCTCGAAATGGCGTTTCGCCTCGCTGCCGGATCTCTCGAACATCGTCCGGGCGGTGACGGTCCTGACCCTGACCTTGCTTGTCGTCGACTACGTGCTCGTCGCGCCGAATCTCTACGGCTATTATTTTTTCGGCAAGATCACCATCGTCCTCTATTGGCTGGTGCAGGTTGCGCTCCTCGGGGGCCCGCGCCTGGCCTATCGCTACTTCAAATATTCCCGCTCCAAGCACCAGGCCGCGCGCGGGGCCAGCCTGCCGGCCCTGCTGCTCGGCCGCGCCGTCGACATCGAAATCGTGATCCGGGCGATGGAATCGGGCGCGATGGGTAAGATGCGGCCGGCCGGCGTCCTCTCGCCGAGGCCCGATGATCTCGGGCAGTCCATCCGTGGCGTGCCGGTGCTCGGCCTGCTCTCGCAGATCGAGACGATCGCGACCGACGCCAGCGAGCGCGGCGAGCCGTTCCGCCGCATCGTCGCGACGCCGAGCGCGCTCGCGCCCGAAGCCGAGCCGGACAAATGGCTCGCCCACACCCGCAAGCTCGCCATCCCGATCTCGCGGCTCGATACGCTCGGCGAGGGCATGCGCGGCAATGAGCTGGCTCCCCTGGAGATCGAGGATCTCCTGGTGCGCCCCTCCGTCAAGATCGATCGGGCGCGGCTCGAAGGCTTTCTCAAGGGCAAGCGCGTCATCGTCACCGGCGGCGGCGGCTCGATCGGCTCGGAGATCTGCCTGCGCTGCGCTGCCTTCGGCGCGGTGGAACTGCTCGTCGTCGAGAATTCCGAGCCGGCGCTGTTCCACGTCACCGAGGCGCTGGCCGCCCAGGATCTCCCGATGCGGGTCACCGGTGCGCTCGCCGATGTCCGCGACGAGGCCCGTCTCGGCCCGTTGTTCAAGGCCTTCGCGCCCGACATCGTCATCCATGCCGCCGCGCTGAAGCATGTGCCCTATCTCGAGGCCGACTGGGGCGAGGGCATCAAGACCAACATCTTCGGCTCGGTCGTCGCGATCGAGGCGGCGATCGCCGCCGGCGCCGGCATCTTCGTGATGATCTCGACCGACAAGGCGATCGAGCCGGTCTCGATGCTGGGCGCGACCAAGCGCTTCGCCGAGATGTACGCCCAGACACGCGATGCCGAGTTCGCCAATGGCAATCGCGGCACGCGCCTCGTCGCGGTCCGCTTCGGCAACGTGCTCGGCTCGGTCGGCTCGGTGGTGCCGAAGTTCAAGGCGCAGATCGAGCGCGGCGGGCCGGTCACCGTGACCAGCCCGGAGATGATCCGCTACTTCATGACGATCCGCGAGGCCTGCGACCTCGTGCTGACCTCAGCCTCTCATGCGCCCGAGCACGAGGCGCAGGAGGATCGCGCCGCCGTCTATGTGCTGAAGATGGGCCAGCCGCTCAAGATAATGGATCTTGCCGAGCGGATGATCCGCCTCGCCGGCTATGAGCCGGGCGTCGACATCGAGATCGCTGTGACCGGCGTTCGGCCGGGCGAGCGCCTGAACGAGATCCTCTTCGCCAAGGACGAGCCGATGGCCGAGACCGGGCTCGACGGCGTCATGGCGGCCAAGCCGATCTTCGCCGGCCGCGAACGCATGCAGGGCTGGCTCGACGAGCTCGAGCGGGCGCTGGCAGCGCAGGACAGGCTCGGCGCCGAGGCGGTGCTCGAAGCGGCGATCCCCGATTTCAGCCGGCGCCGGCCCGGCTTGCCGCCAGTTGCGCCAGCGCAGCCTTCGTCTCCGCAGGCGGCCGCCAGCCAGCCCTGATCAGTGCAGTCGGAGAGGCGACGAGCCCGTTCGCCAATCGCTCATAGGCATCCGCGCGTCCGGTGAGCCGCGCCGCCAGCGCCAGCAGCGTCGACGGGACCGGGATCAGCCCGGATCCGCGGCCGAGGCCGGTGCGCATCGCGGCGAGCATCTGCGCGACCGAGAGAGGTTCCGGATCGGCGACGATGTAGCTGCGCCTGGCCGGGCAGGCCTCCGTCAGCGCGAAGGCAACTGCATCAGTGAGGTTCTCGATCGCCAGCAGCGAGCGCTTCGCTGAGAGCGCACCAAGCGGCAGCGGCACGGGCAGCTTCGCCAGCTTGAGGAGCGCCGCCATGTTGGCCTTCACCCCTGGCCCGTAGACAAGCACCGGCCGCAGCGCGACCCAGTCGAGATCGAGCCCGGCGAGCCCCTGTTCTGCTGCCAGCTTGGAGCGACCATAGGCATCGGTCGGCGCAGGCGTATCGGCCTCGGTCAGTGGCTGCTCGCTGATCGGTCCGCTCTGCGCCCGGATCGAGGACAGGAAGACGAAGCGCCGCACGCCTGCCGCCTGCGCTGCCCGCGCCAGTGCCAGCGTCGCCTGCGTGTTGACCTGTTGGTAGCGCTCTTCCGGGATGTCGCCGTCGGCATGGGCCAATCCGGCGCTGTGGACGACGTGATCGACGCCGTCGAGTAGCGGCTGCCAGTCGATCGGCGCACCGAGATCGCCAATCGCGACATGCTCGACATCGGGGCTGGCAGGCTTTGCGGTCCGCCCCCCCGTCCGCACGCGATAGCCGCGCGCCGCGAGGTCGCGCAGCAGATGCCGGCCGACGAAGCCGCTCGCGCCGGTGAGCAGGATGCGCTCGCTCATGGCCGCGCCCGCTTGCGCGAGAAGCGGCGCAGCAGGCCGATCGTCAGCGCCAGCGCGATCGACAGGCAGCCGAGTTGTGCCCAGAGTGCGGGCACGGCGATGCTGAGCGCCGCGAGCGCGATCAGGCCAAGATTGAGCAGGCCGATCTGCGCGACGATCTCGATGACCTTGAAGCCGTTATCGGTCGCCTGCTGGTAGAAATGCGAACGGTGCGCCTGCCAGACCTTTTCACCGCGCGCCAAGCGGCGCAGCAGCGTGATCGTCGAATCCATCACGTGATAAAGCGGCAGGATCAGCGCTGCGGTCAGCGCGCCGGTGCCGGCGAGGCGGTAGAGCAGATAGGCTCCGAGCAGGCCAAGCGGCAAAGCCCCGACATCGCCGAGGAAGATACGCGCCACCGGCTTGTTGAGCGGAGAAAAGCCGAGGAGGCCGCCGAGCAGCGCCGCGGCAAGCAGCCCGGTGGCGGGGTCGACGAGGCCGTAGCCGCCGGCGAGCGCGATCGCAGCGGTGAGCGGCACCAGCCCCGCGAGGGTGATCCAGTCGATCCCATCCATGAAATTGACGAGGTTGACGAACCAGGCACCCGCAATCAGGGCAAGGCCGCGCTCGGCCCAGAGCGGCAATGTCTCCGGCAGCAGCCGCACATCAGGCGCGGCGTAGAAGACGACGATGCCGACGCAGAGGAATTGCAGCGGCAGGCGCAGCGCCGGCGAGAGTGGCCTGATGTCGTCCCAGGCGCCGACCACGGCCAGCAGGGCGGAGGCGACCATGACCAGGACGAGGCCCTGCCGGGCGCCCGCATCCATCGGAATGAAGGCAAGCGCGAGTCCCAGCGCCAGGAAGGCACCGGCGAGCACGGCGATGCCGCCGCCCTGTGGTGTCGGCGTCCGGTGGCTGGAACGGGCATTCGGCCGCGCCAGCGCATAGCGCATCATCAAGGGCCGCAGGGCCAGGCACAGCGCGAAGGCGAGGCCGGCGGCGAGGGCTATCAGCAGGAGGGGCGCGAAACGTTCCAAGGCGGGCGGACCATAGCCATGCCGGCGGTCATCGCAAGCAGCTCTTGCATCGGCGAGCACAAAAGAAGAACATAACTGATATGGCCATCGCCGATTCCGCCCTCAATCCGCCGCCGGCGCGGCCGGAGATCACCCGTGCCGTCTGCCGCGGCGCCTCGCGCCATTTGCGCGAGCGCGGCTATGCCATCGTCAAGGAGATGACCTTCGCCAATGGCCGGCGCGGCGACATCGTCGCGCTCTCGCCATCCGGCGAATTGCTGGTGGTCGAGGTCAAGTCGGGCATCGAGGATTACCGCGTCGACGGCAAATGGCCAGATTACCGCGATTATTGCGACGGCTTCCTCTTCGCGGTCGCCCCGGAATTTCCGCTGGAGATCCTGCCCGAGGATGTCGGCCTGATCGTCGCCGATGCCTTCGGCGGCGAACTGCTGCGCGAGCCGCCGCGCCATCAGCTGGCACCGGCGCGCCGGAAAATGCTGACCATCGCCTTCGCCAGGTTGGCGGCCGGACGCCTGGCGCTGCTGGAGGATCCGGGAACCTAGCTCGCAGCCCGCTGCGGCAGGACGAGCGCCTTCGGGCCGATGTTCAGGCTGATCTGCAGGCTGTCGGCGATGCGATGGGCCCGGTCGATGAACAGGAACCTGGCCGGGCCGGTGCAGAGCTCGGTGACCGTCGATTCGAACAGCGCGAGCCAGCGCTCGAAATGCTGCATCTCGAGCGGAAGCGGCATGTGGACCTGCTGTGGCTTGCCGCGATAGCGCCCGCTCATCAGCGTCACCGACGACCAGAAATCACGCAGCTTGGCGAGATGGGCGTCCCAATCGTCGCCGAGCTTTTCGAGAAAGATCGGGCCGATCAGCGGGTCCAGCCGCACCCGGTTGTAGAAGGTGTCGACCAGCTCGGCGATCAGCTCTTCGCTGATGCGCTCCGGCAGCGCCGTCCCGCTCATCGCGGGGCGCGCTTGGCGAGGATGCGCTGCAAGGTGCGCCGGTGCATGCCGAGCCGGCGCGCCGTCTCCGAGACATTGCGGCTGCACAGTTCATAGACGCGCTGGATGTGCTCCCACCGCACGCGGTCGGCCGACATCGGGTTTTCCGGCGGCACCGGACGCGCATTGGGGCCCGCGGCCAGCGCCGAATGGATCTCGTCGGCATCGGCGGGCTTGGCCAGGAAGTCGTAGGCGCCGAGCTTCACCGCGCTGACTGCGGTCGCGATATTACCGTAGCCGGTCAGGACGACGCCGCGTGCATCCGGGCGCTTCTCCTTGAGACGGGCGATCACGTCGAGCCCGTTGCCGTCGCCGAGGCGCAGGTCGATCACCGCATAGGCCGGCGCCGCCTCCTCGACCGCGGCGAGTCCGGCCTGGACGGACTCTGCGATCCTCACCGAATAGCCGCGGCCTTCCATGGCGCGGGCGAGGCGGTTCAGGAACGGCTTGTCGTCGTCGACGAGTAGAAGAGACATGTCCCTGCCGGTCGTGTCGGTGAGCTCGCCTGTCATCGGCGCCGTGTCCATCGCCATCATCTCCTGCCGGGCGGGTAACTGTCCGGCTTAGTATCCATTCTACCGATTGCGCGACGCGCTGAAACGCCGCAACGCCTCATTCTGTCGCATATGGGGCCAAAAGCTCCGGGTTTGAAGGTCCGGTGGGTCGATCGTCGCGTTCGAACACGGCCCGCAACCAGGTGATCCGGATGCTGGCGCCGGTCGCCGGCAATGGCAAATTGGAGAATTCCAGCGTCGCGCCGCTGCGTTCCAGCAGCGTCTTGGCGATGAACAGGCCGAGGCCGAGGCCGCCACCGGCGCGCGATTCCTTGTCATGCGAGCGCGAAAGATAGGGATCGCCCGCCCGCAGCAGCACTTCCGGCGTGAAGCCCGGCCCGTCATCGGCGATGGTCAGGATGACGGCTACGTCGGTCCACTGCGCCGTGATCGTCACCTTGGAGCGGGCGAAGTCGACGGCGTTGTCGACGATGTTGCCGAGCCCGTAGTTCATGCCGGGATTGCGCCGGCAGACCGGCTCTGGTTTGTCGCCGATCAGCGCGATCTCGAACGGCACGCCGAAGGGCCGCTGCGGCCCGGCGGCTTCCTCGATCAGGAGGCTGAGCGAAAGCTGGTCGAGCGGGCCGGCATCGTCGTCCTGCAGCGAGGCGAGTTTACCGAGGATGCCGCGGCAGCGCTCGACCTGCTCGCGCAGCAGGGTGATGTCTTCCGCCATCTCGCCTTCGGCCGGGGCGAGCCGGGAGAGCTCGCGGGCGACCAGCGCGATCGTGGCGAGCGGCGTGCCGAGCTCATGCGCGGCGGCGGCGGCGAGGCCGTCGAGCTGCGAGAGATGCTGCTCGCGCGCCAGCACGAGCTCGGTCGCGGCCAGCGCTTCCGACAGATCGCGTGCTTCCTTGGCGACGCGCCAGGCATAGATGCCGGTGAAGCCGAGCCCGAGCAAAAGCGCGATCCAGTTGCCGAGCTGGTATTGCGGCGGCAGCACCGGGCGCTCGCTCCCGGCCCAGGGCAGCGGCCAGTGCAGGATGGTGAGCAGTGTCGCGAGCCCCGCGGCGAGCAGTCCGAGCGCCAGCGTGTGTCGCGGCGGCAGCGCCGTCGCCGAGATCATCACCGGCGCCAGGAACAGGATCGCGAACGGGTTCTGCAGGCCGCCAGTGAGATAGAGCAGGGCCGCGAGCTGGAGGATGTCGAAGCCGAGCAGCGCCGTCGCCGCGCCCTCCCGCAGCCGGTGGCTGAGCGGGAAGCGGATGCGCAGGGCGATGTTGAGCCAGGCCGAGACGGCGATGGCGAGGAAGCACCAGCCGAAGGGCAGCGAGAAGCCGAGCCCGAAATGCACGCCGGCGACGGCGACGCTCTGGCCGGCGATCGCCAGCCAGCGCAGGCGCACCAGCGTGTCGAGCCGCAAATGGCGCGGTGTGCCGCCAGGGGCGGATGGAACGAGGTCGGCGATCGTCACGGCGCGCAATTTTCGCAATGCCGCAAGCGGCCAGGAAGGAGGAAGCTGTGGCTAATCGGCATCACAAGGAAATCTTAGCCCTTTGGACGATTGAATCAGAATAAATTCTACTTAGGCTGCATTCCCTTGCTGCACTGCATCGTGGGATGCGGCGCTGCGAAAGAGCGAAAGGGCCGCCATGTCGTTCGCCTACCACGCCTATGAGGCGGTTCATATGATGGTCAGCCCGGCGCGGGCCATGTCCGACGCCATGCAGCTCGCCTTCAAGAACCCGGCGAACCCGCTGACCTATACCCCGTTCGGCCGCACGATCGCCGCCTCCTGCGAATTGTTCGAGCGCACCACGCGCCGCTACGGCAAGCCGGCCTTCGGGCTCGACACCACCACGATGGGCGGCGTCAAGGTCGAGGTCGAGGAGCGCGTCGTCTGGCAGCGTCCCTTCTGCAACCTGATCTATTTCGATCGCAAGATCGAAGGTCGCCGCAAGCCGCAGCCCAAGGTGCTGCTGGTCGCCCCGATGTCGGGCCACTACGCCACGCTGCTGCGCGGCACCGTCGAGGCCTTCCTGCCCGATCACGAGGTCTACATCACCGACTGGGTCGATGCCCGCCTGGTACCGCTCTCGGCCGGCCGCTTCGATCTCGACGACTATGTCGATTACGTCATCGCCATGCTGCACAAGCTCGGCCCCGACACCCATGTCATGGCCGTCTGCCAGCCTTCCGTGCCGGTGCTCGCCGCGATCGCCCGCATGGAGGCCGAGGGCGATCCCTCGTCGCCGCGCTCGATGACGCTGATGGGCGGGCCGATCGACACGCGCTGCTCGCCGACCGCGGTCAACCAGCTCGCCATGGAGCGCGGCACCGACTGGTTCCGTCGCAACTGCATTACCCGCGTGCCGTTCCCGCATCTCGGCGCTTTCCGCGAGGTCTATCCCGGCTTCATGCAGCTCTCCGGTTTCATGGCGATGAATTTCGACCGCCATCTCACCGCGCATTACGACATGTACAAGCATCTCATCGCCGGTGACGGCGATTCGGCCGAGAAGCATCGCGACTTCTACGACGAGTACATGGCGGTGATGGACCTGACCGCCGAGTTCTACCTGCAGACCGTCGACACCGTCTTCGTCAAGCACGCTCTGCCCAAGGGCGAGATGATGCATCGCGGCAAGCCGGTCGACCTCAAGGCGATCCGCAGCGTTGCGCTGATGACGGTCGAAGGCGAGAACGACGACATCTCCGGCGTCGGCCAGACCAGGGCGACGCATGATCTGTGCGTCAACATCCCCGACGACATGCGGGTCGAGTACCTGCAGAAGGGCGTCGGCCATTACGGCGTCTTCAACGGCTCGCGCTTCCGCTCCGAGATCGCGCCGCGCATTGCCGACTTCATGCTGACCCTCGACATGAAGGCGGCCAAGGAGCGCCGCAACGAGACCGCGGAGACGGCGCGCAAGGCGCTGAAGGTCGCGGGCTGAAGGCAGCTAGCGCCGGGGCCGCTTCGGCAGCGCCTTCGCCTCGGCGGCGAGCTCGGCGATCTGTGCGTCGGCCTCGTGCCGGCGCCCCAGCTTCCTGTGGCGGTCGAATGCGAGGTACTGGGCCTCGGCGTGCGCTTTTGCCTGGTCTGCGCTGACAGAGCCGCCATTGCGGAGCACGGTGCGTCCGAGCTGCTGCAATTGCCGGTCGAGCAGATGTCGCGCGTCCCCCATCATCACAAGGCGCCCGAGCTCGAGTTGGTCCTCGAAGATGTCGAGCAGGATTGAGGTCAGCCGATTGAGTTCCTTGATCTCGGCATCGGCGAGATAGTTTTTCGAGGTCGCGACATCCACCTTGCGGATATTGTCCGCCGGCCATGTCTGCAGGCCCATGTTCGGCGCTTCGCTATCGGCACGGTCCACCACGATCTCGGCTGGCGTGTGCGAGGTCACGGCATAGACCAGCTTGGCCTGGATGCGCTGGTAGAAGGTCCGGGCAGCCTCGTTCGATCCATCATAGTCCTGGCAGAGCGAACAGATCCGGCGCAGCTCGGCATAGAGGTTCGCTTCCTCGGAGCGCAGGTCGCGGATGATCTCGCGCAGTTCCGCGATGCGGTCGAAGCTGCCGGGCTCCTTCAGCCGCCACGTGTCGACGACGAAGCCCTTCTTGGCGAACTGGACGAGAATTCCTGTTGCCCAGCGGCGAAACAGGGTCGCTTGCGCCGAAGAAACCCGGTAGCCGACCGAGATTACCATATCGAGGCTGTAGACGGTCACAGGGCGGTCGGACCGAGCAATATGCACTTTCTGCATATTGCTTTCCTCAACCAGCTCGCCCTCGGTCAGGATGTTGCCGATATGGCGCGAGATGACCGATTGATCGCGGCCAAAAAGCTGCCCGATCTGCGCCTGCGTCATCCAGAGGGTTTCGCCCTCATAGCGGATATCGATCCGCAGGCCCTTTTCCGTTCCGTAGACGAGGAACAGGTCGCCGGTTTCGGCGTCCTCTTCCAGGCGAACCGGCTCGGTCTGGTCCTCGGCCATGTGTGTCTCTGATTCCGAATGGGAACAAACAGAATACATACTGCCCGGAATAGGCAAGTGGATCCTGGCAGAGCGGCGCAAGCGGGAGTGTCGTACTCATCGGTGACGCCCCGGCTGTCCACGGCTTCCATCGCCTCTTCCGCTCCCGCTGCGAATCCCGCACAATCGCCGGGATGCGGTTCTCCCTGTTCAGGCGCCAGCCCGATCCCGACCGGATCGAGGTCGCCCATGCCGGCACGCTCTACCCGGTCAGCGTCAAGCGGCGCGCGACGGCGCGCCGCTTGACGCTGCGCGTCTCGCAGGCGACGGGCGAGATCACCCTGACCCTGCCTGAGCGCGTCGACTTCGCGACTGGCCGCGTCTTCGCCGAGAAGCATGGCGGCTGGATCGCGGCGCGCATGGCCAAGCGCCCGCAGGGCGTCGTCTTCGAGCCCGGTGCCGTCCTACCGCTGCGCGGCGTCCCGCACCGCATCGTGCACTGGACCAGGATACGCGGCGTGACCCGTGCCACGCTCTCGGCCGAGGGCGAGCCGATCATCGCGGTCTGCGGCGAGGCGTCCCATGTCGCGCGCCGGGTCACGGATTTCCTGCGCCGCGAGGCGCTGGCCGATCTCGAGAAGGCGGTGCGCACGCATACCGCCGTGCTCGGCATCCCCGCGCGCAAGATCACGCTGCGCGACACCACCAGCCGCTGGGGCTCATGCTCCTCGAAGGGGCATCTCAGCTTCTCCTGGCGCCTGATCCTCGCCCCGGCGCTGGTGCTCGACTATCTCGCTGCCCACGAGGTCGCGCATCTCAAGGAGATGAACCATTCGCATCGCTTCTGGGCGCTGACGCACAAGCTCTGCCCGCGCACCGAGGAAGCGGAGGCCTGGCTCAAGCGCCATGGCGCCAGCCTGCACGGTTATGGCTGAGACCTGAGCATTTTCAAGCGAAGTGGGTACCGGTTCGCGTGAAGAAAATGCGATTTCAGAAGTTGCCGGCTGGCACGCCCTCGCGGATGACACGCGAGAATTCCGGGCTGTCGGGCTTGAGGCTGCGCGCCCGCTCGCCGATATGGCTCAGCTTGACGAGCTCGCCGAGCGGCATGTCCTGGCGCACCGCGCCGATGTCGCGGAGATAGCCGGGCAGGTAGCCCGAGAGCAGGACGCGTGGGTCGAAGGGCAGCGAGAATTTCCAGCCGGGCGCGACCTGGCCGACGAGATGATAGACCACGGTGGTGCAATTGGTCGTCAGCGTGTTGTACCAGCGCGGCTCCTGCGCCAGGCGGTTGATGTCGACGGCATAGGCGAGGAGTAGGTCGCGCGCCTGCTGCGGCGTGGCGCTCAGCCGGAACAGGCGGGTGTCCTCGCCGCGTGCCTGGGTCCTGAGGCCGATCAGGTCGCGCTCGTCGGCGGCGACATAGGCCATCTCGTAATTGCGGAAGAAGCCGGCCAGCGCCGACCATTCCTCGCCCTTCTCGCGCCGGATCTCGATCGAGATCGTCAGCGGCTGGCTGTCTTCGAAGGTGAAGCTGATCAGCAGATGCGCGATCGCCTCGCCCGACCAGTAGGACAGGAAGAGATCGGTGCCCTGGATGCGCGAGAGGTCGTAGCTGCGGGTTTCCCAGCGCTGGTCGTAGTCGCTCTCGGTACGCCAGGTGAAATGGCGCAGATTGGTCACGGTCAGGCTGTTGCCGGCGACGTTCATCTCAGGCAGATGCGCCAGCTCGGGAATCCAGTCCCGCTCATGCGAGGGCTTGAGGCTGCTCCACCAGCCGAGGAGGCCGATGAACAGCACAGCGAAGGCGAGCGGCAGGCGCGGCGCGCCGGACCAGATCCCGAAGGCGCCGGCAAACGCGGCGAGGCCAAAGCCGACCGCGGCGGCGATGCCGGTCGCGCCAGGCAGGCGGAAAACCAGGAGCCCGACGCTCCAGGCGGCAGCGCCGAGGAGTACGAGCGTCAGCAGAAGCTGCAGGAGAACGAAAAAGAGGCGGCTCATCGCCGCCTCTCATAGCATGCAGAGCTGCTTGTCGCTCAAGCGGCGAGGGAGCTCGTCGGCGCGGCGGCCTTCACGGCGTCGTCGACATGGGCCTCGAACTTCTCGAAATTCTTGGCGAACATGCCGACCAGCTTCTTGGCCGTCTCGGCGAAGGCGGCTTTGTCCTGCCAGGTTTTGACGGGATAGAGGATGTGCGGCTCGACGCCGGGCACCGAAGTGGGAACGGCGAAACCGAAATAAGGATCCCGGCGGAAGTCGGCACGGTTGAGCGAGCCGTCGAGCGCCGCCGTCAGCAGGCGACGCGTCACGCGGATCGGCATGCGCCGGCCGGTGCCGTAGCCGCCGCCGGTCCAGCCGGTGTTCACCAGCCAGCAGTCGACATGGTGCTTGGCGATGAAGTCGCGCAGCAGATTGGCGTATTCCGACGGGTGGCGCGGCAGGAAGGGCGAGCCGAAGCAGGTCGAGAACTCCGGCTGCACGCCGACCAGCCCGCGCTCGGTGCCGGCGACCTTGGCGGTGTAGCCGGAGAGGAAGTGGTACATCGCCTCGGCCGGGGTCAGCTTGGCGATCGGCGGCATCACGCCGAAGGCGTCGGCGGTCAGCATCACGATGTTCTTCGGCGTGCCGGCCCGGCCGGTGCGCGAGGCATTCGGGATGGCATCGAGCGGATAGGCCGAACGGGTGTTCTCGGTCTTGGTCTCGTCGTCGAAATCGACCTCGCGCGAGATCGGATCCATCACGATGTTCTCGAGCACCGTGCCGAAGCGCTGCGAGGCCGCGAAGATCTGCGGCTCGGCCTCAGCCGAGAGACGGATGGTCTTGGCGTAGCAGCCGCCCTCGAAATTGAAGATGCCGTCCTTCGACCAGCCATGCTCGTCATCGCCGATCAGGGTGCGGTCGGGGTCGGCCGAGAGGGTGGTCTTGCCGGTGCCGGAGAGGCCGAAGAAGATCGCCGGATCGTCCTTGGAGCCGACATTGGCCGAGCAGTGCATGGGAACCACGCCCTTCGCGGGCAGGGTGTAGTTCAGATAGGTGAAGACCGATTTCTTCATCTCGCCGGCATAGGCGGTGCCGCCGATCAGCACGATCTTGCGGGAGAAGTCGATGGCGATGACGGTTTCGCTGCGGCAGCCATGGCGGGCCGGATCGGCCTTGAAGCTCGGCAGGTCGACGATCGTCAACTCAGGCACGTAACCCGCAATCTCGCCGGCCTCGGGCCGGATCAGCAGGTTGCGGATGAACAGCGAGTGCCAGGCCATCTCGGTGAAGACCCGCGCCTTGACGCGGTGGGCCGGATCGGCACCGCCATAGAGGTCCTGCGCGAACAGCTCCTTGCCTTCGGCGTGCTTGATGAAGTCGCCGAGCAGGGTCTCGAACTGTTCCGAGGAGATCGCGCCGTTGTTCTCCCACCACACCGTCTTTTCGGTCAGTGCGTCCTTGACGACGAACTTGTCCTTGGGCGAGCGGCCGGTGTGGCTGCCGGTGTCGGCGCAGAGCGCGCCGCCGCGGGCGAGCTGGGATTCGCCGCGGGCGAGGGAGTGCTCATAGAGCGGCGCCGCCGCGAGATTCCAGTAGACCGCCTTGAGCCCGCGGAAGCCGAATGAGTCGGCGCCGCTGTTCGGGTTGACGTGACCGATGGTCTCCACTGGCAATTCCTCCTGCCGAGAAGCCGCCGCCTGGCGAAGCCGGCGTCGTGATTGAGAGCGGGGCAGACCCCACGATGGGCCCGATGGACCGGTGACGTGGAGGGCTCTTTAGGCGGATGACGACGCCGGCTCAAGTCACGAGGCCGGCTCGCGGATGACCTTGGCGAATTTAAATCGTTTGAAAAATCAGCTGTGGTGAATCGCCGCGCTCAGGCCGCCTCGCGGGCCTTGCCGGCGAGGGCTACCAGGGTTTTGCGCAGCGCGTCGGGCGTGATCACCGGCTCGTCGAAGGGCAGGCGTAGCGCCTTGTCGCCGAGCATCAGGTCGGCTCCGTCGGGATCGACGCCGGAGAGGCGCCAGGCGCCCTCCTCGCCGCCGAGCAGCCTCGTGGCGTAGAGCCCGATCGCCTCGGCATGGTCCTCGTTCATATGGTCGACCGCACCTTCCTCGGCCTCGATCAGCGCCCCGGCCTGCGAGCAATCGCTGAGCACGTCGCCGGCCTCGAGTTCGTAGGCGCGGCCGAAGCCGCCATTGAGGCTGGCACGTTGGAGCCTGAGCGCGAAGAACGAGAAATCGGGAAAATCGACGTAAAGTGAGGCCTTTGGCTGGCGTGCCAGGAAACGACGGCGCACGCGCCGGCCGAATTCCGAGTCGCGCTCGACCTTTTCCGCCGTGGCCAGCAGCGTGATCCTGGCATGGGCGAGCGGATCTCCCTTGCCGCCCGGCGCGATCAGCAGCGAGCAGCGCGGGTCGGCGACGAGGTTGCCGGTATGGCCGGAGAGCGAGGACACCAGGATCAGCGGTGTGCCGTCGACCTCGGTGGCGAGGCTGGTCAGGCTGGCGAAAGGGTGGCCTTCCGGCGTCAGCGTCGCAAGGGACGCCGAGCGCGCACTGCGCAAGAGGCCGCGCGCCAATCCGCGTGCGCTGGCATCTGTCGGCCTGATCGGATCGGTCGCCATGGCACTTTTCGCCGTCTTAAAGGTTTTCGTGGGCAGACGTAGCGAAACCGCCTTGGCTTGGCTAGATTGCAGCCATGCTTTGGCCGTTCTCGCGCGAGAGTGGACCCTTTGATTGTAACGCCAGCACACAAAGAGCCGGAAAAGCTTATGCCAACCATTGCGCTGGTCGATGACGACCGCAACATCCTGACCTCGGTTTCGATCGCATTGGAAGCCGAGGGCTATCGCATCCAGACCTATACGGATGGCGCCTCGGCCCTGGACGGTCTGAAGCAGAATCCGCCCGACCTCGCCATCTTCGACATCAAGATGCCGCGCATGGACGGGATGGAGCTGCTGCGCCGTCTGCGTCAGAAGTCCGACCTGCCGGTGATCTTCCTGACCTCGAAGGACGAAGAGATCGACGAGCTCTTCGGCCTGAAGATGGGCGCCGACGACTTCATCCGCAAACCCTTCTCGCAGCGCCTCCTGGTCGAGCGCGTCAAGGCGATCCTGCGCCGGGCCGGCGCCAAGGATGCGAGCGCGGTCGTCCGTACCGAGGACGCCAAGGCGCTGGAGCGTGGCCTGCTGCGGATGGATCCGGAGCGCCACACCTGCACCTGGAAGGGCGAGCCGGTGACGCTGACCGTCACCGAGTTCCTGATCCTGCAGTCGCTGGCGCAGCGTCCGGGCGTGGTCAAGAGCCGCAACGCCCTGATGGACGCGGCCTATGACGACGAGGTCTATGTCGACGACCGCACCATCGACAGCCACATCAAGCGCTTGCGCAAGAAGTTCAACCAGGTCGATGTCGATTTCGACATGATCGAGACGCTTTACGGCGTCGGCTACCGCTTCAAGGAGTCCTGAGAAGCACCCCGGCGCACGCCGCGATGACGTTTGCGCGGGCGCCGGGACAGGGTATGAGCCGCTCATGGCGACCATCGAACAGGAAGGGGTCCGCACCGGCGGGCCGCGGCCGGGGCTGACGCTGCGCCGTCGTGCCGCGCTGTTCGGCCGCCGCATGCTGCGCGCCATCTCCGGGCGCGCGGCCTCCAGCCTGACCCGGCGCATCGTCGTCCTCAATCTCGCCGGCCTCGTCGCGCTGCTCGTCGGCTTCCTCTACCTCAACCAGTTCCGCGAGGGCTTGATCGAGGCGCGCGTGCAGAGCCTTCTGACCCAGGGCGAGATCATCGCCGGCGCCATCGCCGCCTCCGCCACGGTCGAGACCGACACGATCGCGATCGATCCCGACAAGCTCCTGCAGATGCAGGCCGGCGAGAGCGGCGCCATCGCCGAGGACCCACTCGATTTCTCGATCAATCCGGAAAAGGTCGCTCCGCTGCTGCGCCGGCTGGTGACGCCGACCAAGACGCGCGCCCGCATCTACGACAAGGACGGGATGCTGACGCTGGATTCGCGCAATCTCTATTCGCGCGGCGACATCCTGCGGCTCGACCTGCCGCGCATCGGCGAGAGCGACGAGCCGCCCTTGCTCGAACGGACCTGGAACCTGCTGCGCAACCGGCTCGGCCGCGCCGACGTGCCGGCCTATGACGATTTCGCCAATGCCAATGGCAGGTCCTACACCGAGGTCGCCCGGGCGCTGGCCGGCTCGCCGGCGAGCGTGGTGCGCGTCAACACCCGCGGCGAGACCATCGTCTCTGTGGCGGTGCCGGTGCAGCGCTTCCGGGCCGTGCGCGGCGCGCTGCTGCTCTCGACCCAAGGCGGCGACATCGACGCCGTCATCGCCTCCGAGCGCTACGCCATCTTCCAGGTCTTCGCGGTCGCGGCCGGCGTGATGATCATCCTCTCGGTGCTGCTCGCCGGCACCATCGCCGAGCCGATCCGCAAGCTCGCCGACGCCGCTCAGCGCGTCCGCCGCGGCGTCAAGTCGCGCGAGGAGATCCCGGATTTCTCCAGCCGCCATGACGAGATCGGCCATCTCTCCGGCTCGTTCCGCGAGATGACCCAGGCGCTCTACAATCGCATGGAGGCGATCGAACGCTTCGCCGCCGACGTCGCCCATGAACTGAAGAACCCACTGACCTCGCTGCGCAGCGCCGTCGAGACCTTGCCGCTGGCGAAGAACGACGATTCCCGCAGCCGCCTGCTCGCGGTGATCCGCCATGACGTGAAGCGGCTTGATCGGCTGATCACCGACATCTCCGACGCTTCGCGTCTCGATGCCGAGCTCGCCCGCGACGATTCGGCTCCACTCGACGTCGCCCAATTGATCGAGGCGGTCGTCTCGGTCCAGAACCAGATTCGCCGCGACGGCCAGCCGGTCGTCGAGCTTGCGGTCGATCGGCGCGGCCAGCGCCCCGGTGCCGACCCCTTCCGCGTGCTCGGCCACGATTCCCGCCTCGGCCAGGTTTTCGTCAACCTGATCGAGAACGCCCGCTCCTTCTCGCCGGCCGACAAACCGGTCAGGGTCAAGCTCTCGCGCGTCGCTGGCGACGTGCTGATCACCATCGAGGATGACGGCCCCGGCATTCCGCCGCATGCGCTGGAGCGGATCTTCGAGCGCTTCTACACCGACCGGCCCGAAAGCGGCTTCGGCCAGAATTCCGGCCTCGGCCTCTCGATCTCGCGCCAGATCGTCGAAGCCCATCGCGGCACGGTCCGGGCCGAGAACCGCTACGCCTCCGAGCAGTCGGAAGGCGAGGACAAGCGGCTCGGCGCCCGTTTCATCGTGCGGCTGCCGGCAGCGGCGCAGCCGGCATGAGCGCTACGCCCCCGCTTCGCCTGCATGCCAGTGCCGTCGTCATCGGCGAGGCCGGCATCCTGATCCGCGGCCCCTCCGGTGCCGGCAAGTCCAACCTGGCGCTGGCGCTGATCGGGCTGGCGCAGTCGCAGGGCCGCTTCGCCAGGCTGATCGCCGACGATCGCACTGAAATTGCCGTCAAGGCCGGCCGCCTCCTCGCTGCGCCGGTGCCGCCGATCGAGGGGCTGGTCGAGCGCCGCGGCCTCGGCCTAACGCCGGAGCCCCATCTAGCCGTCGCGGTGCTCCGGCTGGTGATCGATTGCGGCACCGAACCCGAGCGTATGCCGGAACCGGAGGCGCTGGTCGAGACCATCGCCGGCATCACCTTGCCGCGGCTGTCCGTGCTGCCGAGGGCCGGCGACGAACGTCTGATCCTGACGGCGCTTGCGCTCTTCGCTGGCTCTGATTGAATTGTCTTGGACGAGTTCGAGACAAGCGCCTTGCCTATCTTTCGCACCTGCCGCATAAACCGCGACCTTGTCCGGGCGCCGATGGGCGCTCTTCGGTGGGACTGAATGATCGGACTCGTGCTTGTTACGCATGGGCACCTGGCGACGGAATTCCGCGCCGCGCTCGAACATGTCGTTGGCCCGCAAGCCAACCTGGCAACCATCGCCATCGCGCCCGATGACGATATGGAGGGCCGTCGGCGCGACATCATCGCGGCGGTGGAGCAGGTCGAGACCGGCAAGGGCGTCATCGTCCTCACCGACATGTTCGGCGGCACGCCCTCCAATCTCGCAATCTCCGTGATGGAGCCGGGTCGGATCGATGTCGTTGCCGGCATCAACCTGCCGATGCTGATCAAGCTCGCCAGCGTGCGCGAGGAGAAGACCCTCGACGAGGCCGTCAGCAGCGCGCAGGATGCGGGCCGGAAATACATTACGGTGGCCAGCCGCGTGCTCGCGGGCAAATGAGTTCGGGTAAGTGAGGTTCGGCGTGCAAGGCATGCGCGAAGACGAGATTCGCGACGAAGATTGCGATTGCACCGAGGTCGAGATTCCGGCCGGCGCCGTCTATGGCGAGTTCCAGATCGTCAACAAGAAGGGCCTGCACGCCCGCGCCACCGCGAAATTCGTGCAATGCGCCGGCCAGTTCGACGCCGACATCACCGTCTCCCGCTGCGGCGAGACGGTCGGCGCCACCTCGATCATGGGCATCCTGACCTTGGGCGCCGGCATCGGCTCGACCATCACCGTGGTCGCCAAGGGCGCCGACGCCAAGGACGCGCTCCAGGCGCTGGGGACCCTCGTCGCCGACAGGTTCGGCGAGGGCGAATAGGCGCCCTGCCATATGGGCGACGATCTCCGCGCTGTTCGCCTCCGTGGATCTCGTCGTGACGCTCGTAGGCCTGGTCGGCTTTGTCCTGATGTTTCTGACCGGCAGCCTCTCGATCCGCAGGGGTCGGGAGAAGGGCTGGTGGCCGTGGTGAAGGCTACCGTTCCGCGGTGGATATAAAGACATCTTTATATCTTTGATTGCGTTCTTGTGGGCGCCCTGCTAGAGAGCCGCCGTCATTCAAAGAACGATCGATTGGAGCCTCCCCGTGTCGAAGCAGGATTACGTCGTCAAGGACATCAGCCTCGCGGATTACGGCCGCAAGGAAATCAACATGGCCCAGGACGAGATGCCGGGCCTGATGGCGATCCGCGCCGAGCACAAGGGCAAGGCCCCGCTCAAGGGCGCCCGCATTGCCGGCTGCCTGCACATGACCATCCAGACCGCCGTGCTGATCGAGACCCTCAAGGATCTCGGCGCGGACGTGCGCTGGTCCTCCTGCAACATCTTCTCGACCCAGGATCACGCCGCGGCCGCGATCGCCGCCACCGGCACCCCGGTCTTCGCCATCAAGGGCGAGACGCTGGAGGAGTACTGGGAGTACGTGCTGCGCACCGCGACCTGGGGTGACGGCGGCACGCCGAACATGATCCTCGACGATGGCGGCGACCTGACCATGCTGATCATCCTCGGCGCCGAGGCCGAGGCCGGCAACGCCGCCTTCCTCGACAAGCCGGGCAATGAGGAAGAGACGATCTTCTTCGCGCTGATCAAGCGCGAGCTGAAGGCCAATCCGGGCTGGTTCACCAAGACCCGCGCCGCGATCAAGGGCGTCTCCGAGGAGACGACTACCGGCGTGCACCGCCTCTATGAGCTCGCCAAGGCGGGTCGCCTGCCGTTCCCGGCGATCAACGTCAACGATAGCGTCACCAAGTCGAAGTTCGACAACCTCTATGGCTGCCGCGAGTCGCTGGTCGACGCCATCCGCCGCGGCACCGACGTGATGATGTCGGGCAAGGTCGCGGTCGTCGCCGGCTATGGCGACGTCGGCAAGGGCTCGGCCGCCTCGCTGCGCCAGGCCGGCTGCCGCGTGCTCGTCACCGAGGTCGACCCGATCTGCGCCCTGCAGGCGGCGATGGAAGGCTATGAGGTCGTCACCATGGAAGACGCCGCGCCGCGCGCCGACATCTTCTGCACCGCGACCGGCAACCTCGACGTCATCACCGTCGACCACATGCGCGCGATGAAGCACCGCGCCATCGTCTGCAACATCGGCCACTTCGACTCGGAGATTCAGGTCGCCGGCCTGAAGAACTTCAAGTGGGACAACGTCAAGCCGCAGGTCGATGAGATCGAGTTCCCCGACGGCAAGCGCATCATCCTGCTCTCGGAAGGCCGCCTGGTGAACCTCGGCAACGCGACCGGCCACCCGTCCTTCGTGATGTCCTGCTCGTTCTCGAACCAGACGCTGGCCCAGATCGAGCTCTGGAACCACCACAGCAAGTACGAGAACAAGGTCTACACCCTGCCCAAGCACCTCGACGAGAAGGTCGCGGCGCTGCACCTCGCCAAGGTCGGCGCCAAGCTGACCAAGCTCAACGACGCCCAGGCGAAGTATATCGGCGTGTCGCAGGCCGGCCCGTTCAAGCCGGAGCTCTATCGCTACTGACACCTTCGCCCGGCCGCTGCCGGCCGGGCGAAGCGACATCGCGCCATCGGGAACCGGTTTCCCGGACCCAGCGCCATCTTTCAGAAGCCCGGCCTTGCGCCGGGCTTTTTCGCATTCAGGGCCAATCATCGCCTTTCATACTACTAATAGATGCGCGAGTGCGGCCCGTATCAACTTGTTGATGCCCTTCTGCCTGTCTTGAACCCGGCCGTCGCCATTTGGCCTTTACCGTCGATTAAGCACTTCCTGCCGGAGTCATGCGGTGATTACAGTGGCACTGATTCGGGCTGCCGGTAGGCTTCGCATGTGGCGCCCGGTTTCGTGCAGCGGTGGCTTTGCGGGTTGCGGGCGTGGATCCCTGAAGGGAGCCATGGCCGGTTGTCGCGTTGGCGGCGGCCCGCCGGCTACGGCCGGAAGATTGGCCTGGAACAGGACGGATGCGAGAATGAGACGGGCAAGGCAGGTCGGGCGGGAGATGAACGGAGTGGTCCGCCTCCTTCTGCCCGGGCTTGCCGGCGCAGCGCCGGTTCCGGCTCTCGCACAGGCCGAGGCGTTGCTGCCCCTGCGGGCGGACTGGCTGAGCACTGGCGGTCTGTCTCTGATTTTCGTCGGCCTCGTCGTCTTCGCCACCACCACCTCGATCCTCTATGTCCGCGAGCGCTCGCGCTGGACCCGCCGGGAAGGCGAGCTCGCCGCCGGGCTGGAAGCTGCCCGCGGCCATCAGGAACGGCTCAGTGCCCTGCTCGCGACAGACCGGCAGGTCGTGCTGAGCTGGGACGGGCCGAAAGCGAGCCCCATGGTCGAGGGCGATAGCGGCTTCCTTGGCATCGGCGGCCCCGCTCCGGCGCTGGCATACGGAACCTGGGCGCCGCCGGCGGAGGCCAAGCGCCTCGAGTTGGCGACCGAGGCCCTCAAGGAGCGCGGCGAGGCCTTCGCCTTCACCTTCAAGGCCAAGGCGGGGCGTTTCGTCGATGCGGAAGGGCGGCCCGTCGCCGGCCGCGCCGTGATCCGTCTGCGTGAGGTCGGCGGCGAACGGGCGCGGGCGCTGGCGCTGGAGAATGAGCTCGGCAAACTCGCCACCGACCATGCCGCGCTCACGACCTTGCTCGCCGGCGTGCCTCAGCCGGTCTGGATGCGCGCGACCGATGGCCACCTGAGCTGGGTCAACGCAGCCTATGCCCGCGCCGTCGAGGCCGCCGACAGCCAGCAGGCGGTCACGGCTGGGCTCGACCTGTTCGATCGCAGCGAGCGCGAGGCGGCGGCCAAGGCCCGCAAGGACGGGCGCATCTTCCAGCTGCGCGCGCCCGTCGTCATGGCCGGCCAGCGCCGCATCGTCGACGTCATGGAGACGCCGACGCCTTCCGGCTATGCCGGTATCGCCACCGATATGAGCGAGCTCGAGGCGGTTCGCGCCGATCTGCAGCGCCAGATGGACGCGCATGTGCGCACGCTCGACCGGCTGAAGACCGGCGTCGCCGTCTTCGACGCCTCGCAGCGCCTGGTCTATCGCAACAGCGGCTATGAGGCTCTCTGGTCGCTCGATCCGGGTTTCCTCGATTCAAGCCCAGGCGACGGCGAGATCCTCGACCGCCTGCGGACCGAGCGGCGCCTGCCCGAGCTCGGCGACTACCGCACCTGGAAGGCCCAGGTCCATGCCGCCTATACCGCGACGCGCGCCAGCGAGGATTGGTGGTATCTGCCCGACGGGCGGACCGTCCATGTCGTCGCCAGCCCGAACCCGCAGGGCGGCGTCACCTACCTCTTCGACGACGAGACCGAGCGCTTCACCCTGGAATCGCGCTTCAACGCGCTCTCGCGCACCCAGCGCGAGACGCTCGACTCGCTGCGCGAGGGCGTCGCCGTGTTCGGCTCGGACGGGCGTCTCAAGCTCTCCAATCCGGCCTTCGCCCAGCTCTGGAAGCTCACCTCGGAGCGCGCCGCCGCGGCGCCGCATATCGACGAGGTCGTGACCCTGAGCCGCCCGCTCTTCCCGGACGACGCGGTCTGGACCGAAATTCGCAGCGCGGTCGCCGGCGTGCGCGATGCGCGCGAGGATTATCGCTGCCATATGGAACGCCGCGATGGCACGGTGCTCGACTGCACGGCCACGCCGCTGCCCGATGGCGCGACGCTGATCACCTTCGCCGACGTCACCGCCGGCGTGAACGTCGAGCGGGCGCTGACCGAGCGCAACGACGCTCTGGAGCGCGCTTCGCGGCTGCGCGAGGAGTTCGTCCACCACGTCTCCTACGAATTGCGCTCGCCGCTGACCAACATCATCGGCTTCGCGCAATTGCTCGGCGAGGAGACGGTCGGCGCGCTCAACGACAAGCAGCGCGACTACACCGGTCACATCGTCCGCTCCTCCGGCGCGCTGCTCGCCATCATCAACGACATCCTCGACCTCGCCTCGATCGACAATGGCGCGCTCGCCCTCGATCTCGAGGAGGTCGACGTCGCCAAGAGCATCGCCCAGGCCGCGACCGGGCTGCAGGATCGCCTGGCCGATAGCAAGCTCAAGCTGCAGGTCGATATCGCTCCCCAGACCGGCCCCCTGCGCGCCGATCCCAAGCGCCTGCGCCAGATTCTGTTCAACCTGCTCTCCAATGCGATCGGCTTCTCGCAGCCCGGCCAGACCATTAGCGTCAGCGCAGGCCGCTTCGGCGGCGAGATCCGCATCACCGTCGCCGACGAGGGCCGCGGCATCCCGGACGAGGTCAAGGAAAAGGTGTTTGACCGCTTCGAGAGTCATTCGCTGGGATCACGCCATCGCGGCGTCGGGCTCGGCCTGTCGATGGTCCGCTCGATCGTCGAACTGCATGGCGGCCGCGTCGAGCTGGATTCCGCCCTGGGCAAGGGCACCCGCGTCACCGCCGTCTTCCCGCCTGAGGGCATGCGCATCTCGGACGCGGCCGAATGAGTGACGAGGCCGCGCGGGCTGGTACCCATGTCGTCATCCTGCCGAACGAGGCCGCAACGGCGCGGCTGGCCCAGGATATCGCCGACATCCTCAAGACCGGCGACATCGTCGCGCTCTCCGGTCATCTCGGTGCCGGCAAGTCGCTGCTGGCGCGAGCGATGCTGCGCCGCCTCGCCGGGGATCCGGCGCTGGAGGCGCCGAGCCCGACCTTCACGCTGGTGCAGAGCTATGACAGTCCGCGTGGGCTCCTGCTCCACGCCGATCTCTACCGCGTCCGCAGCCCCGACGAGCTCGACGATATCGGGCTGATCGAGGACCTCGACCTCGCTGTCACCATCGTCGAATGGCCGGACCGCGCCGGCACGCGCCTCCCGGCAGGCCGGCGGCTCGACATCGTGCTGGATGTCGACCCCGACAATCCCGAGCAGGGCCGGATCGCGACGCTCTCCGGCGGGGTGCTCTGGCGCCAGCGACTGGCGCTCGCGATCGGCGCCCGTCGCCTGATCGACGAGGCCGGCTGGAGCGAAGCGAAGCGCGAGTTCATGCTCGGCGATGCCTCCAGCCGTGCCTATGAGCGCCTGATCAGGCCCTCGGGCGAGACCGCGATCCTGATGATCTCGCCGCCGCGCCCGGATGGGCCGGCGATTCGCCAGGGCAAGCCCTACAGCGCCATCGCCCATCTCGCGGAGACCGTCGAAGCCTTCGTCGCCATGGACAAGGGGCTGCGCTCGCTCGGCCTCTCCGCGCCGGAGATCCTGGCGCAGGATCTCGTCACCGGCCTGCTGATCATCGAGGACCTTGGCAATGAGCCGGTGGTCGGCGCGGACGGGCCGATCCCCGAACGCTACGAGGCCGCGGCGCGCCTGCTCGCCGAGCTGCATCGGCACGCGCTCCCCACCATCTTGCCGGTGGCTGAAGGGCGCGATCACGTCATGCCCGACTATGACCGCGAGGCGCTCGCCATCGAGACAGAGCTGGTGCTCGACTGGTACGCCCCGCATATCGCCGGCGTCACCCTGCCGGCGGTGACACGGGCGGAGTTCAGCCGCATCTGGGAAAAGCTGTTCGACGAGCTCTTCGAGACGCCGGCGACCTGGACCTTGCGCGATTATCACTCGCCGAACCTGCTCTGGCTGGCCGATCGCGTCGGCCATGCAAGGCTCGGCCTGATCGATTTCCAGGATTCGGTGCTCGGCCACCCCGCCTACGACCTCGTCTCGCTCGGCCAGGATGCGCGCGTCGACGTGCCGGCGGCGCTGGAATTGCGCCTGCTCGCCGCTTATGCCGGGGCGCGGCGAGGCACCGATCCGGGCTTCGACGTCCCGGGTTTCGCCCGCGCCTACGCGATCCTCGGCGCCCAGCGCAACACCAAGATCGCCGGCATCTTCGCGAGGCTCGACCGGCGCGACGGCAAGCCCGGCTATCTCAAGCATCTGCCCCGGATCGAGGCTTACCTCCGCCGCAACCTCGAACAGCCGGCCTTGGCAGAGCTGAAGGCCTGGTACGAGACCTATCTGCCAAAGCTCTTTGCCGGGCAGGAGAAGCCGGAAGCGAAGGCCGAGGCCGACCCCGCTGAGCAGGACCGGCCCGAGCCCGAGCAGGACGGGGTCTGAGCCGGGCGCTTAGCCCGGCCCGGCGCCTTGCGTGCCCAGATAGACAGCATAGATCGACTGGCTCGCGGCCATGAACAGCCGGTTGCGCTTGGGCCCGCCGAAGCAGACATTGCCGCAGACCTCCGGCAGCCGGATGCGGCCGATCAGTTTGCCCTCCGGGTTGAAGCAGAGCACGCCGTTGTAGCCGACGGCGCGTCCGGCGTTGCTGGAGGCCCAGAGATTGCCCTGCACGTCGCAGCGCAAACCATCCGGCCCGCATTTCACCCCGTCGACCATGCAGTCCGAGAACAGCTTGCCGTTCGAGAGCTTGTTGTCGGCGCCGACATCGAAGACGTGGATGTCGCCCTTGCCGCCGGGGCCGGTGTCGCCCGGGCCCTTGCCGGTCGAGGCGATGTAGAGCTTCTTGTAGTCCGGCGAGAAGCAGAGCCCGTTCGGATCGGGCACCTGTTGCTCGGTGACGACGAGATCGACGCGGCCGCTCGGATCGATGCGATAGCAGTTCGTCGGCAATTCCCGCTTGTAGAAGCCGATCTCCGGCGGCTGGCCGAGCCGGGGATTGATCTTGCCGCTAGTGTTGCTTGGGCCCCCGGCCGCATCGGGCGCGCCCTCATAGAGCTGGCCGCCATAGGGCGGATCTGTGAACCAGTAGCTGCCATCGGGATGCTGGACGACGTCATTGGGCGAATTCAGCCGCTTGCCATCGAACTTGTCGGCGAGGATCGTCACCGATCCGTCGAGCTCATAACGGACGACGCGGCGGTTGAGATGTTCGCAGGAGAGCTGCCGCCCCTGGAAATCGAAGCTGTTGCCGTTGCTGTTGCCCGATGGCGTGCGGAAGACGCTGACGCGGCCGTCATCCTCGAGCCAGCGCATCTGCCGGTTGTTCGGGATGTCGCTCCAGACGAGATAGCGCCCCTGCGCGTTCCAGGCGGGGCCTTCCGCCCAGAGCGCGCCGGTCCACAGCCGCTGGATCGCGGCATTGGGCTGGGCCAGCCCTTCGAAGGCGGGATCGACGGCGAGGACGTCCGGATCCCAGAAATAGGTGGTCGGCGCGCCGCCGCGGCTGAAATCGCGCGGCGGCGTGGTGATCGTGCTCGGCGGCCCAGGTCGGGCGGCCGGGGTCTGCGCGAAGGCCGTATCGGCGGCTGCTACGAGTGCTCCTGCCCCCGCAACCTGCAACAGGCGGCGGCGTGACAATGCGGGGCGTGATTCATCGATTATGCGTGGCTGCATCGGTGACCTCCCTAGGTTGAACTTATGTCGTTCTTACCCGGCCATCGGGAGCGCCGATTGCGGCGGTGACGTGGCGGAAGGTGACCATGCGGTCATGACGAACCCTGCCTCAACAGGGCTTCTCATCGATCTAAATCGGTTTAATGATACCGAGTCCGGCGCCTGCCGCCGGGATCGGCACTTAGGCTGCGAGATCGGCGACGAGCGCGTCGAGCAGGAGTGCGCCTTCCGGTGTCGCGGCGAGACGGCCATTGGCCTTGCGGGCGAGGAAGCCCTCGGCGATCAGGCTGCCGATCCGGTTGCCGTTGAGCTTGCGGCCGGCGAGTCCCTCGAACACGTCGAGATCAATGCCTTCGACGAGCCGCAGGCCCATCAGCAGGTACTCGTCGCCCTGCGACTCGGCCGAGAGGCGCTCATTCTCGACGAGCGCGTCGCCGCCGGCCTCGATCCGCTCCAGCCAGGTTTCCGGGCGCTTCTCGGTCGATTGTGCGAAGCGCCCATCCGCTGTCACCAGCCGGCCATGAGCGCCCGGCCCGATGCCGGCATATTCGCCATAGTGCCAGTAAATCAGGTTGTGCCGGCATTCCGCGCCCGGCCGGGCATGGTTTGAGATCTCGTAGACCGGCAGGCCGTGCTTGGCCGTAATTTCCTGCGTCAGCTCGTAGAGCGCCGCCCCCGCATCGGGATCGGGAATGGCGAGCTTGCCGGCCTTGTAGAGCTGGTCGAAGGCGGTGCCAGGTTCGATGGTGAGCTGGTAGAGCGACAGGTGCTCGGCGGCATGGCTGATCGCGAGCTCGAGCTCGGCCTGCCACAGCGCCGGAGTCTGCAGTGGCGAGCGGGCATAGATCAGGTCGAAGGAATAGCGCTCGAAATAGCGCCGCGCGATCGCGACCGCATCGAGCGCCTCCTGCGCCGAATGCATCCGCCCGAGCGCCTTGAGATCGGTATCGTTCAGCGCCTGCACGCCGAGCGAGACGCGGTTGACGCCCGCCGCGCGGAAATCGCGGAAGCGCCCGGCCTCGACGCTGGTCGGGTTGGCTTCCAGCGAGATCTCGCAATTGGGATCGACGGCCCAGTGCTCGCCGATCGCATCGAGGATCGCGCCGACGGTCGCGCCCTCCATCAGCGAGGGTGTGCCGCCGCCGAAGAAGATCGAGGACACCGTGCGTCCGGGCGCGAGCTGCGCCCGCTGGGCGATCTCGCGGCGGAAGGCGGCGATGTAGCGGGCCTGATCCGGCGGCTGATGCCGTACATGAGAGTTGAAGTCGCAATAGGGGCATTTGGCCAGGCAGAACGGCCAATGCACATAGACGGCGAAGCCGGCATCCGCAGTCGGATGTTTCGGCACGCCGGGCCGCGCGGCAAGGGCGGCCGAAGGGCTCAACCGGGCGCCCTCAGGCAGGCGGCGGCGAGCACATGGAAGGCGCGGGCCCGGTGCGACAGGCCGGGCGAGCCGTCCTGCGGGATGCCGTGCTTCTCCTCTGCGCTCATCTCGCCGAAGGTCTTGGCATGGCCGGCCGGCTGGAAGATCGGGTCGTAGCCGAAGCCGGACAACCCACGCGGTGCATCGACGATCTCGCCGAAAACGCGGCCTTCGAACAGTTCCTGATGCCCGTCCGGCCAGGCGATCACCAGCGCCGAGACGAAATGCGCCTTGCGCTGCTCGGGCGTGGTCGCGCCGCGCTTGCCGAGTTCCATCTGCACCCTGGCCAGCGCGGGGGCGAAATCCTTGCCCGGCCCGGCCCAGTTGGCCGAGAACAGCCCGGGCGCGCCGTCGAGCGCGTCGATGCAGACACCGGAATCATCCGCCAGCGCCGGCAGGCCGGAGGCGTTTGCCGCCGCGACCGCCTTGATCGCAGCGTTCTCGGCGAACATGTGACCATCCTCCGCCGGCTCCGGCAGGCCAAGCTCGCCGGCCGAGACGAGCTCGACCCCATAGGGCGCCATCAGCTCGCGCATTTCGCGCAGCTTGCCTTGGTTGTGGGTCGCGATCACGACCTTGCCGGTGAGGAGGCGGTTGGTGGTCATGGCGTCAGGCCACCGCCGCCTTCTGCAGCGTGACCAGCTTGCCGATGCCGCCCTTGGCGAGCTTCAGCAGCGCCATCAGCTCGTCCTCGCTGAAGGGAGCGCCCTCGGCAGTGCCCTGCACCTCGACGAGGCCGCCCGCGCCGGTGATGACGAAATTGGCGTCGGTCTGCGCCCCGGAATCCTCGACATAATCGAGATCGATCACCGGGTTGCCGGCGACGATGCCGCAGGAGACGGCGGCGACATGATCCTTCAGCGGATTGGCGCCTTTCAGCATCCCGCGTCCTTCCATCCACTTCAGCGCATCGTGCAGCGCGACCCAGGCGCCGGTGATCGAGGCGGTGCGGGTGCCGCCATCGGCCTGCAGCACGTCGCAGTCGACGACGATCTGGCGCTCGCCGATCGCCGTCAGGTCGACCACGGCGCGCAAGCTGCGCCCGACCAGGCGCTGGATCTCCTGCGTCCGGCCCGAGGGCTTGCCCGAGGTGACCTCGCGGCGGGTGCGCTCATGGGTGGCGCGCGGCAGCATCGAATATTCGGCGGTGACCCAGCCCTTGCCGGTGCCGCGCAACCACGGCGGCCCCTTTTCCTCGACGGTGGCGGCGCAGAGCACCTTCGTCTCACCGAAGGTGACCATGCACGAGCCTTCCGCATAGCGCACCACGCCGCGTTCCAGCGTGACCTTCCGCATCTCGTCGGCTGCGCGCTTCGAGGGTCTCATCGTGTCTTCCTGTCTTTTGGAGTCGGCGGCTTGTAGGCGCTTAACCGGAGTGCGGCAAGGCGAACTGGCCATGGGGCTTGATCCGGTTGCCTGCGCCGGGGACAATGGGCCATGGAATTGAGGTTGTTCGCCAAGGTATGAGCGCCCATACGCGCCCTGAGACACCCGGCGGCCTGGTCGAGATCGACCAGCGCTCGCGCGAGATCTTTCGGCAGATCGTCGACGGTTACCTGACCACCGGCGAGCCGGTCGGCTCGCGCAACATCGCCCGCCTGCTGCCGATCGCGCTGTCGCCGGCGACGGTGCGCAACGTCATGACCGATCTGGAGATGGCGGGGCTGATCTACGCCCCCCACACCTCGGCCGGGCGCCTGCCGACCGAGCGCGGCCTGCGCTTCTTCGTCGACGGCATGATGGAGGTCGGCAACCTCACCTCGGACGAGCGCTCCCGCATCGAGGCGCAGATCAGGGCGGCCGCCAGCAACCGCTCGCTCGACCAGACGTTGACCGAGGCCTCGGCCTTGCTGTCGGGCCTGTCGCGCGGCGCCGGCGTCGTCGTCACCACCAAGGCCAATGCCCGCCTGCGCCATATCGAGTTCGTCCGGCTCGATGCCGGCCGCGCGCTCGCCGTGCTGGTCGCCGATGACGGCACGGTCGAGAACCGCATCCTGGCGTTGCCGGCGGGCCTGCCGGCTTCGGCGCTGGTCGAGGCCGGCAACTTCCTCAATGCCCGCATCGTCGGCAAAACGCTCGACGAGCTTCGCCGCGAGATCGCCGACAGCCGCATCCTGATGGAGCGCGAGCTCGACGAATTGACCGCCCGGCTGGTCGAGACGGGCATCGCCACGAGTTCCGGCCCCTCCAGCGACCGGCATCTCATCGTGCGCGGCCAGGCCAATCTGCTCGAGGATCTGAAGGCGCAGGAGGATCTGGAGCGCATCCGCCTGCTTTTCGCCGATCTGGAGACGCAGACCGAACTGATCGACTTGCTCTCGCGCGCTGAGGCCGGTGACGGCGTGCGCATCTTCATCGGCTCGGAGAACAACCTGTTCTCGATGTCGGGCTCCTCGATCATCGCCGCGCCCTTCCGCGATGGCGGCCAGCGCATCGTCGGCGTCGTCGGCATCATCGGCCCGACCCGGCTGAACTACGCCCGGATCGTGCCGATGGTCGATTACACCGCCAAGGTGGTCGGGCGCCTGCTCGACGGTGGCAGATGAGGCGGTGGCTGCGGGCCGGCGCGATCCTGGCGGGAGTGCTGCTGATGACCGGAGCGAGCGAAGCACAGACCGGCCTGCTCGAAGCGGCCGGCCGTGGCGATCTTGCCGCGGTGAACCGCCTGATCGCCGCCAAGGCAGATCTCGAACAGCGCGATGGCCAGCGTCAGACGCCGCTCCTGCTCGCCGTCGCCGGCAATCATGTTGCCGTCGCCAAGGCGCTGCTGGCGGCAGGCGCGAGCCCCAATGCCCAGGCGTCGAATCAGGACACGCCCTGGCTGCTCGCGGGCGCCAGCGGCCGCACCGAGATCATCGCGGCGATGCTGCCGCTGAAGCCCGATCTCTCGTTGCGCAACCGCTATGGCGGCAATGCGCTGATCCCGGCCTGCGAGCGCGCTCATGTCGAGACCGCCAAGCTGCTCCTGACATCAGGCATCGACGTGAATCACGTCAACAATCTCGGCTGGACCTGCCTTCTGGAGATCGTGATCCTCGGCGATGGCGGCCCGCGCCATCGAGAGGTTGCCAGGCTCGTGCTCGATGCCGGCGCCAATCCCAATCTTGCCGACAAGGATGGCGTCAGCCCGCTCCAGCATGCCCACAAGCGCGGCCAGAGCGAGGTCGCCAGGCTGATTGCAGCCGCCGGCGGGCGCTGAAACACACCGTCATTCCGGGGCGCGCCGAAGGCGCGAGCCCGGAACCCAGAACCGATGCCTTTGATGACGAAAGCGCGGAACCCGGGAGTCCTGCTCGCGACGGGCATCGGCTCTGGACTCCAGGCCCATCGCTGCGCGATGTCCTGGAAAGACGGGGGGAGGACCCGCTATTCCAGCCAGTCGGTGATGAAGCGCTCGCTGGCGTGGATGTCGATCGATTCCAGCGTTTCCGGCCCAAGGCTGCGGAACTTGTGCGGCACGCCGGCCGGCACGACCAGGATTTCCCCCGGTCCGGCCTCGATCTCCCGGTCGCCGATCGTGTAGAGCGCCCGCCCGGCGCGCACGATGAAGGTCTCGGGATAGGGATGGCTGTGCAGCCTTGGCCCCTTGCCGGGCTCGGCCTGAACGAAGATCAGCGAGACCTCGCCGCCGAAGCCCTGGACCTCGCCATGCCATTCGCCGGGCGTCTCAGCCCAGTCCTCGCGGGCGATGACGCGCGGCGCGGGCTCGTCGGCCATCTCAGCCGCGCGCCGCGATCGCCGCCGCGGCGCCGGCCATCACGCCGCCGGTGACGCGGTTGATCCGGCGCATGGTCTTGGGGCTGGCGACCAGCAGCCTCGCCCGGTCGGCGGCATAGGCATAGCCGAGCAGGGTGGTGTTGATGATCAGCATGGTCAGCACGGCGACCTCGACGAAGGCCAGCGGCGTCAGCGCCTGCAGATCGACGATCAGCGGCAGGATCGAGACGAAGAACACCATCACCTTCGGATTGCCGAGCGTCAGCGCGAGCCCCCCGAGGAAGAGGCGGATGCCCTCGCCGCGCAACGCCGGCTGATCTTCCAGGCTCTTTACCGGCGCGGTCCAGAGCTTCCAGGCGAGATAGATCAGATAGGCGCAGCCCGCATACTTGATCACCAGGAACAGCCCGTGGAAGTTCTGCATCAGCACGGACAGGCCGAGCGCCGAGAAGGCCAGCCAGACCAGGTCGCCGGATGCGATGCCGAGCACGAAGGGCACGGCCCGCCTGAACCCGGTCGAGAGCGAGCGCGCCACGATCGCGGCGATGCCCGGCCCCGGCGAGGCGACGGCAAGGAAATAGACACCGGCGAAAACCAGAAGCCCGGCGAGATCCATCGAGCGCTACTCCCTCATGGCGGCTTGTTGCGGGCAGATTAGCAGCCTGTACCGGATGTGTCCCATCGCCTTGCGTGATGGGAGATATCAGCCGGTCTGGCGGATGCGTCCGCGCTTCTCGGCGCGCGCCTTGCCCATCGCGCCGAGGAAATCGCCGATCGACTGTTCCAGTGCCAGCGATTGCGACGAGGTCGCCCGGACGCGCTCGTCGACCTGCCGGGCGAGCGCAGCCGCTTCGCGCGCGAGGCCTTCGACCAGCGCGGCATGATGTGCGATGGCGTCGACGCCCGAGGACGAGCTTTCGGCCCGCTCGGCGATCGAGCGGATATGGCTGGCCTGCCCGGCGACCGACTCGGCGACGACATCGGCGCTGTCCTGCAGCGTCTGCATGGTCTGGCCGAGCCCGCGTACCGCCTCTCCGATGGCGCGCCCGGCATCGACGACCTCGCCGACGCCGTGGCGGATGGTTTGCGTTGCGTTGTTGGTGGCCGTGGCGAGTGATTTGACCTCGGCAGCGACCACCGCGAAGCCCTTGCCGGCTTCTCCGGCGCGCGCGGCCTCGATGGTTGCGTTGAGCGCCAGCAGGTTGGTCTGGGCGGCGAGACTGCGGATCAGTTCGACCAGGCTGCCGATCCGATCGCTGGCCTGCTGCAGCAGCGTGACACTGTCGCTGATCGCATGGCATTCGGCGTTCGCCGCCTGGGTGGCGCGGCTCGACCCCGCCGTCTCCTGGGAGATGCGCCCGCTGGCGAGCTCGCATTGCCGCGTTGCCGCGACGATCTCGGCGACGGAGGCGGCGACCTGCTCGGGCCGCTCCTGCGTGCCGGACAAGGCCGACAAGGTCGCGCCGGCCTGGGTCGAGAGCTGGCCGGAGAAGCCGGCGACATCCTCCATGCTCGCCTCGATCGCTGAGATGCGTTCGCCGATGCCGTTGCGAAAGGCCTGTTCGAGCGCGCCGAGACGATCGTTGACGTCGCTTTCGAGCGCGTCGTCGAAGCAGGCTAGCGAAAAGGAGATGTCGGTGAGCATGAGCTTGCAGAACACGCGCAGCGCCTCGTCGACCGGCCCCCATCGCCGCTTCCAGCGCGCGACGAGGACGGCGAGGAAGTTCGAGAAGTCCTCGAGGAAGAACTGCGGATAGTCGGCGAGCAGGATGTCGCGGTTGTTGGCGCGGCCGACGATGCGCAGTTTCGCCAGCCGATAGCGCTCGTCGAGCTCGAGCCTGAACAGCTTGCGGTATTTCACCTGCTCGTCGGAGGCGACGTCGAGCTGGTCGAGATCGCGCTTGAACGTCTTGGCGTAGAGCTTGCGGGTGGAGGCGTCGAAATGCGGCTCCAGGATCGTCAGCAGGCGGCTGGCGATCAAGGCTTCAGCCTCGGTGAAGGACGGCTGCGACGGATGCATCACCCGGAGTGTCGCGCGAAATGATTAACCGCCTTCATACTTCGGGGAGCCGCCGCTGTGGCCCGCTTTGGCTATAGCACCGGACCGAAAAGTGGAATCCACTTTTCGAAAAAATCAGATGCGATAACAATGTGATAGATCATCGTAACCGCGTCCGTTCGGACGCGCGATGATCTAGCGCGTGGGTCTGACCTCACCTGGCGTGACCAGGAAGCGCTGGGCTCCCTCAGGGAGATCGCCGAACAGGGCTGGGTCGGCGCCGGTCATCCAGACCTGGCAGCCGAGCTCGGCCAGCGCTCCATAGAGCGCCGCCCGCCGGCGCGGATCGAGATGGGCGGCGACCTCGTCGAGCAGGACGAGCGGCGGCAGCTCGCTCATCGTCGCGACCAGGCGGGCATGGGCGAGCACCAGCCCGATCAGCAGCGCCTTCTGCTCGCCGGTCGAACCCTGTCCGGCGGGGATGTCCTTGGCGGCATGGCGCACGGCGAGATCGGAGGCCTGCGGCCCCGCGAGGGTGCGCCCGGCCGCCTTGTCGCGCGGGCGCATCTCCCGCAGCAGCTCGCGATAGCGGTCCTCGGCATCGAGCGCCGGCAGGCTCGCGACCAACGCATCGATCTCGCCTTCGAGGGCGATGTCGGCCTGCGGGAAGGGCGAGGCCTCGTCCGCCGTCTGGGCGATGATGGCGGAGAGCCGCGCCACGGTCTCGGCGCGGGCGGCGGCAACGGCGACGCCGAGCTCGGCGATCTCGCGTTCGACCGCGTCGAGCCAGCGCTGCTGGTGCGGGCTCTCGTCGAGGATGCGGTTACGCGAGCGTAGCGCCTTTTCCAGCGCGTTCGAGCGCGTGCCATGGCCGGGGTCGACCGCCAGCACCAGCCGGTCGAGGAAGCGGCGGCGATCGCCGGCGGCGCCGCGGAACAGCCCGTCGAGATCGGGCGTCAGCCAGACCAGCCTGACATAGTCGCTGAAGGCCAGCGCCGAGCCGGCCGGGGCGCCGTCGATCCGGGCGATCCGTGCCCGCCGGCCCTCGGCATCGGGCGGCTCCAGGCCGATGCCGAGCCGCGCGCCGTCATCGGTGAGACCGATCGAGGCGGCGAAGCCGCCATCGCCCGGCTGGCGCACCATCTCGGAGAGGTCGGCGCGCCTGAGGCCGCGGCCGGGTGCGAACAGCGAGAGCGCCTCGAGCAGATTGGTCTTGCCGGCGCCGTTCTCGCCGCACAGTGCAACGAGCCGACCCTCGATCGCGAGATCAAGGGTCGGATAGGAGCGGAAATTCTGCAGCGTGAGGCGTGCGACCGCGGTCAAGATGCGCTCGCGGGATCAGACCCGCATCGGCATCAGCACATAGAGGGCCGAAGCGCCTTCGCGGTCCTGGATCACCGTCGGCGAACCCGGATCGGCGAGCTTGAGCAGCGCAGTGTCGCCGTCGAGCTGGGCGGCGATGTCCATCAGATAGCGCGCGTTGAAGCCGATATCGAGCGGGCCGGCGTCGTAGTCCACCTCGATCTCCTCGGTCGCCGAGCCGGAATCGGGATTGGTCACCGAGAGCGTCATCCGGCCATCGGCCATGGAGAGCTTCACGGCGCGGCCACGCTCGGACGAGATGGTCGAGACGCGGTCCACGGAGGCCGCGAAATCGCCCCGGTCGACGGTGAGCAGCTTGTCGTTTCCGGAGGGGATGACGCGCTGATAGTCGGGGAAGGTGCCGTCGATCAGCTTGGAGGTCAGCACGACCTCGGCTGTGGCGACGCGGATCTTGGTGGCGGAGAGCTCGATCTGGACCTCGCTCTCGCCGTCCTCCAGCAACTTCTGGATCTCGGCCACGGCCTTGCGCGGCACGATCACGCCGGGCATGCCGAGCGAGCCCTGCGGGGCCGCGGTGTCGACGCGGGCGAGGCGATGGCCATCGGTCGCGACGGCGCGCAGCACCGGGCGCCCGTCGACGTCGATGGCGTGCAGATAGATGCCGTTGAGATAGTAGCGCGTCTCCTCGGTCGAGATCGCGAACTGGGTCTTGTCGATCAGGCGCTTGAACTCGCCGGCCGGCAGCACGAAGCGATGCGCCATCTCGCCGGCGGTGATGTCGGGGAAATCGCTTTCCGGCAGCGTCTGCAGGGTGAAGCGGGAGCGGCCCGAGCGCAGCACCATCTGGCCGGTCTCGCCGGTGGTCTCCAGCGAGACCTGCGAGCCGTCTGGCAGCTTGCGGACGATGTCGTAGAGCGTGTGCGCGGGGACCGTGGTCGCGCCGGACTCGACTACGTCGGCCGGCACGGTCTCGACCACCTCGATGTCGAGGTCGGTCGCCTTCAGCTTCAACCCGTCCTCGCTGCCGCGCAGCAGGAGATTCGACAGGATCGGGATCGTGTTGCGCCGCTCGACGACACGATGGACATGCCCGAGCGACTTCAGGAGCGTGGAGCGTTCGACCGTAACCTTCATGGCGTCTTCTGGCATGCTGGCGCCCGCGGCGAGCCGGCAGGCAGAAAGGTGGCCCGCGACATTGCCGGACGGCCGGGCCGCGCGCAAGGGCGCGCGAGCCCGCCTGCACAGTTAACGCAAGAGTGGCCGCCCGAGGCTCACTCCTGCAGCATGCGCTTCAGGAGGTCGACTTCGTCATGAAGCAGACGGTCCTCGACGATGGCCTTCTCGATCTTGCGCACCGCATGCAGCACGGTGGTGTGGTCGCGCCCGCCGAAGCGGCGCCCGATCTCGGGCAGCGAGCGTGGCGTCAGCGCCTTGGCGAGATACATCGCGATCTGGCGCGGCTTGACCACCGCCGCTGTCCGGCGCTCCGACAGGATGTCGGCGCGGCTGACATTGTAGCGGGTCGCGACGAGCTTCTGGATGTCCTCGATCTTGACCCGGCGCGGCTCGCGCGTCCGGACGAGATCGCGGATCGCCGCTTCCGCCGTCTCCATCGTCACGCTGGCGCCGGTCAGCGTCGCATGCGCCAGGATGCGGTTGGCGGCGCCGTCGAGATCGCGGCCATTGGTGGCGACGAGCTTGGCGACATAGGCGATCACGTCCGGATTGACGTGGAAGCTCGGATGGGCGGCCTTCAGCCCATCGAGGCGGGTGGTCAGGATCTTGACCCGCAGCGCCTCGTCGAGCTCGCCGATCTCGACGACGAGGCCGCCGGCGAGCCGGGAGCGGATGCGCTCGTCGAGCGCCTCCAGATCGGTCGGCAGCCGGTCGGCGGCGACGACGATCTGCTTGCCGGCATCGATCAGCGCATTGATCGTATGGCCGAACTCCTGCTGGATCGAACGGCCCTGGATGAACTGGACGTCGTCGACGATCAAAAGGTCGATGCCGCGCAGCTTCTCCTTGAAGGCGAGCGCCGTCTGCGACTTCAGCGCGGCAACGAAGCCGTACATGAAGCGATCCGCGGTGAAATAGGCGACGCGCTTGCCGTGCTGGCGCGCATCCTGGGCGATCGCCTGGATCAGATGCGTCTTGCCGAGGCCGACGCCAGCATGGAGATAGAGCGGGTTATAGGGCGTCGAGCCGGCGGGGGCCGCCGAGATTCGCTCGGCCGCGGCGAAGGCGAGCGCATTCGACTTGCCGACGACGAAGCTCTGGAAAGTCATGCGCCGGTCGAGCAGCGTGCCGCAGGCGTCCATGGGGTCGCGATCGCTGGCCGGGGTGGCGGCCGAAGTGGGAGCGACATCCGACATCGGGGTGGCTGGGCGAGCCTGGGCCGGGCGCGCCCGCTGCGCCGAGAGGTCCTGGCAGGGCTCGCTGCTCTCTCGCGCCACCTGGCGCACCGAAAGGGCGACGCCGTTGGGCGCATCGAGCTCGGCCATGCAGTGCGCCCGCAGGCGCTCGGCATAATGGGCTTCGAGCCAGCTCTTCAGGAAGCGGGTCGGCACGGTGAGGTGGGCGACGCCCTCGACGACCGCGCCGATCTCGACGCGCGCGAACCAGCTCGAGAAGACGTCCTCGCCGAGCTCGGCGCGCAGGCGCCGGCGGACCCTGTCCCAACGGTCCTTGGTCCCGGCGACGCTCGCCGGCTCAGTCGGGGCAAGCCTGGTCACCACAGGGGTGGCCGCAGTCTCAACCAGATTGCCAGTCTCCATCCGCTCGAACATTCCAATTGCCCCATTCCATTGTCGTGCATGTTGCCGCCACGTTTTCCGAGGTTGGCCATGCAGTGGTTTGTTCATCGAGAAAAACGCCTCCCGCCTTCGGCGGCGCGAGAGCCGCGAAGCGAGGTCTTCCCAACGCTTTTCGAGGTAGAGCCGCGCGCTCTAAAAAGATCGGCTGCGGCTATGGTCTATTCAAGGCGTTTAAATCTTTAAGACATAGAAACTCATTCTTCCAACCCCGCCTGGTTGTAAGCCAAAAACATCAACAATTCTTTGGAGAGCCGGTTGGACATCGCTGTCCGCCCGCCGATGAAAAGGACCTTACAGGGCCGCCTCGAACGGGGGCAATATCCCCCTCAGCCGGCTTCGTGGTGAAGGGGCATTCCGACCACTGTCTGCCCTACCGGAAGGTGTCTCGCAATCAGTTGGGGAAGTTAAGCTTTTCTTTACCGGGCGGGTCTCGCGCCGGCTCCGAATCTTTTTTTTCGAAGCCCATCCTCCACCCCATTCGGGGAGCGGGGATTCACCCAGCTGAATTGCTTTGCCCACTAAGATGATGAAAAATATGGAGGAATTTTGTGCGGTCAAAAGTCCCGCGCGGGACGATTTCTGACCTCTAAATCGGCATTGAAGTCAAGTCGGTAAAGTCGTGGAAAGATTGCGGAATCGCCGTTGACAGCGGGTGTTGCGCCGCAACATCGGGGCGCCTCCCGCCGGCTGGCAGGCAAACAAAAACCCGGCCTTTCGGCCGGGTCGAAAACTGCTCGCAAATCCGCTCTGATGAACGGCGATCAGGAAGCCAGCGCACCGATACGATGAGCGAGACGCGAAACCTTGCGTGAAGCGGTGTTCTTGTGAACCACGCCCTTCTGTGCGGCCCGCATCAGCTCCGGCTGGGCAGCCTGCAGAGCAGCGGCGGCGGCGCTCTTGTCGCCGGAGGCGATCGCCTCCTCGACCTTGCGCAGGAAGGTGCGCACGCGGCTGCGGCGCGCCTTGTTCACTTCGGTGCGCCGCACGATCTTGCGCGCGGCCTTCTTGGCCGAAGTCGTGTTGGCCATGGTCTGTCCTCGTCCTCATCGCGGTGAGCGCCTGGCTATCGCCGGCTGGCACGACCACGGACCTTCAGTTGAAAATGCGAGCGACGGTCCTGCCGGAGCAAGACCGCCGCGAGGCCCGACCCTATAGTTCCTGCCGCGCTTGGCGTCAACGCCGGAATCGTAGCCGCCTTCAACCTGCCTTGCGGCGGACCGCCACGGCCTCGATCTCGACGAGATAGCCATGATGCAGCTCCGGCACCGGGACGACTGCGCGGGCCGGCCTGTGCGGCCCGAAGACCTCGGCGTAGACCGCATTGAACTCGGGCCAATGCGCGGCGCCGACCAGATAGGCGGTGACCTTCAGCACATCGGCCGGGCCGCAACCGGCGGCGTCGAGCACTGCCAGGAGATTGTCGAGTGCCTGGCGGGCCTGCACCGCGAAGGGCTCGCCGGCGGTATGGCTGCCGTCGGGGCGCGGCGCGAGCTGGCCGGAGACGAAGACCAGATCTTTATACGCGACTGCCTGCGCATAATGCCCGGCCGGCGCCGGCACATCAGGCGACAGGATCGTCTCGATCTCGCTCACGCGCCCTCACCGATGAAACGGGCGAAGCTGGCGAGGTCAACATTGCCGCCGCTCAGGATGACGCCGACGCGCTTACCCGCCACCGGCACTGCGCCGGTGAAGGCGGCCGCCGCCGCAAGGCAGCCGGTCGGCTCGACCACGAGCTTCATCCGTTCGGCGAAGAAGCGCATCGCCGCGACGAGGGCGGCGTCCGGCACGGTGACGATGTCCTCGACGAGATCGCGGATGATCGGGAAGGTGTAGTTGCCGAGGAAGGCGGTCTGGGCGCCGTCGGCGATGGTCTTGGGCACGTCGATCTTGACGATCTCGCCCTTGCGCAGGGATTGCTGGCCGTCATTGCCGGCCTCCGGCTCGACGCCATAGACCTTGCAGCCAGGATTGAGCGCTCTCGCCGCCAGCAGCGCGCCGGCGAGCAGCCCGCCGCCGCCGAGGCAGACCAGCAGTACGTCGAGCTCGCCGGCTTCCTCGATCAGCTCCTTCGTCGCCGTGCCCTGGCCGGCGATGACCTCGGGATGGTCGTAGGGCGGGATCAGCGTCAGCCCGCGCTCGGCCGCCAGTCGGTCACCCAGTTCGAGCCGGTCCTGGGTGTAGCGGTCATAGGTGACGACCTCGGCGCCATAACCCTTGGTCGCGGCGACCTTCGCCGCGGGAGCGTCGAGCGGCATGATGATCGTCGCCGGCGCGCCGAGCAGCTTGCTGGCATAGGCGATCGCCTGGGCATGGTTGCCGGAGGAATAGGTCAGGACGCCGGCCTTGCGCTGCTCCGGCGTCAGCGCCGCGATGGCATTGTAACCGCCGCGGAACTTGAAGGCGCCCATGCGCTGCAGGTTCTCGGCCTTGAAGACGAGATTGGCGCCGGTGCGCTCATTGGCGGTGCGCGAGGTCAGCGCCGGCGTCCGATGCGCGACGCCGGCGATGCGCTGTGCCGCCGCTTCGACATCGGCATAGCTCGGCAGCGCGATGCCGTCGGTGAGGGAGCGGGCTGCGGCGGTCATGGCAAATCCTGCGTGCTCTTAAGAGTGAGCAGCCATGGTCCAGCAGCGCCGTCGGCCTTTCAAGTGAAAGAAACTGGCCCCGGCCATGCGTGGCGCTGATCGGCCGGGGCTCGCCTGTCTCAGTAGTTCTTGAATTCGGGCTTCCGCTTCTCGATGAAGGCGGCCATGCCTTCCTTCTGATCGTGCGTGCCGAACAGCGCCGAGAAGACGCGGCGCTCGAAGCGCAGGCCTTCGGCCAGCGTCGTCTCGAAGGCGCGATTGACCGATTCCTTGGCTGACAGCAGCGAGGGCAGCGACTTCGAGGCAATCTGCTCGGCCGCCTTGAGCGTCTCGGTCATCAGCTCGGCGAGCGGAACGATACGGGCGACCAGCCCGGCGCGCTCGGCTTCGTTCACATCCATGAAGCGGCCGGTGAGGCAAAGGTCCATCGCCTTGGCCTTGCCGATCGCATGGGTCAGGCGCTGGGTGCCGCCGGCGCCGGGGATGACGGCAAGGTTGATCTCGGGCTGGCCGAACTTGGCGTTGTCGGCGGCGATGATGAAATCGGCCATCATCGCGAGCTCGCAGCCGCCGCCGAGCGCGAAGCCCGCGACCGCAGCGATGATCGGCTTGCGCCGCTGGCTGATCCGGTCCCAGTCGGCGAACTTGTCGTCGAGATAGGTGCCGGGATAGCTGCGCTCCTGCATCGCCTTGATGTCGGCGCCGGCGGCGAAGGCCTTCTCCGAGCCGGTCATGACGATGCAGCCGATGTTGTCGTCGCGCTCGAAGCCGTCGAGCGCCGCATTGATGTCGGCGATGAGCTGGACGTTCAGCGCATTCAGGGCCTGCGGCCGGTTCAGCGTGATGATGCCGACCTTGCCTTTCACCTCGACGAGAATGGTCTCATAAGCCATGGCAGGCCTCCTGGATGCGCTGTGTCCCGGCCACGAATAGCGGCCAGCCGGGCCGTGGTCCATGCGCGCGGACGCACGGCGCGATGCGAGCCTCGGCGCAACCTGCTCTGCCTGAGCCTCTAGATCGGCGGGCCATCCTGGGATTCGACATGAAATCCCTTCGAGGTGATCAGCCAGGTGCCGTCGATCCGGTGCCAGGTCAGATGGTCCACGAACACCATCGTGTTGACCCTCACACGCACTTTCGTCATCGCTTGGGTCGTGGAGGCGAAGTCGATGAGCAGAATCTCGTCCTCGCGCACGGCATCGACCGACTTCGGCGATTGGCGCTTATCGAGGATGTCGCGGTAGACCAGCATAGGCCACGCCATCAACTTGCCGTCGCGAAAGCCGTGCAGCTGGGCCGTCGGCGCGAACGTTTGCTGGAGGCGGGACGTATCGCAGTCGTACATCAGGTCGAAATATTTCTGGATCGCCGCGGTCAGTTCCGCCACGGCTGAAACGTCGACCGCCGGTTCGGCCCATGCCGCCTCGTCATCGCGAACATGCCGCGCGGGCTCCCTGGTCATCGTTGTCATCGCAAGCTCCTGTCGCTGGATATGCGATCTGCAAGGACCATCCGGAGAGGCCATCGCGAGAGCGATCGAGCAGATTGACGGTAGCGGGAGCCAAGTCATTTTGATATGCTATCGATATCGATTTCAATAATAATCAATGGTTATGATCAAGCCGCCACTCGATCTCGATTCCGTCCAGGCTTTCGTCCACATCGCCGATCTCGGCAGTTTCACCCGCGCCGCCGAGGCGATGCGGACGACCCAGGCCGCGGTCAGCCTGAAGCTGAAGCGCCTGGAGCAGCGGTTGGATTGCCGGCTGGTCGAGCGGACGCCGCGGCGTGTCGAGCTGTCGGGGCGTGGCGTGGCATTTCTCGATCACGCCCGCGAGCTCCTGACGGTGCATGATCGCGCACTCTCGGCTTTCGCGACGATCCGGGAACGCCTGACCATCGGTATCAGCGACCATGTTGCGGGGCCGGACCTTCCGGCATTGATCGCGCGCATGAATGCGCAGGACCCGCAGCTGGTGATCGAGATCAGGATCGGGACCTCCAGTGAGCTGCTCCAGAGCTTCGACCGGCGTGAGCTCGACACGGTGATCGTGCGCCTGCATGCCGGGCGCAGCGATGGCGAGCTGCTCGCGGACGAGAAATTCGGCTGGTTCGCCGCGCCGGCCTGGCAGCATCGCCCGGGCGAGCCGCTGCCGGTCGCCACCATGGCCGAACCCTGCGGCGTGCGGGTGATGGCAGGGCAGCTCCTCGACGAAGCGGGGGTGTCCTGGACGGAGATCTTCGTCGGCGGCGGCGTTACGGCGGTCGCCGCGGCGGTCACGGTCGGGCTCGGCGTCGCGGCGCTGGCGCCGCGCATGCTGCCCTTCGGCGCGGTCGATGTCGGGCAAAGGCTCGGCCTGCCCGATTTGCCGCGCCTGCCGATCCTGTTGCACACGCGGGTCAGGGACGGGCGCCCGCGTGACGCGCTCGCCGCGCTTTCGGCCGCATTCAGGAGTGTGGTGCGAAGCTAACCGCGCCGTTGGTCCCCTGGGGCCATTTTGCGCGTTGATAAGGCATGGCCGCCGAAGAGGAGGTGCGCATGACCGGAAGAACCCGAACCGATACCGCCTCGCGCCTCGTCAAGGCGTCGCCCGGGGCGGTCTACAATGCCTTCGCCGATCCGGCCGTGCTGTCGCGATGGCTGCCGCCCAAGGGGATGCGGGCGAAGATCGAGCGCTTCGAGCCGCATCCGGGCGGCAGTTACCGCATGGTCCTGACCTATGACGATCCCAGCGGGGCTCCCGGCAAGGCCACAGCCGACAGCGACATTGTCGAAGGCCGCTTCATCGCGCTCGATCCCGGTGAGCGCATTGTCTGGGAGGTTGGCTTCGTCTCGGATGACCCGGCTTTCGCCGGCACGATGACGATGACCTGGCGCTTCAAGGAGGTGCGCGACGGCACCGAGGTGACCATCCTGTGCGAGAACGTCCCGGCCGGCATCGGCAAGGCCGATCACGATGCCGGCCTGCGCTCGACGCTGGAGAACCTCGCCCAGTTCATTGAAAACGCCTGATCAGGCGGCCGGCCCGGCCTCGGCGAGCAGGCGCTGGAAGGCCGAGGGCGTCGTGCGCGAGCGCCAGGCGGCGATCAACCCGTCGGCATTGATCTCGAGTGGGGTGGAAGAATCCAGCTCGGCATCGTAGCGGCAATAGCTGTGGATCTGGTGGAAGTCGCGGCGGGCGTCGCCGATGCGCCGGTCGCCGCGGGCGGCCTCACGCCGCTCCAGCTCGGCAAGATCGCAATGCAGGCCGACGAAGAAGACGTCCTGTCCTTCGAGCAGCCCGGCCAGCCGCAGCAGCCAGGGGCGGCTCTCCATGATGTGCTCGACGATCACGTTGTTGCCGCAGCGGACATAGGCGAGCAGCGACTGCTCGAAGCCCTCGAAAAAGGCGTCGCGCATCGCGGCCCACGGGAATTCGCCGCTGCGGATGCGGGCGGTCGGCAGCACGCCCGCATCGCGCAAATGGTCGATCGAGATGTGCCAGAACGGCTCCTCGATCCGGGCCTGCACGGCGCGCGCCAGCGAGGATTTGCCGCTGCTGGAGGCGCCGTTGAGCAGGATGATCCTGCCGGGTGGGCGAGGAGCGTCGGGCATCATGGTCCTCAGGCCCGCTTCTGGCAGCTCTCGCAATAGAAGGTCGAGCGCCCGGACTGGACGAGCCGCCTGACCAGATGCCCGCAGCCCGGCGTGACGCAAGGCTCGTCCTCGCGGTCATAGACCTTGAAGCGATGCTGGAAATAGCCGAGCGAGCCGTCGGCATGGGCGAAGTCGCGCAAGGTCGAGCCGCCGGCGGCGATCGCCTCCTCCAGGACGTCGCGGATGATCTGTGCCAGGAGATGCGCCTTCTCGCGCGGCTTGCCGGTCGGCGTCGCCAGCGAACCGGCCTCGGCCTCCGGGTGCAGGCCGGCGCGGAACAGCGCCTCGCAGACATAGATATTGCCGAGGCCGGCGATCAGGCGCTGGTCGAGCAGCGCGGCTTTCAGCGGCGCGATCTTGCCGGAGAACAACTTGGCCAGGAGCTCGCCGGAGAGCTCGTTGCCGAGCGGCTCGATTCCCATTCCGGCGAAATGCTTGGAGGTTTCCAGCCCAGCGCGCGGCACGAGATCCATGAAGCCGAAGCGGCGGACGTCGTTATAGGTGACACGCGCGCCCGAGCCCAGATGGAAGACGACATGGTCGTGAATGAGGTGCCGGCCGATCTCGTTGTAATAGGCGCCGGGCTCGGTCGGCGGCGTGCCGGGGGCCTCGACGATGAAGCGCCCGCTCATGCCGAGATGCATGACCAGCGCCTGCCCGTCATCGAGATCGGCGATCAGGTACTTGGCCCGCCGCGACAGCGCCTCGATGCGCCGTCCGGTCAGGCGCTCGGCGAAGCGCTCGGGCAGGGGAAAGCGCAGATCGGGCCGGTTCTGCTCGACGCGCGCGAAGCGCTCGCCGAGCATGGCGGGCTCCAATCCGCGCCGGACGGTTTCGACCTCGGGAAGTTCAGGCATGGCATTAGCTCTTCAGCATGCGTCGAGAGGGCCCGCGACAAGCCCCGACGCTTTCGCTATTCATCGCCTCACCCGAACACAAGAGCGGCCCAACCGTGACAGCAGCCTCCGACACCACCCATTTCGGCTTCGAGAACGTGCCGCTCGGCGAGAAGCAGGCCAAGGTCGACGACGTCTTCCACAAGGTCGCTGGCCGCTACGACCTGATGAACGACCTGATGTCAGCCGGGCTGCACCGCGTCTGGAAGGAGGCGCTGCTGACGGCGCTGAAGCCGCCGCGCGACCGACCCTTCCATCATCTCGACGTCGCCGGCGGCACCGGCGATGTCGCCTTCAAGGTGCTGGAGGAGGGCGGGCCGCAGACCGACGTCACCGTCCTCGACATCAATGCCGAGATGCTCGCCGTCGGGCGCGAGCGGGCGCAAAAGCGCTTCCCGGATGATGAGCGCATCCGTTTCGTCCAGGGGAATGCCGAGGAGCTGGCGCTGCCGGACGCGACTTTCGACGCCTATACGATCGCCTTCGGCATCCGGAACGTGCCGCGCATCGAGAAGGCGCTGGCCGAGGCCTATCGCGTGCTGAAGCGTGGCGGCCGCTTCCTCTGCCTCGAATTCTCCCATGTCGACGTGCCGCTGCTCGACAAGGTCTACGAGGCCTATTCGTTCAACGTCATCCCGCCGATGGGCCGGATGGTGACCGGCGAAGCCGAGCCCTACCAGTATCTGGTCGAGTCGATCCGCAAGTTCCCGCGTCCGCAGATCTTCGCCAACATGATCGCGGACGCCGGCTTCCGCCGCGCCAGCTTCACGCCGATGACCGGCGGGGTCGTGGCGCTGCATTCCGGCTGGAAGCTGTGACGGGCGCTGCCGCCGCATGATCTCCGCGCTTGCCCATCTCGCCCGCTCGGCACGGGTCGGCTTCGTGCTGGCGCGTGAGGGCGCGCTCGCGCTCGTCGATCCCTCCGTGCTGCCGCCTGCGGCGCGGGCGCTGATCGCGCTCGGCCGCCTGATCGAGCGACGCGGCGCCGGCTCCTCCGCGACGAGGCTTGCCGCGGCGCTGACCCGGCTCGGCCCGTCCTATGTCAAGTTCGGCCAGTTCCTGGCGACGCGGCCCGACGTCGTCGGCATGAAGATTGCCGAGGACCTGTCCGCACTGCAGGACCGGATGGCGCCCTTCCCGATGGCGCAGGCCCGTGCTGCGATCGAAGCCGCGCATGGCGAGTCGGTCGAGGCGATCTTCGCCGAATTCGGCGAGCCGGTCGCGGCCGCCTCGATCGCCCAGGTCCATCGCGCCCGCCGCAAGGATGGCAGCGAGGTCGCCGTCAAGATCCTCAGGCCCGGCATCCGCGACCGCTTCCACCGCGACCTTGCGGCCATGCGCTTTGGCGCCGAGCTCGCCGAGCGTCGCTCGCCCGAGGCACGCCGCCTGCGCTTCGTCGCCATCGTCGAGACGCTGGCGCGCTCGGTCGCGATGGAGATGGACCTGCGCCTGGAGGCGGCTGCCCTCTCCGAATTCGCCGAGAATACCAAGGAGGACACGAATTTCCGCGTGCCGGTGCCGGATTGGCAGCTCACCGCCCGCGAGATCCTGATCGACGAGTGGATCGACGGCATCCGCCTCTCCGACGTCGAGGCCCTGCGCGCTGCCGGGCACGACCTGCCGGCGCTCGGCCGCAATGTCATCCAGTCCTTCCTGAAGCATGCGATCCGCGACGGCTTCTTCCACGCCGACATGCATCCGGGGAATCTCTTCGTCGATGCCGAGGGCCGGCTCGTCGCGGTCGATGGCGGCATCATGGGTCGCCTCGGCCACAAGGAGCGGCGCTTCCTCGCCGAAATCCTCTTCGGCTTCATCACCCGCGACTATCGCCGCGTCGCCGAAGTGCATTTCGAGGCGGGCTATGTGCCGCCGCACCACTCGGTCGACGACTTTGCCCAGGCGATCCGCGCCGTTGGCGAGCCGATCCACGACCGGCGCGCCGACGAGATCTCGATGGCGAAGGTGCTGACGCTGCTGTTCGAGATCACCGGCCTGTTCGACATGGCGACACGCACCGAGCTCGTCATGCTGCAGAAGACCATGGTGGTGGTCGAGGGCGTCGCCCGCACGCTCGATCCCCATCTCGACATGTGGACCACGGCGGAGCCGGTGGTGCGCGATTGGCTGACGCGCAATCTCGGCCCGATCGGGCGCATCGAGGATGCCGGCCGCAGCGTGCGCACCCTTGTCGGAAGCCTCGCCAACCTGCCGGAGACGGTCGGCCGGGCCGAGCGCGTGCTCGGTCAGCTGGAAGATTCCTCGCGCCACGGCTTCTCGCTCGACGAGGCCAGCATCCAGGCGATCGGCCGGGCGGAAGCGGCGCGTAACCGCTGGGGCAACTGGGCGCTCTGGCTGATCGCGGCGCTGCTCGCCTGGATCGCGTTCTTCGACTAGCAAACTGCCGGCATTGCTGGCGGACGATTGGAAACCATTTTAGCGGTTTGCGCTTTACAAGCATCGGCCCCTCCGGATTCCTTTAGGGCAAGGCCGGGGCTGACTTCGCATGGCGCACGCGCCTGAGCGACAGCGACCAAAGAGCCGTTTTCCTCAGGTTGCGTCGTTCAGGAGTCGCGTCATGTCCCGCCTTCTCGGCATTCTCGCTTTCTTATGCGCCTCGCTCGCCGGCCTCGCCTCGGCGCAGGCCAAGGTCGATGTCCGCGTCGATATCGCCGCCCAGCGGATGAGCGTCGCCACCAGCGACGGTGAAACCTACAACTGGGCGATCTCGTCCGGCCGCAAGGGCTTCCGCTCGCCCAATGGCGTCTATCGCCCGACCCGGCTCGAGCGCAGCTGGTACTCGCGCAAATATGGCGGGGCGATGCCCTATGCCGTGTTCTTCCGCGGCGGCTATGCCATCCACGGCACCGCTGCCGTCGGCGCGCTCGGCCGCCCGGCCTCGCATGGCTGCATCCGCCTGCACCCGGCCAATGCCGCCAAGCTGTTCGCGCTGGTCAAGAAGCATGGCTCCGGCAGCACCCGCATCGCGCTGAATGGCGCCGCGACCGACAATCTCTCGCGCTTCGCCAAGGCGTCCTCGGGCTCCAAGCACAAGATCGCCAAGGCCAAGATCAAGACGCAGAAGGCCGTGCTGACCGCCAAGCAGCAGCGCCAGGGCCCGGCTTGGGGCGAGGCGCGCGAGCAGATGCTGCTCAGGCCGGCGATCCCGGCCGGTGCGATCGGCTTCCAGCCGATGTCGGGGCCGGGCTGGCGCTAGCGCTCAGATAGCTTCGGCGGCGATCCGCACCCAGCCTTCCAAGGTCTCGCCCGGTTGCAGCCGGGCGAGCGGCGAGGCTTCGCGCACGATCTTCTCGCTCGGTGCTCCCGCGGCGTGGCTTTGCGGCTCGGCGCAAAGGAAATCGACGCCGGCCGGCGCCCAGACCACCGGATAGCGCAGGCTCTCGCTCGCGCTCAGCGTGATGGCGAGCCCGGTCGAGGGCGTCTCGATCCGGGCGGTTCCGTCCCAGCCGAGGAAGCTCCAGGCGGTCTCGGCGCCGGTGGCGAAGATCGGGTTGCCGGCATAGGGGCCGCCATCGCCGAAGGCTTGCGTGCCGGTGGCGCGGAACTGGTCGCCGAAGATCAGCGCGCCGGTCGCGCTCATGGAGAGGCGCGTGTCGGCGGCGCAGGGGAACCAGGGGTGCAGGCCCATGCCGAACGGTAGGGCCTGGTCGGCCTCGTTGGTCAGCGACAGCGTCACGGTCATACCGTCTTCGCCCAGCCGGATGTCCTGCCTGGCGAGGTAGCGATAGGGATCCGGGCCGGCCATACGGCGGTGGACCAGCACGGTATGACCGGCATCCTGTCGCTCGACCTGCCAGGCGGATTGCCAGCCGAAGCCGTGGATCGTGCCGGCAGGGTTGTTGGACGGCACCTTGAAGCGGGTATGGCCGTCGTCGACCAGGCCGTCGAAGGCGCGATTGGCGAAAGGCAGCATCGCCCAGGCCCCGAACTTGTTCGGCGTCTGCGTCTGCGGCGCAAGGCCGACCGGCGCATGCAGCAGCGGCAGCGTCGTCCCGTCCGGCCTTTGCCAGTCGAGTGCGGCGATCGTGCCGCCCGCGTCGGGGGCGATGCGGGCCGTGTAGCGGCCGGATGAGAGCGTGAGCATTCCGATGTCCTCGGGCATTCAGGGGCCTCGGCGCATGGTGCTCGGCACGTCGGCGGCAGGAAAATCGTCTCGATCCCGGTCCGGCGTCAAGGATGAGGTTGCCTTCGGCAGGGCCTTGCCTTTCCCTGCGACGCTGGCCGAGACTCATCGTTCGGCTCGCCCGGACTCGCCCTTTTGCCGGAGGCGCGCGTCCGCACAGCCGATGGAGTGGCGGCATGAGCCTGATCTATCCGCGCGAGGGGCAGAAGGCCCACCCGCTGAACAACTCGCCAGATTATCGCAGCACGCTGAAGCGGGCGCCGTCGCAACCGCTGATCATCCTGCCGCACAGCCTGTCGGAGACGACGGGTCCCGTCTTCGGCGATGTCGCGGTTTCGGAGATCGACAATGATCTGACGCGTCGCCATGCCGGCGAGCCGCTCGGCGAGCGCATCATCGTCAGCGGCCGCGTCCTCGACGAGGACGGCAGGCCGGTGCCGGATACGCTGATCGAGATCTGGCAGGCCAATTCTGCCGGCCGCTACGTCCATGTCCGCGACCAGCATCCGGCGCCGCTCGACCCGAACTTCACCGGTGCCGGCCGCGCCGTCACCGATGCGCAGGGGCGCTATCGCTTCGTCACGATCAAGCCGGGCGCCTACCCCTTTTTCAACCATGACAACACCGCCTGGCGGCCGGCGCATATCCATTTCTCGCTCTCCGGGCCGAGTTTCCTGTCGCGTGTGATCACCCAGATGTATTTCCCGGGCGATCCGCTCTTCCGCTTCGACCCGATTTTCCAGTCGATCACCGACGAGCGGGCGCGCAACCGGCTGGTCTCGCACCTGGATCTCGACATCACCGAGCCGCAATGGGCGCTCGGCTATCGTTTCGACATCGTGCTGCGCGGCCGGCAGGCGACGCCGACGGAGGAACCGCATGAGCACTGAGAAGCCTGATGGCGTGACTCCGTCCCAGACCATCGGCCCGTTCTTCGCCTACTCCTTGACGCCGCGGGCCTATGGCGGGCCGGAGATCGCGACCGAGCAGGTCGCCAGCGAAGGCGTTGCCGGCGAGCGCATCCGCATCGAGGGCAAGGTCTTCGATGGCGATCGCGCCCTGGTCGGCGATGCGATGATCGAGACCTGGCAGGCCGATGCCGAAGGCCGCTTCCATGCCACCGGCAATGCCGGGTTCACCGGCTTCGGCCGGGCCGAGACGAACGCGGAGGGCGTTTTCTTCATCGAGACGATCCGGCCTGGCGCTCTGCCGGGGCCAAATGGCTCGCGACAGGCACCGCATCTGACCGTTTCGGTCTTCGCCCGCGGCCTGCTGGTCAGGCTGGCGACGCGGATCTATTTCGACGACGAGCCCGGCAATGCGCAGGACCCGGTCCTGGCGCTGGTGCCGGCGGAGCGCCGCGGCACGCTGATCGCGACGCGCGGCGCGGACGGCATCTTTCGCCTCGACATCCGCCTGCAGGGCGAGGGCGAGACGGTCTTCTTCGATGTCTGAGTTACTGTCATTCCGGGGCAGGCCGAAGGCCTGAGCCCGGAATCCATAACCTCGGGGCTTGACGGAAAGGCGCGGCCGGGCTTGCGTCTCCGTCCCGTTAACCTGCGGCTCTGGGTTCCGGGCTCGCCGCTGCGCGTCGCCCCGGAAAGACGAAGAGTTCCCGGCCGCCGTTCTGCTCTGCCGGAGCCTGCCATGCCCACACCCCTGATCGCGCTCGACTGGGGCACGACGCGCGCCCGCGCTTTCCTCATCAGCGAGGATGGGGTCGTGCTGGCGAAACGAGTCGCCGATCGCGGCATCCAGTCGGTGCCACCTGGCGGTTTCCCGGCCGCCTTTGCCGAGATCGCCGGAGAGTTCCGAAAGGCTCGCCCTGACGCTGCCGTGCTGCTCGCCGGCATGGTCGGCAGCCGCAATGGCTGGGTCGAGGCGCCCTATGTCGCCTGCCCGGCTAGCCCTGAAGAGATCGCGGCAGCCGGCCTCGCCGTCACGCTCGACGACGGCACGGCCGCGACCATCCTGCCCGGCCTCTCCTGCGACGAAGGGGCCTTCGACGTCATGCGCGGCGAGGAGACGCTGATTGTCGGCCTCGGGCTGACCGACGGCATCGCCTGCCTGCCCGGCACTCATTCGAAATGGGCCGAGGTCAAGGGTGGCCGCATCACCCGCTTCGCCAGCTTCATGACCGGCGAGATCTACGGCCTGCTGCGCGAGCATTCGATCCTGTCTCGCCTCGCCAGTGAGCCGAAGGATGGCGACGCGGCCGAGGGCATGCGGCGCGGACTTGCCGCGGCGCAGCGGCCGGGCGGTCTGCTCAACGCCGCCTTCCATGCCCGCAGCGATGTTCTTGGCGGGCGCATGCAGGGCGGCGCGGTCGGGCCCTATCTCTCGGCCTTGCTGGTGGCGCAGGAGATCGAGGGCGCCCGCGCTTTGTTCGGCGGCCTCGGCAATCTCCACCTCGTCGCCGACGGCGTGCTGGCTGGTAGCTACGGCCGGGCGCTCGCCGCTGCCGGGCTCGACCATGGCCTGACCACGCCCGAGGACGCTTTTGTCGCCGGCGTCACCCGGCTCGCCCGGGGCCTTCAGGCATGATCACCGTCTTCGGTTCGCTCAATGTCGATCTGGTCACCCCGGTCGAACGCCTGCCCGGCGCCGGCGAGACCGTGCTTGGCCCGGGCTATGCGCTGCATCCCGGCGGCAAGGGTGCTAACCAGGCGCTGGCGGCCCGCCGCGCCGGCGCGCAGGTGACGATGGTCGGAGCGGTCGGCCGCGACGGCTTCGCCGAGATCGCGCTCGGGCTCCTGGCCGAAGACGGCGTCGATCTCGCTCATGTGGCGCGCGTCGAGGCGCCGACCGGCGCGGCCTTCATCGCTGTCGATGCGGCCGGCAGCAACCAGATCGTGGTCGCGGCCGGTGCCAACGCGCTGGCCAGGGCCGATGCGGTCGAAGCCTTGAAGCCGGGCGAGGGCGACATGCTGCTGCTCCAGCGCGAGGTGCCCGAAAGCGAATGCCTGCGCGCCGCGCAAGCGATGCGCGGGGGTGGCGGCCGGGTGATTCTCAACCTCGCCCCGGCCGGCGAGCCGGCGCCGGAATTGCTGGCGCTGACCGATATCCTGATCGTCAACGAGCACGAGGCGCTGATCCTCGCCGGCTCGCTCGGCTGGACCGAGACCGAGCCCGACGCGATCGCCCGGCGTATCGACGGCGAGCGCGGCATCGCCTGCATCGTCACGCTGGGGAGTGCAGGCGCGGTCGGCTGGCATGGCGGCGTCCGGCGCCGGCTCGAGGCGCCGGTCGTCGATGCCGTCGATACGGTCGCAGCCGGCGACAGCTTCGTCGGCGCCTTCGCCGCGGCGCTGCAGGCCGGCTTCGGCTTCTCCTGCGCGCTGCAGCGCGGGCTCGCCGCCGGCTCGCTCGCCTGCACGGTGGCCGGCGCGCAGCCGAGCGTGCCGCGCCGCGAGGCGATCGAGGCTCTGGCCGGCAAGAGCTTCCTGTAGGACGAGCTTTCCGTAGAACGCGATCGATCCGGTTGAGCGCGAATTAAGCCTGACGGTGTTCCGCAAGGCGCAAACGCGTCGGCTGCGGCGGTTTCGGCACGCCGATTTACCCTTGGTCAGCACCTTTGCCCGCAGCGTCGCAGGCATGAGGCGGGAAGGGGAAATCGATCATGGCCCAGCGGCCGATCGTCTGGTTCTTGGGCATTGCCGGGATCGCCGGCGTTGCCGCCCTGAACGCCGCAGGCAGTCTCGATCGGATGGCGAACCCGGAGCCAGCTCCCGCGCGTGCCGCTCCGAGTGCGCCCGCGCCGGCTAAGGCCGAGCCCGTCTTGACGGTGAACGCTGATTATCGCGGCCACTATGTCGTTCATCCCGCGATCGACAATTACCGCGTGAAGATGATGGTCGATACCGGTGCGAGCCTGATCGTGCTGACCGATGCCGATGCCCGCGCGCTCGGGATCAGGCCGGACCGCTCCGCCTATTCGGTGGGTCTCGGCACCGCCAACGGCGTGGTGCGGGGTGCGAAGACCATGCTGCGCGAGGTGCGGCTCGGCGACATCCTGGTACGCGATGTCGAGGCGGTCGTGCTGCCCGCCGGGGCCTTGTCGGTCAGCCTGCTCGGCACATCCTTCCTGCGCCGGCTGCGCGGCTACCAGGTCGAGGGCGGCCGCATGGTCCTGCGCGGCTGAGCAGCGTGCTGTCGGTTCCCAACCCCATGCCGATCGGCTATGCCGCCCTTGCGTTCCCGCCACGTCATGCTCAGGCTGCATTCATGTAGCCTGTGGCCTGTCCGTTCCGCAGCCTCTCGCTGCATGATGTCCTCGAAACTGGATGGCCCGATGTTTCCGAAGCCCCTGCCCGAGCTCTTCCCCAACACCTTCGAGTATGAATCGCTGCCGATGGTGAAGCCGACCGGCTTCCGCGAATACGATGCGCGCTGGTTCTTCGGGAAAGAGCTCAACCTGATGGGCGTCCAGGCCGTCGGCATGGGCTTGGGCACGCTGATCCGGCGCATGGGCGTCAAGCCCGAGATCGTCACCGCCCATGATTTCCGCAGCTACTCCTCCTCGATCAAGATGGCGCTGGTCACCGGCCTGATGGCGGCCGGCTGCAAGGTCCACGACATCGGCCTTGCCATGTCGCCCATGGCCTATTTCGCCCAGTTCGAGCTCGACGTGCCCTGCGTCGCCATGGTCACCGCCTCGCACAACGACAATGGCTGGACCGGCATCAAGATGGGCGCCCAGCGCCCGGTCACCTTCGGCCCCGACGAGATGGGGCAGTTGCGCGACATCGTCCTCGCCGGCGATTTCGACCTGCCGGGCGGCGGCTCCTATCAGTTCGTGCCCGATTTCCCGGCGCGCTACATCGCCGACCTGACGAACCGCCCGAAGATCAAGCGCAAGCTCAAGGTCATCGCCGCCTGCGGCAACGGCACGGCCGGCGCCTTCGCGCCGCAGATCCTGGAAGCGCTCGGCTGCGAGGTCATCCCGATGGATGCCGAGCTCGACCACACCTTCCCGCGCTACAACCCGAACCCCGAAGACATGAAGATGCTGCACGCCATGGCCGATGCCGTGAAGCAGCACGGCGCCGATGTCGCGCTCGGCTTCGACGGCGACGGCGACCGCTGCGGCGTCGTCGACAACCATGGGGAGGAGATCTTCGCCGACAAGATCGGCGTGATGCTGGCCCGCGACCTCGGCAGGCTCAATCCGGGCGCGCAGTTCGTCGTCGACGTCAAGTCGACCGGCCTGTTCTCGACCGATCCGGAACTGCAGAAGCTCGGCGTCAAGACCGACTACTGGAAGACCGGCCACTCCTATATCAAGCGCCGGGTGCGCGATCTCAACGCCCTCGCCGGCTTCGAGAAGTCTGGCCACTTCTTCTTCAACGCGCCGGTCGGCCGCGGCTATGACGACGGTGTCGTCACCGCCATCGCCGTGATCGACATGCTCGACCGCAACCCCAGCAAGTCGATGGCCGAGCTCTATGCCGCCGTGCCGAAGACCTGGGGCACGCCGACCATGGCGGCCAAGTGCGCCGACGAGATCAAGTACGGCGTCAGCGACAAGATCACCAAGCGCATCGAAGCGATGAAGGCGGCAGGCGACAGGATCGCCGGGCAGGCGATCCGCGACGTCATCACCGTCAACGGCGTGCGTGTCGTCAACGAGGACGGCACCTGGGGCCTGATCCGCGCTTCCTCGAACAAGCCGGAGCTGGTCGTGGTCTGTGAGAGCCCGGTCTCGGAAGCGCGCATGCGCGAGATGTTCAAGGCGATCGACGGCGTTCTCCGGGAGAACCCGGAAGTCGGCGCCTACAACCAGACGATCTGATCGGGCGGCCTTGCGGCCGGGCGGGGCAGGCCGCGACTCTACCTTCTCCCCTGGCGGGAGAAGGTGGCCCTAAGGGCCGGATGAGGGGTCGCTCAGGTCTGGAAGCTTCTGAATGCCGGGCGCGCCGCCAACGAATAGCGTCGCGCGATCCCGAACCCTCTCCTGCAAGGGGAGAGGGGATATCGCGCGCCCGGAATGACTGCGTGGCTGTGCTCTGGTGGCGAACCGAGGAGCTACTTCTTCTCCGCGCCCGTCGCCGCGGCGTTGCGAACCCCGCTCTGGCCGCTGGTGCCGTCGAAGAACGCCTTGGAGTCGCCGAGCTGGGCGCTCGGCTGGCAGTTGGGCGTGCAGGAATAGCTCTCGCGCTCGAGGCCGCGCTGCACCGTCAGGATCGAATCGCTGGCTGCGCCGACGCGCACGCTCGATTCCGCCAGCAGGGCGCCGGTCGCGTCGAGCGCGATCAGGTTGGTGACGCCGTAGCTCTTGCCGGTCACGATCATCACGCCATTGCGCTGGACGGTGACGTCAGCGATCGCCGGATTGCCGACGATCACCGTCTGGGCCTTCTCGGGCAGTCGCAGCACCTTGGCGTGATCGACCGTCACCTGGACCGCTTCGGTTCTTGCATCGCCGGTTTCGCCCCGAGTTTCCGGGGTCGGCGCGGGAATGAGCCGGGCCTGTGCGCGTACGATATCGGCCGAAAGGCTCGAGCCGGCAGCCGCTACGAGCCCGGCAAGGGCCAGCCTCTGGAAGGATTTGGAGAGCCGCGATCCCGGCATCACAATGGACCTCGCACGCGCCTCAAGGTTTCGAACGGGACGAGGTAAGCCGAAAATGATGAATGGATTGCTAAGATGGCGATTTCCCGAGCCAATCCGGCTCCCGCTTCGGTCCTGGAAGCCTGATCGCCCGCAATGAAGAACGCATTCTGGTGTCGGTGCGCGCACACTAACGAAGCGTCATGCGGCGTTTGTCTGATTTGCAGAGCGAGTTTTATTTTAAGTATCGAAGGGTTTATACCTCTCGTTAACTGACGTGCCGCGCTAAAAGCGTATTAACCATCGAGTGAAGACCTATAAAATTCGGCGAATTATTGGGTCTCTTTAACTGATCGGCAAGATGGGCGCCGTAATGTCACTCCTGTCGCTGACCGAAGCCATCTAGAGCGAAGGCAGCAGTCAAACGTGGTGCAAAGGAGCTACCCCATGAAGAACCTGTTCGCGCGCTTCGCCAAGGATGAGTCGGGCGCCACCGCTATCGAATACGGCCTGATCGCCGCCCTGATCGCCGTGGTCTGCATCAGCACCTGGACCGCGATCGGTCCGGCGCTGAACGCCAAGTTCCAGGCGGTCCTGGCCGGCCTGCAGTAGGATCGTCGGCGTCACCCGCCGATATGAGCGCCCCGGATCGATCCGGGGCGCTTTTTTATGCAGAACGCCATACGCACGTCCGCAGTAAGGCTTTGGTGATGCGCCTGGCCCATCTTCGCACGAGCCCGCCATGTGGATCGTCGTCATGTCATTGCCGTTGATCGTCGTCCTGATCGTCTTTCCCGCTGCGATGGCCTATGCCGCGGCCAGCGATCTCATGACCATGACGATCCCGAACTGGCTGTGTGCGCTCCTGGTTGTCGCTTTCGGAGTGTGCGCGGCGACAATCGGCTTCGGCCTGAGCGCCGCGATCTGGCATCTGGCCGCGGGCCTTCTGGTGCTGGTCGCCTGCTTCGGCATGTTTGCCGCCGGCTGGATCGGCGGAGGCGATGCCAAGCTTGCCGCGGCCACGGCTCTCTGGCTCGGTTTCGAGCAATTGCTGCCATACCTCTTCGTCGCCGCGCTCAGTGGCGGCTTGTTGACCGGCGTGATCATGCTCCTGCGGGCCGCGCCGCTGCCGGCGATGGCCAGCAACTGGGCCTGGGCGCAGCGCTTGCACGATATCAAGCAGGGCGTGCCTTACGGCGTCGCTCTCGCCGCCGCAGCACTTGTCGCCCTTCCCGATACGGCGATCTGGCGCGCCGCCACGGGCGTCTGAGATCTCCAGAGCCGCTCTGGCGACGGACGAAACGGCGATCCGCGCAAAAAGATACCTTCGGTTAACCATAAGTTGACGATTCGAAGGCCACGATCCTGGTGAGGGCCGGCGCATGCCGGCCAAGGATCCTGTGCCATGAGTCCCGCCCGCATCATCATTCTTGCCGTAGCGGTCGTCGCCGGCCTCGGCGCGGCGCTCCTGATCGGCCGGCCGCCGAAGGTCACGACGCCGTCGGTGACGAAATACGAGCCGGCACCGACCGTCGAGGTGCTGGTGGCCGCCGCAGACGTCCCGCTCGGCAACAAGCTGGCGGCCGGCGATCTGAAATGGCTGGCCTGGCCGCTGGCGAGCCTGCCCACCGAGGTGATCCGCCGCCAGGATCTTCCTGGAGGCGAAGCCGAATTCGTCGGCCAGATCGCCCGCGCGCCGCTCTACGGCTCGGAACCGATCCGCCGCGATAAACTGCTCAAGGCCGATTCCGGCTTCCTTTCGGCGATTCTGCCGCCCGGCAAGCGCGCCGTCGCCATCACCACCGACAATCGCGGCGCCAACACCGCCGGCGGCTTCGTCCTGCCCAATGACCGTGTCGATGTGATCCGCACGAGCCGGGACGACAGCAACTCCAAGGACGGGTCGCCGCCGGTCAGCGAGACCCTGATCGCCAATGTCCGCGTGCTGGCGATCGGCCAGAGCATCCAGGAAAAGAACGGCGAGAAGGTCGTCGTGGGCGAGACCGCGACGCTCGAGCTCGACCCGAAGCAGGTCGAGGCCGTGACGCTGGCACAGAAGACCAGCAGCCTCTCGCTGGCGCTGCGCAGCCTGCAGGATGCCGGCGACAAGGGCGCGCCGATCGATGACGGCGGCCTCACGCTCGTGCGCTACGGCGTCGTCACCAAGGCGGTGAAGCCATGATTTCCATGCCGAACTCCAATCCGCTGGCTCGTCGACCGCAGCGCGCCCTCGCCTTATCGCTGGCGATCCTGCCGCTGGCCTTGCCGCTTTGCACCGTTCCGGCGCTGGCGCAGGGCAAGGGCGCGGCGCCGGTTCTGAATGTCGGTGCCAGCGAGCATGCGATTTCGCGCCGGCTCGATCTCTCGATCGGCCGCTCGCTGATCGTCGAATTGCCGCGCGACGCCAAGGAGGTCTTCGTCGCCAATCCCAAGGTGGCGAATGCCGTGGTCCGCTCGGCCCGCAAGCTCTTCGTCATCGGCATGGCCGATGGCTCGACCTCGATGTTCGTGATGGATGCCGAGGGCAGGCAGATCACGGCGCTGGAAATCGAGGTCGGCCGCGATCTCAACGTGCTCCGCACGACGCTGCGCACGGCGATGCCGGGCGCCGACATCCAGGTCAAGCCGGCCGGGAACTCGATCCTGCTGGTCGGCAATGTCGCGAGCGCCTCCGAGGCGACGCAGGCCATGGACATCGCCAACGCCTTTGTCGGCATTTCCGGCGAAGGCGCGAACGCGACCAAGGGCGCGGTGATCAACTCGCTGACCATTCGCGGCCGCGACCAGGTCATGGTCAAGGTCACCGTCTCGGAAGTGTCCCGCAAGGCGATCAAGCAGCTCGGCATCAACTCGACCGGCGAGTGGAAACTCGGCAACTTCAGCATTACGCCGAAGATCGACACCCCGTTCTCGCTGCAGCCGCAGCAGCTGGCTGCTACGGCGATCAGCGCCGGCATCGGCAACTCGACCAATATCACGATGCGAGCGCTCGAGCGCGCCGGCCTGTCCCGCGTCATGGCCGAGCCCACCGTGACGGCGATCTCCGGCGAAAGCGCCAAATTCACCGCGGGCGGCGAGATACCGATCCCGAAAGGCTATTCCTGCGACACGACCAACCGCTGTGTTCTCAACATCGAGTACAAGCCGGTCGGCGTCTCCCTGAACTTCACGCCGATCGTGATGTCCGAGGGCAAGATCTCGATGCGCATCGCCACCGAGGTCACCGAGCTCGATTTCGAGAACCAGCTGCGCCTCAACCCCACCGAGACAACGGCCGTCAACGCGCCCGGCTTCCGCGTGCGCAAGTCCGACACCACTGTCGAACTGCCGTCGGGCGGCACGCTGGCGACAGCCGGGTTGATCCAGCGCGTCTCGCGTCAGGCGATCAACGGGCTGCCGGCTCTGATGAACATCCCGATCATCGGTACGATGTTCCGCTCGCGCGACTATCAGCGCGAGGAGACCGAGCTGATGATCGCGGTGACCCCCTACATCGTGAAGCCGGTCGGCCCCAACGGGTTGCAGCGCCCGGATGACGGCTTCGTCGAGGCGCATGATGCCCAGACGATCCTGATGGGCCGGTTGAACAAGATCTATGGGTCGACGAGCGGCGGGCCGATTCCGCAGGCCTACAAGGGCCGCGTCGGCTTCATCGCCGATTGATGACGGGGCCGCGACAAGGATGGCGATCGTGACCAGCAAGCCCTCTCGGACATGCAAGGCGGCGTTGCCCGTCGCGCTCGGTGCCGCGCTCCTGCTCGGAGCCTGCGCCAAGGGCGATATCTCGACGTCCGGCATCCCCACCGACATCCGCGAGCGTCATCCGATCGTGCTGCGCGATGCGCCGCGTTCGCTCGATGTCTTCGTCGGCCGGGCTGGCGGCGGGCTGGACCCGCGCCAGGCCGACGACGTCGCCCGCTTCGGCGAGGATTATCGCCGCAGCGGCAAGGGCGGGTTGGTCGCCGAGGTTCCGACGGGGACCGGGCGCGATCTTGCAACTCATGACACGCTCGACGGCATCCGCCGCTCCCTCGGCCGGGCCGGCGTCTCGCCCGGCCAGCTCTCGGTCAGGACCTATCGCATCGCCGATCCCGGGCTCGCATCGCCGATCCGCCTGACCTACGCCTCCTTGCAGGCCGGGCTCCCGCATTCCTGCGGGCAATGGCCGGCTGATCTCGGCGTCGCCAGCTACAAGACGGATGCGATGAACGAGCCCTATTGGAACTTCGGTTGCGCCACCCAGGCCAATCTCGCAGCGCAGATCGCCGATCCGCTGGATCTGGTGCGGGCGCGCGGCGAGGGCCGGCTCGACACGCAAAAGCGCATGGAGGCGATCAAGAAGCTGCGCGAGGGCAAGGATCCCTCGACGCAGTATCGCCAGGAGCAGACCAAGATCAGCGACGCCGTCGGAGGCAAATGATGGCGAGCATGCCGGGATTCGAGCCGGAGACTGGCGGCGACGAGATCGTCGCGCCGTTGCCGCGCGTCACCTTGCAGGCCTTCTGCGAGACGCAGGACGTCGCCGCGGCGATGCAGGCGGTGACCGCCGACCGGCGCATGGACAAGGTCCAGGCGCGCGTCCAGATGGGCGGCCCGGCAGCGGCAGTCGAGGCGTTTCGGGGTGCCCCGACGCCGAATGTGATCGTGCTCGAGACCGTCAGCGAACCCGGCGCGCTGGTCGCCAATCTCGACGCGCTCGCCGAGAGCTGCGACCCCGGCACCAAGGTCGTCGTCATCGGCCATGTCAACGACATCCAGCTCTATCGCGAGCTGATCCGGCGCGGCGTCAGCGACTATCTGGTCGCTCCGTTCGGGGTCCTCGACCTGCTGCGCACCCTGTCCGAACTCTATGCGACGTCGGGCTCGGCGACGCTCGGGCGCACCATCGCCATTGTCGGCGCCAAGGGCGGTGTCGGCTCCTCGACCGTCGCGCACAACGTCGCCTGGGCGATCGCCCGCAATCTCGACGCCTCGACGGTGATCGCCGATCTCGACATCGCCTTCGGCACTGCCGGGCTGGATTTCAACCAGGATCCGCCCCAGGGGGTCGCCGACGCCGTGTTCGCGCCGGAACGACTCGACGCCAACATGCTCGACCGGCTCCTGTCGCGCTGCAGCGAGAATCTCTCCCTGCTCGCAGCTCCGGCGATGCTCGACCGCACCGTCGATCTCGGCGAGGACGCGTTCGAGCTCGTGTTCGACCTGCTTCGGGCCAGCGTCCCCTGCATCGTGCTCGACGTGCCGCATCTGTGGACAGGCTGGGCCAAGCGGGCGCTGGTCGGCGCCGACGAGGTCGCGATCGTCGCCGCCCCCGAGCTCGCCTCGCTGCGCAACGCCAAGAATCTGATGGACTTGTTGCGTGCCGCCCGGCCGAACGATTCCATGCCCCGCCTGATCCTCAACCAGGTCGGCTTGCCCAAGCGGCCGGAGATCGAGGCGAGCGAATTCGCCAAGGCGGTCGGGATCGAGGTGATGACGTCGATCCCCTTCGATGCCCAGCTCTTCGGCACCGCGGCCAATAATGGCCAGATGATCGCCGAGGTCCAGCCGGGCAGCAAGGTGGCGGACGCCTTCGTGCAGATCGGGACGGTTCTCACCGGCCGCGGCGAGCAGAAGCGCAGCAAGCGCAGCCTGTTCGAGCCACTGGTGGCCAAGTTGATGCGTCGGAAGGCCTAACCCATGTTCGGCAAGCGACAGGCGACAGCCCCGGCTCTGGCAGGCGCGCCGAGTTCCGCGGCGCCTGCGCCGATGCGCGCGGCCGAGCAGCGACCTGCGGCTGTCGAGGCGCGGCGGGCGCCGCCGCCGCCGGTGCCGGCGGAAATGCCGAGGTCCGACGAATATTATCAGATGAAGAGCATGATCTTCGGTGCTCTCATCGAAGCGATCGATCTTTCGCAGCTGGCCAAGCTCGACGGCGAGTCGGCTCGCGAGGAAATCCGCGACATCATCAACGAGATCATCTCGTTGAAGAATGTCGTGCTCTCGATCGCCGAGCAGGAAGAGCTGCTCGACGACATCTGCAACGACGTGCTCGGCTATGGACCGTTGGAGCCTCTGCTGGCGCGCGATGATATCGCCGACATCATGGTCAATGGCGCCGGCCGGACCTTCATCGAGACCGGCGGCAAGATCCAGCTCACCAGCATCCGCTTTCGTGACAACGCGCAGCTGATGAATATCTGCCAGCGCATCGTCAGCCAGGTCGGCCGCCGTGTCGATGAATCCTCGCCGATCTGCGACGCGCGTCTCGCCGACGGCTCGCGCGTCAACGTGATCGCTCCGCCGCTCGCGATCGACGGGCCTGCCCTCACCATCCGCAAGTTCAAGAAGGACAAGCTGACGCTCGACCAGCTCATGCGTTTCGGCGCGATCTCGCCACCTGGCGCAGAGATCCTGAAGATCATCGGGCGGGTCCGCTGCAACATCGTGATCTCGGGCGGTACCGGCTCGGGCAAGACGACGCTGCTCAATTGCCTGACCAACTATATCGAGCACGACGAGCGCGTCATCACCTGCGAGGACGCCGCCGAGCTCCAGTTGCAGCAGCCGCATGTGGTGCGCCTCGAGACCCGCCCGCCCAACCTCGAAGGGTCGGGTGCGATCACGATGCGCGATCTCGTCAAGAACTGCCTGCGCATGCGGCCGGAGCGCATCATCGTCGGCGAGGTGCGCGGACCGGAGGCCTTCGACCTGCTCCAGGCGATGAACACCGGCCATGACGGCTCGATGGGCACGCTGCACGCCAATACGCCGCGCGAATGCTTGAGCCGTATCGAATCGATGATCACCATGGGCGGCTTCAGCCTGCCCTCGAAGACCCTGCGCGAGATGATCTGCTCCTCGATCGACGTGATCATCCAGGCGCAGCGCATGCGTGACGGTTCGCGCCGCATCACCCACATCACCGAGGTGATGGGCATGGAAGGCGACGTGATCATCACCCAGGACCTGATGCTCTACGACATCATCGGTGAGGACCCGAACGGCAGGTTGATCGGCCGGCATCGCTCGACCGGCATCGGTCGGCCGCGCCTGTGGGAGCGTGCGCGCTATTTCGGCGACGAGCAGCGGCTCGCCGCGGCGCTTGACCAGCTCGAGGCCGACGGCCGGGTCGACGCCTGAGCAGGAAGAAGGCACGTCATGGACTATGGCCAGATCGCCGCTGCCATCCTCGCCGCCGTCTCGGCGGGCGGTATCACCTATGCCCTCTTCTATCCGAGGCTCAGCGGCCAGGCGCGCGCCGAGCAGCGCCGTCGTGAGTTCGCCGCCCCGGCCGCGATCCGGGCTGCGGCCGATCGCGAAGCGCAGAGCCAGGCCCGGCGCGGGCAGGTCGCGCAGAGCCTGAAGGACATCGAGAATCGCGAGAAGGCGCGCCACAAGGTCACCATCGAAGGCCGGATCGAACAGGCCGGGCTGTCCTGGTCGCGCAAGCAGTATTGGCTGCTTGGCGTCGTCCTGGGCATCGTCATGGCCGTCGTGCTTCTGGTCACCTCGGGCAACTGGGTCATGATGCTGGTCGGCTTTCTCGTCGGCCTGCTCGGGCTGCCGCGCTGGTATCTGACCCATCTCGGCAAGAAGCGGATGCTGCGCTTCATCAACGAATTCCCGAACGCGCTCGACGTCATCGTGCGCGGCATCAAATCGGGCCTGCCGCTGAACGACTGCCTGCGCATCATCGCCAACGAGGCCCAGGAGCCGGTCAAGTCCGAGTTCCGGCTGATCGTCGAGGCGCAGACGCTCGGCCTGTCGCTGACCGACGCCGCCACCAAGCTGTATGAGCGCATGCCCTGCGCGGAGGCCAATTTCTTCGGCATCGTCCTGGCGATCCAGCAGAAGACCGGCGGCAATCTCGCCGAGACCCTGGCCAACCTGTCGCGCGTGATCCGCGAGCGCCGCAAGATGCGCGACAAGATCAAGGCCGTGTCGATGGAGGCCAAGGCATCCGCCGCGATCATCGGCTCCTTGCCCCCTGCCGTCGCCGGCCTCGTCTATGTGACGAGCCCTGGCTACATGGACGCCCTCTTCTACACGAATGCGGGGCGTATTGCGCTGGTCGGCTGTGGCGTCTGGATGCTGATCGGCGTGCTGGTCATGCGCAAGATGATCAACTTCCAGATCTGAGGAGCCTTCGCCATGCTCGCGCTCCTGATCGAGAACATCACCGACCTGAGGGTCCTGCTCGCGCTGGTCGGCGGGGTGGCCGTGGCCGTCACGATCATGACCGTGGCGGCGCCCCTGCTCGAAGGCAACGTCCTCGGCAAGCGCATGAAATCCGTCGCCTCCGAACGCGACAAGATCCGCGCCCGGGAGCGCGACCGGCTGGCACGCCAGGTGGACAAGGTCTCGCTCCGCCAGGAGCCGAAGGCGTTCATGCGAAATATCGTCGAGGGCTTCAAACTCGGCGATTGGCTGGGGACCGAGACAGCCAAGCGGCAGCTCGTCATGGCCGGCTTCCGCGGTCAGCAGGCCGAGGTCGGCTTCCTCTTCTTCAGGCTGGTCACCCCGATCGGCCTCTTCCTGTTCGCGCTGTTCTACCTGTTCGTGCTCAACGATCTCGGCCAGACCGTCATCATGCGGGCGGGGATCGTGATCGGCGCCGCCTATGTCGGCATCAAGGCACCTGAAATCTACCTGTCCAACACGATGGCCAAGCGCCAGCTGTCGATGCGGCAAGCCTTTCCGGATGCGCTCGACCTGATGCTGATCTGCGTGGAATCGGGCATGTCGATCGAGCTCGCCTTCCGCAAGGTCTCGACCGAGATCGGCAGCCAATCGGTGTCGCTGGCCGAGGAGTTCGCGCTCTGCACGGCCGAGCTCTCCTATCTCTCCGAACGTCGGCAGGCCTATGAGAACCTCGCGGTGCGCACAGGTCTGGAATCGGTGAAGTCGGTCTGCACCGCGCTGATCCAGGCCGAGCGCTACGGCACGCCGCTTGGCACCGCCTTGCGCACGCTGGCGCAGGAGAGCCGCGATCAGCGGATGAACGAGGCCGAGAAGAAGGCGGCCGCCCTGCCGCCGAAGCTGACCGTGCCGATGATCATGTTCTTCCTGCCGGTGCTCTTCGTGGTGATCATGACCCCGGCGGTGCTGAAGGCCCTCAGGGCCTTCTGACGGTTGCCCCTCGCCGCGACCGGGCCTGAGGCCTCAGTCCTGCAAGACGAGCTTTAAGGGGGGTAAGGCCTGGCCGGAGATGGCGTCTGGCTGATGGCGGCAACGCCATCTCACGCAATCGCAAAGCCAATCGTAAGCCAAAGCAAAGACCGGCGATCAGCCGGTCGGCTGGGGCGCCTTTTCGGGTGCCGCCGTGCGGGCGGCCGGCTTGGCCTTGCCGCGCAGCATCTCCCAGCTGTTGGGCTGGCTGACCGAGCGGCGCAGATAGGCGATGGTCGCGGAGGCTTCGGCCGGGCCCATGTCCTGGCGGGCGAGCTGCTCGGCTTCCTGGAAGCGCCCTTGCAGGCCGAGCACCAGGACGAGGTTCTGGCGCACCCTGCCGTCGGCGCCCGGCACCGTCGCCGCTTCACGCAATATGCGCTCGGCGTCGGGCAGGCGCTTCGACAAGGCGAGCGACAGGCCGAGATTGGACATCACCGTCGGCTCGTTCGGCACGAGCTTCAATGCCGCCGAGTAGAGTTGCTGCGCGCGATCATGCTCACCGAGCTGGTCGGCGACGGTGCCTTGCGCCGACAGGATGCGCCAATCCGGCTTCTCCGGAGAATGGGCGCGGCCGAGCACGTCGTCCGCCTGCTTCAGGCGGCCATTATCGGCGAGCGAGCGGCCATAGGCGCCGAGCAATTCCTGATCGTCGGCATGGATGATCACGGCGCCTTCCAGGATGGCGAGCGCCTGGGCGTTCTTGTCGAGCGCCCGCAGCGCGCGGGCATAGAAGAAGGCGGCGTTCCGGTCCTTCTGGTTCGCCTCGTAGCGCTTGCCCCAATCGGCCTCTTCGCTGCGCCATTGCGCTTCGGTGCGTGGCTGCGTCTGCCGGGTGCCGATCGAGCCTGTGACGTCACCGGGACCGCCGCGCATCTGGCAGGCGCCGAGCGCGAGGCAGAGAGCTGAAGCCGCGGCGAAATGGCCGAAACGGAGGGCGCGAATGCGGATGGACATAGGCTTGGAATGCCTCGCCGGTATGGGAAAGCTGTTGCCCTTGGTGATAAAACGTTAACCCTAACGGACTGTTAATCATGCGGATCGGGGCCCGCCTTGCATGCTGGCGCTCGAGATTGCGTCATTCGAGGTTCGTCGACCGTGCATCCGTTGCTGCTGCCTGCCGGAACATCTGCCATATCAGTCCATTGCGTCGCCAAGGCCGATTGGCCGGCTTTGCGTGACGGGCTCGCGCCGGTGGCGCGCAGCTTCGCGCAGGCGCAAGGCTTCGAGGCACGCCCCGGCCAGCATGTCCTGCTTCCGGATGCCGCCGGCTCGCTCGCTGCGGTGTTGCTCGGCGTCGACCCGTCAGGCCCGCGCCGGCGCGACCCCTTCGCTCCCGGCCGCCTCGCCGCCGGCTTGCCGGCCGGCGACTACGCCCTGGCCGGCGATATCGGTGATCCCGGCCTCGCCGCGCTCGGCTGGCTGCTGACCACCTACCGTTTCGAGCGCTATCGCAAGCCCAAGGCCGCCGCGGCGCGGCTCGTACTGCCCGAGGGCGTCGACGGCGAGGAGTTGAGCAATCTCGCACAGGCGAGCGCGCTGGCGCGCGATCTCGTCAACACCTCAGCTGCCGATCTCGGCCCTGCCGAAATCGAGGCGGCGGTACGCGCGCTCGGCGAAGCCCATGGCGCCGAGGTCGGTAGCACTGTCGGCGACGATCTGCTCGGGGCCAATTTTCCGATGATCCACGCGGTCGGACGGGCTTCGCCCCGGGCGCCGCGACTGGTCGATCTGCGCTGGGGCCGGGAAGGCGATCCGAAGCTCACTTTGGTCGGCAAGGGCGTCGCCTTCGACACCGGCGGGCTCAATCTCAAGACCGATGCCGGCATGTTGCTGATGAAGAAGGACATGGGTGGCGCGGCGGCCGCGATCGCGGCGACCAGCATGATCATGCGGGCGAAGCTCAAGGTACGCCTGCGCCTGCTGGTGCCGGCGGTCGAGAACGCGGTGTCCGGAGCCTCGTTCCGCCCCGGCGACGTGCTGCAAAGCCGCAAAGGTCTGACGGTCGAGATCGGCAACACCGATGCCGAGGGGCGGCTCATCCTCGCCGACGCGCTGGCGCTCGCCGACGAGGAGACGCCCGAACTGCTGATCGACTTCGCCACCCTGACTGGCGCCGCCCGCGTCGCGCTCGGGCCCGATCTGCCGCCCTTCTATACCCATGACGATGGGCTCGCCGCCGAGATCGCCCGGCTCGGCGCGGCGGTGAACGATCCGGTCTGGCGCATGCCGCTCTGGCCGCCCTATGACGGCATGCTCGATTCCAAGATCGCCGACCTCAACAACGTCTCCGGCGGCGCCTTCGCCGGCTCGGTGACGGCAGCGCTCTTCCTCAACCGCTTCGTCGAGAAGAGCCGCTCCTACGCTCATTTCGACATTTATGGCTGGAACCCGTCGACCAGGCCGGGGCGGCCCGAAGGCGGCGAGTGCCAGGCGGCGCGGCTGACCTATGCGCTGGCGAAGCAGCTTTACGGCGCGCGTTAAGCCTGCTCGGCGATGCCGGTTGCGCGCTGTTCGCGCTGCGATAATGATACGGACCCGTAACGATCCGGGGACGGCATGGTGCTGGAGATCAAGCCGACGCAGGCGCTCAGGCTCTGGCGCGAGGTGCATCTCGATCTGGTGCGTGACACCCAGCCCGATCTTTCGGTGCGCCAGATCGCGATCCTTTTGACCATTTATCTCGAATTGCCGCCGCATACCGTGCGCGGCCTCGCAGCGCGGCTCGGCGTTACCAAGCCGGTGATCACCCGCGCCCTCGATAGCATGGGCAAGCTAGGCCTCGTCAGCCGCAAGCGCGACGAGCTCGACAAGCGCAATGTGGTCATTCAGCGGACCGTCGCCGGCGCCTTGGCGGTCGAGCACCTCGCCGATCTCGTCACCGCGCGCGCGCGCGAACTGGGGCCAGCCTGAGCGCTTCGCCCATTAACCGGACAGGGTTAGGATGCCCGGATGAGCACGATTCTCGACCGCCGCCTCACCCCCGCCCGCCCGGACCTCGCCGCCCGCCATCTCGACGGCCAGGTCGAGGCTCTGGCCTTCGTCGATCCGATGCCGATGCGGGTCGTGACGCCGTCAGTGCCGCTGCGGCGCGAGCCCCGGCCGGACGCACCGCTCGACACCGAGGCGCTCGCGGGGGAGGCGGTCAAGGTCTACGAACAGCATGAGGGCTGGGCCTGGGGCCAGCTCGTCGGCGATTCCTATGTCGGTTACCTGCCTGAGGATTGCCTCGCCGGCGACGCTCCCGTGCCGACGCACCGCGTCTGCGCGCTCCGGACCTTCGTCTACCCCGGCCCCTCGATCAAACTGCCGCCGCTGGAGGCGCTGTCGCTCAATGCCGGGGTGGCGGTCACCGGCGAGAGCGGCGACTTCTTCACTACCGGCCATGGCGGCCATATCTTCAAGCAGCATTTGTGCCCGCGCGAGCAGCGCGAGCCGGATTTCGTCGCCGTCGCCGAGCGTTTCCTGCACGTGCCCTATTTCTGGGGCGGCAAGACCAGTCTCGGCCTCGATTGCTCGGCCCTGGTCCAGCTCTCGCTGGCGGCCGCCGGAGTGACGGCGCCGCGCGACTCCGACATGCAGGAGCGCGGGCTCGGCGAATCCGTCGCGTTCGACGACGGCCTAGAGGGCCTGCGCCGCGGCGACCTCGTCTTCTGGAAGGGCCATGTCGGCATCATGACCGACCCCGATACGCTGCTGCACGCCACCGCCTTCACGATGAGCGTGATCAGCGAGCCCCTGCGCCCGGCGCGCGACCGCATCCTCGCCCGCAATGGCGGGCCGATCACCGCGATCCGGCGGCTGAAGGCTCAGTAGCCCCGCGTCGGGTCGACGACATTCTGCAGCTCACCGCCGGCTTCCAGACGCCTGATCTGCGCCGCGATCTGGTCGGCGACCGTCTCGGGCGCCGACATGGCGGAGTTGTGCGGCGTCACCGTCACGGCCGGATGGGTCCACAGCCGCGAGTCCTGCGGCAGCGGTTCAGTCTGGAACACGTCGAGCACCGCTTCCCGGAGCTCGCCGGCGTCGAGCGCCGCGAGGATGTCCGTCTCGACCTGCAGTTTCCCGCGGCCGGCATTGATCAGCGCGGGCCCGCCGAGCCGGCCGTCGCGCGCGAGCCTGGCGAGCAGCGGGCGGTTCAGGATGCCTTCCGTCTCCGGCGTATGCGGCAGCAGGACGACGAGGATGTCGGTGCGGGCGAGGAAGGCTGTCAGGCCGTCCTCGCCGGAGAAGGTGGCGAGACCCTCGATCGTCTTGGGCGAGCGGCTCCAGCCGGCGACGTCGAAACCGATCACTTGCAGCTTGCGCGCAGCATCCTGGCCGAGTTCACCCAGTCCCATGACGCCGACGCGGACCTCGCGTGCCGCCGGCTGGTGGCGGTCGTCGTCCCATGACTTCTCGCGCTGCTGACGCTCGTAGCGGCGCTGCTGGCGCAGCTGCATCAGGCAGTGCATGACGACATATTCGCTCATCCGCGTCGTCAGGTCGGGATCGATCACCCTGGCGATGGGTGCCTGCGGCAGGCGGCTGTCGGTGAAGAGGTGGTCGACGCCGGCGCCGAGCGAGAAGATCGCGGCGAGATTGGGCAGGCCGGCAAGGCTGCCCTCGGGATGCTTCCAGCTCGCGACATAGTGGACGGCGCGCCGGTCGAAAGGCTCGCCGAGCGTGACGATCGGCAGCTCGGGCAGCAGCGCCGAAAAGCGCTCGCGCCAGCTCTCGACATGCCAGCCGGTGATCGCCAGAAGCAGGCTCATGGACGAATGCCTTCCTAAGCAGGGATGATCAGCGGCCCACGCGTAACAGCGGTCTCGCCGCGGCGATAGGCGCTCTTCAGGCGGATGCGGGCGGCGTCGAAGCCGGCTTCGCTGCGGGCATGGATGACGCCGAGCGGCCGGTCCGGCCCGACCCGGTCGCCGAGCCCGGCGAGCTCGGTGATTCCCACGGCATGGTCGATCTCGTCCTGCGGGCGCGTGCGGCCGCCGCCGAGCGCGACCACGGCGAGGCCGATGCCGCGCGTGTCGATCGTCTCGACCAGGCCGGGCCGATCGGAGAAGACCGGGCGGACGATCGGCGCCCGCGGAAAATGTCGCTCGGGATGCTCCAGCAGGTCGGCCGGGCCGCCGAGCGCTGCGATCATATGGATGAAGCGCTCCGCCGCTGCTCCGCTGGCGAAGGCGTCCTCGATCCTGGCGACCGCCTCCTCGCGCGTCGCCGCCAGCCGGCCGAGCAGCAGCATCTCGGCGGAGAGCGCGACCGTGACCTCGTGAAAGCGCGGCTCGCGCCGCCGTCCGGTCAGGTGGTCGAGCGCATAGGCGACCTCGAGCGCATTGCCGGCGGCCGAAGCCAAGGGCTCGCTCATGTCGGTGAGCAGCGCCCGCGTCGGCAGGCCGGCGCCGTTGCCGACGTCGCTGAGGCTCTGTGCCAGCGCCTGCGCCTTGTCGAAATCGCGCATGAAGGCGCCGGAGCCGAACTTCACATCCATGGCGAGGCCGGAGAGCCCGGCGGCGAGCTTCTTCGACAGGATCGAAGCGGTGATCAGCGGGATCGATTCGACCGTGCCGGTCACGTCCCGGATCGCATAGAGCCGCTTGTCGGCCGGGGCTAGGTCGGCGGTCTGGCCGATGATGGCGCAGCCGGCCTCGCGCACGACATGGCGGAAGAGGTCGATGCCCGGCTGGGTGACATAGCCCGGCACCGCGTCGAGCTTGTCGAGCGTGCCGCCGGTATGGCCGAGGCCGCGGCCCGAGATCATCGGGACATAGCCGCCGCAAGCCGCCACTGCCGCGGCGAGCGGCAGCGAGACCGTGTCACCGACACCGCCGGTCGAATGCTTGTCGAGCGCCGGTCCCGGCAGGTCGCGCCAGTCGAGCACCGTGCCGGAGTCGCGCATGGCCAGCGTCAGTGCGACGCGCTCCTCGGCGTCCATGTCGCGGAAGAAGATCGCCATGGCGAAGGCGGCCGCCTGGCCCTCGCTGACCGCACCGTCGGTCAGGCCGGCGATCATCTGGCGGATGTCGTTGGCGCTGATCCGCTCGCCGTCGCGCTTGGCGGCGATGATCTCCTGCGGCAGGCGCATCAATAGGCTCCGTCGGTCCGTTCGGCCGGGGCCGTGCCGGCGATGATGTCGGCGAGCACGCCGTAGAGCCCGCTGGCGCCGAAGCGGAAGGTCTTCGCCGTCGCCCAGCCAGGTCCCATGATCTCGTCGGCGAGGTCGAGATAGGTCCTGGCGTCGGCGAGCGTGCGCAGGCCACCGGAGGGCTTCAGGCCGATCGGTTTGCCCGAGGCCTTGATCGTCTCCAGCATGGTGCGGGCGGCCGCCGGCGTGGCGGAAGTCTTGGTCTTGCCGGTCGAGGTCTTGATGAAGTCGGCGCCGGCCGCGATGGCGAGCTCGGACGCCGCGCGCACGGCACCCTGGTCCGGATACTCGCCGGTTTCGAGGATGACCTTGAGTGTCCTGTCGCCACAGCTGCCGCGCGCTTCGGCGACCATCTCGCGGGCGATCTCGGCATCTCCGGCGAGGAAGGCACGCCAGGGCAGGACGAGATCGATCTCGTCGGCGCCGTCGGCGATTGCTTCGATGATGTCGCTGCCGATCAGGTTGCAATTGCTGTTGCCGGCCGGGAAGTTGATCACGGTCGCGATCCTGACGGGCGACGCCTTCAGCGTCTGGCGCGCCAGCTTGAGGAATTGCGGCCAGATGCAGATCGCCGCGACCGGACCGGGCGCGGCAACAGCACGGGCACAGAGCTGCAGCGTGCCGGTCTCGTTCGCCTGGTCGGAGAGATCCGTCAGGTCGAGCAGGCGTAGCGCGCGCAAAGCGAGATCGGCATCCGACATGATCAGAGCTCGCTCAGGAAGGAACGCAGCACGCGGCGCAGCGCCGTGGTCGCTGTCGCCGCGACATCGCGCGTCTCGCCATGGCTGGGCGCGCCGCCGAGGATGCCGGCGCCCATATTGGTGACGATCGAGATGCCAGCGACACGCAGGCCGTAGCGCCGCGCCAGGATCACCTCGGGCACGGTCGACATCCCGACGAGATCGGCGCCGAGCGACTTGGCCATCCTGATCTCGGCCGGCGTCTCGAAGCTCGGTCCGGAGAACCACATATAGACGCCCTCGCCCATATTGGCGCCGCTCGCGGCGGCCGCCTTCTTCAGCCGGGCGCGCAGATGCGGATCATAGGCATCGATCATCGGCACGAAGCGGCCGTCGCCAGTATCGCCGACCAGCGGGTTGGGGCCGTTATAGTTGATATGGTCGGTGATCAGCGCGAGGCTGCCGGGCCGCAGATCCGGTCGCAGCGAGCCGGCAGCGTTGGTCAGCACCAGCGGCGGCGAGCCGAAGGCGGCGAGCATGCCGAGCGGCACGCGCATGATGGCGGGGTCGCCGGTCTCGTAGAAATGTGCGCGCCCCTCGAAGACCAGCACGCGCTTGCCATGCAGCACGCCGTAGCTCAGCCGCTTGGCGTGGCCGGAGACCGAGCCCTTCGGGAAGCCGGGAATCTCCTCGAACGGGATCGAGATCGGATCGACCATGTCGTCGATGATCCGGCCGAGCCCGGTGCCGAGCACGATGGCGCAGTCGATGCCGCCATCGATGCCACGATCGATCAGTGTCGATGCCGCTTGGTCGAAAAGCGCATCAGCCGCCATGTTGTCTGCTCCATCGGCGCGTTGGCCGCGCTCATCGGGTCCTCACGAGGGGGCCCGCAAATCACTTCGGCAAATTGGCCGGTCCGAACGAGGCTGGCAACAGCTCGGCCAGCGAAAAGCGGGCGCGGATGCCCTCCGGCCCGGCGATCAGGATCGGTGTCTCCGGCGCGGCGAACTCGCGGATGCGCTGGCGGCAGGCGCCGCAGGGCGTCACCAATTCGGCCCCGTCGCCGATGACGAGGATGGCGCGGATCGCGCGTGCCCCGCCGGCGATCATCGCCGAGATCGCGCCGGCTTCGGCGCAGGCGCCGACGGGATAGGCGGCGTTCTCGACATTGCAGCCGGGATAGATCTTGCCGTCATCGGCCAGGATGGCGGCGCCGACCTTGAAGCGCGAATAGGGCGCATAGGCTCGTCGCTGCGCGGCCAGAGCCGCGGCGAAGAGCGCGTCGAGATCGGGTTCGGCGGACACTCAGCGTTCCTTGACATAGGGCAGGCCCGACGCCTTGGGCGGCGTCGCCTTGCCGATGAAGCCAGCGAGCAGCACGACGGTCATCACATAGGGCAGGGCCTGGATCGCCTGCACCGGGACCTGGCCTATGCCGGGCAGGCTGACGCCTTGAAGTCTTATCGCGACCGCATCGAGCAGGCCGAAGAGCAGGCAGGCGAACAACGCCGGCCAGGGCCGCCAATTGGCGAAGATCACGGCGGCGAGCGCGATGAAGCCCTTGCCGGCGGTCATTTGCGGCAGGAAACCGGCCGATTGCGAGACGGCGAGATAGGTGCCCCCCAGCCCGCAAAGCGCGCCGCAGATGATGACTGCAGCGTAGCGCAAGCCGGCGACGGAGACGCCGGCGGTGTCGACCGCCGCCGGATTCTCGCCGACGGCGCGCAGGCGCAGGCCGAAGCGGGTGCGCTTCAGCGTCAGCGCCGTGAGCACGAGGGCGAGCACGGCGAGATAGACCGGCGCGGCATGGCCGGAGATCGCGATGTCGTAGATCGGGCCGAAGACTGGGATGTTCTTGAGCGTCCCAACCAGCGGCAGGTCGAGCTCGGGAAAGCGCGCCGCGCCTTCGAGGTTCGGCGTGCGTCCGCCCTGGCCGTACCAGGCGTTGCCGAGGATCGCGGTAAGCCCGACCGCCAGCATGTTGATCGCGACGCCGGAGACGATCTGGTTGCCGCGCCAGGTGATTGCGGCAAAGCCGTGCACCAGCGAGAGCGCGATCGCGGCGAGCATGCCGGCGCCGAGGCCGGCCCAGGCCGAACCGCTGTGATAGGCGACGACGGCCGAGGCGAAGGCGGCAATCAGCATCTTGCCTTCGAGGCCGATGTCGACGACGCCCGAGCGTTCCGACCAGAGCCCGGCCAGCGCGGCGCAAAGCAGTGGGATCGACAGCCGGATCGTCGAATCGAGGATGACGGCGAGCGTCTGGACGATCTCCATCGCCTAGCCCCCGCGCCCGAGGTTGAGCACACTGGCCACCAGCCGTCGGAACATTCCGTCCAACGCGCCGGCGAAGAGGATGACGATGCCGCCGATCACCACGACCATGTCGCGGGTGATGGTCGGCTTGTCGAAGGAGAGCTCTGCCCCGCCCTGGTAGAGCACGCCGAAGAGCAAGGCGGCGAGGCCGACGCCGACCGGGTGCCCGCGTCCCATCAGCGCGACCGCGATGCCGACAAAGCCGTAGCCGGCGGTGAAATCGAGCACGAGCCGGTGCTGCACGCCCATGGCTTCGTTGACCGCGAGCCCGCCTGCCAGCGCGCCGGAGATCGCCATCGCCACCATGATGATCCGCGCCGGCGAGATGCCGGCATAGGCGGCGGCGCGGGGATTGGCGCCGACGGTGCGGATCGCATAGCCGAGCCTGGAACGGTAGATCAGCGCCCAGACCGCGGCCAGCGATGCCAGCGCCAGCAGGAACGAGGTGTTGAGCGGCGTCGAGGGCAGTTTCAGCCCGAAGGCGCCGAGCAGTTCGTGGATCGGCGTCAGCACCGCCTGCTTGGGGAAGTCCGGGGTCTCGGGCTGCATCGAGCCCGTCTTCCCCATCACCTCGACCAGAAGATAGACGATCAGCGTCGCGGCGATGAAGTTGAACATGATCGTGGTGATCACGACATGGCTGCCGCGTGTCGCCTGGAGATAGCCGGGGATGAAGGCCCAGAGCGCGCCCCCCGCGGCGGCGGCGAGGATGGCGAGTGGCACCAGCAGGATGCCCGGCAGCGGCGCGAGCCAGAGGCAGGCGAGCGCGGCGAAGATGCCGGCGACGGTCGCCTGGCCCTCGCCGCCGATATTGAACAGCCCAGCATGGAAGGCGACCGCGACGGCAAGGCCGGTGAAGATGAAGTTGGTGGTGTAGTAGAGCGTGAAGCCGAGCCCTTCGAGGCTGCCGAGCGAGCCCTTCAGTAAGAGCGTCGTCGCCTCCAGCGGGCTTTCCCCGATCGAGAGCACGACGAGCCCAGCGACGACGAGGGCCGCCGCGACCGAGACCAGCGGCACCAGCGCGGTATCGGCCCAGCGCGGGAGGTCGATCGGAGCTGCGCTCATGCCGCCCGCTCGCTGACGCCGGCCATCAGCAGGCCAAGATCGCGCTCGTCCGTCGTGGTCGCCTCGCGCTCCCCGGTGATCTGGCCGCCGCAAAGCGCCAGGATCCGGTCGGAGAGCGCCATTACCTCCTCGAGTTCGACCGAGACGAGCAGGATCGCTACCCCAGCGTCCCGCAGCGCGATCAGGCGGCGATGGATGAACTCGATCGCGCCGATATCGACCCCGCGGGTCGGCTGGCCGACCAGCAGCACCTTCGGCGCCCGCTCGATCTCACGGGCGAGCACGATCTTCTGCTGGTTGCCGCCGGAGAACTTGGCGGTCTTCAGCGCCGGATCGACCGGGCGGACATCGTAATCCTGCATGCCGGTGCGCGCATGCTTCTCGACCAGCGCAGGTGAGAGGAAGGGACCGGGTCCGAAGGCGGGATCGTCGTGATAGCCAAGGATGGCGTTCTCGGCGGCGGCGAAGGCGGTGACGAGCCCGGTCCGCAGGCGATCCTCGGGGATGTGCATCAGGCCGAGCTTGCGCAGATTGGCCGGATTGCGGTCGGCGGCGTTGAGGATCCGCCCGCCGAGCCGGATCACGCCGCGCGAAGGCTGGGTCAGCCCTGCCAACACGTCGAGCAGTTCGCTCTGGCCGTTGCCGGCGACACCGGCAATGCCGACGATCTCGCCTTCATGGAGGGTCAGGCTGGCGTCGCGCAGTGTCTCGCAGCCGCGTTCGTCGATCACGGAGAGGCCGGCGGCCTCCAGCACCGGCGCCCCGCGCTGGCGCGGGGCCTTCTCGACGCGCAGCAGCACGCGCCGGCCGACCATCGCCTCGGCGAGCTCGGCCGGCGAGGTCCTCTCCGTCTCGACATGGGCGACCATCTCGCCGCGCCGCATCACCGAGACGCGGTCGGTCACCGCCATGATCTCGCGCAGCTTGTGGGTGATCAGGATCACCGTCTTGCCCTGCGCCTTCAGGGCCCGCAGCAATTCGAAGAGCTGGTCGGCTTCGGCCGGGGTCAGCACCGCCGTGGGTTCGTCGAGGATCAGGACCTCGGCGCCGCGATAGAGCGCCTTCAGGATCTCGACGCGCTGCTGCAGGCCGACCGAGAGCGTACCTACGATCGCGTCGGGATCGATGGCGAGGCCGTATTCCTGGGAAAGCCGCGCCAACTCGGCCCGTGCCTTGGCGATGCCACCCTTGAGCAGCGCCCCGCCTTCGGCGCCGAGCACGATGTTCTCGACGACGCTGAGCGGCTCCACCAGCATGAAATGCTGGTGGACCATGCCGATCCCTGCGGCGATCGCATCCGAGGAGGAGCGAATGCGCCGTAGCTCGCCGCGCACCCGGATCTCGCCGGAATCGGCCTCGTAGAAGCCGTAGAGGATCGACATCAGCGTCGATTTTCCGGCGCCGTTCTCGCCGACGATGCCGTGGATCGAGCTGGCGGCGACCGAAAGCGAGACGTCCTTGTTGGCCTTGACCGGGCCGAACGCCTTGCTGATGCCGTTGAGCTCGATCGCAGGGTGCGGGTTCGTCACCGGGCGGTCCGGCTCACATCGTGCACTTGGAATCCGACATGTAGTCGTGGACCTTGACGGTGCCGGCGATGATGTCGGCGCGCGCCTTGTCGGCGGCGGCCTTCATCTCGGGCGTGATCAGCGCCTTGTTGTTGTCGTCGAGCGCCCAGCCGACGCCGTCTTCCTTCAGCCCGAGCACCGAGACGCCCGGCTTCCAGGTGCCGTCGCGCGCCTCCTTGAACGAAGTGTAGGCGGCGACGTCGACGCGCTTCAGCATCGAGGTCAGCACCTTGCCGGGATGCAGCATGTTCTGGTTCGAGTCGACGCCGATGCCGAGCTTGCCGGCATCCGCCGCAGCGCGTAGCACGCCGATGCCGGTGCCGCCGGCGGCGTGGTAGATCACGTCGGCGCCGCGATCGATCTGCGACTTGGCGAGCTCGCCGCCCTTCACGGGATCGTTCCAGGCGGCCGGGGTCGAGCCGGTCATGTTCTGGAAGATCTCGGCGTCCTTCTTGCCGGCCTTGACGCCCTGGACATAGCCGCAGGCGAATTTGCGGATCAGCGGGATATCCATGCCGCCGACGAAGCCGACCTTGTTGGTCTTCGAGGCGAGGCTGGCGATGAGGCCGACGAGATAGGAGGCTTCATGCTCCTTGAACACCACCGACTGCACGTTCGGCAGTTCGACCACCATGTCGATGATGGTGAATTTCAGGTTCGGGAACTCGGCCGCGACCTTCTGCAGCGCGGTCGCCTGCGAGAACCCGACGGCGATGATCGGCGAATGGCCGTCACGGGCGAAGCGCCGCAGCGCCTGCTCGATCTGGGCGTCGTTGGTCGGCTCGAAATCGCGGAACTCGACGCCGGTCTCGGCCTTGAACTTCTCTGCGCCGACGAAGACGCCTTCGTTGAAGGATTTGTCGAACTTGCCGCCCTTGTCATAGACGATCGCCGGCTTGATCGCGGTCTGGGCCATGGCTGCCATGGCCGAAAGGGCGACGCCCGCCAGAGCGAGGGCGAGAGATTTCAAACGCATCGAGCCGTTCCCCTGTCACACGCGGAATGGTTGCGCCATTCCTGCCTGCGGTCACGATGGCACGGCTTGCGGACGGGGCCAAGCGGGCTTGGAAGCCCGCCTGGCGATATGTGTCACATATGAACAGTCGCCTCAGCCGCGCTGGATCGAGACGCCGCCATCGGCGAGGAAGGCCGTGCCGGTGACGAAACTCGACGCGTCCGAGGCGAGGAAGAGCGCGGCGCGGGCGATCTCTTCCGGCTGTGCCATGCGCTTCAAGGCGTGGATGCCCTCGACGAAGGCGAGCACTTCGGGGCCGGCGCCCGGTGCGTTGGTGGTTGCCGCCGGCGTGTCGGTACCACCCGGCAGCAGGGCGTTGACGCGGATGCGCTTGCCGCCGAGCTCGGCCGCGAGCGCCTTCATGAGACCGATCTGGCCGGCCTTGCTGGCGGCGTAGACCGACATGCCGGCGAGGCCGGCGGTGTAGCCGACGAAGCTCGACGTGAAGATCAGCGAGCCGCCGCCGCGCGCCTCCAGCGCCGGCGCCTGGTACTTTGCGCCGAAGAAGGCGCTGGTCAGGTTGATCTCGATCACCTCGAGCCAGCTCGCGCTCGACATTTGCCCGATCGGGCCGAGTTCGCCGATGATACCGGCATTGTTGAAGCCGATGTCGAGCCCGCCGAACTGCTCGGTCGCGGTCTCGACCAGGCGCTGCGCCAATGCCTCCTCGCGGATATCGCCGGCAACGGCGATCGCTTCGCCGCCTTCCGCCTTGATCTCGCCGACGAGCATATCGAGCTCGTTCTGCCGCCGCGCGGTGACGATGAGCTTGGCGCCTTCCGCCGCGAACAGCTTCGCCGCCGCCCGGCCGATGCCGGAGCTCGCGCCGGTGACGATCGCGACCTTGTCCTTGAGTGCCGTCATGTCCCGCTCCTTCGTTCAGGGAATGTGGCGCGGGTGATCGCAGGCGGATGGACAGTGCAGACACCCGCTTCCTGTCACCGCATCGCACCCGATTGCTGGCAGGACCGGATCAGCCTAGCTTGCCGGCCATGACGCTGAACGATGCCGAGATCGAGCGCTATGCCCGCCATCTGGTGCTGCCGGAAATCGGCGGACCCGGCCAGGCGAAGCTCAAGCGCGCCCGGGTTCTGGTGATCGGCGCCGGCGGGCTAGGCGCGCCATTGATCCCCTATCTCGCGGCAGCTGGCGTCGGCACGATCGGCATCGTCGACGACGACCATGTCTCGCTCTCGAACCTGCAGCGGCAGATCATCTTCGGGACGGAGGATATCGGGGCGCGCAAGGTGGTCGCTGCGGCCAATTTCGTCACGCGGCTCAACCCGCGGGTCGAAATCGAGGAATACGTCACGCGGATCGATCCGCACAACGCCCGCGCGCTCGTCGCCTTCTACGATGTCGTCGCTGATGGCTCCGATAATTTTGCGACGCGCTATGCCGTCTCCGATGCCTGCTTCCATGAGAAGAAGCCGCTGGTGACGGCGGCGCTCGGCCGCTTCGACGGCTCGCTGACCACGATCCGCGCGCATGAGCAGGGATCGGACGGAAAGCCGAATCCGACCTATCGCTGCCTGTTCCCGCAGGAGCCGCCGCCCGGCACGGTCGCGCCCTGCGCCGAGGCCGGCGTGCTCGGCGCGCTCGCCGGCGTGATGGGCTCGCTGATGGCGCTGGAGGTGATCCGCGCGATCACCGGCTTCGGCGAACCGCTAGTCGGCAAGCTCCTGCTGGTCGACGCGATGGCGATGCGCTTCGAGACGATGAAATATGGCTGGGACCCGGACAATCCGCTCAGCGGGACGTCCGGCGTCGCCGCCTGATCTACTTCGCGGCGCGCTTGGCCTCGATCACATCGAAGAGCTGCGCTGCGAGGTCCGGCCCGCCGAGCTTCTTGATGGCGCGCACGCCGGTCGGGGCGGTGACGTTGATCTCGGTCAGCTTGCCACCGATCACGTCGATGCCGACGAGCAGCAGGCCGCGCTCCCTGAGCGCCGGGCCGATGCGCTCGCAGATCTCGAGCTCGCGCTTCGACAGGTCGGTCGGCCTGGCTGCGCCGCCGCGCACCATATTGGCGCGCAGATCGCCGACCGCCGGCACGCGGTTGACCGCGCCCGCCGCCTTGCCGTCGATCAGGATGATGCGCTTGTCGCCCTCGGAGACCTCCTTGAGGAAGGCCTGGATCACCCAGGGCTCGCGGAAGAGGTTGGCGAACAGGTCGTAGAGCGAGCCGAAATTCGGGTCGCCCTTGCCGGTCTTGAACACGGTCGCGCCGCCATGGCCGTAAAGCGGCTTCATCACGATCTCGCCGAACTCCTCGCGGAAGGCCTCGATCTCGGCGCGGTCGCGCGTGATCAGCGTCGGCGGCATCAGCTCGGGGAAATGCGTGACGAACAGCTTTTCCGGCGCGTTGCGGACCTCGGTGGGATCATTGACCACCAGCGTCTTCGGATGGATGCGCTCGAGCATATGCGTCGAGGAGACATAGGCCATGTCGAAGGGCGGATCCTGGCGCAGCAGCACCACGTCGAGCGTCGAGAGGTCGGTCCGCTCGGGCTGGCCGAGGGTGTAATGGTCGCCCTCGACGTCGCGCACCTCGACCGGGCTGATCACGGCCGTGACCTTGCCGTCGCGCAAGGTGAGCTTGTCGGGTGTGTAGGTGAAGAGCTTGTGCCCGCGGGCCTGCGCTTCCAGCATCAGGGCAAAGCCGGTGTCGCCGGCGATGCGGACCTTCTCGATCGGGTCCATCTGGATGGCGACGTTCAGCGGCATGGCGGAAGCTCCGGTTGCGGCCGTTATATCGGCTGCGCGACCGTCGCGGCGCAAGAGGGCTGGCCTTGCGTCAGAGCACCAGCTCGAACACGCGGGGCACATGGCGGGGCAGACGCCAGGGCGCGAGGAAGACAGCGTCGGCCCGCAGATTGCGCTGCATCGCCCAGGGATTGCGCGCCAGCCATTGCCGGATGCGCGCTTCCATCAGCCGGCGCTTGTCCGGCGTGATCGCGCTGGCGGCGTCGTCGAGTGATGCGCGCGCCTTGACCTCGACGAAGACGATGTCGTCGCCGCGCGCCATGATCAGGTCGATCTCGCCGCCCTTGCCGCCGAAGCGGCGCTGCAGCAGGCGATAGCCCTTGAGGCTGAGGAAGGCGACCGCGAGCCATTCGCCGCGGCGGCCGGACAGGCCGGAGTTGCGGGCGCGGCGGCTGCGCAGCGCCTCGCTCATGGCGTGCGTGTCAATTCGAGGGCGCGGGCATAGACGACGCGGCGCGGCTGGCCACTGGCGGCTGCGACCTGCGCCACCGCCTCCTTCAGCGAGACTCTTGCGAGCGCGGCGCGCAAGGCTTCGTCGAGCGTGTCGCCTTGCACGGCCTGGGCGGAGGCATCGGGCGGGCCGATCACCACGACGATCTCGCCGCGCGCCTCCTCGGCCTCGGCATAATGGGTCGCAAGCTCGGGCAGGGTGCCGCGCCGGACGTTCTCGTAATATTTGGTCAGTTCGCGCGCGACCGCCCCCGATCGCGCACCGAGCACCGCAGCGGCGTCGGCCAGCATCTCGGCGAGCCGGCGCGGCGATTCGAAGAAGACGAGCGTGCCGGGAATGGCGGCAAGCTCGGTCAGCCGGGCTTTGCGGCCGGCGCTCTTCGGCGGTAAAAAACCCTCGAAGAAGAAGCGGTCAGTCGGCAATCCCGCCAGCACCAAAGCCGCCAGCACCGCCGAAGGGCCTGGGATGCCGGTGACCGGCAAACCTTCCGCGACGACTTCGGCGACGAGCTTGTAGCCGGGATCGGAAACCAGAGGCGTGCCGGCATCCGAGATCAGCGCCAGCTTGCCGCCCTGGCGCAGCTTCTCCAGGATCTTCGGGCGCATCTGCGCGGCGTTGTGCTCGTGATAGGGCAGGAGCGGCGTCGCGATGCCGTAATGCGCGAGCAGCGTCTTCGAGGTCCTGGTGTCCTCGGCCAGCACGGCGTCGGCGGCAGCCAGCGTCGACAGCGCCCGGAACGAGATGTCCTTGAGATTGCCGATCGGCGTTGCGACGATATGCAGGCCCGGTGCGAGCGGCTCGGCCTCGGCCCGGAGCCCGAAGGCCGCATAGCTCGGGGCGCGACCTGGGGCGGGCGGGGCGGATACAGGGCCGGACATGGCGGCGAAACTGCCACAGCGGCCCGGAAGATACCACTGCCGACCCAGCAACCTAGAGTTAACAACTTGAAAATAGCCTTGCTCACTGGCAGGACTTGTCCACGGTTCGGAACAAGATTCAGCCGGGGTGGGCGCGTCTCGCGCCTCGCCGAGGAGTGGAGACGAAAACCGTGTCGCGTCAGAGCAAGCTCCTCACTCCGCCCAGCCGCCGTCTCATCCTGTTGTCCGGTGTCGGCGCCGCGCTCGCCGCCTGCAGCGGCGGAACCGGCGGCTTCCCCGGCTTCGACAGCCCCGCTGCGCCGCAGGCGGGCGGCGCTGCCCAGCCGAGCGGCCCGACCATCGGCACCGGCTCGGTCAAGGTCGGCCTGATTCTGCCGCTCACCGCCGAGGGCTCCGGCGCGACCGTCGGCAACTCGCTGAAGAACGCCGCCGAGATGGCGCTTGCCGAATTCCCCGGCGCCGACCTCACGCTGCTGGTCAAGGATGACCGCGGTACGCCGGACGGTGCCCAGGCCGCGGCGCAGGAAGCCTTGCGCGAAGGCGCCGAATTGATCATCGGCCCGCTCTTCGCGCCCTCGGTGCAGGCCGTCGGCCAGGTCGCCCGCGGCGCCGGCAAGCCGGTGATCGCCTTCTCCAGCGACAGCAACGTCGCCTCGCGCGGCATCTACCTGCTCTCGTTCCCGCCGGAGAATGACGTCAACCGCGTCATCGCCTATGCCTCGGCACAGGGGCGCAAATCCTTCGCGGCGCTGGTGCCGGAGACCGCCTATGGCAAGGTCGTCGAGGGCGCCTTCCAGCAGGCGGTCGCCAATCGCGGCGCCCGCGTCGCGGTGATCGAGCGCTTTGGCTCCGACCAGAACAGCATGCGTGCCGCCGCCACGCGGCTGGCGCCGGCGCTGCAGCAGGCGGACGCGCTGTTCGTGCCGGCCGACGCCGCGACGATGCCGACGCTCGGCCTCCTCCTGCAGCAGGCCGGTTACGACCCGGCCAAGGTCAAGCCGCTCGGCACCGGCGTCTGGAACGACGCCAATGTCGCGCGCGTTCCGGCGATCCAGGGCGGCTGGTTCGCCTCGCCGGACACCGCCGGCTTCAACGCCTTCGCCGCCCGCTACCAGAAGCGCTTCAACAGCGCCCCGACCCGCACCGCGACATTGTCCTATGACGCTGTTTCGCTGGCGGCGGCGCTCGCCCGCACCCAGGGCAGCCAGCGCTTCTCGGAAAGCGTGCTGACCAATGCCTCCGGCTTTGCCGGCGCCGACGGCGTCTTCCGCTTCCGTCCCGACGGGCTGAACGAGCGCGGCCTTGCCGTGCTCGAACTGCGCAACGGCCAGATCGTCACGGTCAACGCCGCCCCGCGCGATCTCGGCCCGCGCACGAACTGACGCGGCAACAGGGCGTTATTCTCGGGCGGTGCGCAGCGCCGACCCGAGAATCTCCAGCAGGAAGAGGCGCCCCTTCAAGGGCGCCTTTTTTGTCATGAGATGCTCGGGTCTTCGCCCGAGCATGACGGCAGGTGTCACCCGCCGATGTTGAACGCCGCCAGCGCCGCCATGTTGACGATGTCGGAATCCTTGGCGCCGAGCGGCACGATCTGCACCGGCTTGTCGAGGCCGACCAGCAGCGGGCCGATCACGGTGGCGCCGCCGAGTTCCTGCAGCATCTTGGTCGAGATCGAGGCCGAGTGGAACGCCGGCATCACCAGGACGTTCGCCGGCCCGGTCAGGCGGCAGAACGGGTACTGCGCCATCAGGTCGCGATTGAGCGCGACATCGGCGGCCATCTCGCCATCATACTCGAAGTCGACGCGCTGGCCGTCGAGGATCGTCACCGCTTCGCGCACTTTCTCCGAGCGCTCGCCGGCCGGATGGCCGAAGGTCGAGAAGGCGAGCATGGCGACCTTCGGCTCATAGCCGAGCCGGCGGGCGACGCCGGCGGCCTCGATGGCGATCTCCGACAGCTCCTGCGCCGTCGGCATCTCGGTGATCGCGGTGTCGGCGATGAGCACGGTCCGCCCGCGCGTGATCGCGATCGAGACGCCGATCAGGCGATGGCCCGGCCGATCGTCGATGACGCGGCGGACCTCTTCCAGGGCGATCGAGTAGTTGCGGGTGACGCCGGTGACCATCGAATCGGCATCGCCGAGCGCGACCATCGCGGCAGCGAAATGGTTGCGATCCTGGTTGATCAGGCGCTGGCAGTCGCGGAAGAGATAGCCGTGTCGCTGCAGCCGCTCGTAGAGGTACTGGGCATAGGCCGAATTGCGGTGCGAGAGCCTGGCGTTCTGAATCTCGATGCCCTTGGCGGCGAGATCGACGCCGAGATGCTCGGCGGTCTCGTTGATGCGCTCCTCGCGGCCGACCAGGATCGCCCTGCCGAGCTCCTGGTTGACGAAGGAGACGGCGGCGCGGATGACCTGCTCCTCCTCGCCCTCGGCGAAGACGACGCGCTTCGGGTAGCGTCGCACGCGCTCGAAGATGCGGTTGAGCGTGCCGGCGACGGGGTCGCGCCTGGCCGAGAGCTGCGCCTTGTAGGCGTTCATGTCGACGATCGGCTTGCCGGCGACGCCGGAATCCATCGCTGCCCTGGCGACCGCGGCCGGCACGACATGGATCAGGCGCGGGTCGAACGGCACCGGGATGATGTAATCCTTGCCATAGCGCGGGCGCGCGCCCTGATAGGCGGCGGCGACCTCGTCCGGCACGTCCTCGCGGGCGAGCTGCGCCAGCGCCTCGGCCGCGGCGATCTTCATCTCCATGTTGATCGTGGTGGCGCGCACGTCGAGCGCGCCGCGGAAGATGTAGGGGAAGCCGAGCACGTTGTTGACCTGGTTCGGATAGTCCGACCGCCCGGTCGCCATGATCGCGTCCTCGCGAATGGCGTGCACCTCCTCCGGCGTGATCTCCGGATCGGGATTGGCCATGGCGAAGATGATCGGGTTCTCCGCCATGGAAGCGACCATCTCCGGCGTCACCGCGCCCTTCTGCGACAATCCGAAGAAGGCGTCCGCCCCTTCCAGCGCCTGCGCCAGCGTGCGCCGGTCGGTGACCGCCGCATGGGCCGACTTCCACTGGTTCATGCCTTCGGTGCGGCCCTGGTAGATCACGCCCTTGGTGTCGCAGAGGATGACGTTGTCGGGCTTGAAGCCCATCGCCTTGAGCAGCTCGGTGCAGGCGATCGCGGCGGCGCCGGCGCCGTTGACGACGAGCCTTGTCGTCTGGATGTCGCGGCCGGTCAGGTCGAGCGCGTTGATCAGGCCGGCGGCGGCGATGATCGCCGTGCCGTGCTGGTCGTCATGGAAGACCGGGATGTCCATCAATTCGCGCAGGCGCTGCTCGATGATGAAGCATTCCGGCGCCTTGATGTCCTCGAGGTTGATGCCGCCGAAGGAGGGGCCGAGATAGCGCACCGCGTCGATGAACTTGTCGGCATCCTCGGTGTCGACTTCGAGGTCGATCGAATCGACGTCGGCGAAGCGCTTGAACAGCACCGACTTGCCTTCCATCACCGGCTTGGAGGCGAGCGCGCCGAGATTGCCGAGGCCGAGGATGGCGGTGCCGTTGGTGATCACGGCGACCAGGTTCGAGCGGGTGGTGTAGTCATAGGCCTTGGAAGGATCCTCCGCGATCGCCAGCACCGGCACGGCGACGCCCGGCGAATAGGCCAGCGACAGGTCGCGCTGTGTCGCCATCGGCTTGGTCGGGACGATCTCGAGCTTGCCCGGCCGCCCTTGCGAATGGAAGAGCAGCGCCTCCTGGTCGGTGAAGGTCGGACGGGTGCGCTTGGGCGGGGAGCGGTCGTTCATGCGCTTGTTCTTTTTCACAGGCGTTTCCTCAGGGGGAAACGACCATAGGGCAGCGCCGCTTTCCTCGACAAGCGCGATTGCGCGACAGCAGTTTTCCCGCTGTGGCAGGGATCGGCCTGCGACGGGATCCGGTTCTAGAGGCCGTTAGTGACCATGGACGAGGCTTGGGCGTTGGCGATTTTGTCCGAGTGCCAGGAGCTTGGTGCGGCCAAGCCTTCCGGCTTGGCCGTGACGAGCGACGCCGCAATCGGGCAAAAGCGCCACGCCGCTGCGCGGTGAGGTGAAACCGGCCGACTGCGGCGTCGCATCGCTTGCCGATACCAGCGGTATCGGCTGCGCAACGCTCCTGGCATTCGGACGGTTTGACCTCACCCAAACCCTGTCCATGGTCACTGACAGCCTCTAGA
>NZ_JBFUKM010000016.1:0-167083 GCF_056400825.1 Allobosea sp. P4_H5 | reverse complement strand
ATCGTCGGCGGTCCATTTTGCTCTCGCTCCCGCCACGGTGACGGCGGCCACGGCGCCTGCGCCGCTCGCGATCTGCGCATTCGTCGCCGTCAGTTGCGCTCCTGCCGAGAAGACGAGCGTCCCGCCCTCGATCGCCATCTCGCCGACGCGAGCGGTCGACGCGCCCGACAGCGTCCAGGTGCTCGTACCGCTCTTGTTGAAAACCGAGAAGCCTTGATATTGCGAGCCCAGCTCGCGCAGATCGAAGCTCGCATCCGACGCCCCGCCCAGGATCAGCGTCGCATTGCTGCCGCCAAGCACCTGGCCGACGAGCGTATAGCCAGCCCGCAGCTCAAGCGAGTTGCCGCTGCCGGCAAACATGATCGCAAAGCCCTGCGCGCCGGGAACGGTGCCCTGCCCCTCGCCGCCGCGCACCGCCCCCGCGACGGCGATCAAGGTCCCGCCACCCATCACTTCAATGCCCGAACCACCGTCCCCGCCGCGGCCCGCCGTCGTCTGCTGGGCGAGGCCGCCGCGCCCGCCTGAGACCAGCGCACCATTCTGGACCGTCACGCTGGCCTGCCCGTCGATGAAGATGCCGGCGCCACCGCCGCCCGGCGACCCGCCACTGGTATCGCCGCCATCGCCGCCGATCGCGCTCCCGGCTATGGTGATCGTGGCGGAACCGGTCGTTCGGATGCCGTCGCCACCCCAGCCCGACCAGCCAAGGTAGCCTCCGCGGCCCCCTTTGCCGCCCAGCGCATGACTGTCGGAGGCAAGCGTGATGATCGTGCTGCCGCCATCCCGCGCGTTGACCTCGATGCCGGAGCCGCCGCGACCGCCGTTTCCGTCAGCTCCGTCACGGCCATAATTGGCGTTCGGCATGTTGTAGCCATAGACCGAACCGGGAGGGCCGCCACTTCCGCCATCGCCACCATCGCCACCGTTGCCGCCTTGAGCGGTCGTTCCGTAGAGGCTGATCTGCCGGCCATAGGCCGAGAACAGGCCGGCCCCACCGCTACCGCCATCCCCGCCCGCGCCTGCGGGCCCGCCGTCGCCGGGATACCAGCGCGCGGTGACCGTGCAGATTCCCCTGCCGTAGCAGATCGTCGTCTCGTAGGCCCCCGAACCGGAGCCGCCATCGCCGCCATTGCCGCCGCGGCCGCCATTGCCGCCCCGCAGGGTCGCATTGGTGGTCATCACGACGAGGTTGGCCGGTGCTGTGTAGTAGAACCCCTTCATGGGGTCGTAGGCGAGCTGCCAGCCGGGCAGGCTCAGTCCCGCCGCTCCACCTCCGCCGCCGCCGCCACCGCCGCCACCCGCGCCTCCATGCCCGATGAAGGGGTCCCGATAAGAGTTGCCTCCCGTCCCTCCATTTCCACCGGAACCGCCATCACCGCCGACCAGGCTGATCGTCTGGGCCGCGGTCAGCAACCTGCCGGTGAAATCGAGGCCGACGGCGCCGCCACCACCGCCACCGCCGCTGCCGCCGTCATGCCCCGGCGCGCCGGCTGCACCGTGCGACGGCGAGCCGCCTCCGGAACCGGATTGCCCGACATGCCCGGCATATCCCGGCGGGATCGACTGGAGAATGGAGGTGGTGCCGCTGATGTCGCCACCCTCGCCGCCGCCATGGCCGCGCACACCACTGCCACCCTTGCCGCCTTTGGAGCCACCACCCGCACCGGCGTTGGCGCCGCCACCGCCGCCACCGCCACCACCGGCGTATTCGTTGCTGCGGCTTCCGGCTTGCCCGCTGGTCGGGCGGCTGATGCCATGCGCCCCTCCTGCCCCGCCCTGGCCGCTGACCTGTGCCCAGGCCGGCAGCGCCAGCACGAACGGCGCGCAGAACACGGCGGGAGTGCCCAAGGCGAGCAGGATGCGTAGCAGCGCGGCCGAGGATGCGAGGCTGCCCGATGCGGCAAGCTTAGGCCGAGAGGCGCACCGTGCCTTCTCGGCCGTCACGGAGCGCAGCTTGGCAGGAACGACGATGCAGTGGCGGCGAAGCGGCATGAGTGGCGCGAGTATCTCGATCGGCCTCCGCATTGATTTCGCGCATCGGGCGAGCCGCAAGCGGAATTCGACGAATTGACATGCCAGTTCGACGAATCGCGGACCGGGCCCAATTCATCGTGAGAAATCAGTTAAATGGCGGCAGGCCGGACCACCTTACGAATCAGCGGCGCGCGCTCACACGCCGAGGCGTTGCCGCAGTTCCTGGCGATAGGGCCGCGACACCGGCCAGGCCTCGGCGAGTTGGCCGAGCCCGATCGACCAGCGATCCCCGGCGCGCCGGTCGAGGCCGCTGACATGCTGCAGATTGACGATCGCGGTGCGGTGGATGCGCAGGAAGAGCGCCGGCGGCAGGAGCCCGGCCCAGAGCGTGAGCGGGCGCAGGTCCAGCACCGTCGAGCCGTCCCGCAGCCAGACCTTGGCATAGTCGCGGGCCGAGCGGACGCCGAGGATGGCTTGCGGATCGACGCCGACGATCTGCCCCTGCCGGCGCAGATAGATCAGCGGCGCGAATGTCCTTGAGGCGTCGGCAAGCGGCTGCCCGCCGCGGGGCGAGCCATAACGCGCCAATGCAATCAGCTCGGCGCAGCGGAACAGCGCTCCGATCTCGGCCGGCGACCAATGACGCTCGGCGGTGGTCGCATCGAAGCCGATGCAGGCGCGCAGACGTCCGTCATGAAAGACCGGCACACTGAGCACGCTCTTGTCGCCCTGCCTGAGCATCTCGACCTGGAGCGGCCGGGCGGGGCGCGGCAGCTCGGCGACCCGATTGATCATCACCGCCCTGCCCTTCGCCAGGAACTGGTGAAGCCAGGCGATCATGGTCACCGGCGCGTCCTGCAGATCCTCGACGAAGGATCGCACACCCTGCCGGCTCCATTCATGCGTGTTCCGGAAGCGCAGCAGCTCGGCGTCGTATTCGAACATCCAGGCCCGGTCGGCGCCGGCGCACGCGCCGATCTCAGCCAGGGCCGAAGTGATCGCGATATCGATCGGCTCCTGCAGCAACCGCCTGGCCGCAGGATAGGACCAGTCGGGCCCCGCGGCCTCGCTGCACTCGGCGAGCGAATAGGCTTCGTAGACGGGATCAGCTGCTGAGGTAGAGCGTTCAACCATGTGGTCGGCAATCTTCCGCCATCACTCGCCCGGGCAAGACTGTGCCTCCTCCACTGAACGACATTTCGTCAGGCCGGCGCAGCGGGAGCACCGGCCCATTCGGTCCTTGCCGGGATCGCCTCACCCTTCATGACGATGGTGAGCAAACCGAGCCGAGCGTGGTCGCCGATATCGGTGTCGTAGAGCACCGTGGTCAGCCCGCCGAGCGCGCAGCCCTTGCCGATCTCGATGCGCCCGACCTTCATCACCCTGTCCTCGAAGAGGTGGGTCTGGAGGTTGGCGGTCGCGTTGATCGCGGCATGGTCGCCGATGCTGACGCAGTCGAACTCGGTGATATCGGTCGAGTCGAGATAGACGCCCTGGCCGATCTTCACGCCGAACAGGCGCATCACCCAGGGCAACATCGGCGTGCCGCGCAGCGCATTGAGCAGGATCGCGCCGGCTGTGCCCCAATAGAGCGTCGTCATCGCCTCGGTGCGCAATGCCCACCAGGACCAGAGGCCGCGATTGCCGGGCCGGTAGACGCCCATCAGCAGCCATTTCACCAGCAACACCGCGCTCGCCAGGGCAATCGAGGTGCCGATCGCGCAGGCGATGAAGACCGGGGCGAACTCGCCCCAGCTCTGGGCGCGCTCAAGGGCGGGAAAGAGGAAGAGCTCGGCCGTGATCGTGCCGAAGGTGATGAACATCATCGTCGGCATCGAAGCGCTGAACAATTCAAAGACGGCGCGCAGGATGCGGCGCCAGAGCGGCGGCCGGAAGGTCTTGGCGATATCGGCATCGTCGAAGCGTTGGCGCGAGGGCAGCAGGATCGGCGGGCTGCCGAAGCGGGTCTCGCCGGGCTGCATCGCGACATCGGTGGGCGGCTTCGACTTGATACCGAGCAGCGAGCCACTCGGCAGGAAGGCACCGGGCGGCACGACCGCGTCATTGCCGATGAAGACCTGATCGCCGGTGCGCACCGGCTTGGCGGTCATCCAGCCGCGGCGAACATCCTCGTCGCCGAGCACGACCTCGTCGGCGACGAAGCAGCGCTCGCCGATCTCGATCATGTCGTAGCGACCGGCGAAATTGGTGGCGATCTCGGTGTCCTTGCCGATCTTCGCGCCCATCATCCGGTACCAGAGCCGCATGTAGATGGTGGAGAACAACGAGGACAGGCTCTGGAGCATCACCTCCGACGCCAGGCCCACGGTCCATTTGCGCAGGCCGTAGCCGGAAGCGATGGCATGCGTGCCCTGGATCGAGCGCGGCTGCACCAGCCACCGGATCGCGGTGACGAACAGGACGGTGCCGAGCATCAGCACCATCGCAGTCGGCCAGGCGATGACCGGCAGGACCCAGCGATAGTCGATACCGACCAATTGCTGCAGCGGTCCGTCGAACCGGTCGAGAATGATGAAGGCCGGGAAGATCGGCAGCAGCGCCAGCGCCGGCATCAGCACCAGCATGGCGGCGAAGAAGACGCTCTGCAGGGCCCTGACCGGTACGGAGGGCTTCGGCGCGGGCTGGGGCCAGGTGGCGGGATCGACCGCGCCGATCCGGCGGCCGGGCGAGCCGTCCCAGTGCTCGAAGGCGCCAACGCGGCTGCCGGCGGCAAGCGCGGTCAGGTCGGCGAGCTCGGCGCCTTCGCCGATCACCGTGTCATGGCCGATGGCGCAGGAGGTGCCGATATAGGCGTCCTTTCCGATCGTGATCGTGCCGATGACCAGTTCGTTGCCGACCACCTCGGCATTGGCGAGGCTGAGCTTGCCGCCGAGCGTGACGTCATCGCCGATCTCAACGAGGTCGATCGCGCCGGCCTCAAAGCCGCTGACGAAGACGCCCTTGCCGACCTTGGCGCCGAGCAGGCGCATGGCGAGGCTCGCCAGCGGCGTGCCCTGCATCAGGCTGAGATGGATCATCGCGGTGAACTGGCGAGCGAGCCACCAGCGGAAGAAATAGACGCCCCAGAGCGGATAGCGACCCGGCCTGGTGCGCCAGAGTACCAGGCGCTTGCCGACGATGCCGGCGAGCATCACCGAGAGCGTGACGAGCGCGTAGATGCCCATCATCATCAGGATTTCGCGGAGCTCGATGATCCCGTCGGAGGTGATCAGCTCATAGATGACGTAGATTGTCAGCCAGGGGCCAGTCAGCGCCAGCAGCAGCACCGGCGTTGAGGCGAGCTGGGCAAGGCCGCAGAGCAGGCGGCGCGACAGCGGCGGCGGCTCGAAGGAGAGATCGCGCACCGGCCGACCCGCATCGGCCTTCCCGCGTTCATCGAGCCGGGCGGCGATCGCGCGCAAAGTACGCAGGCTGTAGACGTCCTCCAGCGTAATGCTCGGCAAATCGGGATTGGCGCGCACGCCGGCGAGAAAGGTCGCCGCCAGCAGCGAATGGCCGCCGAGATCGGCAAAGAAATCGGCCTCGAAGCCGATCACCTGGCCGGGGAAGAGCGGCTTGGCGGCGGTTAGCAAAGCGGTCTCCGTCGCGCTCTGCGGCTCCTCCTGCTCCTCGGCGGAGGCCGCCAGCGTCAGCGGCGCCGCCTTCAGCGTCTTGCGGTCGGCCTTGCCCGAGGTCAGGCGTGGCAGGCTCGCCATCTCCTCGAAATGCGAGGGCACCATATAGGGCGGCAGCGTCTCCTTCAGGGCGGTGCGGACAGCGGTACGGTCGAAGACGCTCCCTGCGTCCGGCACCACGAAGGCGACGAGCCGGTCGATGCCGTCGTCTCGGCGCAGCACCACGGTCGCCTGCGCGATGCCGGGCAGATCGCAGAGCCTGGCCTCGATCTCGCCGAGCTCGAGCCGGAAGCCGCGCAATTTGACCTGGTCGTCGATGCGGCCGTGGAAGAGGATCTTGCCCTTCTCGGAGATACTGACCGCATCGCCCGAGCGGTAGAGCACCGGGTCGGTGCCGTCGCCGCCGAAGGGATTGGCGATGAACTTCTCGGCGGTGAGCTCGGGGCGGCCGAGATAGCCGGCGGCGACGCCGGGGCCGCCAATCAGCAATTCGCCCTCGGTGCCGGGGCCGACGATGCGCATTTCCTCGTCGACGACATAGCAGGTGTAGTTCGGGATCGGCACGCCGATGGTCACCGCCTCGTCCGGCGTGACCTCGTCGACAGTGGCGACGACGGTAGCCTCGGTCGGCCCGTAGGAGTTGAAGACCTTGCGGCCCGGGCGGCACCAGCGCTGGCGGACGGCGGGCGGGCAGGCCTCGCCGCCGAGGATGATGATGCGCAGGCTCGGAATGTCCTGCGGCATCATGGCGAGCAGCGTCGGCACGGTGTCGAGCACGGTGATGCCGGCTTCGGCCATCCGGGCGGGCAGGCGCTCGACCTCGCTGAGCACCTGCGCCGAGGCGACCCAGAGCGTCGCGCCGACGAGATAGGGGACGAAGATCTCTTCCAGCGAGAGATCGAAGGCGACCGAAGCGCCCTGGAAGGAGACGTCGTCCGCCGCCATGCCGTAGACGTGGTTCGACGAGCGCAGATAGTGGCAGATGTTGCTGTGGGCGATGACGATGCCCTTGGGCTTGCCGGTCGAGCCCGATGTGTAGATCGCATAGGCCGGGCTCGCCGGCGTCACGCCATCGGCGCGCGGATCGACCGGCGGAGCGCCGGCGCCGGCTGCGATCAGGTCGCGGCAGCTCACGGCATCGGCGGGCAATTCCCGGTCGAGCCTGGCGCGGGTGGCGTCGTCGATGACGATGACCTTCGCCGCGCAATCGGCGAGGCATTCGCCGATGCGCTCCGGGGGAGCATCGGCGTCGAAGGGGATATAGGCCGCGCCGGCCTTGAGGATGCCGAGCAGCGCGACATGCAGGTCGAGCGAGCGGGACATCCACAGGCCGACGAAGGAACCGGCCTTAACGCCGCGCGCCTGCAGCGCTTGTGCCACCTTGTCGGCGCGGGCGTCGAGCTCGGCATAGCTGACGTGCTCGGCGCCGAAGATGATGGCGATGTGGTCGGGAGTGCGCCTGGCGGAAGCCTCGAAGATTTCGCCGAGCAGTTCATCGCGCAGGAGCGACGGCTCCACGGCGCCCACGAGCTTTCCGGCATCGCGCCCGACAATGGCGTGCATGACCCGCTTCCCCCAGCCTGATACCGCAAGGCCGAGCCGCCGTTGCGAGACCGGAGCTATTAGCGGCGAGACATGTAGATTGCGTTAGGACGTTGCGACGGGTTGTTCCCTCACGCAATCCGAGCAAGCGCTTCGCACCTCTCCTTCGCACCGTCGTCGCCATCGCCTCGCCCAATGGGACGAGCGTGCAGGGAACTCGCCAATCCGGAACGGCCGGCCCATGATGCGGATCATGAGCGCCTGCGAGGCGAGCTATCGTCGCTTGTTAGTCACAGGAAAAATGGTTACAAACGCAACTATATCATAACTGCTGCCGGCGCCGAAGCGGCCATGGCAGGAGGGCTGGCGGGCCTTTCGGGAGGATGGTCATGAACGTTCGGAATACGACTGCCGCGCAGGCGCAGGACGGCACGGCCAGGAGCGCGATTGCGGCCGGCTACATGTCCGGCTTCGGCAACGGCTTCGAGACCGAGGCCCTGCCGGGCGCATTGCCGCTCGGCCGCAACTCGCCGCAGCAATGTGCCTACGGCCTCTATGCCGAGCAGCTTTCCGGTTCGCCCTTCACCGCGCCGCGCACCACCAATGAGCGCTCCTGGCTCTACCGCATCCGGCCGACTGTCGCCCATTGGAACACGTTCAGGAAGGTCGACAGCCGGCTCTGGCGCACCGCGCCGGCCCGCGAGGTCGACATGCCGATCGCGCCGCTGCGCTGGAGCCCGATCCCGATCCCGTCGGAGCCGCTCTCCTTCATCGAGGGCGTCCACAGCATCACCACGGCCGGCGACGCCGGCAGCCAGGGCGGCATGGGCGCGCATGTCTACCTGATCACGCGCTCCATGGTGGACGAGTACTTCTACAATGCCGATGGTGAGATGCTGTTCGTGCCGCAGCAGGGCAGCCTCAGGCTCTGGACCGAGTTCGGCATCATCGATATCGAGCCGGGCGAGATCGCGGTCATCCCGCGTGGCGTCAAGATCCGCGTCGAGCTCACCGACGGCCCGGCGCGCGGCTATATCTGCGAGAATTATGGCGGCGCCTTCACCCTGCCGGAGCGCGGACCGATCGGCGCCAACTGCCTCGCCAATCCCCGTGACTTCCTGACGCCGGTTGCCGCCTATGAGGACCGCGACGCGCCCTCGAAGATGTATGTGAAATGGGGCGGCAATCTCTGGGCCGCCGACATCGAACATTCGCCGCTCGACGTCGTCGCCTGGCACGGCAACTACGCGCCCTACAAATACGATCTCAGGCGCTTCTCGCCGGTCGGCCCGATCCTCTACGACCATGCCGACCCGTCGATCTTCACCGTGCTGACCTCGCCTTCGGAGACGCCCGGCACCGCGAATATCGACTTCGTCATCTTCTCCGACCGCTGGCTGGTGGCCGAGAACACCTTCCGCCCGCCCTGGTACCACATGAACGTGATGAGCGAGCTCATGGGGCTGGTCTACGGCGTCTACGACGCCAAGACCGGCGGCGGCTTCGTGCCGGGCGGCATCTCCCTGCACAATACGATGCTGCCGCACGGCCCGGATGTCGACGCCTTCGAAAAGGCGAGCACCGTCGAGTTGAAGCCGCACAAGCTCGAAGGCACGCTCGCCTTCATGTTCGAGACGCGTTTCGCGCAGCAGGTCACGGCCTTCGCCGCGCAGAACGAAGCGCTGCAGCAGGACTATGGCGGCTACGGCCACAAGCTGACCAAGCATTTCAACCCGAACAAGCCCTGAGGCTGGGGGCCGCGTCGTGGCGCGCGACGTCTCAGATGCCGAGATAGGCCTCGCGGATGCGTGGGTCGGCGATCAGTTCCTCGGCCGTGCCGCTGATGCTGATGCGGCCGGTCTCCATGACATAGCCGCGATCGGCGATCCTTAGCGCCGCATAGGCATTCTGCTCGACCAGCAGCACGGTGACCCCGAGCGATTTCAGGGTCCTCACGACATCGAAGATCTGCGCGACGAGGATCGGCGCCAGCCCCATGCTCGGCTCGTCGAGCAGGAGGCAGGCGGGCCGGGCCATCAGCGCGCGGCCGATCGCCAGCATCTGCTGCTGGCCGCCGGAGAGACCGCCGGCCGGCAGGTTGCGCTTCTCCTTCAGGATCGGGAACATCGCGAAGGCGTCGGCCATGTCGCGCTCGACGCGTTCATCGGCGAAGAGATAGGCGCCGAGCCGCAGGTTCTCCTCGACGGTCAGGTTGGTGAAGATCAGCCGGCCCTCCGGCGATTGCGAGAGACCGAGGCCAACCCGGCGATGGGCCGGGATCGCCTTCAGCGCCTCGCCGCGGAAGATGATTGCGCCGCCGCTCGCCGGCTGGACGCCGGAGATGCAGCGCAGCAGCGTGGTCTTGCCGGCGCCGTTGGCGCCGACCACGGTGACGATCTCGCCCGACCCGACTTCGAGGTCGACGCCGTGCAGCACCTCGATGCGGCCATAGCGCGAGCGCAGCCCCTCAACCGAGAGCATGGCCCGTCTCCGTCGCTTGCGTGCCGAGATAAGCCTCGATCACCCTGGGATCGCGCGAGACGGCAGCCGGCGCGCCCTCGGCGATCTTCTCGCCGCGATCTAGCACGACGATATGCCCGGAGATGCGCATCACCATCTTCATGTCGTGCTCGACCAGGAGGATGGCAACGCCGGATCTGGCGACCTCAGCGATCAGATGATCGATCTCCTCGGTCTCGACCGCGTTGCAGCCGGCAGCCGGCTCGTCGAGCAGGAGGATGCGCGGCTGGAGCGCCAGCGCCCGGGCGATCTCGAGGCGCTTCAGCGCGCCATAGGAGAGCGACGAGGCCTCCCGCTCGGCGGCGCGCGCCAGCCCGACACGCTCCAGCAATTCGCTCGCACGGGCCTTGGCCGCAGCGCTGCGGCGACGCGATGACGGCAGGCTCAGGAGATCGCCGAGGATCGGCCCGCGCTCCCTGAGATGGCAGCCGGTCATGGCGTTCTCCAGCACGCTCATGCGCTGGAAGATCTGCAGGTTCTGGAAGGTGCGCGACAGGCCGCGCTCGGCGAGCCGGTTCGGCGCCAGGCCAGTGACGTCCTGGCCGTCCAGAGCGATCCTGCCGCGCTGAGGCTGGTAGACGCCCGAGATCATGTTGAACAGCGTGGTCTTGCCGGCGCCGTTCGGGCCGATCACCGAGACGATCTCGCCCGGCGAGACCGAAAAGCCGACATCGTTGACCGCGCGCAGGCCGCCGAAATCGATGCCTAGGCCCTCGACCGAAAGGAGCGTCATCAGCCCCTGCCCTTCAGGCGACGCATGAGCGACGGCAACAGACCCTCGCGCATGAAGATCATCACCAGCATCATGATCAGGCCGAGGATGAGATTCTCGTATTGCTGCAGCACTGTCAGCGCCTGCGGCAGCAGGGTCAGCGTCGCCGCGCCGAGAATGGCTCCCGGCACCGAGCCGACGCCGCCGAAGACAGTCATCGTCACCAGCTCGACCGAATGCAGGAAGCCGGCGACGTCGGGCGTGATGAAGCGGTTCATCAGCGCCAGCAGCGATCCAGAGAACGAGGCGTAGACCGCCGAAATCACGAAGGCGCAGAGCTTCAGCCGGGCGACGTCGACACCGACGGTGCGGGCGGCGACTTCGGAATCGTGCAGGGCACGCAGCGCCCGGCCCGACGGGCTGTCCTGCAGGTTGAGCGCGATCCAGGCGCCAGCGAGCATGGAGAGGCCGGTGGCGGCGTACCAGAACTGCGCATTGCTCAGGCCGATGCCGACAGAAGCGAGCGCACTGCGCAGGCCGAGCTCGGCGACCTCGCGCCCGTCCGGGCCGCCGGTGATCTTCGCCTCGTTCGCAAGCACCATCGAGACGAGGATGCCGAAGCCAAGCGTGGCCACGGCGAGGTAATACCCCTTGAGGCGCAGGATCGGCCGGCCGATCAGCCAGGCGACGCCGCCCGAGAGCACGGCGCCGAGCAGCATGGCGAGACCGGGATGCAGGCCGAGATAACCGGGCGCCAAGGCGCAGGCATAGGCGCCGATCCCGGCGAAGCCGGCATGGCCGAGGCTGATCTGGCCGGCAAAGCCGATCAGCACGACGAGGCCGGTGACGGCGAGCCCGTTGACGAAGATCAGCGCGCCGATGCGGTAATAGAAATTCGACGGGAAGAGCGTCGGCGCCAGTGCGATCAGCACCGCCAGCACGATCAGCGTGAGATGCTTTTGGGACAGGCGCATCGTCACACCCGGTCCATCGCCTTGCGACCGAGCAGGCCCTGCGGCCGCACGAACAGGATGGCGAGGATCAGCACGAAGGCGACGGCGTCCTTATAGACGGACGAGACATAGCCGGCGGTCAGCGCTTCGATCAGTCCGAGCAGCAACCCTCCTACCAGGGCACCGCCCGGAACGCCCATGCCGCCGAGCATGGCGGCGGCGAAGCCCTTCAGCGCCATTGCGACGCCAAGATCGTAGCTGGTCAGGGTGATCGGGGTGACAAGCACGCCGGCGAGAGCGCCGATCGCAGCCGAGACGGCGAAGCTCAGCGTCATCATGTGGTTGGGGTTGATGCCGACCAGGCTGGCGGCGATGCGGTTGTTGGCAGTGGCGAGCACCGCCTTGCCGGTCAGCGTACGGGCGAAGAACAGCCACAAGACGACAAAGATCGCGACCGCACCGGCGATGACCCAGAGGCCCTGCGGCAGGATCGTCGCGCCAAAGACCCTGAGCGGATCGTCGCCGGAGAAGCTCGGGAAGCGATGGAGCTGCTTGTCGAAGACGAGCTGGGCGCTGCCGCGCAGGAAGATCGAGGCGCCGATGGTGATGATGATCAGGCTGGCGACAGGCGCCCCGCGAGCCGGCTCGATCGCCAGCTTGTTGAGAAGCACGCCGATCGTCGCCGCGGCGAGGATGGCCAGCAACGCTGCCAGCGGCAGCGGGATGCCGGCCTGCCAGGCGAAGAAGGTGACCATGCCGCCGAGCATGACGAACTCGCCCTGGGCGAAATTCACCACGTCGGAGGCGTTGTAGATCAGGGTGAAGCCGAGCGCGACGAGCGCATAGACCGCACCGACCGTCACGCCCGACAACAGGTATTGGAGAAATTCGGGCACTCTCTGCTCCAGGCTTCCCTTCTCCCCTTGCGGGAGAAGGTGGCGCGCAGCGCCGGATGAGGGGTCGCGCAGGCCTTGAAAGCTTTGGGGAATGCGGCGCCGGACTCAAGGATCAGCGTTGCGCGATCCCTCACCCTATCCCTCTCCCGCAAGGGGAGGGGGGATAGCGCACGCCAGTCCCACCGCTTTTCGCCCTACTGCACCAGCGCCCAGTTGCCGCCCTTGATTTCGAGCATGCGGAAGGCGGAGAGGTCGAGGCCGAGATGGTCTGTTGCCGCCATATTGAAGGCGCCGGTCACGCCGACGAAGCCCTTGGTGCTCTCGAGCGCATCGCGGATCGCCTTGGGCTCGGCCTTGCCGGCGCGTTTGATCGCGTCGACCAGGAGCCGCAACCCGTCATGTGCATAGCCGCCGAAGGTGGAAGCGGGCTGGTTGAACTTCGCCTGGTAGGCAGTCGTATAGGCGGAGACGACCGGCTTCTGCGGGTCGTTCGCCGGCAGGAGGTTGGCGACGAGGACGGCGGTGCCGGGCAGACGCACGCCTTCCGAAGCCGGGCCGGCGAGGTCGATGAAGCTCTTCGAGGCGACGCCATGCGACTGGTAGAGCGGCGTCTTGATGCCGAGCTGGCCGTAGTTGCGGGTCACGATCGCCGGCCCCTGGCCGAAGCCGGGATTGAGGATCGCCTGCACCTCGCCCTTGGAGCGGATATTGGTGAGCTGCGGTGTCATGTCGGCGTCGTTCGGGCCGTAGGTCTCCTCGGCCAGCACGGTGATGCCGAACTCGCCGATGACCTGCAGGCACTGCTTGCGCATCGAGGCACCGAAGCCATCCGAGCCGGAGATCAGGGCGATCTTGCTGAAGCCCTTGGCCTTCATGTCCTCGAAGATCTTGCGGCAGGCCATCTTGTCGGTGTGAGGCGTCTTGAAGACGAAGGGCTTGACCGGATCGATGATCTCGATCGCGCCCGCCAGCGAGATGAACGGGATCTTGGCGTTCTCGACGACCGAGATGATCGACATGGTAGTGCCGGTGGTCGAGCCGCCGACGATGGCGACGACCTCGTCGTCCTCGACCAGGCGCGTCGCGAAGGTGCGCGCCTTGTTCGGGTCGCCGCCATCGTCATAGAGGACGAGTTTGATCTTCTGGCCGAGCACGCCGCCGGCGGCATTGATCTCGTCGACCAGCAATTTGAGGGTCTTGGCCTCGGGATCGCCGAGCGAGGAGGCCGGTCCCGTCTCGGAGACCGAAGCGCCGATCTTGATGTCGGCGAAGGCCGGGCCAGCCAGGCCGAGCGTCAGCGCGAGCGCGCCGCCGATTAGTCCGAACTTCATCGTTTCCTCCACCGTCCCAGGCGCTCTTTTTGTCGACGCGCTTTGTGGTTGTCGCCGCGCCGCTGAAAGCTCAGAGCGCGGTCGTTATCGTTCCCCGTAGGCGCGGTGCCGGCTCTGGATCGGGCGGACCCGCCAGCCTGCTCGCGCCCTCGTTGAGTTAATAATTGACCGACCGTTCGGACTATGCAAGGAGTTTTTTGAAGCGACGGCCCAAGGCCGCGACGATATGGGAGGACGGCTCGTGTCCGACACGGTCAAGGTAGAGCTCGCCGACGGCCTGCTGCGGCTGACGCTCAATCGCCCCGACAAGCTCAATTCCTTCAATGACGAGATGCATCTGGCGCTGCGTGCCGGATTCCAGCGCGCGCATGACGAAAGCGCTGTCCGCGCCGTCCTGCTGACTGGGGCCGGCCGCGGGTTCTGCGCCGGCCAGGACCTGGGCGATCGCGACCCGCGCAAGGAGACGGCGCCGGATCTCGGCCGCACGATCGAGACCTTCTACAACCCGCTGATCCGCCAGATCCGCAACCTCGACAAGCCGGTCGTCTGTGCGGTCAACGGGGTGGCGGCGGGCGCCGGCGCCAACATCGCCTTTGCCTGCGACATTGTGCTGGCGGCGCGGTCGGCGAAATTCATCCAGGCTTTCTCGAAGATCGGTCTCGTCCCCGATTCCGGCGGGACCTGGAGCCTCCCGCAACTGCTCGGCGAGGCGCGCGCCAAGGCACTCGCCCTGACGGCTGAGCCCCTGACGGCTGAGACCGCCGCCGCCTGGGGCCTGATCTGGCGCGCCGTCGACGACGGTGAACTGCTGAACGAGGCCGAGGCACTCGGCAAAAAACTCTCCGCCGGGCCGACCTTCGGGCTCGGCCTGATCAAGCAAGCGATCCAGGCCTCGGCCGGCAACACGCTCGACCAGCAGCTCGATCTCGAGCGCGACCTGCAGCGCCGCGCCGGCCGCAGCGCCGACTATGCCGAAGGCGTCCTCGCCTTCCTCGACAAGCGCCAGCCGAAGTTCAGCGGACGATGAGCCTCGACTTTTCCGATCCGCTCGCCGTTGCCCGCGCCTCGGCCGCGGCGATGTGGGAGAAGGACCTCGCTTCCCGCAGCCTCGGCATGAGCCTCGATGCGGTCGGCCCGGGCGAGGCGAAGCTGTCGCTGACAGTCACGACTGAGATGACCAACGGCCACAAGACCTGCCATGGCGGCTACATCTTCACTTTGGCGGACTCGGCCTTCGCCTTCGCCTGCAACAGCTACAACCAGAACACCGTCGCGCAGCATTGCTCGGTGACGTTCCTACGGCCCGCCTTCGAGGGCGACCGCCTCACCGCGAGCGCGAGCGAGGTCTCGCGCATCGGCCGCGGCGGCATCTACGACATCAAGGTGACGAACCAGAACGGCGAGCACATCGCGGAATTCCGCGGCCACTCCCGCACCGTCAAGGGCACGCCGATACCCGCGCCGGGCTGAACGTTCCGGCCGAAACAAGACAAAGCGGAGGACACCCATGGAAGACCTTTCGCCCCGTCCGGGCGATCTCGATCCCATCGAAACGGCCTCCCGCGACGAGATCTCGGCGCTCCAGCTCACGCGGCTGAAGACGACGCTCGACCACGCCTACCGCAACTCCCCGCATTACCGGGCGAAGTTCGATGAAGCCGGCGTCCATCCCGACGATCTCAGGACGCTGTCCGACCTCGCGAAATTCCCGTTCACGGTGAAGAAGGACCTGCGCGACACCTATCCGTTCGGGATGTTCGCGGTACCGCAGGACAACGTCGCGCGCATCCACGCCTCCTCCGGCACGACCGGCAAGCCGACCGTCGTCGGCTACACCCAGAACGACATCGAGATGTGGGCGACCTGCGTCGCCCGCTCGATCCGGGCGGCGGGCGGCCGGGCCGGCGACATCTGCCATGTCGCTTATGGCTACGGCCTGTTCACCGGCGGCCTGGGCGCCCATTACGGCGCCGAAAAGCTCGGCTGCACGGTGATCCCGATCTCCGGCGGCATGACCGAGCGCCAGGTCTGCCTGATCCAGGATTTCAAGCCGCGCATCATCATGGTGACGCCGTCCTACATGCTGTCGATCCTCGACGAGTTCCGGCGCCAGGGCATCGATCCGCGCAGCTCCTCGCTGGCGGTCGGCATCTTCGGCGCCGAGCCCTGGACCAATGCGATGCGCGAGGAGATCCAGCAGGATTTCGACATGCATGCCGTCGACATCTATGGCCTATCGGAGGTGATCGGCCCGGGCGTCGCCAGCGAATGCGTCGAGACCAAGGACGGGCTGCATGTCTGGGAGGACCATTTCTATCCGGAGATCATCGATCCGGAGACCGGCGAGGTCCTGCCCGACGGCGAGATGGGTGAGCTGGTCTTCACCTCGCTGACCAAGGAGGCGCTGCCGATCATCCGCTACCGCACGCGCGATCTGACGCGGCTCCTGCCGGGCACGGCGCGGGCGATGCGGCGGATCGAGAAGATCACCGGCCGCAGCGACGACATGATCATCCTGCGCGGCGTCAACATCTTCCCGACGCAGATCGAGGAGCAGCTGCTGAAATGCGGCGGTCTCGCCCCGCATTTCCAGATCGAGCTCGTCCGTGCCGGCCGCATGGACGACATGGTCGTCCATGTCGAGGCAATGCCGCACGCTGCTGATGAAGCCGCGCGCGCTTCATCAGCCAAGGAACTTGCGCACCACATCAAAAGCGTGGTGGGGGTGAGCACCAAGATACAGGTCGGCGACCCCGATTCGGTCGAGCGTTCGGCCGGCAAAGCCAGGCGCGTCGTCGACAACCGGCCGAAAGGATAACAGGCGATGGCCCGGACCAGGGCTGCGGATTTCGACGAGAAGCGGCGCAGCATCCTCGACAGCGCCGCGGCCGTCTTCGCCAAGCTCGGCATGGAGCGCGCCTCGATGGCGCAGATCGCCCAGGAGAACAATGTCTCCAAGGCGCTGCTCTATCATTACTACCCGAGCAAGGACCTGCTGATCTTCGATATCGGCCGCACCCATCTCGTCGAGCTGGAGGCGGCGATCATCGAGGCCGACCGGCCCGATCTCGAGCCGCGGGCGCGTTTGCGCCATCTGATCGGCGGCGTGCTGGAGAACTACCGCACGGCCTCGAACTTCCACCAGGTCCTGCTCAACGGCACCGGCTCACTCACCGAATCCCAGCGGCTGGAGCTGCGGGAAATGGAGCGCCGCATCGTCAAGGCGTTCTCGGACGTGCTGGTCGACATCAACCCGGCACTGGCGGACAACCGCGCTGGCGTGACCCCCGTCACCATGTCGCTCTTCGGCATCCTGAACTGGGTCTACACCTGGTTCCGGCCGAGCGGGGCGCTGAGCCGGGAAGGCTATGCCGACATGGTCACCGCGCTGTTCCTCGACGGCGCCAGCGCGATGAAGTAGCGGCCGTTACGCCGGCCAGCTCTTCGCCACCATGGTCAGCACGTCATATTGCGCGACGAGCTGGGCATCCTGGTTGGTCACCGCGCAGTCCCAGCGCACCTCGCCATACTCTTCCGTCTCGCGCGGATTGATCTGCTTGCAGGTCAGCGTCACCTGCAGCGTATCGCCGGGGTTGACCGGGGTGAGGAAGCGCAGCGCATCGACGCCGTAATTGGCGAGCACCGGGCCCGGCGCCGGATCGACGAACAGGCCGGCAGCGAACGACACGATCAGATAGCCATGCGCGACGCGCCCGTCGAAGAATGGGTTCGCCTTGGCGGCTTCCTCGTCCATATGGGCGTAGAAAGTGTCGCCGGTGAAATGGGCGAAATGCTCGATGTCCTCCAGCGTCACCGTGCGCGAGGCCGTGACGAGCTGGTCGCCGATCTCCAGCTCGGCCAGCGACTTGCGGAACGGATGGACGCCGTCCTGCCGCGTCTTCGCGCCCTGCATCCAGCGTCCGGTGACTTCCGACAGCAGCCAGGGCGCGCCCTGGACGGCGGTGCGCTGCATGTAGTGCTTGACGGCGCGCATGCCGCCGAGCTCCTCGCCGCCGCCAGCCCGGCCGGGACCACCATGGACCAGCACCGGCAAAGGCGAGCCGTGGCCGGTCGAGGATTTGGCGCTGACGCGGTTGCCGAGCATGACGCGGCCATGCCAGGGCCCGAGCGCCGCGACGGCCTCGCGCGCGAAGGTGGCATCGTTGGTGAAGACCGAGGCGACGAGGCTGCCCTTGCCGCGGCGCGCCAGCCCTGCGGCCTCCTCGGCAGTCTCGTAAGGGATGATCGTGCTGACTGGGCCGAAGGCCTCGACATCGTGCACCGCCTTGGCGGAGCCGGGCTTGTCGCAATAGAGCAGCACGGGGCTCAGGAAGGCGCCAGCCTGCGCATCGCCAGACGTCAAATTGGCTTGGGTTGGATTGCCGGCGACGATCTCGGCATCCCCCTGCAATTCGGCGATGCGGGCGCGGACCTCGTCGCGCTGGGCGAGGCTGGCGAGCGGGCCCATGCGCGTCGCCTCCTCGCCGGGATTGCCGAGCGCGGTCTTGGCAAGCCGGTCGCCGAGCGCCTTGATCAGCGGCTCGACCGCGGCGCGCGGCGCGATCACGCGGCGGATCGCCGTGCATTTCTGCCCGGCCTTCACTGTCATCTCGCGGGCGACCTCCTTGACGAAGAGATCGAACTCCTCGGTGCCGGCGACGGCATCGGGGCCAAGGATCGCGGCGTTGAGCGAATCCGCTTCCATGGTGAAACGCACGGAGTTCTCGACGATCGCCTTGTGGGTGCGGAGCTTGCGGCCCGTCGCGGCCGAGCCGGTGAAGGTCACGACGTCCTGGCAATCGACATGGTCGAGCAGGTCGCCGACCGAGCCGCTGATCAGTTGCAGCGCGCCCTTCGGCAGGATGCCGGTCGCGATGATCTTCCGCACCATCAATTCGGTCAGATAGGCGGTCTGGCTCGCCGGCTTGACGATCGCCGGCATGCCGGCGAGCAGGGTCGGCGCCAGCTTCTCCAGCATGCCCCAGCACGGGAAGTTGAAGGCGTTGATATGGATCGCGACGCCCTCCAGCGGCGTCAGGATGTGCTGGCCGGAAAAGCTGTTGTCGCGCGAGAGCGCCTCAACATCACCATCGACGAGGGTACGCGTATTCGGCAATTCGCGCCGGCCTTTCGAGGCATAGGACAGCAAGGTGCCGACGCCGCCCTCGATGTCGATCCAGCTGTCAGTGCGCGTCGCACCGGTGGCGGTGGAGAGGGCGTAGAACTCCTCCTTCGCCTCCATCAGCGCCTGGCCGAGCGCCTTCAGCATCAGGGCGCGCTCGTGGAAGCTGAGCTTGCGCAGCGCCGGCCCGCCTTCCTCGCGGCCATGATGCAGCGCGCGCTTCATGTCGAGCCCGCTCGCGTCGATCAGCGCGACCTCCGCCCCGGTCGCCGCATCGAGCAGCGGCACGGCCTTGCCGGCGCCGCGGACCCAGTCTCCGGCGATGAAGGATTCAAGCTGGCGGACGGTCTTCACTGGCGCGTTCATCCCTTGAGATCCCTTGTCGATCGTGGTGTGCGGTTTGGCGCCGTCGTCGGTTGGAAGTGCTGGTCAGGCGATGCCGATGCCGCGCAGCAGGTCGTCCACCTGCCGTTCCCAGGCTGCGGCGAGCTCGGCATTGCCGGTGTGGCGCAGGCCGAATTTCTTCTGCGTCTCGAAATGTGCCGAGCTGCCGCGGCCGAAGCTCACGGCGACGCGCGGGCGCCAATAGGCGAGCGCAGCGGCGACTTGCGGTCGGTTGCCGGCGTCTTCCAGCAATTTCCGCAAGCCCTCCTCACCGAGCTCCTTGTGCCGGCGCTCACGCGGCAGGATGGCGCGGAAGATCTCGCCGAGCGGCTGATAGGAAAGCCCCGCGAACTCCTCGATCTGGATCACCACGGCCTGGCCCATCAGCACGTTCATCACGACCGCATCGAGCCAGCCCTGCAGCGGATAATGCAGCACGGCGAGCCGCATGTCGGAGCCGTGGCGGGCAGCGCCGAGATCGCTGTCGCGCGCCACGCGCTCGGCCCAGGGATGGTGGTTGGCATAGCGCGAGATGTCGGCGCCGAACTCGCCCATCACCGCGAGGACGCGCTCGGCATGGTCGAGCTTCTCCAGCACGATGCGGGAGGCGGCGATGCGCTCCTTGATGCCCGGGCCCTGGTTGATGATGTCGGCGAAGCCGGCAGCACCGGCCAGCTCACTGTCGACGAAGGTCGCCATCAAGCGCAGCAACTCGCCGCGATAGCGCGGCGGCGCGTTCTCGGGCGTGGTCAGCTTGCCGCCCTGCGCAAGATAGGCCTCGAGCGGCATGGCGTCGGTGTCACTGGTCATAGGTCACCACCACTCGATCGGAGAGCGGATAGCATTGGCAGGTCAGGACATAGCCCTGGCGGACCTCGTAGTCTTCGAGAGCGTGATTGGTCTCCATTTCGACCTCGCCCTCGACGACCATGGCGCGGCAGGTCGAGCAGACACCCGCCTTGCAGGCATAGGGCGCATCGAGGCTGGCCCCGAGCGCGGCCTCCAGGATGGTCTGTCCGGTCTTGGCCATCTCGATCACGCGGGTGGTACCATCGAGCGTGATCGTCGCGGTGCAGGTCGCGGCCTTGCCGTTGTCGGCGGTGGTCCTGACAACATGCTTGCCGCGGCGCGGTGCCGAGGCGAACAGCTCGAACTTGATCTGGTCGTCGCGCAGACCGTGCTCGCGCAGCGCCGCCGCGATCGCCAGCATCATCGGCTCGGGCCCGCAGATGAAGGCCATGTCGATGGCAGCGATGTTGATCCAGCCCTTGAACAGCCTGGCGCATTTCTCCGCGTCGATGCGGCCGGAGAAGAGCTCGACCTCCTGCGCCTCGCTCTCCAGCACATGCACCACGTTGAAGCGGCCGAGATGGGTGTTCTTGATGTCCTCCAGCTCCTCGCGGAACATGATCGAACTGACCGAGCGGTTGCCGTAGACTAGTGTGAAGCGCGATCCCGGCTCGCGCGCCAATGTCGTCTTGATCAGCGAGAGCACGGGTGTGATGCCGCTGCCGCCGGCGAAGCCGAGATAGTGCCGCTTCTCCTCTGGCTTCAGCGGCACATGGAAGGCGCCCATCGGCGGCATCGCCTCGACCACGTCGCCTGGCTTCAAGTCCTCGTTGGCCCAGGTCGAGAAGGCGCCACCATCGACGCGCTTGATGCCGACCTTGAGCACGCCCTCGTCCTTGCCGGTGCAGATCGAATAGGACCGGCGCAGCTCCTCGCCCTCGAAATCGCGGCGGAAGGTCAGGTATTGGCCTTGCGTGAAGTCGAAGGCAGCGCGGTCTTCGGCGCGCGGCGCGAGTGTGACGACGACCGCATCGCGCGTCTCGCGGCGGATATCGGCGACCTCCAGTTGAAAGAAGCGGGCCATCGATCCCTCAGATGCTCTTGAAGTAGTCGAACGGTTCGAGACAGTCGGTGCAGCGGAAATGCGCCTTGCAGGGCGTCGAGCCGAACTGACTGATGCGCTCGGTCCGCAACGAGCCGCAGCGCGGGCAGGAGACCAGAAGCGGCACCAGCGCGCCGGCGCAGGCGGCCGTGCCCTCGACCGGTGGTGCGATGCCGTAGTCGCGCAGCTTGGCGCGCCCCTCGGCGCTGATCCAGGCCGTGGTCCAGGCCGGCGACAATTGCCGCTTGAGCTTGAGCTTCTCGATACCGTGCTCACGCAAGCCGCGCTCGATCTCGAAATTGATCACACCGGTCGCCGGGCAGCCGGAATAGGTCGGGGTCACCGTCACCTCCAGCAGGTCATCGGCCCAGGCGACATCGCGGATGATGCCCAGGTCGACCAGCGAGATCACCGGGATCTCGGGGTCCGGAATCTCGCCGAGCCAGGACCAGATCTCCGCGATTGCGGGGCGCGTCAGGGTAGCGGCGTCCATCTGCGCCTCCTCACCAGCGCGCGCGGGGATAGGCGCGCTGCAGGAACTGCATCTCCGCCAGGATGAAGCCGAGATGCTCGGAATGAACGCCGCGGCGGCCACCCTTCTGGGCGAAGCTCTTCTCCGGCGCCTTCAGCGTCGCATCGGCGAAGGTGCGGGCGACGTGCTCCTGCCAGGCGGCTTTGAGCGAGCCGGGTTCCGGTGCGAGGCCTGATGCCACCAGTTCCTCGTCGAGCGCGTCGGCGATGAACATCTCGCCGGTATAGGGCCAGAGGAAATCCACGGCCGCCTGCATGCGGGCATGGCTTTCCGCAGTGCCGTCACCGAGACGGACGACCAGATCGGCGCTGCGCTCGAGATGATAGGCGACCTCCTTCGAGGCCTTCTCGGCGATCTCGGCGATACACCTGTCGGCCGAGTTCATCAGCGCCTTCAGCAGCGGCAGATGCCAGGCGTCGAAGAGATATTGCCGCATCAGGGTACGGCCGAAATCGCCGTTCGGCTGCTCGACCAGCAGGAGATTGCGATAGCCGGAGACGTCGCGCAGGAAGGCGAGCTGGTCGGATGTCCGGCCTTTGCCCTCGGCCTCGCAGGCGAGCCCGAGCCAGAGCTGGGTCTGGCCGATCAGGTCGAGCGCGGTGTTGGCGAGCGCGATGTCCTCTTCCAGCGCCGGGGCATGGCCGCACCATTCCGAATTGCGATGGCCGAGGATCAGGCAATTGTCGCCCATGCGCAGCGCAAACTCGGCGACCGCCGTGGAAGAGACCGGGGCGCTCATCACATGTGCCCCACTTCGTCCGGCACGTCGAAGAAGGTCGGGTGCCGGTAGACCTTGGCGTTGGCGGGGTCGAACAGCGGTCCCTTGTCGGAAGGCGCGCTGGCGACGATGTCGGCCGAGCGCACCACCCAGATGCTCACGCCCTCATTGCGGCGCGTATAGACGTCGCGCGCATTGAGGATCGCCATCTCGGCGTCAGGCGCGTGCAGGCTGCCGACATGCCGGTGGTTGAGGCCGTGCTGGCCGCGGATGAAGACCTCCCAGAGGGGCCATTCGCTGGACATCATCAGCTCCCTTTGGTCGGTGCGTTACTCGGCGGCGATGCGCGAGGCCTGGCGCCGGGCCGCCTGCTTGCTGGCATGGGCGGTGAGCCCGTCGCGGAACCAGGCGCCGTCGTTCCAGGCCTTGCGCCGTGCCTCCAGCCGCTCGCGATTGCACGGGCCCTCGCCGGCGATCACCGCGAAGAACTCGGTCCAGTCCGGCTCGCCGAAATCATGGCCGCCCTTCTCCTCGTTCCAGGCCAGCGCGGGATCGGGGACGGTGAGGCCGAGATACTTGGCCTGCGGCACGGTCTGGTCGACGAATTTCTGGCGCAGCTCGTCATTGGAATCCTGCTTGATGTTCCAGGCCATCGACTGCGCCGAATGCACCGAGGCGTCGTCCGAGGGGCCGAACATCATCAAAGACGGCCACCACCAGCGGTCGAGCGCGTCCTGCGCCATCGCCTTCTGCTCCGGCGTGCCCTTGCTGAGCACGGTCATGATGTCGAAGCCCTGGCGCTGGTGGAAGCTCTCCTCCTTGCAGATGCGCACCATCGCCCGGGCGTAAGGGCCGTAGGAGCAGCGCTGCAGCGGCACTTGGTTCATGATCGCCGCGCCGTCGACCAGCCAGCCGATCGCGCCGATATCGGCCCAGCTCAGCGTCGGATAGTTGAAGATCGAGGAGTACTTCGCCTTGCCGGAATGGAGCTGCTCGTACATCTGGTCGCGGCTGATGCCGAGCGTCTCCGCCGCGCAGTAGAGGTAGAGCCCGTGGCCGGCCTCGTCCTGCACCTTGGCGAGCAGGATCGCCTTGCGTTCCAGGGTCGGGGCGCGTGTGATCCAGTTGCCCTCTGGCAATTGGCCGACGATCTCGGAATGGGCGTGCTGGCTGATCTGCCGGATCAGCGTCTTGCGGTAATCCTCCGGCATCCACTCCTTCGGCTCGATCTTCTGGCCGGCGTCGATGCGCTCCTGGAAGGCGCGCTCCTGCGGCTCCATCTCGTCGAGGCTGCGGACCCGCTTCGCCTCGGTCTTCACCATCTGGGCATACATCGGCCTGCCTCCTGTTCCGCCTCGCGCGTCAGACGCGCTCGAGGATCACTGCAATCCCCTGCCCCACCCCGACGCACATCGTGCAGAGAGCAAAACGCCCACCCGTGCGCTGGAGTTGCCACATCGCCGTCGTCGCCAGCCGGGCGCCGCTCGCCCCCAGCGGGTGGCCGAGCGCGATCGCGCCGCCATTCGGGTTCACCTGCGGCGCGTCGTCCGGCAGGCCAAGCTCGCGCAGCACCGCGAGCCCCTGCGCCGCAAACGCCTCGTTCAACTCGATCACATCCATCTGTCCGAGTTCCAGCCCGGCGCGCTGCAGCACCCTGCGCACCGCCGGCACCGGACCGATGCCCATGATGCGCGGCGCGACGCCGGCCGCTGCCATGGCGACGACGCGGGCGCGCGGCGTCAGGCCGTTCGCCTTCGCCGCCTGCTCGCTCGCCACGATCAGCGCCGCCGAGCCGTCATTGACGCCCGAGGCATTGCCGGCGGTGACGCTGAGATCGGGGCCGTTGACGCCCTTGAGCCTGGCCAATTGCTCCAGCGTCACGTCGGAGCGCGGATGCTCGTCGCGGTCGACGACAAGTGGATCGCCCTTCTTCTGCGGCACGGCGACCGGCGCCATCTCATCGGCGAAGCGGCCGGCGGCCTGGGCGGCGGCCCAGCGCTGCTGGCTGCGCAGCGCAAAGGCATCCTGATCGGCACGCGAGACGCCGAAATCGGCGGCGACATTGTCGGCCGTCTCGGGCATGGAATCGATGCCATAGGCCTTCTTCAGCTTCGGGTTGACGAAGCGCCAGCCGATCGTGGTGTCGTAGACCGCATTGGCCCGCGAGAAGGCGGCATCGGCCTTCGGCATCACGAAGGGCGCGCGCGACATGCTCTCGACGCCGCCGGCGAGCATCAGCTCGCAGTCGCCGGCGCGGATCGAGCGCGCGGCGAGCCCGAGCGCATCGAGCCCTGAGCCGCAGAGCCGGTTCACGGTGGTGCCGGGCACGTCGACCGGCAGACCGGAGAGGAGCACGGCCATGCGCGCGACATTGCGATTGTCTTCGCCGGCCTGGTTGGCGCAGCCGAAGATGACATCGTCGACCTGGGCCCAGTCGACGGAGGGGTTGCGCTGCATCAGCGCCGCGAGGGGGATGGCCGCCAGATCATCGGCCCGGACGCTCGAAAGCGCCCCACCATAGCGGCCGACCGGCGTGCGAACCGCATCGCAAATGAAAGCGTCCGCCAAGGTGCCTCTCCCCGAAATCCGCCGTTTCGTTTTTATCAACCGACCGGTCGGTCATTTAATTGCACGAATTCGAGGAGAGATCAACTGGCCTGACGGATTGTCGCGACTGGCCCGGCAGGCCGGCAACGCCACTTCGGAAACGAAAACGGGCCCCGAAGAGCCCGTTATCGATTGAATGTCCTCGCGGCGGACGATCGATTCATGCGCCGGCCGCTCAGCCACAACCGCTGCTTATTCAGGGACAATGTTGCCGGCGAAGCAGTTCACGTTGCGAAGAGCGGCGGGATGCTGGCGCCCGGCGCGGTCGTTCAGCCGCCGGGGACGCCCTGCGTATTGACGTAGAGCGAATAGACGCCGCGACCGGTGACCATGAACAGCCGGTTGCGCTTGGAGCCGCCGAAGCAGAGGTTCGCCGCCCGCTCCGGCAGGGCGATCGCGCCAATGCGCTTGCCCTCGGGCGACAGCACCAGCACGCCGTCCATGCCTTCCTTCACGGCGCCATAGGCGCACCAGAGATTGCCGTCGACATCGCAGCGGATGCCGTCGGGCGCCTCGCCCTCCCCGCAGCTGAAGAACACCGAGCCGTTGGCGAGTTTCGTGCCGCCGTCGACGACGTCGTAGGCGCGGATGCTCACCGGCTTCGAGAAGGAATCGACGATGTAGAGTTTCTTCTCGCCCGGCGAGAAGCAGAGCCCGTTGGGCGCGGTGATGTCGCTGGCGACGACCGTCGCCTTGCCAGACGAGTCGACCCGGTAGACGTTGTTCGGCAGTTCGGGCGTCGCCTTGTCACCGGAATAGTGGCCGGAGATGCCGAAGGGCGGATCGGTGAACCAGACCGCGCCATCCGAGGCGACGACGACGTCGTTGGGCGAGTTCAGCTTCTTGCCGTCATAGTTGTCGATCAGCACGGTGACGCTGCCGTCGTGCTCTGTGCGCGTAACGCGCCGTCCGTGCTCGGCGGCGATCAGCCGGCCCTGCCGGTCGCGCGTCAGGCCGTTGGCGTAGTTCGCCGGCCGCCGGAAGATGCTGACCGCCCCGGTTTCCTCCTCCCATTTCAGGATGCGGTTGTTGGGGATGTCGGTCCAGAGCAGGAAGCGCCCGTCGCCGAACCAGACCGGGCCTTCGGTGTAGCGGGTCTCGCCGGTCGCGATGCGCTCCACCGCGGCGAAGAACACCATGTACTTGGAAAAGCTCGGATCGAGCGCCCGCACCGCCGGATCAGGGTAGCGCGGGCTCGGCTGCCATTCGGCACTGGCCGTCCGCACCCATCCATTCGCTGCGATTGCGCCGGAACCGGCCAGCAGATGCCGTCGCGAGATGTCCATGGCGTTCACCCTCCCAACCGAGCCGTTGCGCTTCCAACAATCCTGATCACTCTTTGTCGCGCTTTCTGCTTTACTATGATATTAAAATCGCTGATACAGCAATAGCGAACGCCATTGTTAGCGCAATGAGCGGCTTTCACAGGGAGAGACCGGGGAGGTTCGCTCGCGGCGCGGCAGCGCAGGCGACGACGCCTTGCGGGAGAACGCCATGACGAGAATGCTGGCCAGCCGCCGACGTGACCTGGACGTGGAAGTGCCGGATGAGTCCGCCGGGCAGCGCAGCGGCCCTGCGGCGGAGCTGATCGCGGAAGAGGCGCGCTGGCGGCGCGAGACCTTCGCGCCGGATGCGGCCCGGGCCGAGCGGCAACGCAATTTCGTCACCGATTGCGGCCTCGAGGTGAAGCCGCTCTATACCCCAGCTGATCTCGACGCGATCGGCTTCGACCATGCCGCCGATCTCGGCTTCCCCGGCGAGTTCCCGTTCACCCGCGGCGATCGCGGCGCCATGAACCGGGGCGAGCCCTTCGTCGTCTCCGCCTATTCCGGCTTCGGCGAGGCTGAGCGCTGCAACCAGCGCTTCCGCACCCTGATCGACTGGGGCGCCGAGCAGATCCTCGTCGCCTTGGACCTGCCGACCCAGTGCGGCTACGATTCAGACCACGCCATGGCGACGGCCGAGGTCGGCCAGGTCGGCGTCGCCGTCAGCTCGCTCGCCGATATGGAGCAGCTCTTCCACGGCATCCCGCTCGACAGCATCAAGCGCGTCGGTACGCTCGGCAATTCGATCGGCCCGATCGTGCTGGCGCTGTTCGCAGCGCTCGGCGAGAAGCAGGGCATCCCCTGGGCAAACTACGTCGTCAACCTGCAGAACGACCCGCTCAAGGAATACATCGCCCGCGGCACCCAGATCCTGCCGGCGGAACCGGCGGCCAAGCTCGCCTGCGACGCGGTCGAATGGTGCATCGACAATGCGCCGAACTGGTCGCCGATGACGGTCTGCGTCAATCACATCAATGCCGGCGGCGCCGGCTCCAGCCTTGGCACCGCGATCGCCCTCGCCAACGCCCACTACTATCTCGACGACCTCCTGGCGCGCGGCCATTCGATCGACGAGGTCGCGCCGCTGCTGCACATGTTCGCCGACGAGCGCCACGACTTCTTCGTCAGCATCTCCAATCTGCGTGCCCTGCGGCGGATCTGGGCCCGGCGCATGCGCGAGCGCTACGGCGCGACGCTGCCGGCCGCGATGGCTCTGCGGACCACGGTCTACGGCCATGGCCAGGAGGCGCTGCAGGAGCCGCTCAACAACATCTCGCGCATCGCCTTCGGCACGCTCGCCTATGTGCTGGGCGGCGCGTCCTATGTCTACATCGCCTCCTATGATGAGGCGGTCTCGACCCCGGGCGAACAGTCGCTCAAGGTCGCGCTGCGGACCCAGCAGGTGATCGCCAGCGAGCACGGCTTCGCCGACACGGTCGATCCGCTCGGCGGCTCCTATTATGTCGAGAGCCTGACCCATAGCGTCGAACGGCAAATCCTCGATGCGCTCGGCATGATCGAGGAGAAGGGCGGTGCCCTCGCCGTCATCCGCGACGGCATAGGCCGGCGCCTGATGACCGAGGGCGCGGTGCGCCGGCAGAAGGCGATCGACAGCGGCCAGCGGCCCTGGGTCACGGTCAACCAGCGGCCGCAGAAGCCCGATGTCGCCAACACCGCCTTCCGCATCGACCCGGGCGCAGCGATCGACCAGGTGGTGCGGCTGCAGCGCGTGCGCGCCGAGCGCAACGAGGCCCGCGTCAGCGCCGCGCTGGCGGCGGTGCGCGAGGCGACGGCGTCCGGCGCCAATGTCACACCTTCGGTGCTGGAGGCGGTGCGGGCCTATGCCACCGTCGGTGAGATCGTCGAGATCTGGCGCGATATCTTCGGCCATTTCTCCCCCTCGACCGAATTCTGAGCCGATGACGCTGTCGAACCGCAAGATCCGCGTCCTGATGGCAAAGGTCGGCCTGGACGGCCACGATGTCGGCGCCCGCGTCGTCGCTCGCGGCCTGCTCGAAGCCGGCATGGAGGTGATCTACACCGGGCTGCGCCGCACGCCGGAACAGGTCGCGCGCGCCGCCGTCGAGGAGGACGTCGACTGGATCGGCATCAGCATCCTGTCCGGCGCCCACCTGACCCTGCTGCCGCGCCTGCGCCGCCTGCTCGACGAGAACGGGGCGGAGGACATCCGCATCATGGCGGGCGGCATCATCCCGCAGGAAGACATCCCCGAGCTCAGCAAGGCAGGCGTCTCGCGCGTCTTCCTGTCGGGCACCGCGATCGCCGAGATCGTCGACTATCTGATGGCCGAGACCGTCCATGACTGAGCCTTTCGCAGCGCCGACCCTTCCCGGACTGATGCGCCGGGCCGCACAGCGTTTTTCGGAGCGCATCGCGCTGATCGCCGGCGAACTCCGCTGGACCTTCCGCGAATTCGATGAGATTGCCGCCACCCTCGCCGCCAATCTCGCGCAGCGCCTGCCAGCCGGAGCACGGGTCGGGCTCTTCATGGCCAACCGGCCGGAGTACCTGATGCTGCAGAGCGCGATCGAGCGCGCCGGGCTGGTGCGCGTGCCGCTCAACGCCCGGCTGACCAGCGTCGAGGCTGCGACCATCCTCGCCGATTGCGGCGCGACGGCCGTCTTCCACGACGCGGAAACCGCGGCCCTCCTGCCGGCTGGGCAGTCGCTCTGGCTCTGCGCGGTCGATGGCGGCCCGCCCAGCGGCGGCCCGGACTTTGCCGAGCTGCTCCAGCCTGCAACCGCCTTGGCGGATCGCCTGCCAGCGCCGGACGATCTCGCCTCGATCAACTACACCTCCGGCAGCTCGGGGCGGCCGAAGGGCGTGATGCTGGAACACCGGCACTGGCTGGCCGTGACCCGCAACATGCTGCTCGACCGCGACATGCGCCGCGACGACGTCGTGGCCCATATCGGCCCGCTCACCCATGCCAGCGGCACCTATTTCGCGCCCTGGTTCCTGCGCGGCGCGACCAGCGTGCTCATCTCCGGCGTCGATACCCTGCTCGATGCGATCCCGGCGCTGGGCGTCACCGCCTTCACCTGCGTGCCGACGGTGCTGACGCGCATCGTCAACCATCCGCGTATCGGCCGGATCGACACCTCCTCGCTGCGCTTCATCGGCTATGGCGCCGAGCCGGTCCCGCGCAACACGCTGGAGAAGGCGCTCGCCCGTTTCGGGCCGATCCTGACCCAGAATTACGGGTTGACCGAAGCGATGATGACCTGCGTCTTCCTGCCGCCGGAAGACCATTTCGACGCCGATGGCGCGCCGCGGATCGGCTGCATCGGCCGGCCCTACAGCTTCGTCGAGATCGTTGCCCGCGCGCCCGATGGCAGCCCGGTGCCCGCCGGCGAGATCGGCGAGCTCACCGTGCGCGCCGACCATGTCATGCGCGGCTATTGGGGCATGCCGGAAGAAACCGCGAAGGTGCTGCGCGAGGGCTGGCTCTGGTCGGGCGATCTCTGCCGGATCAGCGAGGACGGGCTGGTGACGCTAACCGGGCGCAGCAAGGACATGCTGATCAGCGGTGGCTTCAACATCTATCCGCAGGAGGTCGAGGCGGTGCTGACCAGCCTCGCCGATGTCGCCGAGGCCGCCGTGCTCGGCCTGCCCGATCCCGACTGGGGCGAGGTCGCCGTCGCCTTCGTCGCACCGGTGCCGGGCAGGAGGCTCTCGGTGGACGAGGTCCGCGCCGGCTGCCGCGCCATCCTCGGCTTCAAGACCCCCAAGCGCATCCTGATCGAGGACACCTTGCCGAAGAACCCGAACGGCAAGGTCGACAAGAAGCTGCTGCGCCAGCGCCTCGCCGAGCCCGAGCGGGAGCCTGATCATGTCTGACGACAACGATGTCATCGTCACCGCCTTCGCGCGCACCCCGTTCGGCCGCTTCGGCGGCGCCCTCGCCGAGGTCTTCGCGCCGCGCCTCGCCGCCATCGCCATCGATGCGGTGCTCGACCGGACCGAGCTCGAGCCTGCCGCAGTCGAGGCGCTCTATATGGGCGTCGGCATGATCGCCTCGGCCGCCTTCACCCCGGCGCGGCAGGCAGTGCTGCTGTCGCGCTTGCGGCAGGAGACGCCCTCGCTCGCCATCGACCGCGCCTGCTGCTCGGGCATGAGCGCGATCGGCCTCGGCTGGCGCGACATCCGCCTCGGCTTCGCCGATGCGGTGATCTGCGGCGGCGTCGACAATCTCAGCCAGACGCCGCTGCTCTGGCCGCGGCGGCGCGACAAGCCGCTCGGGCCCGTCACCGCCGAGGACCCACTGCTGCTGCGCTCGCCGACGGTCAACGCCGCGATCGCGGCCTACACTTCGCGCGAGGCGCTCGGCCACGGCATCGACCGCACCGCGCAGGACGATTGGGCGGCCGGCAGCCATGAGCGCTATTTCGCGGCGGAAGCGTCGGGCTATTTCGAGGCTGAACGCATTGCCCTTGGCCTGCCCGGCAAGAGCGGCAATGAGCGCATCGCCCTGGATGAATCGCCACGCCGCGACAGTTCGCGCGAAAAGCTCGCGACGTTGCGGACGGTCTATGACAGCGAGACAATCACCGCCGGCAACGCGCCCGGCCTCAATGACGGCGCGGCCTTCCTGCTCTTGGTCTCGCGCCAGCTCGCCGAGGCGCGCGGGCTGCCGATCCTCGCCGAGATCACCCATTATGGGCAGGTCTCTGATGGGCCGACCTCGGGTTCCTATACGCCGGCGATCAGCATCTCCCGGCTACTGGCCAAGGCCGAGCGCACTGCCGGGGATCTCGACCTGATCGAGATCAACGAGGCCTTCGCCGCGACGCCGCTGGTGAGCACGCTGCGCCTCGCCGATGGCGATGTCGGTGCGGCCGAGAAGCTGCGCGCCCGGACCAACCGGCATGGCGGCGCCGTCGCGCTCGGCCATCCCCTCGGTGCGAGCGGCGCGCGGCTCGCCATGACGCTGGTCAACGGCCTGACGCGGCGCGGCGGCGGGCGTGGCGCGGCGGCAATCTGCGGCGGCTACGGCCAGGGCGACGCCCTGCTGATCGAGGTCGGTGCATGAGTGGCGCAGGAGCGCTCGACGGCCGGACGGTCCGCCGGCTGTCGCGCGCGATCAGCACGGTCGAGGATCGTGCAGCCGGTTATGAGGACATCCTGTCGGGCGCCTATCGGGCTCCGGCGAAGGCCAGGGTCATCGGCGTCACCGGCCCGCCCGGCGCCGGCAAGTCGACGCTGGTCGATGCGTTGACCGCCCATTGGGCCGGAGCCGGCGAGCGTGTCGCAGTGCTCGCGGTCGATCCGTCCAGTCCCTTTTCGGGCGGCGCTGTGCTCGGCGACCGCGTCCGCATGGATCGCAGCTCCGACCTGCCCGGCGTCTATCTGCGCAGCATCTCGGCGCGCGGCGAAGGCGGTGGGCTCAGCGCCGCGGTCTGCGACATCGTCGCGCTGCTCGACGAAGCTGGCTTCGACCGCGTCGTGATCGAGACGGTCGGCGCCGGCCAGGCCGACATCGCCGTGGCGGACGCAGCCGACTGCACGCTCGTCGTTTTCGTGCCGGGCCTGGGCGACGACATCCAGGCGGCCAAGGCCGGGCTGATGGAGGTCGGTGACGTCTACGCCGTCAACAAGGGCGACCTGCCCGGCGCCAAGGCGACAGTCGCCGAGATCAATGGCGCGATCGGCGTGGCCTATGTCGGCACGCCGGGCGTCAACGCGGCCGATCCGGCCGTGACGACGGCACAGCCGAACTCCTCGCCCGGCCGCCTCGCCGTGCTGCGGCGCCATGGCGATGCAGCCCGCGACGGCACGCTCTGGCGCCCGCCCGTCCAGTTGGTCAGCGCCCGCAGCGGCGACGGCGCTGCCGATCTCGCTGAGACAGTCGACGCCTTCCTTGGCTGGTGCAGCGAGAGCGGGCGGCTGGCGCTGCGCCGACGCAGCCGTATCCGGGCACAGATGCTGAGAACCCTCGGCTCGGCGCTGATCGATCCCTATTTGCGGAGCACCGGAAAAGCCGCGGAAGCGCTTGCCGGCAGCATCGAACGCGTCCTCGCCAGCGCGACGAGCCCAGCCGAGGCGGTCGCCCAGCTGGTCAGGGATGCATCGCGCTGATCAACGCGCCTTGGTGCTCTTCTTAGGCGCCGGTTCGGCCTTTGCGACCTGCTCGCGGGGGGACCTGTTCGGCCGCATCACCGAAGGCTTCGGCATGAACTTGAAGGCCCGCTTGTGGACCTCGAGGATCGTGCGGGTGTTGACGCGCACGATGCCCTCGACCTGCGACAGCCGGTTGGTGACGAAGTCGACGAGCTCGGTGTTGTCGGAAAAGGTCGCGCCCGCGAAGATGTCGAAGCCGCCGGTGGTGATGTAGACGAAATACATCTCCGGGATCGCCGACAATTCGCGCGCCGCCTGCCGGATTCGGCGCGTCTCGACCTCGATCTCCATCATCACCCAGACCGAATGGCCGAGTTGCAGCGGATTGGAGAGGGCGACGAACTCGATCACGCCGGATTCGACCAGGCGCGCCATACGGTTGCGGATAGTTGACTCGGGGATTTCGAGCGCTTCGGCGATGGACTTGGCGGGAGCGCGGGCATCCTTGTGCAGGAGGTTGATGATGCCGACGTCGATTTCGTCCAGAGCCGCCACCCGCTTCTCCTGCAATTGCGCCCTCGAATCGCAAAACCATAGGAGGCGGCCGCGCGGGCCGCAATTGCTGCGCTGCCGAAAGAATCCGAATTGACCGCCGGAAACCGCTGAAACGCCGGGACTGCGCCCAGGCTCAGACGGAATCGTGCAATCTCCTCAGCCGCCCTTGCCGGGCATGGCGAACGGTGCCGGATCAAGGAAGCGCTCCAGCACATTGCGCGTCAGCCGCGAGATGTTGTTGTCGTAGCCATTGTGCGCGAGGCTGCCGACATAGGCGATCGAGCCGGTCGAGAACACCGCGCCGCCGGACGGGCATTCGAAGAACACCATGTCGGCGCGGACGCGGGCGCTCTGCAAGGCGTTGGTCGCGCCGTTCGGGACGAGCACCGCGTCATTGGCCATATGGAAGGCGTTGGTGTGGTTCTCCGAGGAGGCCAGGACCAGCGTGTGCGGCGGCGAGCCGGCGCTGACGTCGCAGGCATCGATCTCGTCGCCGGCTGCGCCGCCGCCCAGATGCCCGAAATCGCCGAGGATCTCATCCTCGATGCCAGCGAAGATGAAGGCGGCGCGCGGATCGCCACTCTCGGAGCGCCGGCGGTAATAGGACGAGGCGTCGAAGCCCTGGGCGATGAAGCCGACGCCGGCCAGCGTGTTCGGCGAGCGGCCCTGGCGGCTCCAGAGCCCGCCATATTCGCCGGTGAAGCTCATATAGTATTCGCCGGGCGCCGCATGCCAGGCGCGGGTGCCGTCCTCAGCCCGGCGCACTTCGATGATCCCGTCCGATTGCGGGTGATAGGCGACGCGCCAGTAGAAGCCATTGCCGCCGAGATACATCAAGCGACCGCCGCCCTTCAGATAGCCCTCCAGCGCGTTCATCATCTCGAGCGAGACATATTCGGGATGCGAGCCGGTCAGCACGGCCTGGTAGCCTTCTAGCAGGCTCGCGCCCTCGCGGTGCAGATCATCGTCGGTGACGACGTCGTAGTCGCAGCCGATCGCCTCCAGCCAGTCGACGACGAAGAGATCGCTGGAGAAGTTCCAGAGCCGCCCCTTCGGCCGGACATTCGTCATCGGGCGCAGGCGCGTGCCATAGCAGACGCCGCTGCCGTCATTATGAACGCAATAGGTCGACAGGCCGATCGGATGGTGCAGCAACTGCATGTCGGTGACGTCGAAATCGAGCAGATGCCCGCGCAGCATCTCGGTTCCCGAGGCGAGGAAGCGGGCCTTGTTGTTGGCGTAGATCGTGTAGGTCGCGGTCGGCGCGAGATAGGCGACCTTGGCGGTGCGCTTTCCGCGCGGCGGGCGCACGAAGAAGGGGACATGGGTTTCCGCGCCCTCGCCGCGCAGGCGCGCCGCATAGACCCCGCTCTTGCAGTCCTCGGGGACGGTGAAGACGAAGCTCGTCTGCCAGCGGGCATCGTCGATGTCGTCGTCATGGAAATGGATCGCGCCGTATTGCTGCGGCGCCCGCTTCCAATCCATCTCGGCCGCGTCCCAGTTATGGCCGGTCACGGCGCGGGTCGGCAGGTTGACCGTCCGGCCGTGCAATTGGTGCGGCCCGCGATCGACGATGCGGTCGGAGCCGATCTCCGCCGAGAAATCCCAGGCGGCGAGCAGCGCTCCGTCAGCCAGTTCCGCTGCGATCGGCTGATCCAGCTGCTCCCGCGGCAGCGCCTGCGCGAACAGGCGCGGCGCCTCCAGCTTGCCGTTGTAATGGGCGCCGGGCGCCAGTCCGTCGGCGCTCGCATCGGGCCAGGCGGCGATCATCAGTGGCACATCCGGCGTTGCCGGCAGGATCGCGACATCGCACGTGACCGAGGCCGCGCGGCCGGTATGGATGCTGTGATCCTCCAGCGGCCGCTGCGATAGCTCGACCCGGCGCGAGGCGGCATCGAAGCTCGCCGAGAACAGATGCCAGCGCCGCTCGGCCACGGCGATCCCTGTGGAGATATCGACGACCTCGGTGCCGTCGCCAAGCCGCAGCGCCAGCGCGCCACCTTCATCGAGATAGAGCCCGAAGCCGCGCTTCGAGCGCTGCGACCAGGCGCCGAACAGCGCCTGCGGCTGCTTTCCGATCAGGGTCGGCCAGGCCAGGATCTGCAGGCTGAAGCTCTCCAGTTGCGCCGGCAGCTTAGGCAACTCGATGTAGGAGCCGAGCCGCAGTTTCTGTTCGCCGCCGGGATAATCGCCGCTCGCGGGCGAGGCGATCTCCGTCTCGCGATAGCCCTCCCCGCCCCGGCCGGTCTGCGGCGCGCGCAGGCGGACGATATCGGCGCGATAGCCGGCGATCCCAGGCGTGCTCACCTTGAAGGCGATGCTGTCTCCCGGCGCGGCGCTGATGCGATCGGCATAAGCGAGGATGGCCCTCGCCGGGTCGGGCACCACGACCGGCGGCCCGTCGCTCGGCGGCTCCGGAATGGCGAGTTCACCCAAGGCGGTGGCGAGATCGTGGCCGGTCATGGCGTGCCAGCGCAGCTTAAACACGGTCCATTCGGCTTCGGCGAGATCGGTGAAGACGACGCCGGGCACCGGGACAGGCCGCAAGGGATTGCCGGTCATCCGCGCCAGCAGCCAGCGCGCCCTAGGGGTCTCGACGATCAGGCAGTGCTTGCCCTCGATCGGCGCGCTCCGCATCCGGTCGAGCACCGCCTGCAATTCGGGGCTGTGATGGCCGAGCGGACGGCGCCGGAACTCATGCGCCAGATCCAGGCGCGAGGGATCAATCTCGTACATCGCAGGCCTTCACTCCCCGTGGCGGCAATCTGCCCGGTCGGTCCGGGCTCCACCAGCGCGACCGGCGCATGCCCGAACTGACCGAATCCGCCATTGCGCGGAAGCTTGCTCGCCGAAAACGCTTAACTGGTTTCATGATTTTGCATAAAGCGCAATATATGACCAATATTTCTGTTGAATGAGCACAATCACGTCGCTAATGTCGCGGTAACGGCGACCAACGCCGGTCCGGGGAGGACGACATGGAGACGCTCAGCAGGACGGGTTCGATCAACCGGCGGCAGCTCATGGCGGGAGCAGGCGCCTTCTCGGCAGGGACTTTGTCAGGGGCCGGCCGCTTCGGCGCTGCGCAGGCGGCAGCGCCGATCAACTTCGTCGGCTGGACCTTCCGGCCGGACATGGTCCAGGGCTATGTCGACTTCTACAACAAGACCTATGGCGAGAAGGTCAGCTACTCGACGCTGCCCTGGCCGCAATTCCACCAGACGCTGGAATCACGCGCCTTCGCCGGCGACATCGTCGACGTGATGTACTGCTTCCACACCTTCCGGGAGCGCTGGGCGCAGACTGGATTGATCCGCACGCTCGACGACCTGCCGGGCGTTGACGAGCTCAAGAAGGCGATGATGCCGGCCAATCTCGAAAGCCTGCTCAACCGGGAGGGCAAGCTCATCGCGCTGCCCTATTTCGTCAATCTCTACATCCTGATGCACAACGAGCCGATGCTGCAGCAAGGCGGCTTCGCCAAGCCGGCGGCGAGCTTCGACGAGCTGATCGAGCAATGCGTCAAGCTGAAGAAGGACAAGATCGCCGAATATCCCTACCTGCCGAACTGGAACCCGACGATCACCGGCACGACGCCGCAATTCCTGACCGACAGCTTCGCCGAGGGCGCGACCGTCTTCGACGCCAAGAACAGGCTGGTGATCGACCAGGACCCGGCGGTGGCGCAGGTGCTGGAGCGCTGGAAGAAGGTCTATGCGCTCGGCCTCGTCACGCCCGAGATCTTCACCAAGCCGTCCTCGACCGACGTGCACCGGATGATGTTCACCGGGCGCTACGCCTATCACAGCAACATCTCGAACTATCTGCAGACGATCGCCAGCGACATCAAGGAATCCCTGCTCGCACCGAAGAAGGCGAAGATGACGCCTTATCCGGGGAAGGTCGGCAGCACGTATATGTGGACCGATTCCTATGTGCTCAACGCCAACACCAAGTCGATCGAGAGCGCCTGGAAGCTGATGCAGTTCGTCGGCGGCAACCTGCACAAGGATTGGTATGTGCAGCAGCAATGGGCGATCGGCTCGGGCCTCGATAACGTCTACCCCGATCTCTACAAGGAACCGGCGGTCGTCACCTCCTACGCCAACTGGGTCGACCTGCCGACGCTGCGCGCCCAGTACGACAAGGGCAAGGTCAGCGGCGCCTTCAAGGAGCAATGGTATCCGGAATACGACGCCCGTTCGGTGACGATCCTGCACGACATGATCCGCAAGAACCTGTCGGTCGCCGAGACGATCAAGGCGCTGGTCGCCCTGCACAAGTCGCTGGCCTGAGCGGATGACGGCGCTCGACCCCGGCCGGCCGGATCTCGCGCTCCAGCCGGAGGCTTCTGCTTCCGGCCCGGCGCGGACCCGCTGGTTCGCGCGCAAGGACCGGCAGGCCGTCCAGTCCGAGGGCTGGTTCGCGGCAATGCTGGTGTCGCCGGCCTTGCTGGTGATCCTGCTGATCGTCTTCCTGCCGCTGGTCTATTCGATCTGGCTGAGCTTCGCCGAGGTCGACCTGCTGCGGCCGGGCGGCACGGCGATCACGATCTTCGGCATGCGGTTGCCGCTCTACCGCTTCGCCGGGCTCGCCAATTACAGCAAGGTCCTGTCCGACCCGCTCTACTGGCAGGCGCTGCTGCGCACTGTCTATTTCGTGGCGCTCTTCGTAATCGAGGCAGTGGTGATCGGCCTTGCCATGGCGCTGGTGCTCAACGCCCATTTCGCCGGGCGCGGGCTGATGCGGGCGATGCTGCTGGTGCCGTGGTCGATGTCGCGCATCGCGGTCGGCATCCTCTGGCTCGGCATGCTCGATGCCGATTTCGGCGCGATCAACGGCATCCTCTACCGGCTCGGCCTGATCGACCACTACCTCTCCTTCTTCAGCGACGGCTTCACGGCGCTCAACGTGCTGATCGTCGTCTATGTCTGGAACCAGGCGCCCTTCGCGACGATCCTGTTCCTGGCCGGGCTGCAGTCGATCCCGCAGGACCTCTATCACGCGGCTTCCGTCGACGGCGCCGGCTTCTGGCGCAAGCTCTGGCACATCACCCTGCCCTCGCTGCGGCCGATGATGTTCCTCGTGCTGGTGCTGGCGACCGTCAACGGCTTCCTGATGCTCGACCTCATCTATGTGATGACCTCCGGCGGCCCCGGCAACGACACAACGACAGTGACCTGGCTCGGCTACCGCACCGCCTTCAGCTTCTTCAAGTTCGGCCCAGGCACGGCGGTCCTGTTCACGCTGACGCTGATCTGCGTCGGGCTGACCGTGATCTACCACCGCCTCGTCCTCTCGAAGTTCCAGAGCGAGTAGGAGGAGCGCCATGCCGACCGTCATTGCGCGCAACCACAGCAAGCTCTGGCCGGCGCTCGGCCTCTATGGCCTCGTCGCGCTGGTCGCGCTCTGGCTGATCGGACCGTTCCTCTGGCTGTTCATCAGCAGCATCAGCGAGCAGCGCGATCTGCTCGCCCGGCCGATGCCGCTCTTCCCGCCGAACCCGAGCTTTGCCAACTACGCCAAGATCTTCGGGCTGGTCGAATTCCACGCCCAGCACCAGTCGGCGCAGATCCTGCCCTCGCTTGGCAACAGCGTCGTCGTCACGCTGATCGTTACCGCGCTCAATATCGTGCTGGGGAGCGGTGCCGGCTATGCCTATGCCCGCTTCCAGCATCCGGTGATGAAAATCACGCTCTACGCCATCCTGTTCACCCGCATGCTGCCGGTCGTCGTGCTGATGCCGGCGCTGTTCCTGATCATGCGCCAGCTCGGCCTGCAGAACACGCTGAGCGGGCTCGTGCTGGCCTATTGCTCCTTCACCTTCCCCTTCACGATCTGGATCCTGAAATCCTATTTCGAGACCATCCCGCGCGAACTCGAGGAGAGCGCGCTGGTCGATGGCTGCTCGCGGCTGCAGGCCTTCGTGAAGGTCATCCTGCCGATCTCCGGGCCGGGCCTCGTCGCCGCCGGCGCCTTCACCTTCGTGCTGTGCTGGAACGAGTTCCTGGTGGCACAGGTGCTGAACTCGAAACCGGGCACCACGACCCTGCCTCCGACCGTCGCCGGCATGCTCGGCCAGGCCAATATCGACTACTCGGTGATCGCAGCCTCGGGCTTCCTCTCGGCCATTCCGGCGGTGATCCTCGCCCTCGTCTTCCAACGCTACATGGTCCAGGGGCTCACCGCCGGGTCGGTGAAGGGCTGATCGTTCCCTTAAGGCCGCCCGTCGCTCGCAACACGCGCCGACGGGCCTTTCAAAACCGCGCATCCGCGAAAGGACAGATCCGATGACGATCGTGCCGAGACAACCCGACATGCACCTCGCCTTCCTCGAAGGCGGCCCGAAGAAACTGCTGATCGACGGCCGCTGGGTCGATGCCGCCTCCGGCAAGACCTTCGAGACCATCGACCCGTCCACCGGCCAGGTGCTGGCCCGCGTCGCCGAGGGCGATCGCGAGGACATCGATGCGGCGGTCGCGGCGGCGCGGCGCGCCTTCGACGGCCCCTGGCGCAAGTTCAAGCCCTATGACCGCCAGCAGGTGATCCTCAAGCTCGCCGATCTCGTCGACAAGCATTTCGACGAGCTCTCGCTGATCGACACGCTCGACATGGGCGCCCCGATCAGCCGCACCCGTGCCTCGCGGCGCCGCCTGCTCGGCCTGCTGCGCTACTATGCCGGCATGGCGACGGCGCTGCATGGCGAGACCGTCGACAACTCCATGCCCGGCGAGTTCGTCACCTATACGCTGAAGGAGCCGGTCGGCGTCGTCGGCGCGATCACGCCGTGGAACGGCCCGCTGGTCTCCTGGATCTGGAAGATCGGCCCGGTCCTCGCCACCGGCTGCACCGCCGTGCTGAAGCCGGCCGAAGAGTCGCCGCTCTCGGCCCTGCGCATGGGCGAGCTCCTGCTCGAAGCCGGCCTGCCCGATGGCGTCGTCAACATCGTCACCGGCTTCGGGGAGACCGCGGGCGCGGCGCTCGCCTCCCATCCCGACGTCGACAAGATCGCCTTCACCGGCTCCTTCGAGACCGGCCAGAAGATCGTCCAGGCCTCGGTCGGCAATCTCAAGCGGGTGACGCTCGAGCTCGGTGGCAAGTCGCCCGACATCGTCTTCGCCGATGTCGATCTCGACCTCGCCGTGCCCGGCGCCGCGATGGGTTGCTTCGGCAATTCCGGCCAGGTCTGCAGCGCCGGCACCCGCCTTTTCGTCGAGGACAAGATCTATGACGAGTTCATGGAGCGCGTCGCCGCCTTCAGCCGGACGCTGAAGGTCGGCAACAGCCTCGACCCCGATGTCCAGATCGGGCCGCTGGTCTCCGAGCAGCAGCTCAGCCGCGTCTCCAGCTATCTCGACATCGGCCAGCAGGAGGGCGCCAAGCTGCTCGCCGGCGGGCGCAGGCTCACCGAGGACGAGCTCGCCAACGGCTACTTCATCCCGCCGACCGTCTTCGCCGGGGTTCGCGACGAAATGCGGATCGCGCAGGAGGAGATCTTCGGGCCGGTGGTGTCGAGCCTGCCCTTCAGCGATCTGGAAGAGGTCGCGCGCCGGGCCAACAACACGATGTACGGGCTCGGCAGCGGCGTCTGGACCAATGACGTGCGCAAGGCCCACTATCTCGCCAACGCGATCCGCGCCGGCTCGGTCTGGATCAACTGCTACCAGATGATGGACCCAGCGATGCCCTTCGGCGGCTACAAGCGCAGCGGCTATGGCCGCGAATCCGGCGTGCAGCAGTTCAATGACTATCTGAACGTGAAGTCGGTCTGGCTGCGGACCGCCTGATGAAGAGCAAGCTGTTCTCACCGATCACGCTGTCGGGGGTCACCTTCCCTAACCGCGTGGTCATCTCGCCGATGTGCCAGTACAGCGCGCCGGAGGGCGCGGCCTCGGACTGGCACATGGCCCATCTCGGGCAGTTCGCCATGTCGCGCGCCAGCCTCCTCCTGCTGGAGGCGACCGCGGTGGAGCCGGCCGGGCGGATCTCGCCGCTCTGCCTTGCGCTCTACTCCGACGCGCAGGAGGCGGCGCTCGCCCGAGTGGTCACGATGCTGCGCTATGCCGGCGGTGACATGCCACTCGGCATCCAGCTCGGCCATGCCGGCCGCAAGGGCTCCTGCCACATGCCCTGGGATGGCGGGCATGGCTTGAAGGCAGAGGAAGGCGGCTGGCCGATCGTCGGCCCGAGCGCCCTGCCCTATGACAGCAAGCGCGCCGTGCCGGAGGCGCTCGACGAGGACGGCATGGAGCGCATCGCCGCGGCCTTTATCGATGCGGCGCAGCGGGCCGATCGCATCGGCTTCGACGTGGTCGAATATCACTGCGCCCATGGCTACCTCCTGCACTCCTTCCTGTCGGCGCAGAGCAACCGAAGGCAGGACGGTTATGGCGGCTCGCTTGAGAACCGCATGCACTTCCCGCTCGCGGTGGCACGGCGAATGCGCGAGGCCTGGCCCGCCCGGAAGGCACTGGGCGCCAGGCTCGATGCCGAGGACGCGACCGACGCTGCTTCCTTGGCCGAAACGATCGCCTATGCACGCGAGCTCAAGGCGATCGGCTTCGACTATGTCTGCCTGTCGCGCGGCAGCCTCTCTGGCGACCAGAAGATCATCTCCTGGCCGGGCTATCTGCTGCCGCTCGCCGCAGCTTTGCGCAAGGCGACCGGGATGATCACCCAAGCCGTCGGGCTGATCGTCGATCCGCGCATGGCGGAGGACGCGGTCGCATCGGGACAGGTCGACATGGTCGCGCTGGCGCGCGGCTTCCTCGATGATCCGCGCTGGGTCTGGCACGCGGCCGAGGCGCTCGGCGCCGAGCTTGCCTATCCGCCGCAATATCGCGGCGCCGATCCCTCGCTCTGGAAGGGCGCGACCTTGCGCCCACGAGCCCATGTCGCCGGCTGATTCCGGCCGCGATCTCAATTCATCCTGTTGCGGAGACCGACATGATCCCTGAGGCCCTGATCTCGACCTGGCGGCTGAAATCGCACCGGCAGGAGCTGCCGGAGACCGGCGAGGTACTCTATCCGCGAGGCGACAACCCGCAGGGGCTGCTGACCTACACCGCCGACCGCCGCTTCTCGATCATCAACGCGCCGGAGGAACGGGCGCCGCCCAAGGGCCTCGGCCCGACCGACGAGGAAGCGCTCGCCCTGTTCAAGGGGCTGACCGCCTATGCCGGCCATTATTCGGTCTCCGGTGAGACGGTGACGCATCATGTCGAGGTCTCCTGGAACGAAGCCTGGTCCGGCACCGACCAGGTCCGCCGCTACAAGCTCGAAGGCGATACGCTCACCATCATCGCCGGTCCGTCCCACAGTCCCTGGGACGGCCGGCTGACCATCTCGACGCTGATCTGGGATCGCGTGCGCTGATCCCGCGCTGAGCGGACCGACACATCACTGAGCCACGCTCCGGCGGGTCCGATGCTCCGCCAGGGCGATCGATCGCTGCTGCGCGTGAGCGGCGGCGTCAGCATCGGCTTTCGTGAAACGACAGGAGACGAGCGATGACCTCAGCCAACCTTCGTCACAACCCCGACACCGTCGCGCCGCCGACGCAGAACCTCTACGCCCATGGCGTCGAGGTCCCGACGAACAGCCGCCAGCTTTATGTCGCCGGCCAGGTCGGCGTGCGCCGCGACGGCACACTGCCGGCGACGCTGGAGGAGCAGGTCGAGCAGTTGATGGCGAATTTCGAGGCGATCCTCGCCTCGGCCGGCATGGACTTTACCGATGTCGTGAAGATCACCGCCTACTGCCTGAAGCCGGCCGACATCATCACCTATGCCGGCATCCGCAATCGCTATTTCGACGGCAATCCGCCGGCCACCACCGCTGTGGTCGTTGCCAGCCTCGCCCTGTCGGAGTGGCTGATCGAAGCCGACCTGACCGCGGCCAAGCGGGATTGATCTAATAACCGATGGCGGAGCGGCTGAGGGCTGCTCCGCCGTCAGGCGTGGACGGGCTCGCGCAAGGGATAGTGGCAGGCGACGAGGCGCTCGCTTCCGATGAGCTCCGGCACGGCCTCGCGGCAGGCGGCGCTCGCGCGGACGCAGCGCGGATGGAAAGCGCAGCCGGCCGGCGGAGCGAGCGGGCTCGGGAACTCGCCCTTGAGATGCAGCTCCGGCAGGCCGCGGCCGGGCTCTGGCGGCAGGATAGCCTGCATCAATTCGCGCGTATAGGGATGGCGCGGCTCGGCGAAGACCGCCTCGGTCGGCCCGGCCTCGACGACCTTGCCGAGATACATCACCGCCACCCGGTCGGCGAGATGGCCGACCACGGCGAGGTTGTGGCTGATCAGCACGATGGTCAGCCGGAAGCTGCGGTGCAGCCGGGCGAGCAGATTGAGGATCTGCGACTGCACGGAGACGTCGAGCGCCGAGGTCGGCTCGTCGCAGATCAGGATCTTCGGCTCGCCGATCAGGGCACGGGCGATGGCGACGCGCTGGCGCTGCCCACCCGAGAGCTGGCTTGGATAGGCGCCGGCGAGATAGCGCGCCAGCCCGACCGCATCCATGATCTCGTGAACAGCGGCGAGGCGCGAGCGGCCATTACCGACGCCGCGGACTTCGAGCGGCGCCGCGATCGCACCTGCCACCGTCATGCGCGGATTGAGCGAGGAATACGGATCTTGGAAGACCGGCTGGATCAGCTTGGCCCGCTCGACCCGGCCATAGGCGCCGATCGGCTTGCCGCCGACCGTGATGCTGCCCGAGCTCGGCTCCTCGATCCCGAGCAGGAGCCGGGCGAGCGTGCTCTTGCCGCAGCCGGACTCGCCTACGATCGCGAGGATCTCGCCCTCCTCGACCGCAAGGTCGATGCCGCGCACCGCCTGCAGCACCCGCCCGCGGCGCAGGCCGGCGCTGACCTGATAGTTGCGCGTGGCGCCTGTGATCTCGAGCAGGCTCATCTTGCCCTCATGCGATGGCCGTTGCGGCGGCGAGCGGCGTAGCCGGCTGGTGCGGCGCCTCGATCGGCAGCAGGCAGCGCAACTGACGCCCGCCGGCGGCATTGCGGAGAGGCACCGGCGCCGCCGCGCAGGCCTCGTGGCGGAATTCGCAGCGATCGAGGAAGCCGCAGGCGGTCAGCGGCGCGATCGGGCGCGGGACGAGACCGGGGATATGGCCGAGCGGCTGGCCGCGACGGGTGCGCCCCGGCACCGGGATCGAGCGCATCAACCCGGCGGTATAGGGATGGCGCGGGCTGCCGAGCACCTCGTCGGTGGTGCCGCTCTCGACCACTTCGCCGCCATACATCACCACCACCCGGTCGGCGAGACCGGCGACGACGCCGATATCATGCGTGACCAGGATCAGCCCGACACCGGTCTCCTTCTGCACATCGGCAAGGAGCCGCAGGATCTGCGCCTGGATGGTGACGTCGAGCGCGGTCGTGGGCTCGTCGGCGATGATCAGCTCGGGCTCGCACAGTAACGCAGTCGCGATCATCATGCGCTGGCGCAAACCGCCCGAGAGCTGGTGCGGAAACTGGTCGAGCCGGTCTTCCGGTGCGGGAACGCCGACCCGCCGCAGCAGGGCGACGATCCGCTCGCGCGCCTGCGCCCGCGAGACCGGGCGATGCTGGCGCAGGATCTCGGCCATCTGGTCGCCCATGCGATAGCAGGGATCGAAGGCCGTCATCGGATCCTGGAAAATCATCGCGATGCGCTTGCCGCGGATCGCCTGCCAGCGGCGCCGGTCGAGCCCGAGCAGGGTTTCGCCCTGGAAGGCGAGCCGCTCGGCCGAGAGTCGCGCGTTCTGCGGCTGCAGCCCCATCACGGCGAGCGAGGTCAGGCTCTTGCCGCAGCCGGATTCGCCGACGATGGCGACGGTCTCGCCGCGCTCGACGGTGAGGTCGACGCTGCGGATCGGGCGCAGCAGCCCGTCATTGACCGGGATTTCCAGGCTGAGATTGCGGATTTCGAGCAAGGGCGCCATGGCTCAGGCCCTCCCCTCGGGCGAGAGGACGTCGCGCAGCGCATCGCCCAAAATGTTGATCGCCAGGATCAGCAGGATCAGCGCCGTGCCCGGAATGGCGATCAGCCAAGGCCGGAACAGGAATTGGCTCTTCGCTTCGGAAATCATAAGGCCCCAGGAGGTCAGCGGTGGCTGGATGCCGAGGCCGAGGAAGGTCAGCGTCGCCTCCATCAGGATGGCGCGGGCGAGCTCCAGCGTGCCGACGACGATCAGCGCGCTGGTGATGTTCGGCAGGATCTCGCGCATCAGGATGCGCGGCGTCGAGCTGCCGATGGCGCGGGCTGCGGTGACGAATTCGCGGCCGACCAGCTGTTGCGTCGCGGTCCGCGTTACGATCACCAGCCGGTCCCAGAGCAGGCCACCGATCACAAGCACCAGCAAAGGCAGCGACTGGCCGAGCACCGCAACGGCGACGAGCGCGACGAGCACGACCGGCAGCGTCAGGCGGACGGTGAGCAGGAAATTGACGAAGAGATCGACCCGCCCGCCCCAATAGCCGGCAGCGACACCGAAGACCGTGCCGATCAGGCCGGAGATCAGCACGGTGGCGAAGCCGACAAAGAGCGAGATGCGGGCGCCATAAAGCAGCAGCGCGAGATAGTCGCGGCCAAGATGATCGGTGCCGAGCGGATGCTGCCAGGAGCCGGCGCTGTTCCAGACCGGCGCGGCCAGGCGTCGCGCCAGGTCCTGCGTGCCGGGATCATAGGGCGTCAGCAGGGGCGCCGCGATCGCGGCCAGGACGAAGACGGCAAGCACCACGCCGCCGAACCAGAAGCCGGGATGGCGGGCCATGCGCCTGAGCGCGATCTGGCCGGGCGTCGGCATCGGCTTGGCCGCGAGCGCTGCAGGGGCTGGCGCCGCTGCGCTATCGATGAGGCTGGTGTCGGCCATCAGCTCGTCCGGATCCTGGGGTCGAGGGCGGCGTTCAGGAGATCGGCCGCTAGCGTCAGCACCGCATAGGTCGCGGCGATCACGAGCAGGATCGCCTGGATGACCTCGACGTCGTAGCGGCGGATCGAGAGCCAGGCGAGATTGCCGAGCCCGTTCATCGAGAACACCGCCTCGACCACGACCGAGCCGCCGAGCATGTAGCCGAACTGCACGGTCGCGACTGCCACCACCGGGATGATCGCATGGCGCAGGCCATGGCGTAGCACGACGCGCCAGGGGCTGAGGCCATAGGCGCGCGCAGTGCGGACATGGTCGGATTTCAGCACATCCATCATGCCGGAGCGGGTCAGCCGCATGATCGCCGGCGCCGCGTAATAGCCAAGCGCAACCGCCGGCAGGATGTAGTGCTGCCATGTCGCCGTGCCGGAGACCGGCAGCCAGCGCAGCATGACGCCGAAGCCGTAGATCAGCGCCAGCGAGGACAGGAAGGACGGCATCGCCTGCCCGGCCACCGCCAGCACCAGCGCGATCCGGTCGATGATCGTGTTGGGCCAGAGCGCGGCGATGACGCCGAGCGGCACCGCGACCAGCAACGCGAAGGCGAGCGCCAGCACGCCGAGCGTCGCTGTGATCGGGATATGCCGCGCCAGGACCGGGCCGACATCTTCCTTGAGATAGGTCGAGCGGCCGAAATCGCCACTGACGAAGCGGCCGACCCAGTTCAGATACTGCTCATGGAACGGCCGGTCATAGCCATAGGCTTTGCGGATCTCGGCGATCTGCTCGGGCGAGGCGCGTTCGCCCGCCATCGCCACCGCCGGATCGCCGGAGAGATGGACGAGCGAGAAGGAGATGATCGAGACGACGATCAGGACGAGGACGGTGACCAGCAACCGCTTGAGGACGAAGGAACCCATTCCGCACTCCGTGCAGCGAGGCCGCCGGCCGGAGCCAGCCGCCCAGCCCGATACCAGCTACTTCCAGCGCGCCAGATAAAAATGGGCGAGCTCGTCCGGGGTCACCGGATAGTCGAGATCCCTTGTGTAGGCGTAGGCCCGGCCATAGGCGAAGAGCGGCACGCCATAAGCCTGGGCGTTGATCCTCTCCAGGGCCTTGGCGTAGAGCGCGCGGCGCTGCGCCGGGTCCATGGTGCTGTCGGCCTTGTCGAGCAGATCCTTGACCTCGGCATCGCGAGCGTAGTCGTCGACGCCGAACTTGAAGTAGAGGCTGACCGAGGCGGAGGCGTCCTGCATGCCCTGCGAGCCCCAGGTCAGATGCGCGAGCTCGGCCTTGCCGCCGATGATCAGCGGCCGCAGCGCGACGTTCTGGATGAAACGGAAATCGGGCTCGATGCCGACGGCGCGCAGATAGGCGAGCACCGCCTCCGAATAGGATTTGTCGCGATAGGCATAGAAGGGAAGCTTCAGCCCCTTGGCATAGCCGGCCTCAGCCAGCAGCGCCTTGGCCTTGGCGGGGTCATAGGCGTGCTGGGTGACGTCGGCGGTGCAGCCGACCTGCGTTGGGTAGCACATCGACTTCAGCACCTCGGCCGAGTTGCCGACGAGCTTCGCGACCGCCTCCCGGTCGATGGCATGGAAGATCGCCTGGCGGACCCGAACATCCCTAAGCGGCGTGTCGCCCGAGCGCCCGGCGGCGTCGAACAGCAGGAAGGACATCCGCGTCGTCGGCGCGGTCTTGACGGTGACGCCCATGGCGGAGAGCTGCGACACGTTCTCGGGCGGCACACCCCAGATCCAGTCGACGGTGCCGGCGAGCAGCTCGGCGAGCTGTGCCTCATTGTCAGCGATGGTGCGGTAGACGATCTTGCCGATCTTCGGCTGCCCTTTCGGGCTCTCCTTGAAGTAATCGGGGTTCCTCACGAAGGTGGCGGACTGGCCGGCCTTGAAGTCCTTCATGATGTAGGGGCCGGTGCAGACCGGCCGGACCGCGCCCCAGTCGCGCCGGGTCTTGCCGCCGGCGGCGCTGACGACCGGCGCCTTGTCGTAATGGCCGGACGGGTAGATCGCGGTGTTGCCCGAGAGGAACTCGAGCGCGGCCGGCGTCGGCGCCTTGGCGATGAAGCGGACCTTGTACGGATCGACCGCCTCGACCGCCTTGATCCAGTCGATCGCGAGGCGGACATTGATGCCGCTATCGGCCGGCATCACATGGCGGAAGGTCGAGACCACGTCCTCGGCGTCGAGCTCGGTGCCATCATGGAACTTGATGCCCTTGCGTAGCTCGACCTCGAGCGTGACATCGTCGACCCAGCGATAGGACGAGGCCAGGAGCGGCTTGTATTCGCCGCTGGCGGGATCGCGATGGAACAGCGAGTCGCAATTGAACATGGTCGCGATGACCACTTCGCGCAGACCTTGATAATAGATGTCGAAGGTGTCGATCTCGGTCGACGTCGCCCAGGTCAGCGTATCGTCGGCCTTTCCGGCGATTGCCGGGGTCGTGAACGCTGCACAGGCCAGAACACTGCCGACGAACGCCGCTAATGAGCGTTTGAACATCGCGATCCTCCCTCGCGGCGCTCTGCATTCTTGTCGAGGCCTCGGTGGGCCGCAGACGCCATTCCATTAATTTTGCGTTTTCAGTTGAATTTGTCAATTAAGATTGCTGTTACAGCCAAACTAAATTCAAAAAATTGCCATGTCAGCAATTAAAGTAGGAGACATCCGCATTGTCGCTCAGGACACCCTGTCTCGGGAGCCAGGATCGCCCCGGCTCCCGAGATGGCCTTTTGGCGCTCAGGCGCTGTGCTTGCCGATGAAGCCCAGCACCAGCTCGTTCCAGATCTCCGGGCGCTCCCAATAGGCGGAGTGGCCGCAATCGGGGATCAGGCTGAACTCGGCGCCCTGGATGCGGGAATGGACCAGGCGCGCCATGGAGGGCGGCGTGTAGAGGTCGCCGTCGCCGGTCACCACCAGCACCGGCATGCGCCAGGCCGCGATCGATTTCCAGGTCACGTTGTTCTCATAGGCCTGGCTCTCCATCTTCCCCGTCTTGGCCTTGTGCTCCAGCTCGTTCCAGAGGCGGCGGCCCTCCTGATCGAGATGGCGATAGGACGGGCCGAGCTCCTTGAAGTCGTGCGGCAGGGCGTCGAACTCCTTCGGCCAGATCAGCTTGTAGATCGCCCGGTAATCCTCGTCGCGGATGCCGACGATCGTGTTGGAGAGCACGAGGCTGCGCAGGCGCTGCGGATGCGACACCGCGAAATCGGTCGCGACCATGCCGCCGGCCGCCGAGCCGACGAGATGGAATTTCGTCAACTTGAGATGGTCGACCAGCTTGAGCAGGTCACCGGCTCCGGTGCCGGGCTTGGCCGGATCACCGACGACCGAGCCGTGATAGCCGCGGCGGGAATAGCCGATAACGCGATAGCCGGCCTTGGCGAAGACCGGCGTCTGGTAGAGCCAGACCAGCCCGCTGCCCGTTCCCGCATGCAGGAAGATCACCGGCACACCGTCGCCGCCGGTGTCGAAATACCAGAGGCTGTGCCCGTCCCCGACCTCGACCAGGCCTTCGCTCGCCTTGATCGGCGCCGGTGGCGGCACCGGCTTCACGCCCTGATCGGCCGCCGGCGCAGCGCTCGCGCCGCTCGCTTGTGAGAACGCGAACGCAGCCAGGCCAAGGGCGGCGCCGGCTCGCAGAAGCCTTCGCCGATCGGGCTCGTAACCTTGCAAGGCGTCGGCAAAAGCAGCTTTGTCGTCAGAATTCATGACCACCCTCTTCTTGTTATGACAATCACGAAGGCAATCAACGCAGATTATCTATTCTCCATCCATGTCAATTTTCTCATCTAGAAACGATCAAAACTCAAACCAAGAAAGCAACTCTGTTATCTCAATACCGGCAGGTCACGGGCTCAGGCCGCCTTCGCCGTGACCTCCGAGGCAAGGCCCAGCACCGCCTCGTCGCGCACGTCGAGGCAGACCTCAGTGCCGTTGCCGAACACCGTCTCGGCGCCGGCGCTGACCTGGAGCACGCCCCCGGCCACCCGAACGCGATAGCGCATCATGTTGCCGAGGAAGCCGGAGACCTCGACCGTGCCGGTGAGCCGGCTCGACCCGTCCGCCACCGGGCACTGTGGCGTCCGCAGCACGAAAGCCTCGGGCCTGATCGAGACGGCGACCGGTTGACCCACTGCGACGCCGCCCTGCAGCAGGCAGCCGACCTCACCGGCAGCGCCCAGGCTGACCCTGGCGACGCCGCGGCTGTCAGGCGGCGCGGCGAGCGTGCCGTCGAGCAGGTTGGTCGCGCCGACGAAGCCGGCGACGAAGCGGTTGGCCGGCCGAAAATAGATCTCGCGCGGATGGTCGAGCTGGACGATCCGGCCGCGATCCATGACCGCGACAAGATCGGACATTTCGAGCGCCTCGGCCTGGTCGTGCGTGACGTAGATGGTGGTGACGCCGACCTCCTGCTGCAGCCGCTTCAGTTCGGTGCGCATCTCCTCGCGCAAGGTCGCATCGAGATTGGAGAGCGGCTCGTCGAGCAGCAGCAATTTCGGCTGGCGCACGATGGCGCGGGCGAGCGCGACGCGCTGCTGCTGGCCACCCGAGAGGCGCGTCGCCGAGCGGCTGCCATAGCCGTCGAGACCGACCCGCTTCAGGGCGTCATTGGTCATCCGCTCGATCTGCGAGCGGTCGAAGCCGTGGTCCTTCGAGACGCGCAAGGGGAAGGCGACGTTCTCGAACACGCTCATATGTGGCCAGATCGCATAGGACTGGAAGACCATGCCGATATTGCGCCGGTTGAGCGGCACGTTGACGCCGGTGGCATCATCGAAGAGCGGCTGCGTGCCGACTCGGATCAAGCCACGGTCCGGCTGCTCCAGCCCGGCGATGCAGCGCAGGGTCGTGGTCTTGCCGCAGCCGCTCGGCCCGAGCAGGGTGAAGAAGGTGCCGGGCTTCAGCGCGAAGGCGACATCGCGGACGCCGCCGGCCGGCCCGTCCTGCGTGTTGAAGAAGATCTTCTCAAGGCCCCGGACCTCGATCGCCGCGGTGGTGTCCGCCGTCATTGTCTTTCCTCCCGCAACACGCGTTCACCTCAGCGAAAATGTAAGGGGCGCGCCGGTCAATTCCTGCAGCCTGCCTTGCGTGATCCCCGGTGCCATGGCGCGCACCACGAAGCCGCCCTCGGTCACGTCGATGACCGCAAGATCCGAATAGACGCGGTTCACCGCCTTTGCCGCGGTCAGCGGATAGCGGCATTGCCGCACCAGCTTGGGCTCGCCCGCCTTGGTGACATGGGTAGTCATCACCCAGACATTGCGGGCGCCGGCGGCGAGGTCCATGGCGCCGCCGACCGCGGGCGTACGATCGCTGCCGGAGGTCGACCAGTTGGCAAGGTCGCCGGTCTCGGCGATCTCGAAGGCGCCGAGCACGCAGAGGTCGATATGGCCACCGCGGATCATCGCGAAGCTGTCGGCGTGGTGGAAGAGCGCAGCGCCCGCCACCAAGGTGACGTTCTCCTTGCCGGCGTTGACCAGCCAAGGATCGGCCTCGTTCGAGCCGGGCACCGGGCCCATGCCGAGGATGCCGTTCTCGGAATGCAGCACGACTTCGCGCCCGGCAGGAATGTGGTCGGCGACCAGGGTCGGCAAACCGATGCCGAGATTGACGTACCAGCCCTCGGCGATGTCGTTAGCGACGAGGCCAGCCATCTCCTTGCGGCTGAACGGGGTGTGATCCAGCGCGGCAGTCATCGGGCGCCCTCCTTGCTGGCTGATGTCGTCGCCAGAGGCGGATCGCCGCCCGCGACCGTCAACACGCGGTTCACAAAGATGCCGGGCGTGACGATGATGTCGGGATCGAGCTCGCCGAGCGGCACGACGTTTCCGACCTGGGCGACGGTGAGCCTGCCCGCCATCGCCATGATCGGGTTGAAATTCCGGCCGCTACCCTTGTAGGTCAGGTTGCCCCAGCGATCGGCGGTGTAGGCCTGGATCAGCGCGACATCGGCGCCGAGCGCATATTCCAGGACGTGGTCGCGCCCGCCGATGTTGCGGGTTTCCTTGCCCTCGGCGAGGCGTGTGCCCGCGCCGGTCGGCGTGTAGAAGGCGCCGATCCCGGCGCCGGCCGCCCTGATCCGCTCAGCCAACGTGCCCTGCGGCACGACCTCGAGCTCGATCTCGTCCTTCTCATAGCGCGCATCGAAGGCGGTGGAGCCACGCGGGAAGCTGCAGATCAGCTTCGACACGGCGCCGCTACCGATCAGCTTGCCGAGCCCGGTCTGCGGCTCGAAGCCGGCATTGTTGGCGATCACCGTCAGGCCGCGCACGCCGCTCAGGGCCAGCGCGTCGATCAGCGCATTGGGCTGGCCGACCGCGCCGAAACCACCGACCAGGACGGAGGCGCCGTCGCCTATATCAGCCAGTGCCGCGGCCATGTCGGGAACCTGCTTGTCGATCATAGGCCTCTCACTTCCAGTCTCAGCGCCCGGTGAAGACGGGCGGGCGTTTCTCGGCGAAGGCGCGCCGGCCCTCCGCCCTGTCCTGCGTATCGTGCAGCATGCCCCAGACCAGGCGCTCCAGCCGCAGCGCTTCGGGCAATGGCAATTCGCCACCGCTGCGGACGAGGCGCTTGACCGCCCGGACCGAAAGCGGCGCATTTGCCGCGATCCTGGCGGCGAGCGCCTGCGCTTCCGCCAGCAGATCCGGTGCGGGAATGATCCGGCTGATCAGGCCGAGGCGCAGCGCTTCCGGCGCATCGATCATGTCGCCCGAAAGCAGCATCAGCATCGCGTCGCTCTGGCCGATGCTGCGTGGCAGACGCTGCGTGCCACCGGCGCCGGGGATCGTGCCGACCTTGACCTCCGGCAGGCCGAAGCGCGCTTGCGGCGCCGCCAGGCGGATGTCACAGGCCAAGGCAAGCTCCAGCCCGCCGCCGAGAGCCAAGCCATTGATCGCGGCGATCAGTGGCTTCTCGCAGTCGAGCGCCGATGCGAAGCTATTGTCTCCACCGCCGGCGAAAGCCTGCGCCACATAGGGACCCGTGACCTCGGCGGTCTTCTTGAGGTCGGCGCCGGCGCTGAAAGCCCGCTCGCCGGCCCCGGTCAGGACCACAGCCCGAATGCTGTCGTCGCTCGCGATCCGCTCGAAGCAGGCGACGAGGGCAGCGCCCGTCTCCGGGTCGATCGCGTTCAGCGCCGGCTGCCGGTCGAGCACGATGGTCGCGACATGACCGGCCTGGCTGAACTGGAGCGATGGGGTGTCGGGGACCATCTTAGTCTCTCCGCCGGATCAAACGCTGACTGCAGCCGAGGTAGGACCGGCGCCATCAGCGGTCAAACGAGTTAACCGCGCAGGCCGATGAGCTTTCCTCAATCGAAAGCTCGATGTGGCTGCTCTCCGCGGCTGTTCAGCATCGCGATCGCTCAACGATTAAGCGTTCCGACGTTGGCGACCTCGTCGAGCTTGATCAGGCTGGCGAAGAGTTTGTCGGCTTGCGGTTCGGCGAGCTGCTTGCTGCTGCAGGACCAGAATTTCTGCCAGAGCTCGGCCTCGCTCATCGGCCGCGTCCAGTGGCCGCGAGCGTAGTCGACGCTGGGGCTTTCGAGCACGCGGCCATCGGCCAGGTGCAACCGGACGCCGCCGCTGAAGCCGAGATTGGGCTGGGTGTCGGCCGGGATACGGCTGTCGGCGACGGTCTCGACCTTCTTCATCAGCGCCTGGACCTCGGGGCGAGCGTGGAAGGCCTCCTCCAGCGCATCGAAGGTGACGCGCCGCTCGAACAGCGCCGCGGCGACCGCCAGCGGCACACTGTGCGAAGGCACGAAATGCAGCACTGAGGGTGATTTCGAGATCACTGCATATTGCGCGTCGCTGATCAGCAATTCGACCCGCGTCACCTGCTGCGGCCTGACGTCATGCGCATTCGCCAGATCGAGCGCGCCGTCCACGGCCCGCTGCGCAATATTGCCGAACGGATACTGCTTGACGTTGATGCCGATGCTTTCGAGGCGCCAGGCGCGGCCGAGGTCGTCGAGCGGGCTCTCCAGATCGACGGCGCCCTTGGGCGAGAGCGCGACCAGCATGCCGCGCCCCGACCGCTCCAGCGCATCGGCTGGCGCCGACATGCCGGCCTCGGCGAGCTGTGCTGCCAGCACGCCGCCAGCAGCGCCGCGCCCGATCTGGAACGGGCCGACATCGGTATCGAAGCTCGCGGTGATGCCGCCCGACATCGAGGCGGCGATGCCGAGCGCGCGCAGCGTCGTCGCCTCGTCGAAGCCGCGCAGATTGGCGAGGGCGAGGGCGACGGCCGATGGACCAAAGCAGGCGGTGGCATGCCAGCCCTTGCTCGAATAGCTGTCGGGATCGCGCTCGGCGAGCCGCGCCCAGGCTTCATAACCAGCGGCGTAGGCCTGGATGACCTGCTTGCCGCTGGCGCCGATCCGCTCGCCGTCGGCAAGCAGCGCCGGCATCAGCACGGTGCTGGTATGGCAGCCGGCGAAGGCGACGTCGTCAAAGACGACGCTGCTCGTCGTCACCGCGTTGACCAGCGTCGCGTCGGCGACCGAGGCCTTCTCGGCACCGAGCTGGATGCGCGCGTCACTCTTGACGCCGCGCGTGCCAAGGCTGGCGAGGACATGGCGGGAGACCGGCATGTCGATGCCGGAGAGCATGACGCCGACCGTGTCGGCCATGCCGGTGCGGACGGCGTCGAGCGCGCGGGCCGGCAAGTGCTCATAGCGCAGGCCGGAGGCGAAACCGGCGAGCGAGCGTGACAGGGCTGTCGGCATGGTCGTTTCCTCTGATCTCGTTATGGTCGCGCGCGGCGCGATCGAGCACGCCGCGCAAATCGGCTTGGGGCAGGCGTCGCCTCAGGCGAGCCTGAAGACCGGCAAGGTGATGCCGTCCTCGACCTGATGGCCGAAGGCGATCTCGACGGGCTTGCCTATCGCGATGTCAGCGAAGTCGCTGCCGACGATGTTCGTCATCATGGTCGGCCCTTCCGCGAGGGTGACATAGGCGATGGCGAAAGGCTCAACCGCGGTGCGGGCGATGCTGTAGGAATAGATCGCGCCCTGCCCGCTCGCCGGCCGCCATTCGGTCTCCGGGCTGGCGCAATGCGGGCAGATCGCCCGCGGATACCAGTGCGCCCGCTCGCAGGCGCGGCAATGGCGCAGGGTGAAACGGCCCTCGGCGAGCTCGCTCCAGAACGCCTTGGTCTCGGGCTGGTGATCCAGCGCCTCACGCAAAACCGACATGGGCTTCACTCCCGCTCCATGATGAGGGTGGCGCCGCCATGCCTGGTGCCGAGCATGCCGCCGGTGCCGTGCGCCAGCGCGATGTCGCAATTGGCGACCTGGACGGCCGGATGTGCCTCGCCGCGCAATTGCCGGACGGCCTCGATGATCTTGGTGATGCCGCCGCGATTGAACGGATGGTTGTTGCAAAGGCCCCCGCCATCGGTGTTGACCGGCAAGCGGCCGACGCCGGCGATCAAATTGCCGTCGGCGACGAAGCGGCCGCCCTCGCCCTTGGCGCAGAAACCGAGATCCTCGAGCTGCACGATCACGGTGATAGTGAAGCTGTCATAGACCGAGGCGTATTTGACGTCGGCAGGTGTGAGATTGGCCTCGGCGAAGGCGGCCGCGCCGCTGAACCGCCCGGCCGAATAGGTCAGGTCGATCGCGCCGCCGGCAGTGTGCTTCACCGCCTCGCCCGCGCCGCGGATCTTCACCAGCGGGCGCTTCAGTTGGCGGGCGATCTCCGGCCGGGTGACGATGACGGCGCCGCCGCCATCCGAGACGATGCAGCAATCGAGCTTGTGCAGGGGGTCGGCGACCAGCGTCGAGTTCAGCACGTCGTCGACGGTGACGAGATCACGCAGCATGGCGTTGGGATTGTGCTGCGCGTGATGGGAGGCCGCGACCTTGACCCAGGCCAATTGCTCGGGGGTCGTGCCGAATTCGTGCATGTGGCGCATCGCGCACATGGCGTAGACATTGAGAATCGTCATGCCGAACGGGGTTTCCCAGACATAATCCGGCTGGACCGGGCTGTCAGCCCGCTTCAGCCCGCCCTTGGGCACGCCCTCGCTGCGCGGCCTGCCGGCGAGCGTGATCAGTGCCACGTCGCATTTCCCGGCCGCGATCGCCTGCGCCGCGTGGTTGACGTGCAGGATGTAGGAGGCGCCGCCGATATTGGTGGAATCGGCGTGGCGAACCCTAAGGTTGAGATAGTCGACCATCGAGAACGGGCCGGTGCCCGGCACGTCGCCGCCGCAGAAATAGCCGTCGACATCGTCCTTGCTCAGCCCGGCATCGGCGAGCGCGCCGAGCGCGACCTCGGCATGGAGCTGCGCCAGCGACTTGTCCGGCGCCCTGCGCAGAGGATGCTCATAAGCGCCGACGATATAGGCCTGTCCGTTGATGCTCATGCCCTACCCTTCTGGCGCGACAGGGCGGAGCCGGCCGTCGCGAGTTCGTCGTAATGCACCGTCGCCGCGACGGAGGGACGCTGCTGCGCGCCCTGCCACCACTGCGCCAGCCGCGGATAGCGCTCATGCCAGAGGAAGTCCGGCGCGAAGCGGAAATCGAGATAGCCGAGCGCCGCGACGATCGCGGCATGGCCGACATCGAAGGACGCGGCGTCCGCCGCGGCGGCCTCCGCCTCCAGCACTCGGAAGATGTGCGGCAGCTTCTTGTGCACGGCGGCGATGCGCATGGCCGATTGCTCGCCCTGCCGGCGCGAGCGCTCGCCCAACCAGTTGAGCAAGAGCCATGAGAGCCCGTCGCCAAGGGCCTGGCGCCGAAGCGCAGCCGTCCGCGCGTCGGGCGCTGGCGGGTGCAGCCGGCCGCCGCCGCGCACGACGTCGAGGTAATGGCAGATCGCCACGGAATCGTAGATCGCCTCGCCGCCTTCCGTGACCAGGGTCGGAATCTGGCCAAGCGGATTGAGCGCGAGCAGCGTGTCATTCGGCTGGGTCGAGAGGATGACCATCGGCACGCGCTCGATCACATCGTTCAAGCCGACCTCATGGACGACGACCAGGACCTTGCGCACGAAGGGCGAGCGCGGCGACCAGAAAAGCCTCATCATTTGGCCGGCCCAGGCTCAGGAAAAATCACATGAGGCGGCGTCGCCGCGAAATCCTGCCGCGGCGCCCGCATCTGCATCGAAATCGACTCGAAACCGAGGCAAAACATGCTTCATCCTGTTGATGATCCAGGCGATTTGATCCATCATCGCCGGTGACCCACAGGCAACGCGAAAAGCGCAAAACCGTCAATCGACTAAAAGGGAGGCCACCTGTGAGAAATCATCAAGCGTGTGAGTCATGCTGCGTCGCCTGCCCCCGCTGAACGCACTGCGCGCCTTCGAGGCGGCTGGCCGGCATGTCAGCTTCACCAAGGCCGCCGACGAGCTCTCGGTGACACCCGGCGCGATCAGCCGGCAGATCAAGCTGCTGGAGGATGTGCTCGGGGTCGAGCTATTCGAGCGCACCGGCCGGGACCTGCGCATCTCCGCCGAGGCAAACGACTATGTCGCGGCACTCGGCACCGCGTTCGACCAGATGGAGCGCGCCACCAAGCGATTGATGGGCGCGCAGGGCGAAAGCTCGCTGCGTGTGCACTGCCCGATGACCTTCACCTTGCGCTGGCTCGTGCCGCGCCTGCCGCTGTTCCACCGCCTCTATCCGAAGCGGGAGATCCAGCTCGCCACCTCGCTCTCGCCGCGGCCGATCAACCAGCTCTCGATGGGCGACATCGACATCGCGATCCAGCAGGGCGACGGCGACTGGCCAGGCCTGACCTCGCATCGCCTTGCCGGCAGCGCGCTGATCCCGGTGTGCAGCCCGGCCTTCCTGGAGCGCCTCGGCCCCGAGATCGGCATCGACATCCTCGCCGAGCAGACCCTGCTGCACTCCACCGTCCGGCCCGATGACTGGCGCGAATGGTTCGACGCCGCCGGCGGACAGCATATCGAGAGCGACCGCGGGCTCTATTTCGAAAGCTCGACCCTCGCCTATCAATCGGCGATGGAAGGCATCGGCATGGCCATCGGGCAGATGGCGCTGGTGCTGGAGGACCTCAACGCCGGCCGGCTGGTGGCGCCGTTCGATTTCATCCACGACAACGGCATCGCTTACTACCTCACCTATGTCGAGCATGCGGTGAAGAAGCCCGGCGTCGCCGAGTTCCGCGACTGGATCTTGGGACAATCGATCGAATACGAGGCCACCGTGCGCCATATGCGGCTGCCCGGCGGCGAGAGCCTGGTGCCGGCCTGAGCGGCCGGCACCGCTTCAGCGCGCGGTCTCGATAATGTCGGCAGCGGTGAAATCGGCGATCTCGCTGCGGCTATAGCCGGCGATCTCGGCGAGGACGGCATAGGTCTCGGCGCCGACCTGCGGCGCCGGACGCTCGATCGTGAGCGGCGCCTCGTCGACCTGGAGCGGGAAGCCCTTGACGATCAAGCCGCTCTCATCGCGCTGCAAAGCGTGCTGCCAGGCCTCGCCCCAGCCGGCCATCATGCCGTTGCCGTCATTGACGACGGCGGCGGGCACGCCGAGGGCGACGAAGAAGCTCACCGCCTCCCGGGCGGATCGCGCCTCGACCGCCGCCGCCACAGCCTCCCGAAGGACATCCCGGCGATCGAGACCGTCAGCCGCAAGCGCATCCGACAGCAGCGGCAACGCCGGGGGCGATACCGAAAGCGCGACCCAGTTGCCATCAGCGGCCAGGAAACAGTCCTGCAGCGGATAATGCGGCTGGGCGTTGCCCTGGCGGGTGACGGCCTCGCCTTGCGAGGCAGCGGCAAAGCGATCGCCAATCATGAAGGCGGCGAGATCGCGCTGCGACAGGTCGAGATGGCTGCCGCCCTCGCCCTTGCGCACCGAGCGCAACGCCGTCGCGATCGCGCCGGCCGCGAACAGCGCGACGATCTGGTCGGGATAGTTGACGTCGCGGCCGGAGACTTCCGGCTTGCCACCCTGATAGCCGGTCACCCAGGCGAGCCCGCTCAGTGCCTCCAGCGTCGAGCCATAGGAGACATGGCCGGCATCGGGGCCAGTCTCGCCCTGGCTCGATATCGAGGCGAGGATGATGTCGGGATTGGCCTCGCGCAATCTGGCGAAGCTCAGCCCGAGCCCTTCCATCACGCCGCGCCGGAAATTCTCGACCACGACATCGGCGCGGCGCACCAGGCGCAGCAGGATCGCCTGTCCTTCCGGCCGCTTCAGGTCGATGCTGATCGCGCGCTTGTTGCGGTTGGTCGCGCGAAACAGGGGCGGCATCGCGCCCGATTCATCCTGCGCGCTCCAGACGCGGAACGGATCGCGATAGGTCGGCGATTCCACCTTGATCACTTCGGCGCCGAAATCGGCGAGCAGCGCCGCCGTCGCAGCGCCGGCAGTGATGATGCCGAGATCGAGGACACGGCAGCCTTCCAGCAGCTTCATCACGCCGCTCCCGCCGCAATCTTAGCCTGTCGGGCGGCCGCCTGACCGAGCCAGACCAGCGGCAGGCGCGGTGCCTGCACTCTGGGATCGACGCCAAGCGACTCGAACAGGCCCCGCGCCTGGTTGTGCGGTTCGTCGAATGCCTCGACCGGGCTCCAGACCGGCCCGATCGGCAGACGATGCTGCCGCGCCAGAGCATGGATCTCGCGGCGAGTCAGCGTCAGGAAGCGCTGCTGGATGATCGCGGCGAGCTCACCCAGATAGGCGAGCCGGCTCGCCCGTATCGAAAAGCGCGGCTCATCCAGAGCGGGCTCGGCCAGCGCCGCCTTCAGCCGCAGCCAGTCCGGCTCCTGATAGACCAGCACGGCATACCCGTCGGCGCAGCGCAGCACCTGCCATTCCGCGGCGGCGCCAGTGCGGCCAGGCAGGACATCGTAGCCCTCTAGCGGCACCGCCTTCCAGTTCAGCCAGACGAGGGTCTCGAGCAGGCTGGCGCGGATCGTCACAGGGGCGCCAAGTGGGCGCGCCGAGGCCAGTGCTGCCGCCAGGCCGGCATAGGCGGAGAGGCCGAGGGCGAAGGCCTCCTGATGACCGCCGAGGCGCAAGGGTTCGCGCTGGGGATCGCCGACCATCGCCAGCAACCCGGCAGAAGCCGCGGCGGTGAAGGCGCTGGCCGGCCTGTCGCTCTCGGCGAGGGCTCCGCCGAACAGGCTGAGCACCGCAGTGACGAAGGGCAGGCCCGCCCGCCCGCGTTCCCGCAGCACAGCGCCATCGACGAGCGCGACATCCGCACGGCCGAGCAGTTCGCCCGCCCCCTCGTTCGACATCGTCTTGCCGTGCGACAGGAACAGCTCGGTACTGCCTTCGAAGTCGCGATCGCGCCCACGCCGACGGACCACATCGGCACCGAGATCGGCAAGGATGCGCCCGGCCATGCCGGCGGCGAGCACGAGCGCGTCGTCCGCCGCGTCGGAGATCACCTCGGCGACGGTGAAGCCGGCATAGGGGCGCCGTGCCGTCATGGCCGCGTCCGATCGAGCATGCTGGGCGCTGCAGGAGCCATGAGCTTACGCCAGCGTCCGCTTCCAGAGCGCGAAGAGCTTGGCCCAGGTCGCCTCGGCCGCCTCCGGCTGGTAGCAGCGGCCGGCGGTGAAGCAGTAACCGTGCTCGCTGTTCGGGAAGACATCGACGTCATGCGTCACGCTGGTCGCGGCGAGCGCCTCCTGCAGCGCGGCGATCGTCGCCGGCGGAGCAGCTCCGTCGGTTTCGGCAAAGGCAAAATAGAGCTCGCCCGGCACCTTCGCGACCAGCTTGTGGGGCGAGCCCTCATCCTCGGTGACGAGGCCGACGCCATAGAGCGAGGCGGCCGAGGCGATGCGCGAGCCGAACTTCGCGGCGGCCGCAACGACATAGCGTCCGCTCATGCAGAAGCCGAGACAGGAGACCTTCTGAGCATTCGCCTCGGCCTCGCCATCGAGGAAGGCGAGCATGCCGGCGGTGTCGTCGGTGGTGCGCTCATTGTCGATCGAGCGCATGCAGGCGCCGACCACGGCCGACATACGCTCGTCGCGCCGCGGCAGGTCGAAGCGCACGGTGCCGATCCGATAATAGAGATCGGGCAGCAGGCAGTAATAGCCGGCTGTCGCGATCCGACGCGCCATATGGCGCAGCTCCTCGCGTATCCCGGGCGCGTCCATGTAGAGGATGACGACCGGGTAAGGCCCCGGCCCTTCCGGCCGGACGGCGAAGGCCTGCATCCGGCCGTGCCGGGTGACAATGGAAACGTCTTTCTCGAACATGATCTTCTCCAGGCGACCGCGCGCCGTCAGGGTTGCTCAGACAGCACGAAGGCGTGCTGCGTGCGATCAAGATGACGGCGATAGGCGAGCCTGACGCGCCGGCCGACCCACTCGCCCTCCGGCTCCGGCCCCAGCAGGTTGGAAACGACGATCGGCCCCTCGTCGAGCCTGATCGCGACGGCATTGTAAGGCGGCGGGTGATCGTCGAAATAGGCACGGTGGAAGCGCACCCAGGAGAGGATCTCGCCGCCACCCGATAAGTCGGTCCAGCGATAGTCGAGGCTGGTACAGGCCGTGCAGATCGGCCCGGGCGGATAGCGCAGCGTGCCGCAATGGCCGCAGGACTGGAGCTGCATGCGCTCGCGGGACAGGCTCTCCCACATCGGGGCGTCGTAGAGCGTGACGACGGGCTGGCTGTTCGCCATGGCTCAGGCTCCGTAGATGATCGAGATCGCCTTGCCGGCGACGTCGGAGCTGTAGTGGACGTGGCGGCAGCGCTCGACCTGATGGTCCCCGGCCTCGCCGCGGACCTGCCGAACCGCTTCGATCTGGTGATTCCAGCCCTGCATGTAGCTTTCGGAGAGGTGTCCGCCGCTGGTGTTCACCGGCAGGCCCTTGGCCAGCGAGATGCCGGTCTCGCGCATGAACTGGCCGGCGCCGCCGGCCGGGCAATAGCCATAGCCTTCGAGTGCGAGCGGGATGTGCAGCGAAAAGCTGTCGTAGATCTGCAGCGCGTCCATATCCCTGGGGCCGAGCGAGGCCATCTCGAAGACCTGGTTGGCGACCGCTTGTTGTGCCGGCAAATAATAATCGAGCAGGCGCGGCTCGAGGCTGGTGGCGCCGCGATTGAGATCGTAGCGGCCGACGCCCTTGATCGCGACCGGAGCCCGGCCGACGCGGCGCGCCTTGCCGGCCTCGGCGATGATCAGCGCGACGCCGCCATCATTGATCAGGCAATAGTCGAAGAGATGCAGCGGCTCGCAGATGAAGGGCGAAGCGAGATAGTCCTCGACGGTGATCGGCTTGCGCATCAGGGCGCGCGGATTGCGCGAGGCGGCGAGGCGCAGCGCCACCGCGACCTCGCCGAGCTCGGCTTCCGTCAGGCCGCGCTCATGCATGTAGCGGCGCGCCATCATCGCATAGAGCGCGCCCTGCGAGGTGAAGCCCCAGGGCGCGTGATAGACATAAGCGAGGAAGGCGCCGCCGCCCTGCGCATCAGGGCCGCCATAGTTGACCTGCGCCGAGCGCTGGTCGTTGCCGTAGACCAGCGCGACGACCGAGGCGAGGCCGGCACGGATCGCCATGCAGGCTTCCATCACCGCCGTCATCGCATCCGCCTGCCCGCCCCAGCGGACATTCAGGCCAAGCAGTTCGCCGACGCGCTCATAGGCGGTGGTCGGCCCGACGATCAGCCCGTCGATCTCGTCGCGCTCGATGCCGGAATCGGCCAGCGCCGAGAGAAACGCTTGCGCGCCATAGCCATAGGAATCATGCAGCCGCTCGCCGGCCCGAACCCGCTTGTGGTCCCCGACCCAATCGCTCTGGCCGATGCCGATCACCGAAGCGACCCCGGACAGCGAACCCGTCATGCGGAAACCTCATTTTGACTTGCGCGAAAGCCCCGGCCGGATCGCCGGCGAGGCTTCGGAGGTTTTTCGCAAGGCCAGGGTCGGGTCAAACGACTTAACCGAAAGAGCGATTGAGCAATGCTCACAAGAGCCGTTACCGCAGCATTCCTCAAACCCGGCTCAGTTTCCCTCGTTTGACGCCGGCTCGTTGCGAAGCCAAGGCTCGCGGCGGGAGGTGCGTTTCATGCCGAACCGCTGGATCGAGGCCAACGGCGTCCAACTGCGTTACGACCTGCAAGCGGGGCCGCCTGCGACGATCGTGTTGCTGCACGAGATGGGCGGGATGCTGGAGAGCTGGGATGCTGTCGTGCCGCTGCTCGCGCCTTTCGCGAGTGTGCTGCGCTATGACCAGCGCGGCGCCGGGCTGTCGGAGAAGCCGCCTGGGCCCTACGCCATCGCGCAGGCGGCGGACGACCTCGCCGCCCTCCTCGCCGCGCTCGCCATCACCGGGCCCGTCGCCGTCGCCGGCGCTGCGGTCGGGGCAGCGGTGGCCGCCACCTTCGCCGCGCGCCATCCGCAGGCGATCGCGGCACTCACCTTGCTCGCGCCGGCGACCGTGCTGGAGGAGGCGAAGCGGGCACGGACCGAGCAGCGGATCGCCGCGATCGAGCGTCTCGGCATCCGCCAGGCCTTCGCCGATGAAGCCGCAAAGCCGCGCTCTCGCTATGAAGAACTGCGCCTCGCCGCAGATCCGGCCGGACTGGCAGCGACCTGGCGGATGCTCGCCGGGCTCGATCTCAATGCCGATCTGGCGGCGATACGTTGCCCCACACTCGTCGCCGCCGGGCGCCACGATGCGGCGCGCCCGCCGGAGCATGTCGCGGGCGTCGCCAACAAGATCGCGGGCGCGGAATTCCTGGTCCTGGAGACCGGCCATGTCATGGCGATCGATACGCCGGAACTGGTGGCAGCGACACTCCGGGATTTCTTCGCTCGAACGGGTTTCGCGGATGCCGGGCCAGCGAGTGGCCAAGCCCAGGACCATTGAGAATTCCTCATGCGCCTGTCTCGTTTACTCGTTTGACCCGCCCCAGCCGCGCAGGCAGTTTCCCCTAGTATGCTCCCCTCTCGATCGAGGGGCGCCACGGCGGCAGCAGATCGCCAGGAATTCGAGGCGCCAGCACCGGCGCACAGTAAGGATTGGGAGGAAGGACATGCAGACCAGACGCGGCTTCATTGCCGGGGCGAGCACGCTCGCGCTGTTGCCGACCGCCGGCTTCGCCCAGAGCCAGCCCGCTGCCGAGTTGATCGCCAAGGCCAAGGCCGAGCGTCAGCTCGTCTGGTACACCGGCATGGTGGTAAGCCAGGTGGTGCGGCCGCTGGCGGAGAAGTTCCAGGTCAAGTACGGCATCGAGGTCCGCTACGCGACGGCCGGCGATTCCGACACGGTGCTGAAAATCACCAGCCAGGCGCGGGCCGGCAAGATGGAGGTCGACCTGTTCGACTCGCCGGGCACCTCGATCCCGCCGCTGAGCAAGGCCGGGCTGATCGAGCCCTTCGTGCCCGATGCGCTCGCCAAATACGCGCCGACCTTCAAGCCGCAGAGCCAGCTCTATTCCGGCATCTACGCGCTCTATCTGACGACGACCTACAATACCGATCTGGTCAAGGCAGCCGAGGCGCCCAAGACCTATGACGACCTGCTCGACCCGAAATGGCGCGGCAAGATGGTCTGGACCGATACCCGCGCCATCTCCGGACCGGCCGGCTTCATCGGCAATGTCCTTTCCGTGATGGGCCAGGACAAGGGCATGGCCTATCTGCGCGAGCTCTCGAAGCAGAAGATCGTGCGCGAACCCGGTAACCAGCGCGTCATCCTCGACAAGGTGATCTCCGGCCAATACGCGATCGGCCTGATGACCTATAACCATCACGCGGTGATCAGCCGGGCCAAGGAAGCCCCGATCGCCTGGGTCAAGATGGAGCCGCTCGTGGCCAATCTCGGCGTCATCGCGCTGGCCAAGGGCGCGCCGCACCCCAACGCCGCCAAGCTCTTCCTCGAATTCATGTTCTCCGACGACGGGCAGAAGATCATCGCCGAGGCCGGCTATCCGCCGGGCAATCCCGACGTGCCGCCGAAGGATCCCTCCATCGGCCCGGTGACCGGCGGCTTCACCTCGACCCTGCTCGCGCCGGAGATCTCCTCGCAGGAGAGCGAGCCACTGGCAGGCTGGCTGAAGATCTACGACGAGCTGTTCAAATGACCGAAGTCATCGACGCTGCCGCGGCACTGCCGCAGCAACGCCGCGCCGGGCTGGCCAAACGCCCGGCGCAGACCAATCTGCTGGCGCTGGCGATGCTTCTCGTCATCGCCTGCCTGGTGCTGCCGCCCGTAATCACGCTGGTCCAGAACAGCCTGTTCGTGATGAACCCGGACGGCTCGCACGGCGCCTTCACCCTCGACAACTTCACCCATCTGGTCAGCGAGAAGGGCATCCTCGCCAGCAGCTGGAACTCGATCCAGTTCGCCGCGCTGTCGACGCTGTTCTCGCTTCTCTTCGGCGCCTCGCTCGCCTGGGTGGTGGAGCGGACCGACGCGCCGCATCGCTCGCTCGCCTATCTGATGACGGTGGTGTCGCTCGGCATCCCGCTGATCATCTATGTCCCGGCCTGGCTCTTCCTGCTCGGCCCGGTCGGCCCGTTCAACGAGCTCTACCGCAATCTCACCGGCACTGGCGGCAACCTGTTCGCCGTCAACTCAATCGCCGGCATGGTCGCGATCGAGACGCTCGGCTGGCTGCCGATGTCGTTCCTGCTCTTCGCCGCGAGCTTCCGCACCGCCAATGCCGAGCTGGAGGAAGCGGCGCGCATGAGCGGCGCCGGCATCCTCACCATGATGCTGCGCGTCTCGATCCCGCTGGCCGCGCCGGCCGCGCTGGCAACGGGCCTGTTCATCTTCATCAAGACGCTGCAGGCCTTCGACGTGCCCAAGCTCGTCGGCACCTCGGCCGGCATCAAGCTGCTGACAACCGACATCTATGACGATATCCGCGCCGCGGTGCCGCCCAAGGTCGGCCAGGCCAGCGCCTATTCGGTCGTGCTGACCGTGCTCGTCGCCGGCCTGATGTATCTCTACAGCCGCCTGTCGCTGAACGCCTCGCGCTTCGCTACGGTCACCGGCAAGGGCTTTCGCCCGCGCCCTTTGCCGCTCGGGCGGCTGCGCTGGCTCGGCGGCGCTCTGATCTGGGCCAACTGCATCGTCGTGCTGGTGCTGCCGATCCTGACCCTGCTCTGGATCGCGCTGACGCCCTTCGTCCGACCGGTCCGCGTCGCGGCGTTCAAATCGCTGACGCTCGACAATTTCAGGATCGTGCTCGGCAGCCAGAGCTATCTCGAGCTGATCGCCAACACGCTGATCACGGCGGCTGCGGCCGCCAGCATCACGATGGCGCTGATGGTGGTCTGCGGCTGGCTCGTCGCGCGTCGGCAGGCCTTCCATGCCGTCACCGACCAGTTGATCACGCTGCCGATGATCCTGCCCGGCATCGTGCTCAGCGTCGCGATGATGGATGTCGCGCTGCGCGCGCCGATCCCGCTCTATTCGACGCTGACGATCGTGGTGATCGCCTTCGTCGTTCACTTCCTGCCCTTCGGCATGCGCTACACCTATGGCGGCGTCTTGCAGATCCACAAGGAGCTTGAGGAATCGGCCGGCGTCTGCGGCGCCTCGCCCGGCAAGATCCTGCTCAAGGTCGTGATGCCACTGCTCTGGCCTGCGATCATGGCCGGCTGGGTCTTCATCTTCCTCAACGCCTCGCGCGATCTCACGACCGCGATCATCCTGGCCGGCCCCGACACCAAGACCATCGCGGTGGCGATCTTCGACCGAGCGGTCAATGGCGAGCTCAGCGAAGTCGCAGCGCTCGGCCTGCTCTGGTCGCTGCTGATGAGCAGCATAGCAACCGGCTTCTACCTGGTGATGAAACGCCGCGGCACGATGATCTTCGGGGTGTGACAGCCGGGCGGTCGCAGGCCGATTGGGCGCCCTGGCAGCAGGTCGGGGCCCGGTCCCGGCCGTGTCATCTTTGCCTCTTCCTTCCGAAATTAACTTTCTGATAAGAGGTTCGGGTTTCCTTGCCGGTGACGATGGCTCGCTGATTGCGGCAGCCGAGATCCCGTAATCAGGAGGTCACCGCATGAAGCGGACCGTGATCGCTGCCAATGCCGTCCGTTCCACCGGAGAGAACCGCCACGGCCGCGCAGCGATCCCGCTTCTGATGGCTCTGGCCGCGCCGGCTCTGGCCGCCTGCAGCACCGCCCCGGTCCAGACCGCTTCGACGACGACGGCTAGCCCCGGGACGACGACGAAGCAGACTCACGAGACCCGCAAGCGCGCGATTGAGCTGGCCAAGGCCGACCCGCGCGAGCGCGAGTGCCTGGTCCGCGCGATGTATTTCGAATCGAACCGGTCGAGCGAATCGGGCCTGCTCGGCGTCGGCACGGTCGTGATGAACCGGGTGGGAGCTCCGCGCTATCCCGAGACGATCTGCGGCGTCGTCGGCGCACCGCGCCAGTTCGCGCCGGGCGTGCTGACCCGCCAGATGGTGGCGCGCGACATGCCGAAGGCCGAGGCGGCCGCCGACGCCATCCTCGGCGGCAAGCGCAACGAGGCCGTCGGCAACGCCAAGCATTTCCACATGGCCGGCCTGCGCTTCTCCTACGCCAACATGCATTATGTGACCGTGGCGGGCGGCAACGCCTTCTATGTCAAAGGCGAGCGTCCGGAGCGCCGCCGCATCGAGGAGCCGAGCTACCAGCTGGCCGCAGTCACCGAGCCGGCGCCGCTCGCCGGCAGCGCCTCCTCCGTGCCGACCTCCTTCGCCAATGCGCCGCTGGCTTTCGCTCCGGAAGCCCCCGCTGCCGCCGCACCTGCCAGCCAGGCCACGCACCTGGTCAGCAAAGCGACGCTGCCGCCGAGCCGGCCGTTCGATCTCGACATGCCCAAGAAGCTCGCGCGGACCTTCATCGCGCCGCCGAAGAGCGATGCCCGTCTCGCGGCGCTGATGCCGAGCTCCCGCGGCCTCCGCGGCAGCGTGCCCCAGGACTGAGCTGCGCCGCGCGGCAGGATTCGTCCGGGGTTGACGCAGATCAATCCGGGGGTGGTGCGACCATCTGAATCTCCACCTGACCTTTCCGCCGGCATGAATCGTTAATCATGCCGACTCCAGAGCTTCCTCGACCGATTTTACGCCCAAGGCGGCGATGCGTTGAGGAAAGAACCCATGTCTGCGTCCGACGATCTCGCCCGGCGGCTTGAGTTCCTGCAACTCGATGGGACTTCGCGGCAGCGCCTCCGTGATGTCGAGCCGACGATCGTCGCTGCGCTTCCGACTGCGCTCGACGCCTTCTACGCGCAGATCCGGGCCTTTCCGGAGACGATGGCCCTCTTTCGCAGCGAGGAGCAGCTCGGCAGCGCGAAGGCGAGGCAGGCCTCGCATTGGGCTGGGATCGCCAGAGGGAAGTTCGACCAGGACTATGTCGCGGCCGTCATCCGCGTCGGACAGGTTCATGCCCGGATCGGACTGGAGCCGCGCTGGTATATCGGCGGCTACGCGCTGCTGCTCTCGCAGCTGATCGGCAAGGTGCTGGAAGCGCGCTGGCCGAGGAGCCGTTTCGGCTCCAGGCTGCCCGGGGCGGATGAGCGGGCGGCCGAGATCGCCGCGATCGTCAAGGCCTGCCTGCTCGACATGGACTACGCCATCTCCGTCTATCTCGAAGCCTCGGAAGCGGCCCGCCTGAAGACTGAAGCGCAAGCACGCGCCAGCGAGCAGGCCAAGGCGGCGGAGCGCGAGCGGGCCATCGCTTTGGTCAGCGCGGGCATGGCGGCCTTGGCGGGTGGCGATCTCGCCTTCCGGATCTCGTCGGATATGCCGGCCGAGTACGCCCAGATCGGCATGCATTTCAACGACGCCATGGCTAGGCTCGGCGAGATGATCGCGACGATCAAGACGAGCTCGACCGCCATCGCCGCCTCCTCGCAGGAAATCAGCGATGGCGCCGCCGATCTCTCGGAGCGCACCGAGGAACAGGCCTCCGCCCTGGAGCAGACGGCCGCGACGACTGAGGAGCTCGCGGCTTCAGTAAAGAGCTCGGCCCAGGCCTCCCGCACCTCGACGGCCCTGGCCGATGAAGCGACAACGGTCGCGAGCACGGGCGGCGGCATCATCCGGGAGGCGATCGCGGCGATGGCCCGGATCGAGGATGCCTCCAGGAAGATCTCCGAGATCACCGGCGTGATCGACGGCATCGCCTTCCAGACCAATCTCCTGGCGCTGAACGCGGCCGTCGAGGCGGCGCGCGCCGGCGATGCCGGGCGTGGCTTTGCCGTCGTCGCCGCCGAGGTCCGGGCGCTGGCGCAGCGCTCGGCCGAGGCCGCCAAGGACATCACCGGCCTGATCGGCACCTCCGGCACCGAGGTGACCGAGGGCGTGCGGCTGGTCAGGCTCGCTGGCGACACGCTGGAACAGATCGTCGGCGCCTCGGGCCGGGTCTCGACGACGGTCGGCGAGATCGCGGCCGCGGCGGGCGAGCAGGCCAGCGGCATCGAGGAGATGAGCCAGGCCGTCAGCCATATGGACGAGATCACGCAGCGAAACGCCGCCCTGGCGGAGCAGAGCGCAGCCTCAGCGCGCATGCTGCTGACGCAGATCGAACGGCTGAGCCAGCTCGTCTCGGCCTTCCGGACCGAAGACGAACGTGGGCCATCCGCCATGGCTCTCACGGGGCGCAGCCGGGCGGCGTGAACCCGCAACCCGGCTATTATCGGGCTTCCGGCCGGATCACATCCGGCCGGCGTCGACCTTGATGCGCTCGGAGGTGATCGAGGACGACTGCTCGCTCGCCAGGAACAGAGCAGCGCGCGCCACCTCTTCCGGCTCGACCCAGCGCTTCAGCGCCGCCTTGTCGGTGTAGTTGGCCCGGACGATCTCCTCCGCCGGCCGGTCCTCCTTGGCGGCGCGGGCGGCGATGACGCGTTGCATCAGTTCGCCATTGACCGCGCCGGGGCAGAGCGCATTGACCCTGATGCCGTGGATGCCGACCTCCTGCGCGACCGCCTCGGTGATGCCGATCACCGCGAATTTCGTCGCGGTATAAGCGCTGCGCATCGGATAGCCGCGCAGGCCCATCAGCGACGACATGTTGATGATCGAGCCGCCGCCGCGGGCCCGCATCAGCGGCACGCAATGCTTGATGCACAGGATCGTGCCGCGGATATTGATCGCCATGGTCTCGTCCCATTGGACGATGTCGAGGTCCTCGGCATTGGCGACCTGCCCGGTCACGCCGGCATTGTTGACGAGGACGTCGACGCCGCCGAAGCGCGCGGCCGTATCCCCGGCGAGCCTGGCTGCATCTGCCTCCTGCGAGACATCGGCGGCGATGGCATGCGCCCCGATCCCCGTGGCGGCCTTGTTGAGCGAGGCCTGGGAGCGGCCGGCGATCACCACCTGCGCCCCCTCCGCGACGAACGCCTTGGCGATGGCGAGGCCGATGCCGGTGCCGCCGCCGGTGACGATGGCGACCTTGCCGGAGAGGACTGGCTCACGGGACGAATGCGATGGCATGGTGCAGCCTTCTCCTCGTAGAGATCGGCCAAATGCCGGGTCTTTCGTTTGATATACAAGAATCAGTTTTGCATATCAATTGAACGAGTTTCTCGAGCCCGCGATGATCCCGCGTCGGCTTTCAGCCGCCGAGACTGTCCGGGATCGCAACGCCGAGGCGACGGGCATGGCCATGCAGTGCGGCAAGCGTCTCCGCCGCCAGCGCGCAGCTTCCGTCGAAACGCTTGCGCGCTTCGGCAGCACGATCGCCGGGCAAGCGGATCGGAGCAGCGCCCGGAACCGGCTTCGACTGCCGGATGCGCTCGGCGAAGCCCGCTGCGGCCGCTTCATAGTCTGCGACGGGCCGCATCCCCTCGATCTCGATCGCGATGACCAGGTTGGCGCTGCCATAGGGCCGGGCGAGGTCGCCATAGAGCGGCTGGACCTCGCTGCCGATGCCGCCAGCCGACAGGCCTCCGGCGAGCAGGTCGATCATGACCGCGAGGCCGAAGCCCTTCGCTCCCGCCGCCGGCAGGAGCACGCCCTTGATCGCTTCGACCGCGGCGCGGGTCGGCAGCCCTTCGGCCGTCTGGGCCCAGCCCTCGGGAATGGGTTCGCCCTTGCTCGCTGCCAGCCTGACCTTGCCCATCGCGCCGGCGCTCATGGCGAGGTCGAGGACGATGGGTTCGCCGCCGGTCGGGACGGCGATCGCCAGCGGGTTGTTGCCGACGACCGCCTCGGCGCCGCCCGGCGCTGGCAGCATCGGGCGGGTATTGGCCATGACGATGCCGATCTTGCCGGCGAGCGCGATCCTGCGGGCAAAGCGCCCGGCCGCGCCGAAATGGAAGGCGTTGCGGACGGCGACGATCGCGACGCCGTGCTCGGCGGCACGGGCGCTCGCGATCTCGCAGGCATGCTCGGCCGTGACATGGCCTAGCCCGTTCCCTGCATCGAGCGTCAGGCGGGTGCCGTCATCGATGACGATCTCGCCTCTGGCCGTGGGATCGACCGAGCCTAACGCGATCCGCTCCAGATACATCGGCAGCTGGAGCAGGCCATGCGAGGCCAGACCCTCAATATCGGCATCGACGAGGGCATCAGCCACCAGCGCGGCATTGTCGGGCGGCGTCCCGGCCGCCTCCAGCAGGGCGGCGGCGAAGCGGCTCAGCGCTTCGGCGGGATAGCGGCCCGACGCCGGCATCAGCGCACCGGCGGCGCGTATTGCAGGCCGCCCTGCGTCCAGAGCTTGTTCAGGCCGCGCTCGATGCCGAGCTTCGAGCCCGAGCCGACATTGCGCTCATAGACCTCGCCGTAATTGCCGACCTGCTTGACGATCTGCAGTGCCCAATCCGGCTTTAAGCCCATCGACTCGCCGAGATTCGCGGAGACGCCGAGCAGGCGCTGCACTTCGGGCGAGCCGGTGCGCTTCTGCTCCTCGGCATTCGCGCTGGTGACACCGAGCTCCTCGGCAACCAGCATGGCATAGAGCGACCAGCGCACGATGCTGGTCCAGGTCTCGTCGCCCTGGCGCACGACCGGGCCGAGCGGCTCCTTCGAGATCAGCTCGGGCAGGATGACGTATTCCGTCGGATTGACCAGTTTCAGCCGATAGGCCGAGAGCGCCGAGACATCGTTGCTGAAGACGTCGCAGCGACCGGACTCGAAAGCCTTGGCGACCTGGTCGCCGGCCTCGAAGGCGACGCCCTCGTATTTCATGCCGTTGGCGCGGAAGTAATCGGCGATGTTGAGCTCGGTGGTGGTGCCGGTCGGCACGCAGACCGAGGCGCCATTGAGCTCCTTCGCCGCTTTGATGTTCAGCGACTTGCGGACCATGAAGCCCTGGCCGTCATAGTAGCCGACGCCGACATAGCGAAGGCCCATCTGGGTGTCGCGCGACAGGGTCCAGGTCGCCTGGCGCGAGAGAACGTCGATCTCGCCGCTCTGCAGGCTGACGAAGCGATCCTTCGGGCTGAGCGGGGTGTAGCGGACCTTGCCGGCATCGCCGAGCACGGCGGCTGCAACGGCCCGGCAGATGTCGACGTCGAAGCCGCCCCAGCGCCCGGCCTCGTCCGGCACCGAGAAGCCGGCGACACCCGGGCTGACGCCGCAGATCATCTCGCCGCGGCTCCGCACGGTCTCAAGCGTGCCGGCAGTAGCCGGCATGACGCAGGCGGCCATCAGGCCGGTGATCAGCAACAGGCGAGTCTTCATTCGGATACCCTTCCCCCCGAGTGTCGTATCCGACGTTTCCCCGTCAGATCCCAGGGCGATCCTGACGGCTTTCTGACGCAGGGGGCGCGCGCCTCGGCTGATTTCGAGATGTGAAACGCCGGGACTTCCGGCCATATCGGGGAGAGGTGGTGCCATCATCCGATCATCGACATCGGCACGGCAGACCATGCAGACATCCGCCCAGTCCAGCTTCCGTCAGCGCCTCGTCAGCGGCGCCTTCCTGGCGGGGAGCTTCGTCAAGACGCCGAGCCCGCACGCCACCGAGATCCTCGGCAATAGCGGCTTCGACTTCATCGTCGTCGATCAGGAGCACGCCCCCTTCGACCGCGTCACCACCGACCTCGTGCTGCTGGCGGCGCGGGCGGCCGGCGTCGCCGGGGTGGTGCGCGTCCCGACGCTGGCGAGCGATGCGATCCAGGCTTCGCTCGATTGCGGCGCCGTCGGCATCCTCGCCCCGCATGTCGCGAGCGTCGCGGATGCTGAAGCCCTCGTCGCCGCCTGCCGCTATCGTGGCGGCAAGCGCGGCTTCTCCGGCGTCACCCGGGCCGGCCGCTATGGCGGCAGCAAGATGTGGGACCTCGTCGACGCCGCCGATGCGGCGGTGGCGACGATCGCGATGATCGAGGATCCGTCGGCGCTGGCTGAGATCGACGCCATCCTCGCGGTCGAGGGGCTCGATGCCGTCTTCATCGGCCGCGGCGACCTCACCGTCGCATTCGGCGCGCCGACCCGCGATGCGCCTGAAGTCCGCGATGCCGTCGATGCGATCCTCAACGCTGCGAAGAAGGCCGGCAAGCCGGTCTGCGTGATGACCGACAATGGCGAGGAATCCGCCGGCTTCGCCGAGCGCGGCGCCAGCGCCTTCATCCTCTCCTCCGACCAGGGTTTTCTGCGCAAGGCGGCGAGTGAAACCCTGGCGCAGATGCAGACAGCCAGGAGCCGGGTCGAGAACCCCGGCGCGCGATAGGAGACATCGACCCGTGAGCTATCCCTCCAGCGATCCGCGCTCGAAGCTCGCCGCTCCGGCAGCGGCGAAGGCCGCCCCGGTCAAGGCCTATGCCGGCGCCGATTATGCCCGCTTCTACGCGGAAGAACCGCAGCAGGCGAACGTGAGCGAGCGCACCTGGCTGGCGCGCGGCCAGAACTTCATCACCGCCTATTCGGAGGTGAAGCCAGGCGCCGTGCTGGCGCGCGCGGCGCAGCCGGACGAATACTGCCTGATCCTGCCGGAGAAGGAGCTCGGAGCGACGGTCACGGCCGGAACCGAGACGGTCGAGGTCGCAGGCGGCTCGATCGTTTTCGTGCCGCCGGGTGCCTCGCGCGTCACGCTCAAGGGTACCGGCCGCGTCATCCGCATCTTCTCCAGCGTCGCGGCCGATCTGGCGGCCTCCTGCTCGAACGCCGCCTCCTATGCGCAGCCCCATGCCAATGTCGCGCTGCTGGAGCCTTGGCCGGAGCCACGAGGCGGCTTCAAGGTTCGCGCCTACAGCCTCGATGCCGACGGCGGCGAAGGCCGCTTCGGCCGCATCTTCCGCTGCACCACGCTGATGGTGAACATGCTCGACCCGCGCCACGGCCTGCGCGATATCACCGCGCTCTCGCCGCATCACCATGACGATTTCGAGCAGGGCTCGCTGGTGATCGACGGCGGCTATATCCACGACATCCGCTGGCCCTGGACGCCCGACATGCGGATCTGGCGCGAGGACGAGCACGAACTGATGGCGGCGCCGTCGCTGACCGTGATCCCGCCGCCCTCGATCCACACCTCGCGCTCGGTCCTGCCCGGGCTGAACCAGATGATCGACATCTTCTCGCCGCCCCGCCTCGACTTCTCGCAGAAGCCCGGCTGGGTCATCAACGCCGCGGATTATCCGATGCCCGGCGAAACCGCCTGAGGGCCTGCGACATGACCGCCACCACTGAGACCTCAGACGCGCGCAGCCGGCAGATCGCCGATCTCCTGGTCGGCGCCGTCGACCTGCATTGCCATAGCGGCCCGGCCGCGATGCCGCGCATCCTCGACCATCACGAGGCGATGCTGGACGCCGCCGCGGCGAAGTTCCGCGCCGTCGTCTACAAGGATCATTTCTATCTCGGCACCGCCCATTCGATTTTGCTGGAGAAGCTGGTGCCGGACACCGGCGTCAGGCTGTTCTCGGGCATAGCGCTCAACAACGCCTCGGGCGGCTTCAACCCGCATGCGGTCGACCATGCCATCAAGCTAGGCGGCAAAATCGTCTGGATGCCGACGCTCTCGGCCAAGAACCATATCGACGTGCTCGCCTCCGGGGCGGTAAAGACCTTCCCGAAGACCGCGCAGAAGATGCTCGATCCGATCCCGCTGACGCCGTTCGGCGCCGACGGCAAGCTCACCGACGACGTCAAGCTGATCCTCGACCTGATCGCGGCCGGTGACATCATCCTGGCCGGTGGGCATCTCTCGACGCCCGAGCTCTTTGCCGTGTTCGAGGAGGCCAAGGCGCGCGGCGTCGGGAAGTTGCTGGTCAACCACCCGACCTACATGGTCAACAATTGCAGCGATGCGGAAATCCGCGACCTCGTCGCGCTCGGCGCGGTGATGGAGCACTCGATCTGCATGTTCGTCGAGGGCAAGTCGAAGAAGTTCGAGCCACCAGAGCTGCGCCGGGTGATCGAGGTCGCCGGCGTCGAGAACACCGTGCTCTGCTCGGATCTCGGCCTCACGGGCTCACCGCGCCCGATCGACGGCTACCGCGAGATCGTCGGCCATCTACTCGACCTGCAGTTCACGGAAAGCGAGATCAGGCGGCTGACCGGCGGGCATGCCGCGGAGCTGCTGGGGTTGGAGGGAGCCTGATAAAGGGCGAGAGAATTGGCGAGACAATCGGCTCGCGATCCGTTGCAGCCCTGCGCGAAGTCTGCGTCCGATCCATTCAAAAGGGCTTTAACGGGTACGAGCTGGGCTCACCGGGGAGGTGAAGAATCGCGCGCGTTTCTCGGGTCTGGATCACCCCTAAGAAATCGTCCAGCGGCCTCTAGGATTAACCGCTTGGCTATCTCATGCTCCATGAAATTCGCACCATACGGGCCCTCACCATATCGCTCTTCGTATTCCCATTCGGGGAGATCGGCAGGATCGTCGCCACCAATAGCCAACAACCAATAATTGTGTTTAGCTTTAAAGTAGAATGGCGCTCCATTGATGGTTCCGATAGCTTGAACTATGCTCCATCCGTCGATTTCAGCTATCTCAATGCCGGGATCGAGCGAGATATTCTCCTCTCTGAATTTTTGCAATTCACTCTCCGGCTCTTTTGGCATATCTCATCCTTGCTCGGACCCGTTTCAAAACTTGCGAAAGGACGGTGATCAAGCCGGGCATTCTGCGCAAAATCGAGCCTTTGGAGTGCGAAGCGGCTTTCCGCATGAATGACAGGGCGCGCCAAAAGCGCTCGCCCGATGATGCCAGATTGCGTTGATATTTGTTTCTTGGAGGCCCGTTAGCTCGAAGTATCGCTTTAATGCGGTTGGCCCATGCGCTTGCTGCTGAGATTCTACCATGCTGGCGTTGGGGTGCCGCTGGCGATATTCTCTCAACCCATTAAACGCCCCCAACAGCAGCGGCTGGATTTCCGCCCATTCACTTTCGTCGAGCATCGGGATGTCCTGGCGGCAGCGCCAGCAATAGAGCACCTTTGGCACTTTAGTACCGCTCCAGCACCCACAGCCGAATGCCGTTCAGCATGCAGCGCCAATTGGACATCCGCAACGTCTGCTTCCGCCCCAATCGCAACATTCGCCACGTCAGGCTTGTCAGCCATAATCGAATGGGGAGCAGGAGCCTGGCTGGTCGAACCCCGGGCCAGGCACTTGTTCTGTAACTTTCAGCTCAATCCAGCGAGATCGCCGCGGCGCGCACCACATCCGCCCATTTCGCCACTTCCTGCGTCTGCGCAGTCTTCACCGCCGCAGCATCACCGCTGAGCGAGCGCACGCCGATCGTCGCGAGCTTCTCGCGCCCTTCCGCGCTCTCGACATAGGCCCGCGTGATCGCGGCGATGCGCGCCACGATCGGCTCCGGCAGCCCCTTCGGCCCGACCATCGCGAACCAGCCGGTCGCGTTGACATCAGGCAATCCCGCCTCGGCCAGGGTCGGCACCTCCGGCAATTGCGGAGCGCGCTGGTCGCTGGTCACCGCGAGCGCGCGGATCGCACCGCTTTTGACGTGCGGGATATAGGCCGGGATGAAGTCGATGGCGACATTGACCGTGCCCGCCAGCAGGTCGGTCGAGAGTGGAGCCGAGCCGCGATAGGGCACATGCGTCATCTGGAAATCGGCCTTGCGCTGGATCAGCTCGCCGGTGACATGGCCCATCAGCCCGAAGCCGGGGCTGCCGAAGGTGAGCTTGCCGGGGTTGGCCTTGCCGTAGGCGACGAGCTCGGCGAAGGATTTGACCGGCAGCGACGGGTGGACCGCGACGATGCCCTGGACGTCGCCGAGCAGTGCGATCGGGGCAAGATCGGCGAGCGGGTCGAAGGCCAGCTTCTTGTAGAGCAGCTTGTTGGTGGCAAGCGGCCCCGAGGACGAGAACAGCAGGGTGTAGCCATCGGCCGCCGCCCGGACGACGCCGGTCGCCGCGATGTTGCCGCCGGCGCCGGTCTTGTTCTCGACGACGAAGCCCTGGCCGAGCTCGCTGCGCAATTTCTCCGCCAGCAGGCGGGCGACGACATCGGTCGAGGCGCCCGCCGGGAACGGCACGACGATGGTGACGGGCCGGCTCGGCCAGGTGTCGGCGAAAGCCCGCCCCTGGACTGCCAGCGCGCCGGCGCCGGCCACGGACGCCATGAAGCCACGGCGTGAAATCGGCCGCATCATTGAGGTTTCCTCCGGACAAGATCGCTTTGCAGCTGTTGTCCGGACACTAGGCACGAGCCGGCGGCACACCCTGGGAAAGCGCCGCTATTTCTCGCCTTGAAACGCGACGCCCATGGATTGCGAGAGCGCCTCCAATTGCGCCTCGATATTCGCCGCCGCCTTCTTCAGCGGATGGATGATCCTGGCCTTGTCGTCGGGGTTGGGCACCGCGGCGCGGAAGAAGGTGACGCCAAAGGTTGCAAGCACGCGTTCACCGAGCTTGATCGGCACCGCAATCGTCGCGGAATTCTTCGGCTCGGCGGCAGGATCGCGCTCGGTATAGCCGCGCCAGCGCGCTTGCGCGATCATGCGCTCGATATCCTCATCGGAGAGGCTGCTGTTCTCGGGCTCGGTCGAGGTCCGCATCGCGGCGCGCAGGACCTCTCGTTCCTCGTCCGGGCAGAAGGCGAGATAGGCGCGCCCCAGCGCCCGGCCACCCAAGTTGAGGCGGTAGCCGAGCGTCGCATGGAAGGGGGAGATCGGACTGTCGGGGATCGTCGAGAAGCGCACCACTACGGCGTCATAGTCGAGCAGGCAGACGGCGCAGGGCCATTTGATCTGGCGCGTCAGCGCCGCCGCCCAGGGCCGCGCCGCCTCGATCACCATCGGTGCGCCATGGAAACCCGCGCTCAGATGCGCCACCTGCGAGGTCACGAGATAGCCGCGCATGCGCTCGTCGCGCACGACATAGCCGGCCTCCATCAGCGTCTCGAGCAGGCGCACGATCGTCGGCTTCGGAATGCCGGTACGGCGATGCAATTCGCCAACGGTCGCGACGCTGCAGCGATTGACCTCGGTCAGCAGCCGCAGCGCCTTGAGAACGGATTGGACGGGCGCGAAGGAGAACACGCGGCGGATCCGGCTAAGCGAGCATGAACCGCTGTTCTAGAACGTGCTTCGCCCAGACGGAAATGTTCCGTCATTCCGGGGCAGGCCAAAGGCCTGAGCCCGGAACCCAGAACCGATGTCAGCCATCAAGAAGCTCGATAGCTGGCCAGCTTCTTCGGATACGGCGTCGGTTCTGGATTTCGGGCTCGGCGCTCCGCGCCGCCCCGGAAAGACGGTGTCTTTTCCGCTACCCCCGACCCTATTCCGGCATGGTCAGGACGACCTTGCCGACCTGGTCGCCGGCATCCATCAGCGCATGCGCGTCCCGGACATCGCGCCAGTCGAAGCTCGCGCAGATATGGCTGCGGATCGCCCCGCTCTCCAGCAGCGGCCAGACCTTCTCCACCAGCTTGGTGGCGATCCGCCCCTTATAGGCGGCATCGCGCGGCCGCAGCGTCGATCCCGTGAGCGTCAGCCGGCGGCGAACGATATTGCGGACATTGACCTCGGCCATCTGGCCGAGATGGCTGGCGATCAGCACGACGCGGCCATCGGGCGCCAGCAATTGCAGCTGCTTCTCGGTATAGGGCCCGGCCTGCGCGTCGAGGACGATGTCGACCTTCTCCTTGCCGATCGCCGCCTCGATCTCTGCCACCCAATCGGCGCGGTAGTCGACGGCGAGATCGGCGCCGATTTCCAGGCAGACCGCGCGCTTCTCGGCGGTGCCGGCGGTCGCGACCACGCGGGCACCGCGCAATTGCCTGGCGATCTGGATCGCAGCCATGCCGACACCGCTGGTGCCGCCCTGGACCAGAAGCGTCTCGCCATCAGCGAGCCGGCCGAGCCAGATGACGTTGTTCCAGGCGGTGAAGAACACCTCCGGCAGCGCCGCCGCCTCAGCGAAGGAGAAGCCCTTCGGCAGTGGCATGCATTGCAGGGCCGGCACGGCGCAGAACTCGGCATAGCCGCCGCCATTGGCAAGCGCACAGACGGCATCGCCGACCTTCGGCCAGGCGACCTCGGCACCGACCGCCTCGACCACGCCGGAGACGTCGAGCCCGGGCAGGTCGGTCGCGCCGGGCGGCGGCGGGTAGAGGCCACGCCGCTGCTGGATGTCGGGCCGGTTCACGGCCGCAGCGCGTACACGGATCAGCACGTCGCCGGCTCCGAGCGCGGGGACCGGACGGTCGCAGAAGGCCAGGACTTCGGGGCCGCCCGGCCTGGTGATCTCGATCGCTTTCATCGGTCGGTCCCGTCGTCATGTTCTGTGGAGTGGAGCGAACGGATGATCTCCGGCAACCGCTCACGGGCCGAAGACATCAGGCGCTCATAGATCGAGTTGCCGTTGGCATCGATCGCGACGATCACCGGCCCGAAGCCGTTCAGCCGCAGCCGGTTGAGGCGGAACTGCATGATCAGGTCGCGCCAGGCGCAATCGGTCACCGCCTCGACGCCCTCGCTCAGCAGGGCCGAAGCGCCGCCGACGAAGGAGAAATAGACGCAGCCGACTTCGCGCATCGCGTCGACGCTGTCTTGCGAGAGCCCGCCCTTGCCGCCGGTCGCGGTCAGGCGCAAGCCCCGGATCAGCGTCGGCATCAGATGGTTGAAGCGGCTGGAGGTGGTCGGGTTGACGTAATGGACCGTGCCAGGCCGGCCGTCATCGTCCTCATAGCTCACGCCCATATGGAAGAAGGTGCCGTCGCGCAGCGAGAGCGGCAGCTCGCGCCCGGCCTCGACCTCCGCGACCATGCGCTTCTGGGTGGGCATGCCAACTGTCGCGACGGCCTCGCCATCGAGCAGCACGACGTCGCCGACTTTCAGCGAGCGCGCCGCCTCCGGCGTCAACGGCAGGGAGAGGCGAATGGGAGACGGGTTCGTCATTCGATCCGCTCCACCACTCCGGAATTGTAGATCCGCGCCCGAGTCCGCCGGTTGATCCAGCAGTTGAACGAGACCGCGACCGGGGTGAAACCGTGGCCGGAGGCGTATTCGACGTGGACGCCGAAGGTCGTGGTCGCGCCGCCGACGCCCATCGGGCCAAAGCCCATCTGATTGACCGCGCGGGTCAGGCGCTCCTCCATCTCCGCGACCATCGGCTCGAGATTGCGCTCGCCGAAGGGGCGCAGGGTCGCGTCCTTGGAGAGCTTCGCCGCATGGTCGAAGGTGCCGCCGATGCCGACGCCGATCACCACCGGCGGGCAATGCTGGCCGCCGGCCCGCAGCACGATCTCCAGGATGCAGCGCTCGATCTCGTCCAGGCTCGGGCTGACGAGTATCTCCACGGCGGCCCAGCGCCCGCCGCCGAGCGCCTTGGGGGCGCAGGTGATGTCGAGATAGTCGCCCTCGCCGACGAGATCCCAGGAGACCAGCGGCATGTCCCTGCCGTGAAAGCTGCGTTCATTGGTCAGGGGATTGGTGACGAAGCGCAGGAGCGGCGGCTGGATCGTCCGGGTGAGCTCAGCGAAGCCGTCGACGATGGCCTGGCGGATGTCGCCTTCCATCCGCGCGCCGGAGCCGATCTTGATCGAGTAGCTCGGCACGCCTGCATCGGAGCAGAGGAACTTGCCGGTGGTCTCGGCCCGCTCGGCGCTGTCCAGCATGAAGGCGAGCGTCTGGCGCGCCTGCGGCTCGGTTTCCGTCGCCAGTGCCTTGCGGAACTCGGCCTTGGAGGATTCGGGGATGCGGCGCAGCGACCAATCATAGAGATTGGCGGTGACTTCCTTGACCAGATCGTAGGTGATTGCCATGCGCACCGTCCGTTCGACGGCGTGAAACTAGTCGAATGACAGAAGTTGGCTGGGAGCCTGCGTTGCGTTTCGCGAAGTGAAATTGAGGCCGCGCCCCTCCCCGCTTCTCGGCTTCGCTCTATTGAACGGATCAGCGAAGAACGTGCCCGAGATCAGGACGAGCGATCATGAGCCATGTCGACATCACCGGCTTCGACCTGACCATCGACGAGATCGTCCGCGTCGCCAGGGAGAAGGCACGTGTCGCCGTGACGCCGGAGGCGATCGAGCGGATGAAAGCCGCCCGCGCCATCATCGACGACGCCGTGGCGCGCGGCGAGAAGATCTACGGTGTCACCACCAGCGTCGGCGCGAAGACCGGCGTCCCGCTCGCCCCTGAGCGCATCGGCGAGTTCAACCGCCGCCTGCTGCTCATCCACAATGTCGCGCACGGCCCCCTCGCCTCGCCCGAGGCCGTCCGGGCGATGATGCTCGTCCTGCTCAACTCGATGGCGAGCGGGCGCCTCGGCGTACGCCCGCTCCTGGCCGAGCGGCTCACCGACGCGCTCAACAGCGACCGGCGGATCGAGGTGCATGTCTGGGGCTCGATGGGCCAGAGCGACATGGCCCCGATCACCGATCTGGCTCTCGCACTCTATGGCGATCTCGACCTCCAAGCGGGCGAAGCGCTGGCGATGCTGAATTCAAGCGCGCTCGCCCTTGGCATCGCAGCGCTCGCCATGGCCGACCTGCAGCGCAGTCTCGACCTCTGGAGCCTGATCGGCGCGCTCAGCATGGAGGGCTTCGCCGCCAACCCGTCGATCGTCTCGGAGGCCGCTTTGCGCTCGCGCCCCTTCGCCGGGTTGGAACGACATGGGCGCCGGATCAGGCGTTATCTCGACGGCAGCTACCTTTTCGCCGAAGGCGGGCCGCGCCATCTGCAGGACCCGCTCAGCTTCCGTTCGCTGCCGCTGCTGCACGGCACCGCGGCCGACAGCCTGGATTTCGCCTGGCGCCAGATCGAGACGGAGCTCCGGTCGAGCCAGAACAATCCGATCGTCTCGCTGGAAGAGCGCTCGCTGGTCTCGGTCGCCAATTTCGACACGGTCTCGCTGTCGATGGCGCTCGACATCGCCCGGCTCGCCTTCGCGCCGGTCGTGACGGCTTCCGCCGAGCGCGTCGCCAAGCAGGTCGATTCCTTCTGGTCGGGTCTGACGGTCGGCCTGATCGAGGAGGACGGCGTCGGCCTGCCCGGCTTCAACGGCCTTGCCCAGTTCCACAAGGCGATCACCTCGGAGGCGCGGCTGGCAACGGCGCCAGTGGTCCAGGAACTCGCGAGTTCGAGTCACTCAAACGGCAATCTCGACCGGGCGGGCATGGCGACCTTCGCGGCGCGCAAGACGATGGAGGTGGCGGGCCTGTGCAAGTCGATCGCGGGGATCGAGCTGATGGTCGCGGCCCAGGCGACCCAGAGCCGCAAGGCGACGCCGCTCGGCGCGGCCACCGGCAAGCTCTTCGCTTTGGTGCGCGAGGCCGTCCCCTTCGCGGCGGCCGGCGACCGCGTGCCGCATCTCGATCCGCTCCTGCACCATGTCGAAGAAAAGCGCAGCGAGATCGACGCCCTGGTCGGCGCGGAGGGCTGAGCCTTTACACTCCCGAGGCGTAGCCGGCACGGTCTAGCGCATTGACGGCGCGGACCTCGCCGGAGGGCTCACCGCTGGTGCCCAGGCGTCGATGCAGGCGAACCCGGCGCGGCTCGCCCGGCGCCAGATGGAACCAGCTCCGCTCCGGCCGCCAGCCGGCATCGACGATCTCGACCGATTGCGCGAAGCGCTGTGTCGACAGGACAAGGTTCCAGTCGTCGCCGTCGCGCTCCAGCTGCGCGACAAGTCCGCAATGATGGCGCTCCTGGCCGCGCCCGAGCGGAAAATGGAAGGCCTCGGCGAGCACCGCGCCGCTCGCGGCATCGCGCAGCACAGCCGAGATCACGTCATGGCCGGGCGGGCCGAAGCGATAGGCATAGGCGATATCGAAGAAGCGACCGATCAGATCGAAGGCCGAGAGTGTCATTGCAGCGCGCGGCGCCAGGGCGACCTCGCGCTTCGCCTTGATGACCTCGACCTCGCCGGCGCGCCAGCAGGTCAATTCGACCGTCGCAGCCAGCGGCTCGGGACGCTCGTTCAAGACATGCAGCGCGAGGCCATTGACGCCCTCGTCGGTCATCGCGAGCTGGACCGGGCGGAAGGCGCGGGCGAGCCCGTACCAGGCCGATTTCGGCTCGCCGTCGCTGGCGATGACGCCCCAGCCGGCGCCGGGTTGCAGGTCCTGCAGAAGCCAGACCAGCGCGCCTGATGTCGGCGAGCCCGGCCGGCGCCATTCGGCGAAGGTCTCTTCCATCACCTCGGCGACGGTCGCGCGCGACAGCGCAAAATAGCGCTCCGGGTCCTCGCGCCGCAGCCGCGCCGGTTCGAGCCCGTAGAGCCGTTCGAGATAGTGGTCGCGGACATCCTCGAAATCCCAGGAAGCGCCGGCATCGCGCGGCACGGCGCGCTTCCAGTCGGGATGATGCGTGATCGCCGGCGGCTTGCCTGACCGCAGCGAGACCTCCTCCGGCACATTGGCAAAGGCGAGGCTTTCGGCGGCGAAACGCACATTGGCGCGGCGGGCATCGTCGAGGCCGCGCATATAGGCGCCGACGCCGTAATAATGCGTCACGCCCTTGTCGGCGACGAAGGGCAACGGCCCGCCCGAAGGCGAGTTCGGGACATAGGCGATGTCGGGGCGAAGGCGAGCGACCGCCTCCGGCAGAACCTCGTCGAAGACCGGGCCGGACCAGGCCTCGGGCGGCGCGCCCAGCATCGCCGACTGCTGGAAGACCTCGCTGCCACCGCAGAGCACGGCGAGGCTTGGCGAGCCCTGCGTGCGGCTGAGCAGCGCCTCGACCTCCGCCGCGATCGCCGCGCGGAAGCCGGCATCGCCCTGCGGATAGTCGAAATTGGCCAGCATCATCTCCTGCCAGACCATGATGCCGAGTTCGTCGCAGAGCGCGAAGAAGGCCTCGTCCTCATAGGTCATCACGCCGGGCAGGCGGATCATGTTCATGCCGGCCTCGCGCGCCAGCCGGAGCCAGGGCTCGTAGGCCGCGCGGCCGCTGGCCAGCGTGACGACGTCGGCATTGCTCCAGCAGGCGCCGCGGCAGAACACCGGGACGCCGTTGACGACGAGGCCGAAGCCCTCGCCATCGTCGCCGCGATCGACTTCGAGCGAGCGGAAGCCGACACGGCCGAGATCGATCGTCTCGCCATCGAGCGTCAGGGTGAGATCGTGCAGCGCCGGCTCGCCATGAGTATGCGGGAACCAGGGCGCGATGCCGGGCAGAGATAATGATCCGGCTAATCGACTGTCACCATCCGCGTGCAAGGCCGCTTCGTCGCCGGCGCAGCGCATAATCGCACGAGCCGGCAACGCCGCGTTCGCGGCCAGCGTGAGACTGAGCGCGATGGTGCCGGTCTGCCCATCATAGCGCGTGCGCAGATCGACGGCTTCGAACCTCGGCGCATTCGCCTCGCTCTCGATCCGCAGCACCGGACGATACGGCCCGGTCGGCAGGCCGGGCGGGCACCAGCCCGGCATCGAGCCAAGCGCACTGGTGCGGAACCAGCGCAAGCCATTGGGCTGGATCATTGCCGGGCGCCAGCGGGAACGGCGCGGAGCCCCAGCGAGCTTCGGCGCGAGTGCGCGGAAGCACAACGCGATCTCGGTTCCGGCCGGGCAATCGACGGCAAGCTCGACGGGCGCGAACATCGAGGCGTTGTCGGCCTGCTTGACGCCGCTGACCCAGATCTCGGTAACGGTCGCCAGCCCCTCGAAACGCAAGCGTCCATTCAGGGCTTCCGTCAGCCGCGTGCGATACCAGTGATCCTGCTGGCCGATCGCATTGGCGCTGGCATCGTCGAGCCGGCCAAGGGCGCGCAGCGTCCCGGCGACCGTGCCGGGAACTGCCGCCTCCTGCCAATCGCCGGCCTCCGGCAGGTCGGCGGGCGTTGCGGCGGCATCGGCAGCCGTCGCGAGCCAGGACCAGCCTGCGAGCGGCTCTACCCGTTCTCCGCTGCGCGCAACGATGCGGGCCATGGCTCAGCCGGGGAAGCGCTGCCCGAGCGCCTCGCTGACATGATCGTGCTCGCCGACGAGGCCGGCCAGCGTCGCATCGAACCGTTCGAAGCGCTTCTGCTTCATCGCCCGTGCCAGATGGAACTGCGCCACCTTGGCGCCCTCGGCGATGCGCAGGGAGCCATCGCGGGCGACCTCCAGCCCATCGACCGACTGGCCGAGCCAGGCGAGGTGGCTGGCGAGCAGCTCAAAATTGGCGCCCAGCTGGCGCAGCGTGTTGAAGGCGTAGTGATGGAAGGCTGCGCCGGGCCGCTCGGCCAGTGCCTCGGCCTGCGCGATCGCTACAGTACGGAAGGCCGCGACCGGATTGTCGGTCGGCCGGCGCGCGACATGGCGGGCGAGTAGCTTCAGCGCGGTGGCGCGCAAGGTCGCCTCGTCCGGCCGGCGCTGCGGCAGGCGCACCATCTCCGCATAGGGGAAGAGCGTGTCCTCGCGCATCTGCCCCGGCAGCAGCCGGAACAGCCCGTCGAAGTCCTCTCCTTCGGCGCGGTGCAAACCGTCATTGTGGAAATAATCGAGCTCGCGTCCGGCGCGGTCGAGCCGGTTCACTGCGATCGTCGTCTTGCCATGGCTGTCGCGATAGGAAACGCCGCGCGTGTCGGGCATGTAGAAGGAATCGAGTTCGAGCAGGACCAGCCGACCAAGCCCGATCTGCTGCTCGATATGGCCGATCAGCTCGTCATAGAGCGCAAGCTCCGTCACCTTGAGGCCGTAGAGCGCTTCGAGATCGTCGAGCGGCGGCTTGAAGAAAGTGAACTGGTCGCCCTCGAAATCCTGGGTGATGGTGAAGCCAAAGGCCGCGGCCGGCTCCAGGCCGAGCGCATGCAGGATCTCGATCCAGAGATCGGCATAGCAATTGGTCTGCGGCCAATGCCGCTCGCCGGCATGCATGGCATGCTTGTCATAGGCGAGCGGATCGACCGGCAGGAGCCGGCCCGCCATGGCGGCGGGCGCGGCGATCTTTTGCTGTGCCGTCATCGCGCTCACGGCCAGAGCACGTTGCGGACCGCAGTCGGCCAGCGCTCGACGTCGTAGCCGTGGTGCTTGAACAGAGCGAGCGCCACCCGCTCCATGCCGAAGCCGACGCAGGCGGTGTGTGCGGTCTCGCCGGCCGCGGTCTGAATGCCCCAGGTCGTACCGAAATGGTCCTGATGGTAGTTGAAGGAGAGGCAGGCGGTCGGCTTCTCCTCGCTCTCGATCGGGATCAGCAGCTCGAACTTCAGGCGCTGGTCGCGCTGGTTGTTGGCGAGCATGCGGCCGGCGCGGCCGAAGAACGGGTCGTTGGCGACGTCGAGATGCAGGGGCACGCCGAGCGAAGCCATCATCTCCCGGCCGCGTTCGAGCCAGAGCGCACGGAACTCCGTGACCTGCTCGGGCGTGCCGAAGCAGACATATTCGCGCATCCGGAAGAGCTGCATCCGGGCCGGGTCCTTCGAGGGCTCGTGCCGGAAGCAATAGGATTGCAGGTCGAACAGCGCGCCTTCCTCCTTGAGCGGGCCGCGCTTGGCCACGACCGGATAGAGCGGGTAGCAGGCGGCCGGGGTCAGGACGACCTCGGTCGAGACCTGTCCGTCGGTCCAGTCGACCCCATCAGCCACCTTGTGCAGCAATTCGGCATGGGCGCGCTCGTCGCCTGCGAAGGAATGCACGGTGCCGGCAAGCTGCGGGAAACTCTTGAGATAGCCGCTCCTCTCGAAATGCTTGCGGCTCATCGCCGGCGGAAAGCGTACGACCTCGGCGCCGTCCTGGCCGCCATGGCGGGTGATCAGGTCGTCGAAGCGGGCGATGACCTGCTCGAACAGGCCGCTGCGGCCATAGAGCCCATCGACGCCGATGTCGATCAGCAGGCCGTTATCGATCAGTTCCGCGAGGAAGCCCTGCGGCTGGGGGCAGTTCTGGCACATGCGATCACCTGGAAAGGCTGGGGTCGTGCTTGTAGACCGCCAGCAGGTTGGAGGTGTTGCCGAGGATTCGGTCGTTGTTGATCATGATCGGCGCCGAGAGCGCATCGCGCATCAGGCGCGCCAGGCTCGCCGGGCTGTCATTGCGATAGCCCTGGATGCCGCAGATCAGGAAGGCCTGCATCACGATCTCGCCGACGCTCTGCGAGGCCACGACCTTGATGCTGTTCATCGCCACGACGAAGCCCATTGAGGAGAGTTCGTCGGCATCGCCGCGGGCGCGCTCGTAGCGATCGAGCCCGGCGACGACCAGCGCCTTGAACTGCTGCAGGCGGGCGAGCAGCTCGGCCAGGCGCAGCGCGCTCGGCGGGGTCGAGCCCGGACGCTTGCGCGCCTCGCTGCGCACGAAGCCCTCGGCGCGGGCGACGGCCTCGGCCGCGATCCCGTACCAGACCGAAGCCCAGAGCAGATGCGCGTTGGGGAGCATCGACTGCGCCGCGATCTCGGCGAAGGGCACCGGGATGATCTGCTCGGCCGGAGCCCGGCCGGCGAAGGTGAAATTGTCGGAGCAGGTGCCGCGCATGCCCATCGTGTCCCAGGCGGCGCTGCGCTCCAGCGTGTACTGATCCTTGGTCAGGACGGACATGACCTGGTCGGAAGGCGGGGCCTCGGGCGTGCGCCGGGAGGTGATCAGGATGGCGTCGGCCTGCGCCCCGTAGGAGATCAGGCAGCCCTCCTTGTCGAGCGTGAAGTCGTCGCCCTCGCGTACCACTCCGCAGATCGAGGAGCGCAGATCGCCGCCGACACCGCCGCCCTCGGTCGTGGCCGAGGCGAGCAGCAGTTGCTCGCGGGCGATGCGCGCCATGAAGCCGGCGTGCCAGGGATCGTCGTTGCAATGCACGACCAGGCTCGACGCCTTGATCTGGTGCATCGCGTAGATCATGCCGGTCGAAGCGCAGGCCTGGGCCAGCACCGAGCAGATCTCGGCGATGGTCGCATGGCTCGCTTCCTCGCCGCCATGGGCCGCCGGGATCATGATCCCCAGCAGGCGCTCACGCTTCAGCGCCTCGAAGACCTCGTGCGGGAAGCGCGACTTGGCGTCGACATCGCCGGCATGCTCGGCCGCGAGCTTGGCGATCTTGCGCGCCTTGGCGATCATCGCCTTCTGCGCCTCGGCGCTGGCGCCCGATGTCTCGGAGGTGAGCTGGTAGCCGGCTTCGGCCAGGCGGGCGAGCGTCGTCATCAGACGTGCTCGCTCTGGATGGTGCGGATCGCGTTCTCGATCGAGGCGATCGAGGCGAAGTTGCGCCGGTTCATCATGTTGTCGGGGAATTCGACCTCGAAGGCCTCCTCGAGCGCCATCATCAGCTCGACCGTACCGAAGGAGGTGAGGCCGGCATTGTAGAGATCGGCCTCGTCGGCAATGGTGGCGACATCGACCGGCAGCTTGCCGGTGGTCTTGAGGATTTCGCGGATCCTGGTCTTCATCTTTCGGTCCTGCCCTGTCTGATGCCATCGCTGCTGCCGTGCAGCCCCGTTTTGGCTCCGCCCCCCGGCGCGCGGCGGCATACGCTGGCGCAGGGCGCTGGCGATCGCCGTCGGGACGCTTCGGTCGGTTGGTTTGACGCCGTGTTGTTCGTTGCGTCAGGCCTAACGCATAAAATTTAAAGTTACCTTGCGCCGGCCGCAGAATGACTGGCGGAAGCGTCGCACAGCCCGGCGTCTGCAGATGTGGTAAACAGTGGATTGCCGCGAATACTCGGTTTCCGGTGAATTCAGCCGGTCGCTGCAGCGGAATAGTTGGGAACCATGCGGCGCTCGGCGGCCGGTGCCGGTTCAGGCCCGGCATCGGCATCGCTCGATCCGGTCATGAACCAGAGCAAGGCCGCCGTCTTGATCGAATAGACGGAGTCGCTGACGATCATCAGCAGGCAGATATAGGTCGCGACGCAGACCTTGAAGCGCCAGGCTCGCGGCGACTTCTCCGGCGCGAAGATGAACAGACTCCAGAAGCCGATGACGCCGAAGAGCCCGATCTGGTTCAGCGAATAGGCATAGCCGGAATCCGACAGGAAGGGCTTGTCGGGCGACAGGCCGAAGACCGCGGCCGGCGAGAGCGAGGTGATCAGGCGCGACGTCCAGAGCATGCGGCCGGCGAAATTGTTCTGCCAGTTCACCTCGGCGCTGACGAAGCCGTAGATCGCGAACCCGATCAGCATGACGAAGGGCGCCACCAGCCAGACGAAGCGCGGCGTGATCGGCGCGGTGAGATAGGCGACCGTCGCGACGATGCAGACATTGGCGCCGAAGCGGGAGTCGCTGAGCACGATCGCGGTCATGCCCGCCGCCATGGTCAGCCAGCGCTTGGCCATCTGCGGACGATTCAACGCCCAGATATAGAGGATCGCGCCGAAATTGCCGGTCGAGATCGGCTCCAGGAAGACCGAGGAGGCCCGGTGCGGCCCGAGGAAGGGCAGCAGCGTCCGCGAATCGGGCCTGAGGCCGCTGGCGAAGAGCGCGCCAGTCTGGCTGCTGACGTCGCTCGGTGCGACCGTGCCGCGCGCGACATAGTATTTGATGATGTTGAAATAGGTGACGTAGAGGTCGAGGGCGAGGAATTCGAACAGGCCGAAGACGACGACGATGATCCCGCTGATCAAAGCGGCGCGATCGGCCACGCGCGGATCGTTGCAGCTCTTGCCGAGCAGATAGAAGGCGACCGGGATCAGGAAGTCGCGCACCGCCTTGGGGTCGATCAGCGGCCGCATCGCCATCAGCAGCACGGCATAGGAGAAGAACACCGCCAGCAGCAGATATGGCGCGGCGTTGCGGCCGAGGCCGAGATAGAGCGCGGTTGCGACCAGAACGACCTCGCACCCCATCACCATGGTGTCGTTGATGCCCATGACGTTGGTGTTGATGAAGCACAACGCCATGTTGAAGGTGAGAGCGCCGATCAGCAGCGCGAGCGGCAGGGTCGGCATCGGGCGGGCGGGATCGACGCCGCCCGACATCGCCATCTGCCCGGTCACGCCGCGGCCTGAGCCGGGCGGCGCAGCCAGCGCGACGCCAGGCCGCGCGCGCCGGTTCCCGCATCTTCGGGAATGACGAGCGCGACGATGTGCTCGCCGACTGGGTCGATCGCCGCAGCCTGGTCGACCAGGCTGCGTGGGGTCTCGCCGATCAGGGACGCGGCAAACACGATCGCGTCTGGACGCGCACCCGCCTTGCCGTCCGACGGGGAGGTGCGCCGCATGATGATGAAGTTGCGCTGCCGCCCGGGCCTGGCCGTGGCCGAGGCGGTCGGCTCGATCCGGCGGATGTTCATGTCGCGGCCCGAGCCGTCCTGGCAGAGCAGAACGCTCTCGCCATGCGCCGCCAGGCTGTTGGCGAGATGTTCGGCGAGCGCCGCCTGCGTCGCATCGTCGACCGAGCCGGCGATCATCACGGAGGCCGGCAGATGCGGGCCCAGCGTCCGCTGGAGCAGGCGCGTCACAGGTATGAGCGCATCCTCGCGACGTGCGGTCGCGGCAGGCAGCGACACCACCGTGCCGACGCCGATCGCCTGGCCGGCGGCTTCCGGCGTCAACGCTGCCATCGGCTTCAGCCGCTCGGGTATGATCCGCGAGGATGGCAGCCATTCCAGCAGATAGGCGATGCCGAGGCCGGCGCAGGCGCCGAAGAGCAGGGCTGCGGCGAGCACGACCGGAGCCGGCGGCTTGGTCGGCTGCGCCGGCGCGACCGCTTCCGACAGCATGCGCGAATTATTGGTCTCGATCCGCTTCTGCTGCTCCAGTTCCTTGGCGCGCTGCAGCGAGGCGCTGTAGACGACACGCACCGCCTCGGCCTCGCTCTCGAGCTGGCGCAGCTTGATCTGCGCGGCGCCGCTGACCTCCTGCGACTTGGTCAGCTCCGTCGCCCGCTTCCTGAGATTGGCGAGATTGGCCTCGGTCTGACGATAGCTTTCCTGCACCGTCGAACGCAGGCGGGCGAGCTCTCCGGACAGCAGCCTGCGCGTTTCGGCGAGCTCGGCCCGGATCTCGATCAGGCGCGGATGCTGCGGCGCGAGCGTCTGGGCAAGGCTCGCCGCCTCGCGCGCGCTCTGGGCGTATTGCCCCCTGAGCGAGGTCACCACCGAGGAAGTGAGCGCCTCCGGCAGCGTGTCGGACAGGGGATCGCGGCTCTGATAGCGGGCGAGCTGGTCGCGCCTTGCCTGCTGGCGCGCAAGCTCGGCCTCCGCCTGGCTGATCTGGCCATAAAGATCGCGCAATTGCTGCGAGATGATGAGCCCTCCCTCGCCGGTGCTGACGAGGCTGTGCTGGCTGCGGAAGCTCTGGACGGCGCGCTCCGCCTCGTCGAGCTGCGTGCGCAGGCCGGCGATCTGGCCGATCAGCGAGATGTTGGCGCGCTCGACGACAGCGCGGCGGCCGTCATTGCCCTGGCGAAAATAGACCTGAGCCAGCCCATTGGCGATGTCGGCCGCCTTTTGCGCCTGCGGATGCGAAACGGTGATGCGGAAGACCAGCGAGTTGTCGACGCGCTGGATCACGATCGCCTTCTTGAGCGCATCGACCGCCTGGGCCAGCCGCTGCTCAGGCGTCGGCTGCACCAGCTTGCCGAGCAGGCGCGAGACCAGTCCCGGCGGCCGGACGAAGGCGGGATCGTTCTCGAGGTCGAGCTCCTCGATCAGCTGGCGCAGCACGCCGGTGGAGGTCATCACCAGCGCCTGGCTGTCGACGTTGGCGAAGTCGATCGAGGCCGAGGTGTCGGTGCGCACGATGTCCTTGCCGACGACCTGGAGCGCCTGCGGATCGACGAGCAGCTCGGCGGTGGCGCGATAGACCGGGACCTGCACCGCAAGATAGGCGAGCGCGAACAGCAGGCAGATTGCGGCACTGGCGATCACCAGCCAGCGGCGGCGGCGCAGCAGCTGGAGCAATTCGGACAGGCTGAAAGCGGCGGAGTCGCGGTCCTTCACCGGCGCCTCCTCCCGTCTCCCCGCCTCGAACGCAGCCGACACCACAAGCCTCCTCGATCCGGCCCGGCACGGCGCATCCACGGCCGGACGCGCCGACGGCTCGGCTGGAATTCCACCGCGCATCCTGCCGAGGCGTAGTTAACATTTCGGCAACAGACTCAGGGCGATTTGATTCAAGTATTCAATCGATCAGATCGCTGAAAATTAACTACACAGCCAAAGCATTTTCAAAGACATGTTTCGTTCCAGGGCCACCGATGATAGTTCAACATTTACGAAAATCAGCGTGATCGGAATGGTTTTTCGACCAGCCTACCTGCGGCCTGCGCGATCCCGTTCATGCCTCGTTTACAACAGGAAGAAATCCCTCGGTCACGCCAACCTTTGCTTAGCTCGTGCCGGTTATTCCTGCCCTTGGGAAAGGCCGCCCCGGCAAACGCGCCGTGACGAGGACGAGTCCAGACAGCATGCGTATCCTGATGGCCTGTGCAGCGTTCCCGCCCTTCATCGACGGCGGCGGGCCGATCTCGGCGATGATCGTCGCCAAGCTGCTGCTCGCGGCCGGCCATGACCTGACCGTCGTCAACGTCTCCGGCGAGGACAAGCACGAGACCTATGACGGCGTGCCGGTGCACCGCCTGCGCTCGCTCAACATCGACTGGAACTACCGTCTGCCCCGGCCAGGCTGGAAGAAGGCGATCTGGCATGCGCTGGAGAACTTCAATCCGCGCGCCTTTTTTGTCATGCGCCGCGAGATCAGGCGCCTGCGACCGGACGTCGTGCTGACCGACTCGATCGAGAACATCAATGTCGCGACCTGGGCGGCGGCGAAGAGCTGCGGCGTGCCGGTCGCGCATATCCTGCGCAGCACCTTCCTGCTCTGCTGGAAAGGCAGCATGTGGCGCGGCAACGACAATTGCGGGCGCGCCTGCGGCTCCTGCCAGGCGACGTCCTATGGCAAGAAACTCAATTCGCGCTTCGTCGACGCGGTGATCGGCGAGACCGATTTCATCATCGGCCGCCACACCGAGCACGGCTATTTCCCGAACGCGTCGACGCACGCCATTCCCGGCGCGATCGCGCCCGTCCCCGGCGCCCTGCCCCGCGTGGCGCCGCTGGTGGAGCGCCCGCTACGCATCGGCTTCATTGGCGTCCACGATCCGGTCAAGGGACTGGACACGCTGGCAGCGGCAGCGCAGCGGCTCGCAGGTCAGCCCGTCGAGTTCCTGATCGCCGGCACCGGCCACAGCGACTATGCCAAGGCGCTGCCCGGGCGCTTCCCTGCGCAGAACACCCGCTTCCTCGGCTGGACCAGGCCGGATGCGTTCCTGCCTGAGATCGATGTCCTCGCCGTCCCCTCGCTGTTCCGCGAGCCGTTCGGCCGGGTGGTGATCGAGGCCTTCGCCCATGGCGTGCCGGTGATCGGCGCCAGGTCTGGCGGCATCCCCGAGACGATCCAGCCGGGCGTCAACGGCGCCCTGTTCGCGCCGGGTGACGATGCCGCGCTGGCCGAGCAGATCATGGCCTACGACAGGGATCGCACGCTGGTCGCGACGCAATCGGCCGGCGCGTTCGCCGCCGCCGCCCGCTACAGCCCGGACCGGATCGCCGCCGCCTATGGCGCCGTCTTCGATGGTCTCGTCGGCAAGCCGGCCGGGAACGCCCTCCTGCAGCCGCGGGAGGCGAGGCCGTGAGGGAATTGCTCGATCTCGCCTGGAACGGTGCCGGCCGCTTCCTGCCCGCCTTCTCCTCGCGCTTCAGCAGCACGCTGCTCAGCTTCCTCGTGCTGCTGGCCGCCAGCCATTTCCTGCCGACCTCGGAATACGGGCTCTACGTCTTCCTGTTCTCGATCGGCAGCGCGCTCGGGCTGATCGCCGTGCTCGGCCAGCAGATCCTGGTGGTGAAGCATTATCGCCGGGCCGAAGCGAGCGGCCATCCGCTCAACCAGGCGCTGCTCGGCGTCAACGCGCGCTGGCTCGCATTGGGCTGCTTCGTGCTGCTGGCGGCGGCGCTGCCGCTCTGGCTGTTCGCGGACCGGCTGCCGCCGACCTATCACTATCTCTGGCTCGCCTTCGTCTTCGCCGCAATCTTTGCGCTGAGCGAATACCTCCAGAACTATTTCCGCATCCATGGCCGCATCAACATGTCGCTGGTGCCGCGCGAGATCGTCTGGCGCGGCAGCTCGATCCTGCTGATCGCCGGGGCCGGGCTCGCCGGCGTCCTGGGCGGCGGCGCGGGCGCGATCGCGATCATCACCGTCCTGCTCGCCGCGACCACGCTCTACCAGAGCGTCTGCTTCCTGCAGGACGAGGGGGTGGGCTGGCTCAAGGCGCGCGACCAGGTGCCGGCGGCGACCCATGGCGAGTGGCGCCGGGAAAGCGGCTATTTCATCGCCAACAACGTGCTGAACTCGGCCTCGGCGTATCTCGAAACGATCCTGATCGGCGCGCTGCTCGGCCTGAACGAAGCCGGCTTCTATTTCGTCGCGCTGCGCATCTCGATGCTGCTCTTGCTGCCGCTGGCCGCGATCGACACGGTCGGCATCCCGATGATCGCCGCCCGCTTCCAGAAGTCCGACACCGCCGGCGCGCAGTTGCTGATCGGGCGGCTGTCCTTCGCGAGCTTCTGCATCTCGCTCCTGGGCGCGCTGGCGCTCGTCGTCGTCGCGCCCTTCATCCTGCATTTGTTCAATCCGGAATTCGTCAAGCATGAGGACGTGCTGACCGCGCTCTGCGTGCTTTCGGTCTCGCTCGCGTTCTTCGGCCCCGGCTCCTGGCTGCTGATGATCGGCGGCGGCGAGCGCTTCTTCCTGATCGCGCGGGCGATCATGTTCGTCCTCTATCTCGGCCTGCTCTACGCGCTGGCGCGGGTCGGCGGGCTGATGGGCATCGCCATCGCCGGGCTGATCTTCAGCACCGCCTCCAGCCTCGCCGCCTGGTACTGGATCAAGCAGAAATGGCGGATCGACAACATGGCGACCGCCTTCTTCAGGCCCTTCCTGTTCGGCGGCGCGCCGCAGGACAAGCCAGACCCGCTGCCGACCGGCCGCGCCAGCGAAGGAGCCGGCCGATGACGGCAGCCACAGCCTATCGTATCGACCCCGCCGGTGAGACGGCGACGGCCCCCTCGCCTTTCGGCACGCCGGTGACCTTCGGCCGCAGCATGGGCATGCTCCATGCCGGCCACGCCCCGGTCGCGGTGCTGATGCTCGGCGCCATCGGCTACGAGGAACTCTGCCTGCGCGCCACCTGGCGCAGCCTGGCGCAGGCGATCTCGGACAAGGGCATCGCCTGCCTGCGCTTCGACTATCCCGGCCAGGGCGACGCCCATGAAGCCGCCGATGTGCAGGGGCTGGACGACTGGTTCGAGACCATCCGCGCCGCCGCGGGCCTGCTGCGGCGCGCCAGCGGCTGCGAGCGCCTCGTCCTGCTCGGCCAGGGGCTCGGCGGGACGCTGGCGCTCAAGCTCGCCGCGGAGCTCGCTCCGGTCGCTGCGAGCGTGCTGATGGCGCCGGTCGGCAGCGGCAAGCGCTATCTGCGCGAGCTTTCGGCCTGGACGCGCATCGTCTCGGACCGGATCGGCATCGGCACCGACCCCGACGACGATACACGTTGCGCCGTGGCGGGCCTGCGCATCGCGCCCGGCCGCCTGCCGGCGATCGCAACGCTCGGCACGGCAGCGCTCCGGCAAGCGCCGTCCGAGCAGGTGCTGCTGCTGTCGCGGCCCGGCCATGGCGGCGACGCGGCCCTCGCCGAGACACTCAACGGTCTCGGCGCCGCCGTGACGCAGCGCGACTATGACGGCTATGAGACGCTGACGACCGACCCGACCGCGGCCCGACCGCCCATGGCGACCGTCGCCGGGATCGTCGACTGGATCGCCGAGCGGGCAGCGGCTGCCGGCTCCGCTCCCGTCGACATCGGGACGCCGCAATTGCCCGGCCGGGCCGAAGGCCTGCTCGGCGACGGCTTCATCGAACGGCCGATCCGCTTCGGCCCGGATGGCCGGCTCTTCGGCGTGCTCTGCGAGCCGCTCGGGCCGGCGGCGCGCGAAACCATCGTCTTTGTCAATGCCGGCCGCGACTACCATATCGGCTGGGCCCGGGTCAGCGTCAGCCAGGCGCGTGCCTTCGCCCAGCGCGGCGTCGCCTCATTGCGCTTCGATGCCAGCAGCGTCGGTGACAGCGGGGTGGTGGCCGACGGTCCGGAGGAAATCCTCTATTCGCAGGCGCAGATCGACGATGTCCGCCTCGCCATCAACGCCATGCAGGCGCGCGGCTTCGACGCACCGGTCCTGATCGGGCGCTGCAGCGGCGCCTATGCCGCCTTCCATGCCGCCGTCGTCGACGAACGCATCCGCCGCCTCGTCATCGTCAACAATGAGCGCTTCGTCTGGGATCCCGACGAGAGCGTCGAGGATGCGATCCGCTATGCCCATCGCAGCGTCGGCGATCTCGGGGCGACGCTGGCCCGCAAGGACGGGCTGCGCCGCCTGCTCACCGGCAAACTCCGCGTCGGACCGGCCGGACGCTATCTGATCTACCGCTACCGCAAGCGGCTCTCGGTCAAGCTCGCGCCGGTGCTCGGGCGCCTGACCAAGCATGGCCGGCTCCACCACCAGTGCCATCGCCATTTCGCCACGCTTGCCGCGCGCAAGGTCGAGCTCTCGCTGCTCTATGCCGATGGCGATGTCGGCCTGGCCGAGCTCGAGACCTATTTCGGCGAAGCCGGCAAGGGCCTCGCCGCCTATCCGAACGCCTCGCTGAGCATGCTCGCCGATGCCGACCACAACTTCACGCATCTTGCCGCCGGGCGCCGGTTGCTCGATGCGCTGATGCGGATCGTCGCGCCGTGAGGCTTGCCACTCTTGCCCTGGCTTTGCTCGCCGCCCTGCCAGCGCGGGCAGAGATTTGCCTGCGCGGCGTCAACCTGTCCGGTGCCGAATTCGGCGATACGCCCGGCAAGGTCGACACCGACTACACCTATCCCGGCGAAGCCGCGATCCAACGGCTCGGCAAACTCGGTGCTAGCGCCATCCGCCTGCCCTTCCGCTGGGAGCGCCTCCAGCCGCAGCTCAACGGCTCGCTCGATATCATGGAGCTGGCCTATCTCGACCAGACGGTCCGCCGGATCAACGAGGCCGGGCTGATCGCCATCATCGACCTGCACAATTACGGCTATTACGCCAAGAAGCAGCTCGGTTCGAAGGAGCTTCAGGCGGAGGCGCTCGCGGATGTCTGGCGCCGGCTCGCCGAGCACTATCGCGACCGGCCCAAACTCGTCTTCTCGCTGATGAACGAGCCCTACGACATCACCAGCGCTAACTGGGCGAAGATCCAGAACAGCGCCATCGCCGCGATCCGCAAGGCTGGCGCCAAGCAGCTCCTGCTCGTCACCGGCACGGCCTTCGGCGGCGCCCATAGCTGGTCCTCCGACCTGCCCGTCGGCAACAATGGCCGCGACCTTCTCGGCGTGGTCGATCCGCTCGACCGCTACGCCTACGACTTCCACCAATATCTCGACGCCGACTATTCAGGCCGTGCTCCCGAATGCTCGGCCGCGGCCGGTGCGCTGAAAGCGCTCGACGACGTCACCGCCTGGCTCAAGGCCAATGGCCGCCGCGGCTTCCTCGGCGAGTTCGCCGCCTCGAACAAGCCGGAATGCCTCGCCGCTCTCAAGGAGATGGCGGCGAAGGTCGACGCCCATCCGCAGCAATGGCTCGGCTGGACCGCCTGGGGCGCCGGGCCCTGGTGGCCGGCGGACTACATCTTCAACCTCGAACCGACCAAGGCTGGCGAGCGCCCGCAGATGAAGGTGCTGATCGAGCGCTTGAAGACGAAGCGGCCCAGCGCCATCTGCGGCCGGGAGGCCAAATCGTGACCGCTCCGTTCTCGCATCGCGCCGCGCCGGCTTTGCCGGCCGGCACGCGCATCGTCCACGTCGTGCGCCAGTTCCTGCCCAATCGCGGCGGGCTGGAAGATGTCGTCGCCAATCTCTGCCGGGCGCAGCTGGCGCTTGGCCTCAAGCCCTCGGTGGTGACGCTCGACCGCCTGTTCTCGCGGCCGGAGCTCATCCTGCCGGCGAGCGAGGTGATCGACGGCATCCCTGTCACCCGCATCCCCTTCCGCGGATCGACGCGCTATCCGCTGGCGCCCGAGGTCTTCAAGCACCTGCGCGATGCCGATCTCGTCCATGTCCACGCGATCGACTTCTTCTTCGATGCGCTTGCTCTGGGCTGGCTGCTGCACCGCAAGCCTCTCGTCGCCACCACCCATGGCGGCTTCTTCCACACCAGTGACTTCGCCGCCCTGAAGAAGATCTGGTTCAACGGCCCGACCCGGCTTTCGGCCCAGGTCTATCGCGGCATCGCCGGCTGCAGCACGAACGATGCCCGCATGTTCGAGCGGCTCGCACCCGGCAAGGTCCGGCTGATCGAGAACGGCGTCGACCTCGACAAGTTCGCCGGCGCCTCCAGCCCCGACCCGCAGCGGCGCCTGGTCAGCATCGGCCGCTTCTCCAAGAACAAGCGGCCGGACCGGTTGATCGCGACGATGGCGGCGCTGGCACGGCGCGAGCCTTCCTGGCATCTCGACATGCTCGGCGTCGCCTCGGACTGGACCGAAGAGGCCCTGCGCAAGGCGATCTCAGACGCCGGCATGGAGCAGAATGTGACGCTCCATCTCGGTCTCGACGATGCCGCGGCAAAGCAGGTGATGAGCCGCGCCTCTCTCTTCGTCTCGGCTTCCGAGTTCGAGGGCTTCGGCCTTGCTTTGGTCGAGGCGATGAGTGCCGGGCTGGTACCGATCGTCCAGCCCAATGCCGCCTTCGCCGGCCTGGCGAGCAAATTCCCGGTCGTCCGCACCGTCGATTTCGCCGATGTGGACGAGGCTGCTTTGGCCGTCGAACAGGCTCATGCCGATCTCGTCCGCTACCCCGGCAATACGCGCCCACGCCTCTTCGACCTCGCGCCCTATTCCTGGAACGAGGTCACGCGCCGCTATCTCGAATTCTACGCCGCCGCGCTCTGACCCTCCGACGCCATCGCGCTGTCACCGCGTAAGCCCCCTTGCGCGTCGTCCGATTCTAGCTTTGTAATAGTGGATACACTCATACAGAGTTGCTGACCGAATGCAGACGGCTTGCGGGGAAACGGGATGAGCTTCGCCTCGAAAGGCATGGCTGCGACGGCGCAGGACGAGGCCTATCGCGCCATTCTCCAGGACATCCGCAGCGGTCGCTATCAGCCCGGCGAGCGCCTGATCCCGGAAACGATCGCGCGCGAGCTCGCCATGAGCCGCATGCCGGTGCGCGAAGCCTTCCAGCGCCTCGCCAACGAAGGGCTCGTCCTGATCCGCCCCAATCGTGGCTGCGTCGTCTCGGGCCTGACCATCGAGGAGATCTACGAGCTCTTCGAGATCCGCTCGGTGCTGGAAGGGCTGGCGGTTCGCCTGGCCATGCCGCGCTTCGACGCAGCGGCGCTGGCAGAACTCGACGACCATGTCGTCCGCATGCATCGCGCCGGCGCCGCCGGCGGCACCGACTGGCTCGGCAAACACCAGGAATTCCACGCCTATATCTGCAGGCTGAGCCAGCGGCCCAAGCTGATCGCCCAGATCGCGGCGCTGCACATCGCCGTCGAGCCCTATATGCGCGTCTGGCTCCACCATGTCGCCCAGCCCGCCCATGCCACCGAGCGCCAGGACGAGGTCGTCGAGGCGATCAGGACCGGCGATGCCGAGCACGCCGAGGCGGTGATGCGCGACCACGTCCTGCGCACCGCGCCGCGCCTCGCCGAGTTCCTGCGCAGCCGCGGCCAGGCAGCCGGAATTCCATCGACCTTGCCGGCCAGCGCCCAGATCTGAACCAAACGACGCAGCGGCTCGCCAGAAGGCCGCGCTCCCGAGGACGCCCGAGGGCCAGCCAAAACAACGAGGGGATCAACAATGGATCGACGCCAGTTCCTGAAAGCCTCGGCTGCAGCCGTCTTCCTGCCGGCCGCGCCGCATCTCGCCAGCGCGCAGGACACCAAGACCCTGCGCTTCGTGCCCTATTCCGACGTCGCGATCATCGATCCGATCTGGACCAATGGCTATTCGACGCGCACCCACGCCCTGCTGGTCTGGGACACGCTTTACGGGCTCGACGAGCAGTTCCAGCCGCAGCCGCAAATGGTCGAGGGCCATGTCGTCGAGGAGGACGGCAAACGCTGGACGCTGACGCTGCGGCCCGGCCTCGTCTTCCACGATGGCAGCAAGGTGCTGGCGCGCGACGCCGTCGCCTCGATCAAGCGCTGGGGCGCCCGCGACACCTTCGGCCAGGCGCTGATGGCCGCGACCGACGAGATCTCGGCGCCGGATGATCGCACCATCGTCTTCCGCCTGAAGGCGCCATTCCCGCAGCTGCCGGCGGCGCTCGCCCGCCCGAGCGCGCTCGTCGCCGCGATCATGCCGGAGCGCCTCGCCCAGACCGACCCGTTCAAGCAGATCCCCGAGGCGATCGGCAGCGGTCCCTATCGCTATCTCACCGCCGATCGCATCGCCGGCGCCCGCCATGTCTATGCCCGGCACGAGGGTTACGTCCCGCGCCCCAGCGGCACGCCGAGCTTCACCGCCGGGCCGCGCACGCCCTATCTCGACCGCGTCGAATTCACCGTCATGCCCGATGCTGCGACCGCGGTCGCAGCGCTGCAGACCGGCGCGGTCGACTGGGTCGAGCAGCCGATCATCGACCTGCTGCCGCTGCTGCGGAAGGACCCGAACATCGTCGTCGAGGTCAAGGACCGGACCGGAATGGCCGGGCAGCTCCGGCTCAACCATCTGCAGCCGCCCTTCAACAATCCGGCGGTGCGCCGCGTCATCCTCCAGGCGATCGACCAGGAAGAATGCATGAACGCGGTGTGCGGCGGCGATCCTCAGGTCGAGCGCGGCAGCATCGGCTTCTTCCCGAACAACTCGCCGATGGCGTCCGACGTCGCGGCCAAGGCCCTGAAGGGCCCGAAGGATTTCGGCAAGCTGAAGCAGGAGCTCGCCGCCGCCGGCTACAAGGGCGAGCGCGCCGTGTTCCTTGCGGCGCAGGACGTGCCGCGCATCGCCCTGGTCTGCGACGTCGCCGCGGATGCGCTGCGCAAGATCGGCGTCAATGTCGACTTCGTCGCGGCCGACTGGGGCACTGTCCTGCAGCGCATCAGCAGCCGCAACCCGGTCGAGCAGGGCGGCTGGAGCTGCTATGTCACCTATTGGGCCGGGCTCGATCTCGGCTCGCCGGCAACGAGCTCGCCTTTGCGCGGCAACGGCGCCAAGGGCAGCCCGGGCTGGCCCGATAGCCCGCAGATCGAGGCGCTGCGCGCCCGCTTCCTGACCGCTGCCGACCCGGCCGAGCAGAAGGCGATCGCCCGCGAGATCGAGCTCCAGGCGATGCAGGACGTGCCTTACGTCCCGGCCGGCCAGTACCTGCAGCCGGTCGCCTATCGCAAGAACCTGACGGGCATGCTGAACGGCGTCCCGGTCTTCACCAATCTGCGCAAGGGCTGAGCGCCCTTCGGCTCCTTCCCCATGGCCGGCGACGAGCGCGGGCCAAATTCCCATGAAAGCCTCTTCCATGCGTGATCTCGAGCTTCCCGGCCGCTCCCTCGCCATCAGCCGCAATGCGATGGCGGCGACCTCGCATCCCGCCTCGACGCTCACTGCGCTCGACATCATGAAGGCCGGCGGCAACGCGATCGACGCGGCGATCGCCGCCTGCGCCGTGCAATGCGTGGTCGAGGCCGGCTCTACCGGCGTCGGCGGCGACTGCTTCGTGCTCTATTCGCGCGGCGGTTCGACCGACATCCTCGCCTATAACGGCTCGGGCCGCACGCCCGCCGCGGCGACGCTGGATTGGTACGCGAAGGCCGGCATCACCACGCTGGAGCGGCACTCCCCGCATGTCGTCACCGTGCCCGGCGCGATCGACGCCTGGACGCGGCTCAACAAGGACCATGGCCGCCTGCCGCTCGCGGAGGTGCTCGCGCCCGCCATCGCCTATGCCCGTGACGGCTATGCGCTGACGCCGCGCGTCGCCTATGACCTTGCCGCCCAGCACGAGCTGCTGATCAAGGACGCCAATGCCGCCGCGACCTTCCTGGTCGACGGCAAGGCTCCGCTGGCCGGCACTGTCCAGCGCCAACCGGCCCTCGCCGAGACGCTTGAGGCGATCGGCCGCGAGGGCCGCGACGCCTTCTATCGCGGCGAGATCGCCAGGGAGATGGTCGACTATCTCCAGGCTGCCGGCGGCCTGCACACAGCCGACGACTTCGCCGCGGCCGAGGGCGAATACGTCACGCCGATCAGCGCCACGTTCCGCGGCCGCACCGTCTATGAGTGCCCGCCGAACGGCCAGGGCGTCATCGCCCTGCTGATCATGAAGATCCTCGAGCGCTTCCAGCCGAAGGGCGGCCCGCTCGCGGTCGAGAATCTGCACGTCGAACTGGAGGCGACCCGCCTCGCCTATGCCGCCCGCGACCGCTTCCTCGCCGACCCCGCCAAGGCGCAGGTGCCGGTCGAGCATCTGCTCTCGGATGAGCTCGCCGACGAGCTCGCCGGCATGATCGATCCGGAGCGTGCGCTCGATCCGCTCCCGGTCATCCCCGGCGGCGCCGAGCACAAGGACACGGTCTACATCAGCGTCGTCGACAAGGACCGTAACGCCGTCTCCTTCATCAACTCGATCTTCTCGCCTTATGGCAGCGGGTTGATGACCAAAAAGTCCGGCGTGTTGTTCCACAACCGCGGCCAGAGCTTCGTGCTGAAGCAGGGGCACCCCAACGCGATCGCCCCGCGCAAGCGGCCGATGCACACCATCATCCCCGGCATGCTCGCGCAGAACGGCCGCGTCGTCATGCCCTTCGGCGTGATGGGCGGACACTATCAGGCGATGGGCCACGCGCATTTCCTGGCGAAGCTGTTCGACCACAGCCTCGACCTGCAGGAGGCGATCGATCTGCCACGCCTCTTCCCGCTGCCGGGCACGAACACCGTCGAGACCGAAAGGCGCCTGCGCGAGAGCGTCGGCGCGGCCCTCACCGCGCGCGGCTTCAAGGTCGAGGTCCCGAAATCACCGATGGGCGGCGCCCAGGCGATCTGGATCGACTGGGAGAAAGGCACGCTGACCGGCGGCTCCGACCCGCGCAAGGACGGCTGCGCCCTCGGTTACTGACCCCAGCGCGAGGCCGCCCTGCATGGGGCGGCCTCGACAGCGCCGGCGATCCCGGCAAGCTTCTTCTTGAGAACAAGTCGAGGGAGAAGCGGGCATGGCGGGCGAGGAACCGAAGGGGCGCGGCATCGCCGGCGGGCTGACCAACTATGGCGACCCCGAGTTCGCCGCCTATCTCCGCCGCTCCTTCGCTCGCTCAATGGGCTATTCCGACGAGGCGTTGGCCCGCCCCATCGTCGGCATCGCCAACACCTATAGCGGCTTCAACAACTGCCATCGGCATTTCCCCGAACTGCTGGAGGCGGTGAAGCGCGGCGTGCTGATGGCCGGCGGCCTCCCCGTCGAGTTCCCGACCATTTCGCTCGGCGAGGTCTTCCTCAACCCGACCAGCCTGAAGTTCCGCAACCTGATGGCGATGGGCACCGAGGAGATGATCCGGGCCCAACCGATCGACGCCGTCGTGCTGATGGGCGGCTGCGACAAAACCGTGCCGGCGCAATTGATGGCGGCACTCTCGGCCAATGTCCCGACCATCCAGCTCGTCGGCGGGCCGATGTCGACCGGCCGGCACAAGGGCGAGCGCTTGGGCGCCTGCACCGATTGCCGCCGCTTCTGGGCCCGCTTCCGCGCCGGCGAGATCGACCAGGAGGAGATCGACGTGGTCGAGGGAAGGCTCGCGACCACCGCCGGCACTTGCGCGGTGATGGGCACCGCCTCGACCATGGCCTGCATCGCCGAGACACTGGGACTCGCTCTGCCACGCTCGGCCGCGATCCCGGCCGTCCATGCCGACCGGCTCCGTAACGCTGAGGAGAGCGGCAAGCGCGCCGTCGAACTGATCGGCACGGAAAAGCTGCTGCCGCGCCAGATCGTCACCGAGCAGGCAATCGAGAACGCCTGGCGCGTGCTGCTGGCGATCTCCGGCTCGACCAATGCCGTCGTCCATCTCACCGCGATCGCCCGCCGCGCCGGCATCAAGGTCGACCTCAACCGGCTAAACCAGCTCTCCGACGAGACTCCGGTGCTGGTGAACCTGAAGCCGGTCGGCGACAACTACATGGAGGATTTCTTTGCCGGTGGCGGCGTGCCGGCCGTGCTGAAGGAACTGCGCGGCCTGCTGCATCTCGACTGCCTCACGGTCACAGGCAGGACACTGGGCGAATTGATCGACGAGCCTCTGATCGACCAGCTCGACCGCACGATCATCCGCTCGCGATCAGAGCCAGTCGATCCTGATGGCGGTCTCGTCGCCGTCTTCGGCTCGCTCGCGCCGCGCGGCGCCATCGTCAAGCGCGCCGCGGCCGAGAAGCGCCTGCTCGAGCATGAAGGCCGCGCCGTCGTCTTCTCCTCGCTCGAAGACCTCGCAGCCCGCATCGACGATCCCAATCTCGATGTCGGCCCGGACGATGTCCTCGTCCTGCAGAATGCCGGCCCAAAGAGCGCTGCCGCCATGCCGGAAGCCGGCTATCTGCCGATCCCACGCAAGCTCGCGACCAGGGGCGTCAAGGATATGGTCCGCATCTCGGACGCCCGCATGTCCGGCACCGCCTATGGCGCGATCGTGCTGCATGTCGCGCCGGAGGCCGCAGTCGGGGGCCCGCTTGCCCTCGTCCGTAATGGCGATCGCATCCGGCTCAGCGTCGCCGAGCGTCGGCTCGACCTGCTGGTCGATACGGCCGAGCTTGAGGCGCGGCGGGCTGCCTTGCCACCCGCCCCCGTAAGGGAGCGCCGGGGCTATGACCGGCTCTATGACGCGCACGTACTTCAGGCCGACGAGGGCGTCGACTTCGATTTCTGCTGAGCACAACGCCGTCTTTCCGGGGCGCCGCGTAGCGGCGAGCCCGGAACCCAGAACCGATGCCGGTCTGTCACGAGTGCTCTACCGTCGGCCTTTGTCGGATAACACATCGGTTCTGGGTTCCGGGCTCGGGCCTGCGGCCTGCCCCGGAATGACGGCGGGACTCTATGCTGGAGAAACTCACGCCAAGTGGCAGGCGATCTCCAGCTCGCCCTCGCGGCGCAGCGCCGGCGCCTCGGTGCGGCAGCGCTCGACCGCCTGCGAGCAGCGTGGATGGAAGGCGCAGCCCGGCGGCGGCGCGATCGGGCTCGGCACCTCGCCCGACATCGGCCGGCGCTCGCGGTTCGGCTTCTCGACATCGGGGATCGTGTCGAGGAGGAGCCGCGTATAGGGGTGGCGCGGCCGGCCGAACACCTCTTCCGCCGGCCCGCTCTCGACGAAGCGGCCAAGATACATGATGGCGAGATGGTCCGACATGTGCCGGACCACCGAGAGATTGTGGCTGATGAACAGATAGGTCAGCCCGAATTCCTTCTGCAGGCGCACCATCAGGTTGAGGATCTGCGCCTGCACGGAGACATCGAGCGCCGAGGTCGGCTCGTCACAGACGAGGAAGTCGGCCTCGGTCGCCAGCGCCCTTGCGATCGAGATGCGCTGGCGCTGGCCGCCCGAGAATTCATGCGGGAAACGGCTCGCATCCGCCCGCGACAGGCCAACGATTTCGAGGAGGTCGCCGACGCGCGTCGCCGTCTCGCTTTCATCCTTGCGCAGCTTCAATTCGCGGATCGGCTCGGCGATGATGTCGCCGACGCGCCAGCGCGGATTGAGCGAGGCATAGGGGTCCTGGAAGATCATCTGCACCCGCGGCGGCCCGAACGAGCCGTCGGCGCGCTTGATGTCCTTGAAATCCAGCATGCCCTGCGTCGGCCTTTGCAGGCCGACGACCATGCGCGCCAGCGTCGACTTTCCGCAGCCGGATTCGCCGACGATGCTGAAGGTCGTGCCGCGCGCGACGCTGAACGAGACGTTCTCGACCGCGCGCAGCACGCGGCGCGGCTCATGCGAGAACAGGCGCGACAGGGCCGGCGCCGAGACGTCGAAGCGGCACGAGGCCGAGGTGACTTCGAGGATGGTGTTCGCCTCAGCCATGGGCCGCCTCCTGGAGCGGGAAATGGCAGGCCGCAGCATGGCCGGAAACCGGCAGGCCGGGTTTGGTCTGCCGGCAGAGATCGGTGGCGAAGCCGCAGCGCGGATTGAAGGCGCAGCCGGTGGGAATGGCGTTCAGCCGCGGCATCGAGCCGTCGATCTGGTTGAGCTCGGCATTGCGGCGATGCACGCTCGGGATCGAAGCCATCAAACCGGCGGTATAGGGATGGCGCGGCCGGCGCGTCACCTCCTCGACCGGGCCGATCTCGACGACGCGCCCGGCATACATCACCGCGACGCGATCAGCCGTCTCGGCGATCACGCCCATATCATGGGTCACCAGCATGATCGCGGTGCCGTGCTCGCGGCAGAGCCGCTTCAGCAGGGTGGTGATCTGCGCCTGGATGGAGACGTCGAGCGCCGTCGTCGGCTCGTCGGCGATGATCAGCGTCGGCTCGGCGCAGAGCGCGAGCGCGATGACGACGCGCTGGCGCATGCCGCCGGAGAACTGGTGCGGGTAATGATCGATCCGCGTCTCGGCGGCGGGGATGCCGACCTCCTTCAGGAGATCAAGCGCCCGCTTGCGAGCCTCTGCCTTGCCGACTGGCAGATGGGTGGTGATCGTCTCGATCAATTGCTCGCCGACGGTCAAAAGCGGGTGCAGCGAGGTCAGCGGGTCCTGGAAGATCGCGCCGATCCGGCGGCCGCGCAGCTTGCGCATCGCCTCGGCCGGCAGGTTGTCGATACGCTGGCCGGAAAGACGAATCTCGCCGCCGGCCAGGCGCCCCGGCGGGTCGAGCAGGCCGATCACCGCCGTGCCGGTCAACGACTTGCCGGCGCCGGACTCCCCGACCACTCCGAGGATTTCGCCCGGCGCGATCTCGAAGGAGATGTCGTCCAGCGCCGTCAGCGGGCCGTGCCGCCCGTCGAAGACGATGCGCAGGTCACGGACCGAGAGCAGCGCTGGCTGGGCGTTCACGCGGCGTCTCCCTTACGTTCGACCTGGTAGCTCGACGAGAAGATCTCGCTCATCGGCGGATGGCCCGCTGTGCGTTCCGGATAGCGTGCCATCACGCCCTCGAACTGCTTCTGGGCGCGGATGTTGTCGGCAGCTTCGTCCTGCCCGGGGATGGCCCGGTTCTCCATGACGAAGCGGCCGTCGATCACTACCGCCACGAAGTCGCGGCCATGGCCGGTCAGCAGCATCGTCTGGATCGGGTCGATCACCTGCCCGCTATGTGGCCGGTCGAACGCGAATACGGTGATGTCGGCGCGGGAGCCCGGCTGGAGGCGGCCGAGATCAGGCCGCTGCAGCGCATTCGCGCCACCGATGGTGGCAGCGTCGTAATAATCCTCGGAGCGCACGGCGCCGACATTGCCGGCCATAGTGCGGGCGAGGATCATGCCGGTCTGCAGGTTCATCACCATGTCCGGCGGGGCGGTATCGGTCCCCATAGCGATGTTGAGCCCCATGGCGCGGTAGCTGCCGAAATGGTTGATCGCGTTGCCGTGCCGGCCCGAGACCAACGGGCAGTGCACGATGTTGGCGCCGGAATCGCGGATGATCTCGAGGTCGCGGCCGGGACGGTCGACCAGGCGGCTGCCGGAGACGACGGTGCCATGCGGCAGCAGGCAGCGCTCATTGAGGAAGCCGAGGCTTTCCAGCCATTCCGGCGGGCTCATGCCGTGCTGGGCGAGAACGAGGTCGTATTCGATCTTCGACTGGCAGCAGTGGAGCCGGACGGGAACATCGAGCTCGCGAACGGCAGCCGCGGTGCGGCGCAACAGCTCGGCGGTCGAGGTCTCGATGCGGTCGGGCGCGAGCATCGCGCGGATCAGCCCACCGGCCGCGCCTTCATGTCGCCCCGCGAAATCGATGGCGCCGTCGAGCTCGGCGAGGCCGCGGGGTTCGTCATAATGGGTGACGATGCGCCCGTCGGTCTCGACCAGCTGGTTGCCGGTGCGATAGGCCGGGCCGAGATAGGCGCGCAGGCCGAGATCGGCGGCGGCTTCCGCAGCGTCCTCGAACTCCTGCACCGTCTCGCCCCAGGCGCGGTAGAACAGCGAGGCGATCGGCAGCGCCGTGGTGATGCCGTTGCGGATCAGCTGGGAGAAGGCATAGCGCTTCTGGAAGGCCAGCTCCTCACGCGTATACATCTCGTAGGGGCCGGCCTCGATATAGCTGCGCGGCCAGACGCGGCCCTTCTTCCAGGCCGGCTGGTTGTCATAGCCGAGAATGGTGGTGTCGAGGTCGGAGAGCGCGTCGCAATCGATGAAGCCTGGCCCGATCAGGGCATGGCCGTAGTCGATGCGCCTGATGACCTCGCCCGGGAAGCCGTGGCCGACGAAGACGACCTCGCCGTTCTCGAACACGACCTCGCCGTTCTCATAGAGCCGATGGCGGCCGTCCTTGTGACCGACCACCCAGCGCGCGGTCATCAGGATGCGGCCTTCCGGCCGCTTCTTGGCTTGCAGGCTCACGGTGCGGTCCTGATCGAGACGCCGTCGCGGGCGACGATCTTGCCGCGCTTGATCACGCGGCGCTGCGCCGGGCGGGTCGCGACGGCTTCGGCGATCGACTCGGTCGGCAGCAGGACGAGGTCGGCGACGCAGCCGACATCGAGCCCATAGCCCTCGATCTCCATCACTTTGGCGCCTTGCGTGGTGCAGACGTCGAGCGCCAGCCTGACCTCATCGTCGCGGCGGAAATTGTTGCGCAGCCCGACGAACATCGCCCGCTCCAGCATGTCGGCGTTGCCATAGGGGCTCCAGGTGTCACGGATGCCGTCGGAGCCGGAGCAGGCGCGCACGCCGGCCTGGAGCAGCTTCTTCACCGGAGGAGCGGGACGGCTCGCCGGAGCCGTCGTCATGATCGCGATGTCGAGCGCGGCGAGCTCATCGATCAAGGGATCGATCAGGGCCGGGTCGGGCGTGCCCAGGCAGAAGGCGTGGCTGACCGTGACCTTGCCCTTCATCCCGAGCGCACGGGTGCGCTCGATGATCATGTCAAGCGAGAAGGCGCCGACTTCGCCCGGCTCGTGCAGGTGGATGTCGAGCGGCTTGCCATAGCGCTGGCAGAGCCCGAAGACGGCATCGAGATGGCCCTTCGGATCGCGGTCGATCGTGCAGGGGTCGAGCCCGCCGACGATCTCGCAACCGGCCTTCATCGCCTGATCCATCAGTTCGAGCGTGCCCGGCCGGCGCAACAGGCCCGATTGCGGGAAGGCGACGAGCTCGATGTCGACGATGTCACGATAGGCGTCGCGGGTCTTCATCACACCCTCGACGCCCCACATGCCGTGCTCGGTGTCGACATCGACATGGCTGCGGATATGGGTCGTGCCCTTGAGCGAAGAGAGAATGCTCTGGCGGGCGGACTGGCGCTCGGGATCGATGTCGAGCCGCTTCTTGTTCATCCGCTCATTGTCGATCTTGTCGAGCAGCTTCGGGCCGACCTCGTTGGTGTACCAGGGCAGGCCGAGCAGGCTCTTGTCGAGATGTGTGTGGGCCTCGACCAGGCCGGGGATGACGATGTCGCCCTTGCCGTCCTCGATCGCGATGCCGGCAGGCGCGGACAGGTTGGCGCCAACCTGCGAGACCTTGCCGTTTTCGATCAGGAGATCGACGGCCTTGCCGGCATAGGGACGGACATTGCGGAGCAGCAGGGAAGCGGTCATCGCAGGCGTATCCTCTTTGGTTTCTTGTCGTCAGCGCAGCTTCGGGTTCAGCGCATCGCGCAGCCAGTCGCCGAGCAGGTTGACCGAGAGCACGATCAGACCGAGCTGCAGCGAAGGGAAGACGACGAGCCACCAGGAGCCGGAGAACAAATACTGGTTGCCGATGCGGATCAGCGTGCCGAGCGAGGGCTGGGTGATCGGCATGCCGACGCCTAGAAAAGAGAGCGTCGCTTCCGACAGGATGGCGAGGCCGAGATTGAGCGTGGCTGCGACCATCACGGGGGTCAGCGTATTCGGCAGGATGTGCCGGCGCATGATCCGGCCGGCCGGCACCTTGATGATGCGCGCCGCCAGCACATACTCCTTGCGCCGCTCGACCATGGTCGAGGCCCGCACTGTGCGGGCGTATTGCACCCAGCTGGTCAGCGCGATCGAGACGACCAGAACCGCCGCGGCGAAGGGATCGCGCAGGCCGGGCGGCAGCAATTCGCGGAAGATCGCCGAAACCAGGATCGCCATCAGCAGCGTCGGGATCGACAGCACGGTGTCGCCGAGCCGCATCAGGAGATTGTCGATCCGCCCGCCATAGAAGCCGGCAGCGAGGCCGAGCGAGACGCCGATCACCATCGAGACCATAACGGCCGAGAAGCCGATGATCAGCGAGACCCGCGTGCCGTAGAGGATGGCGGAGAAGACGTCACGCCCTTGCGGATCCGTGCCGAGCAGGAAGGGCCATTCGCCGTCCGCCGACCAGATCGGCGGAATCTCGGCCTTGTCGATGAAGACCTGGGCGAGGTCGTGCGGGTTCTGCGGCGCGATCAGCGGGCAGAACAGCGCGGTCAGGATCAGGATCGCCAGCACCAGCGTCGAGAGCCAGGCCGCCGGCGTGCGCCGGAAGCTCCAGCCGATGTCGCTGTCGAGGAAGCGGCGCAGGCGGCCGGGTTTGGCGGCTTCAGCGGGCATTGGCGCCTCCCGAAAGCGCGTCCTCGCGCAGGCGCGGATCGACCCAGGCATAGGTCAGGTCGACCAGCGTGTTGAGCGAGACGAAGATGAAGGAGACGACGATCAGATAGGCCGCCATCACCGGGATATCGACGAAGGTGACGGCCTGGACGAAGAGCATGCCCATGCCCGGCCATTGGAACACCGTCTCGGTGACCAGCGCGAAGGCGATCAGGTTGCCGATCTGCAGCCCGGTCACCGTGATCACCGGCATCAGGCAGTTACGCAGGGCGTGGCGGAAATTCACGGCACGGGCCGGCAGGCCGCGCGCCCTGGCGAAGCGGATGAAATCGGTCCGCATCGTCTCCAGCATCTCGGCCCGCACCAGCCGCATCACCAGCGTGATCTGGAAGAGCGAGAGCGTGATGCCGGGCAGGATCAGCGCCTTGCGGCCGGAGGCGGTCAGCAGCCCGGTGCTCCACCAGCCCAGCTGCACGACCTCGCCGCGGCCGAAGGCCGGCAGCCATTGCAGGTTCACCGAGAAGACCAGGATGAACAGGATGCCGAGCGCGAAGCTGGGCAGGGAGACGCCGAGCACCGAGATGAATTGCAGCGCCTTGGCGAGCAGGCTGTCTCGTTTGATCGCGGTGTAGACCCCGAGCGGAATCCCGACTGCGAGCGACAGGAAGGTCGCGACCAGCACCAGCTCGAAGGTCGCGGGGAAGCGCTCCGCTATCAGCGTGAATACCTCCTGCTGGTTGCGATAGGAGATGCCGAAATCGCCGCGCACGGCGTTGCCGACGAAAGTCGCGAACTGCAGCACGAAGCCCTTGTCGAGCCCGAGCCGTGTCCGCAGCTCGTCGCGTTGCTGCTGACTCGCCTGCTCGTTCAGCATCAATTCGACGGGATCGCCGACGAAGCGGAAGGTCAGGAAGGCCAGGAACGCCACCGCCAGCATGACGCCGGCGGCATTGAGGAAGCGCTTGAAAAGGAAGGCCGGCATCGGTTGCTCCTGTCTTCCGTCGTCATTCTCGGGCGTAGCGAAGCGAAGACCCGAGAATCTCAGGACGGTAAGGCGCTGGTTTCCGAGATGGCCGGGTCAAGCCCGGCCATGACGCCAATCCATTCACTTCATCATGGTGAGCCACAGCCGCGGCTTGTTGTCCGAGGCCTGCACGGTGGAGGTGACCGTGCTGCGCATCGCCCAGGCCATCGGCTGCTGGTGCAGCGGGATGAAGAGCTGCTCGGCCTTGGCGATCTTCAGCGCCTCTTTCATCAGCGCGATGCGCTTTGGCGTATCGAGCTCGACGCCGGCCTTGTCGACCAGCGCGTCGATGCGCGGATCGCCCCAATTGCCCCAGTTGAACACGCCGCCCGTGCCGCTCTTGGAGCGCAGCACCTGCACCAGGATCGAATAGGCGTCGATCATCGGCTCATTGGCCCAGCCGAAGGAGATCACGTCGAAATCGCCCTTGACCCGCTTCGGCGTCTGCTGGCTGCGCGGCGCCAGGCTGAGATTGGGCTTGAGGCCGGCGCGCGACCACATCGCCGCCACCGCCTGGCAGAACTCCTCCTCGTTGACGAGCGAGTCGCTCTGGCAGTTCATCAGGAAGGAGAAGCCATTGGGATAGCCGGCCTCGGCCAGCAGCTTCTTGGCGCCGGCGAGATCGAAGGGCAGGCGCTCATCCTGCGAGGGCTCGTAGCCGGGGATCGCCGGAGCGACGAGCGCGCCGGTGTTGCGCGAGAGGCCGCGCATCGCCCGCTTCTGCACGGCGTCGATGTCGATGGCGCGGTAGAGCGCCTCGCGCACCTTGATGTCCTTGAGGGGGTTCTTGTCCTTGACGTCGCTCTCGACCAGCTTGTCGGTCAGGTTGAAAGCGAAGAAGACCGAGCGCAGTTCATTGGTCTGCAGCACCTTGACCTCGTTGGAGGCCGAGAGGCGCGGCAGATCCTGCAGCGGCGCGACATTGGTGTAGTCGATCTCGCCGGAGAGCAGCGCCGCGACGCGGGTCGAGGACGAGGTGATCGGCGTGAACTCGATCACGTCGATATTGTGCTGCGGCTTGTCCCACCAGTCCGGGTTCCTCGCGAAGACCGTCTTGGCGTCGACGCGGCGGCTCTCGATCTTGAACGGACCGGTGCCGTTGGCGTTGTCGGTGGCGTAGCCCTTCACGCCCTTGCCGGAATCGGTGGGGAGCAGCGAGTTGTTCGCCTCCATCCACTCCTTGTCGAAGATGAAGATGTTGGTGAGGTCGTTCAGCAGCAGCGGATAGGGGCCGTTGACCTCGAGCTCGACCGTGTAGTCGTCGATCTTCTTCGAGCTCTTATAGGCTGGCAGATTGCCCTTGAGCGGCGAGGTGTCGTGGGTGACCCGCGCCAGCGAGGCTATGACGTCGTCGGCCGTGAACGGATTGCCGTTGTGGAACTTGACGTTCTTGCGCAGCTTGAAGCGCCAGGTCGTCGGCGTCACCGTCTCCCAGGATTCCGCCAGCGCCGGCTCGATCTTGAGATCGCCGGTATAGCGCACCAGCCCTTCATAGACGTGGTTCAGCACGGCGAGCGTGAAGGTCTCGCCATAGGAATAGGGGTCGAGCGAGGCGATCTCGCGCGACGCGCCCCATTTCAGCGTCTTCGCTTCGACCGCGCCATTCAGCGCAAAGGCGGCAACGGCCGCCAGCAGCCAGGCCTTCTTCATCGAACTCTCCCCTTTTTCGTTGCTCGCCGCCGGCCCGCGCTGCGTACCGGGGAATGCCGTTTCGTTGCCGCCTCTGTGACCATCGTGGCGCTTTCCGCGCCATCTCGTGTGCGATAATTCATCAAACTTGCATACGATACAAGAACCGTATTGTATGCGATTATTGAAGACAAGCGGAAACTCGATTCATGCCGCGCCCTGCCCGCCCGCTCGCTGCGAACAAGTCCGACCCCAACGGCAAGATGCCCGAGAAGGGCGCGCCGGTGCCGCGCGCGCAAGCGGTCTACAAGGCGCTGCGCCGAGCCATCATCGAGCAGGCGCTGAAGCCCGGCATGAAGCTCCCCGAGGATTCGATCGGCGAGCAGCTCGGCGTCAGCCGCACGCTGGTGCGCGAGGCCTTCGGACGGCTGGCCGTCGAGGGCCTCGTCGAGCTCAAGCCCAATCGCGGCGCCAATGTCGCCTATCCGACACTGGAGGAGGCGCGCGACGTCTTCGAGGTCCGTCGTGGGCTGGAGCGGCTCGTCGCCGAGAACCTCGCGGGACGGCTGACCGCGGCGCAATCGGCCGAGCTCGAGGCGCATGTGCGGCTGGAAGAAAAGGCGCATGAGCAGGACGGGCCTGAATCGATCCGCCTCTCCGGCGAATTCCACATCAAGCTCGCCGAGATGACCGGCAATGCGCTGCTGCTGCGCTATGTCCAGGAGGCGTCGTCGCGCTGCTCGCTGATCCTGGCGATCTATGGCCGGCCGCACTCCTCCGAATGCGCCGTCTCTGAACACCGCCAGCTGATCGAGGCGCTGCGCGCCGGCGACGCCGGCCGCGCTGCGGCACTGATGGACCACCACCTGCAATCCGTCGTCACCCGCGCCCTGCTGGCGCCGCGCGGCGAACGCGACATCCGCGACGTGCTCGCACCCTATGCCTTGAGTGAAGGATTGACCCCATCGTGACCCAGCCCCTCACCCAGGACCGGTCGGCCGCCGCCGAGATCGTCACCTTCGACTTCGCTGCGCTGACCCCGCGCGAGCGCTACAAGCTGTTGATCGGCGCGGTGGTGCCGCGCCCGATCGCGCTGGTGACCACGATCGACGCCAACGGCGTCGTCAACGCCGCGCCGTTTTCCTTCTTCAACTGCCTCTCGGCCGATCCGGCGATCCTGGCGCTCGGCGTCGAATACCGCCAGACCGGCGGGCAGAAGGACACCGGCCGCAATGTCCGCGAGAGCCTCGCCTTCACCGTCAACATCGTCTCCGACGCGCTGCTCGACGGCATGAACGCCTGTGCCGTGCCGTTCGAGCCAGGCACGGACGAGCTCGCTGAAGCCGGCCTCACCGCCATGCCCGGCGTCAAGGTGCCCTGCCCCTGGATCGGCCAGGCGCCGGCCGCTTTCGAATGCCGCCACCACACCACGCTCGGCATCGGCAATTCGCGCGAGATCATCCTGGGCGAGGTCGTCTACGCGCATTTCCGCGCCGATACGGTCGATCAGGTGAAGCACTATGTCGACCCGGTCGCGCTCGACGCGATCGGCCGCATGGGCGGGCATGGCTATGCGACGACACGCGACTATTTCGACCTGCCGACCATGTCGGTCGCCGATTGGCGCGGCGACCGCTCGAAGGCGCGGCGTACCCGGCCCGGCAAGCGCTGAGCGAATGCGTCACCCGCAACGGAGCGGTTGACCCGGACAGCATTTCGGCCAGCAATGCGGCCTCTTAAAATCACTTCGACGAGGCCCCATGAACAAGCACGTCTCCGGCATCGATGCCACCAAGCTCGATCGTTTGGCCGAGGTCGCGATCAAGGTCGGCCTCAACCTGCAGCCGGGGCAGGACCTGTTCCTGACCGCGCCCGTCGCGGCGCTGCCGCTGGTCCGGCGTATCGCCGAGCACGCCTACAAGGCCGGCGCAGGCCTCGTCACACCGATCCTCTCCGACGAGGCGCTGACGCTGGCGCGCTACCGTTTCGGCCAGGATGCCAGCTTCGACCGCGCCCCGTCCTGGCTCTATGAGGGCGTCGGCAAGGCTTTTGCGGCGAACACGGCCCGCCTCGCCATCGTCGGTGACAATCCGATGCTGCTCGCCGAGCAGGATCCGGCCAAGGTCGCGCGCGCCAACAAGGCGAACTCGATCGCCTACCAGCCGGCGCTGGAGAAGATCGCCAATTTCGACATCAACTGGAACATCGTGTCCTATCCCGGCGCGGCCTGGGCCCAGCAGGTTTTCCCAGGAGATGCCGAGGACGTCGCGGTTGCCCGTCTCGCCGAGGCGATCTTCGCGGCCTCGCGCGTTGACCGCGACGACCCGATCGCCGCATGGGCGGAGCACAATGCGGCACTGGCGCAGCGGACCAAATGGCTGAACGGCCAGCGCTTTTCCGCACTGCACTTCACTGGCCCGGGCACCAACCTCACCATCGGGCTCGCCGACGGCCATGAATGGGAGGGCGGCGCCTCCACCGCGAAGAACGGCATCACCTGCAACGCCAACATCCCGACCGAGGAGGTCTTCACCACCCCGCATGCCCGCCGTGTCGACGGCCATGTCTCCTCGACCAAGCCGCTTTCCTACCAAGGCACGCTGATCGACAACATCCAGGTGCGCTTCGAGGAAGGTCGCATCGTCGAGGCCAAGGCGAGCCGCGGCGAAGAAGTCCTGAACAAGGTGCTCGACACCGACGCGGGCGCGCGCCGGCTCGGCGAGGTCGCGCTGGTGCCGCACTCCTCACCGATCTCGCGGAGCGGCATCCTGTTCTACAACACGCTCTTCGACGAGAACGCCTCCTGCCACATCGCGCTCGGCCAGTGCTATTCGAAGTGCTTCATCGACGGCACCAAGCTGACGCCGGAGCAGATCGCAGCGCAGGGCGGCAATAAGAGCCTGATCCATATCGACTGGATGATCGGCTCCGGCGAAGTCGACATCGACGGCATCAAGCCGGACGGCAGCCGCGTCGCAGTCTTCCGCAAGGGCGAATGGGCCTGAGGAGAGCTCGTCTTTCCGGGGCTTCGCGGAGCGAAGAGCCCGGAACCCAGAACCGAGGCGGATCCGGAAAGGTGCTGCCATGGCCGCGCCCTAGTACCGACACGCATCGGTTCTGGATTCCGGGCTCGCTGCTGCGCAGCGCCCCGGAAAGACGGCGAGGTTCAGGAGCGCAGGCTTTAGTCGATCTGCCCGAGCGCCTGCTCGATCGCGGCGAAAATCTCCTCGATCTCGGCGGGCGCGATCACCAGTGGCGGCGACAGCACCAGCGTGTCGCCGGCATTGCGGATCAGCACGCCGGCATCGAGGCAGAGTGTGTTCGCCTCGGTGCCTCTTGCGCCATCCGCACCGGGACGCGGCGCAAGGTCGATCGCGCAGAGCAGGCCGGCGGTGCGGATATCGACGACATGGGGCGCCCCCTTCAGCCGGTGCGCCCGCTCCTCCCAGAGCGTCAGCACCTTGGCGAGGCCGCCCAGGATGTCCTGCTCGGCGAAGACGTCGAGCGTCGCAAGACCAGCGGCACAAGCGAGCGGGTGGGCCGAATAGGTATAGCCGTGTAGGAGCTCTATCGCCTCGGGCGGCCCGGCCATAAAGGCATCATAGACATGGCCGGCGACGAGGACGCCGCCCATCGGCACGGCGCCATTGGTCATGCCCTTGGCGCAGCTCATCAGATCCGGCCTGACGCCATAGGCCTGCGCCGCGAAGGGCGCTCCCAGCCGGCCAAAGCCGGTGATGACCTCATCGAAGATCAGCAGGATGCCGTGCTTGTCGCAGATCGCGCGCAGGCGTTCGAGATAGCACAGCGGCGGCGGATAGACCCCGCCCGAGCCGGTCACCGGCTCGACGATCACGGCTGCAACCGTCGCGGGATCGTGGATCTGCAGCAGGCTCTCCAGCGCTTCGGCCGCAGCGAGCCCGCCTTCCGGCCGGCCGCGCGAGAAGGCCATGCTGGCGCGATCATAGGGCGAGGGCAGATGCGCGACATCGGGCAGGAGCGGTCCGAAGGCGGCCTTGTGCCGGCCGATGCCTGAGACCGAAAGGCCGCCCCAGCCCATGCCGTGATAGCCCTTGGCCCGGCCGATCAGCTTGGTGCGTCCGGCCTGGCCGCGGGCCTGATGATAAGCGCGGGCGATCTTCAGGGCGGTATCGACCGCCTCAGAGCCGGAATTGACGAAGAAGACATGGTCGATGCCCTCCGGCGCGAAGTCGCAGAGCCTGGCAGCATAGGCCTGCGCATCGGGATGGCTCATCTTGAAGGAGGAGACGAAATCGAGCCGGCCCGCCGCGGCACGGATCGCTTCGGTGATCTTCGCCTGGCCGTGGCCGGCATTGACGCACCAGAGCCCGGCCATGCCGTCGAGCACGCGCCGCCCGTCCGGGGTGATGTAGTGCATGCCCTCCGCCCGATCGAACAGCAGCGGCGCCTGCCGGAAGGCCCGCATCGGCGTGAACGGCATCCAGAACGCATCGGGAGCGTTGTCGCGGCGGCTTTCAGCGGCAGATGCAGGCGCGGTCATCGGCGGGTCCTCGCTATGGATCGCCGCATAATGTCTTTCTTAAATTCAAAAGACAACAGCGAGGGTACCGATCAGTTTCAGTCCAGCCCATCCGGCCGGCGCAATTGCATGGCGCGCTGGAGATGGCTGCGCATCAGGGCGCTGGCGAGCTGATGGTCGCCAGCCTCCAGCGTCGCGAGCATCTGCAGATGCTCGCGACTGTTCACCACGACGCGCTCATAGCCATAGGTCCAGTCGTAATTGGAGAGCCGGCGCATCTGGTTTTGTCGGCGGATGGCGGAATGGATGAAGCGGTTGCCCGAGGCCGCCGCCAGCCCCTCATGGAAATCGGCGTTCATCTCGTAGAAGCCGATCGCCGAGCTCTCTTTCCAGGGTTGCGACAGGGTTTGCTCGTGGCGGACCCGCATCTCGTCGATCCAGCCTTGCTCCAGCGAAAAGCCGGGCTCGAGGAAGACCATCGGCTCGATCAGCAAGCGAAAGCGGTAGCGCTCGTCATGCGCCGACTGGTCGCGCGCCTCGTGCAGGAAGCGCCAACCATAGCCGCGCTTGCGCTCGACCATGTCGAGATCAGCGAGCCGCGCCATCAGGCGCTGCACCTCCGGCCGACCAAGCTCGTAGCGCCGCATCAGCTCCAGCTCGGAGATCTCGTCAGGCAGGCGCCCGCCATGGCGATCCTGCGCCACCTTGACCATGGCGAGCTCGGTCGCATCTGCGCCGGCGCCAGTATCGGTAGACGCTTCGGGCGCGCTCAGCAGTTCGACGCCCTTGTTCGGATGCCGACGCACCAGCCCCTGCCGGGCGAGATGGTCGATCGCAGCCCGCACCGGCGTGCGCGAGACGTTGAGGCGGCGCGCCGCGCTGTTCTCGTTGAGCCAGGCGCCAGCCCCGAGCCCGTCCTCGCGGACCATGCGCAGGATCCGGTCGGCGATCTCCTGCTGCAATCGTGTCGGCGTCGCCATGAAAAGACTCTTGATTGTCTTAGTTTGAAATGAAATACATCATGACTTGACGCGGCGCCAGCGCCAACACGGAGATCCGGTCATGGTCGAACCCTTCCCTTTCGTCGATGTCTCGGGCACGCCCTATGAGCGTGGCCGCCAGCATGGTGCGGCGGTGCCGGGGCGCGTCAAGCGCTCGATCGAGCTCTATGGCGGACAGCTCGGTGATCTCGGCTATGACGCCGCGGCCAAGTCGCGCCTGATCGGCGAGTTCGCCCGCGAGATCGAGGCCTTCGGCACGCACTACATCGAGGAGATGCGTGGCATCGCGGATGGAGCCGGCGTCACGCTCGAAGACGTCATCATGATCAATGCCCGCACCGAGGTGATCGCCAAGGCGAAGCTGGAAAAGAGCAAGCCGGTCGGAGCGGAAGAAGAGCTCGACGACGGCTGCACCGGCGCGATCATCCTGCCCGAGCGCAGCGCCTCGGGCGAACTGATCCACGGCCAGAACTGGGACTGGAAGGCCGAATGCGCGGAGACGGCGATCGTGCTGCGCGTGCGCCGCGAGGACGGCCCGGACTTCCTGACCTTCGTCGAGGCGGGCGGCCTTGCCCGCTGCGGCATGAACGCCGCTGGCATCTCGATCACCGCCAACTATCTCGAAAGCGAGCGCGACTTCACGCAAGTTGGCGTGCCGCTCGCGCTTATCCGCCGCAAGGTCTTGGAGCAGGAGCATTTCGCGTTCGCGATCAAGGCGGTCGCGACGACGCCCAAGGCCTGCTCGAACAACATGATGCTCTCGACCGTCGCCGGCTTCGGCATCGACTTCGAATGCGCCCCCGACGCCGCCTTCCCGCTCTATCCCGAGGACGGGCTGATCGTGCACGCCAATCACTGGGTCGGCCAGGTCGCGCTGGCCAAGATCACCGACACCGGCATCCCGCGCGTGCCCGAGAGCTTCTACCGCGACTGGCGCGTCAAGAAGCTGCTGAACGAGGCCGGCCGCAAGCTCACTGTCGATGACCTCAAGCAGGCCTTCTTCGACGATTTCCTGACCCCGCATTCGGTCTGCCGGCCGCCGCGCCTCAACGACACCGGCAATCTCTCGGCCACCGTCTCGATGGTGATCATGCAGCCGGCCAAGGGCACGATGGAGGTCGCCCCGCTCCCGGCCCTCAACCGCATCTTCACCCGCTACAGCCTCACCGATGAACCAATGACGCTCGCGCAAGCCGCCGAATAAGGCGGCAGCGACGCGTCCAGATCATAAAACAAGGGGAACCTGCCGATGCACAGCCGACGCCGCCTTTCCCTCGCCCTCGCCGGATTGGGCCTTGCGACCGCAGCCATAATGCCGGCCGCGGCCGCGACGCTGAAGGTGCACCTCAATGCCGACATTCGCGGCATCAATCCGGGGGTCAACCGCGACGACAATACCGACTCGGTCATCCTGCATGTCGTCGAGGGTCTCGTCGCCTATGGCGAGGATTCGGCCGTGAAGCCGCTGCTGGCCGAGACGATCGCGGTCTCGCCGGACGGGCTCAGCTACACCTTCACCCTGCGCAAGGGCCTGAAGTTCCACAACGGCGCCGACGTGACCTCGGCCGACATGGTCTGGAGCTGGAACCGCTATATGGACGCGAAAGCCGACTGGCGCTGCCTGTCGGAGTTCGACGGGCGCGGCCGCGTCAAGGTCGAGGCGGTGACGGCGCCCGATCCGGCGACCGTCGTCTTCAAGCTGGACAAGCCGAGCTCGCTCTTCCTCGCCAATCTCGCCCGTACCGACTGCGCGATGACGGCGATCCTGCACAAGGACTCGCTCAAGCCCGACGGTTCCTTCGACAAGCCGATCGGCACCGGCCCCTACAAGTTCGCCGAGTGGAAACGCGGCGAGTTCGTCCGCCTGACCCGTAACGAGGCCTATGCCAGCCTGCCGGGCGCGCCGGATGGCTATACCGGCGGCAAGCGCCCGCTCATCGACGACATCCGCTTCATGGTCATCCCGGACGGCGCCACCGCCAAGGCGGCACTGCTGCGCGGCGATGTCGATGTGATCCCGGACGTCGCCAATGCCGAGGTCAAGGAACTCAAGAAGGACCAGCGCATCGGGCTCTCGATCACGCCGAACATGGGCCTGGTCGGCATCCTCTTGCAGACCCGCGATCCGCTGCTGGGGAACGTCAAACTGCGCCAGGCGATCGCGGCGGCGATCGACACCGAGGAACTCGTCGCGCAGGTCACCGACGGGCTCGGCAAGCGCAACAACTCGATCGTGCCGTCGATGTCCTCCTATTACGGCCCAGTCCAGGCCAAGGGCTACACATACGATCTCGCCGCTGCCAAGAAGCTGCTGCAGGAAGCCGGCTACAAGGGCGAGCCATTGGTGATGCTGGCCAATAAGCGCTACCCGCAGAGCTTCGACGCCGCCGTCGTCTCGCAGCAGATGCTGCAGGCGGCCGGCATCAACGTCCAGATCGAGGTGCTCGAATGGGCGACGCAGCTCGACCGCTATACCAAGGGCAACTACCAGCTCCAGGCCTTCCCCTATTCGGCCAGGCTCGACCCCGCTCTCAGCTTCGAATCGATGACCGGCCCGAAGGCGACGCAGCCGCGCAAGGTCTGGGACACGCCGGAGTCCCAGGCGCTGCTCGACAAGTCGATGGTCGTCTCGGACAAGGCCGAGCGCCAGAAGCTGTTCGACGAACTGCACCAGCGCTTCATCGCCGAAGTGCCGATGGTGATGCTCTATAACGGCATCGACGCCGGCGCCTACGGCAAGCGGGTCAAGGGCTACAAGTCCTCGATCCTGTCGAAGCCGCGGCTCTGGGAAGTCACCGTCGCGGATTAAGCCGCACCGCTGACCTCGATCAGGTCCTTGAGGATGTGCTGGCTGATCAGCTCGGCCAGCCGCTCGCCATCCCCGGCACGGATCGCCGCGACCATGGCGTGGTGGTCGGCGTCGCTGGCGAGCAGGGCCTGATGCGAAGCCCAGACCGTGACCGCCGAACCACGCGAGCGGTCGCGCAGGCTCCAGATCGTCTCCACCAGCACCGGATTGCCGCAATGGGCATAGATCAGGCTATGGAAGGCGCGGTTGATCTCGCTCTGCTCGACGCGCGTGCCGCTCTGCACCGCTTGGCTGAACTCATGGGCGAGTGCATCGAGCCGGGCGACGGCCTGGTCGTCCACCCTGCCGATCACCAGGCGGGACGCGGCGCTCTCCAGGATGATGCGGGTATCGCGGATCGCGCGGTAGGTGGCGAGATCGACCTCGATGACACGGTAGCCGCGATTGGGCACGTGCTCGATCGTCTTGCGTACGGCGAGCTCGTCGAGCGCGGTGCGGACGTCGAAGCGCGTCGCCTGGAAAGCCTCCTCGAGATCGATCTGCCGCAGCCACTCGCCCGGGCGATAGGCGCGGATATGGATCGCCTTGGCGATCTCGTTGGCGAGTTCGCCCTTGGCGCGCTGGCGGGTTTTTGGACGGCTGGCCATGACGGGTCTCTAGAGCATTGGAGCGATGCTTGCGAGCCGGTTCGCTTGCCTCGCGCACAGCCGGCGCTGCCCCTGTCGAATCCGGCTTGCAGGCCTGATCGTATCATGCAACAAAATTGGCGCCAATCTTATAGCCAATAAGGAACCGCCGCATGACTGCTCCCGTCGCAAGCCAGACCAAGCAGGACGATGCGGCCGCGATTGCGCGCGCGCTCTATGATCTCGGCCCGACCCCGGTGATCGCCTGCAAGGCCGATCCGCGCTTCAGCTATTGCCTCTACGTGCCGAAGACTCTCGGCAAGGGCGGACAGGCGCCCGAACTCGTCGTCACCATGCACGGCACCGGCCGCGGCTTCACCGGCTATCGCGACGCCTTCGAAGCCTTCGGCCGCTGGAACAACTGCATCATCCTCGCCCCGCTCTTCCCGATCGGCGTGATGGGCGACGGCAACCGCAACGGCTTCAAATACATGCGCGAAGGCGAGGTCCGCTACGACCACATCCTGCTCGCCATGGTCGAGGAGGTCGCCCAGCATTATGGCCTGCGCTTCGACCGCTTCGCCCTGTTCGGCTATTCCGGCGGCGGCCATTTCACCCACCGCTTCCTGATGCTGCAGCCGGACAGGCTCTGGGCCGCCTCGATCGGCGCGCCGGGCTCGGTGACGCTGCTCGACCCGACGCGCGACTGGTGGGTCGGCACCCGCAACATGGCCGAGCTCTTCGGCACCGCCCCCGACATCGAGGCGATCCGCAAGGTCGCGGTGCAGATGATCGTCGGCGCCGCCGATCTCGAAACCTGGGAAATCACCCATCAGCCCGGCAATGCCAGCTGGATGCCGGACGCCAACCACGCCGGCAAGAACCGCCCGGAACGGCTCGACAGCTTGCGCCGCAACTTCGAGGAGCACGGCATCAGCGTGCGCTTCGATCTGGTGCCGAACATGCCGCATGACGGGCTGAAGGCTGTCTCGCGGGTCGAGGACTTCTTCGCCGACGTGCTGGCCAGGCGCCGATCCGGGGCGGCCAAGGCCGCCTGAGGCCAGCGATCGCACGCACAACGACAAGACCGAGACAACAAGACAAAAAGGGGAATTGCCGATGAACCGCCTGCTCGCCTCCGCCTTCACTTTGCTGGCGCTCGCCAGCCCCGCCGCAGCACAATCCATCACCGTCGCAGTCGCCGCCGACATCCGCAGCAACAATCCCGGCGTCAATCGCGACGACAACACCGACGATTTTGCGCTGCAGCTGGTCGAGGGCCTCGTCGGCTACAATGAGGGTGGCGTCGCAACGCCGCTGCTCGCCGAGAAGGTCGACCTCTCCACCGACGGCAAGACCTACACCTTCACGCTGCGCCAGGGCGTCAAGTTCCACAACGGCGCCGAGCTCTCCTCGGCCGACGTGCTGTGGAACTGGACCCGCTATATGGACGCCAAAACCGACTGGCGCTGCACCTCGGAATTCGACGGCCGTTCCGGCCTCAAGGTCGAGTCCGTGACGGCGCCTGACGCCCGCACCGTGGTGATGCAGATCGACAAGCCGAACGCGCTCTTCCTCGACACGCTCGCCCGCACCGACTGCGCCATGACCGCGATCCTGCACAAGGATTCGGTCAAGGCCGACGGGTCATGGGACAAGCCGATCGGCACCGGCCCCTACAAGTTCGGCGAATGGAAGCGCGGCGAGTATTTCACCATGACCGCCTTCGAGGGCTACAAATCGCCGAAGGATGGCGCCAAGGCCGACGGCTATGTCGGCTCCAAGCGGCCCCTGCTCAAGGACATCAAGTTCCTGGTCGTCAAGGACCCGGCGACGGTGAAGGCCGGCCTGATCTCCGGCGCGCTCGACATGGCCGAGATCCTGCCGAGCGACGCGGCCGAACTGAAGAAGAACCCCAAGCTCTCGGTGGCGGCCGAGCCCAATGCCGTCAGGCACGTCTTCCTGATCCAGACCAAAGACGCCGTGATGGGCAACCAGAAGCTGCGCCAGGCGATCGCGGCGTCGCTCGACATGGATGAGATCGTCGCGTCCTTCTACAACGACCTCGGCAAGCCCAACACCTCGCCGATCTATTCCGGCTCGAGCTATTTCGGCGAGGTCGAGAAGAAGGGCCATGTCTACGACTTGGCCCGCGCCAAGACCCTGCTCAAGGAGGCCGGCTACAAGGGCGAGAAGATCGTCATCCTCGCCAACAAACGCCCGACCGTGCCGAGCTTCCCGGCTGCGGTGGTGGCCCAGCAGATGCTGCAGTCCGTCGGCGTCAATGCCGAGATCGAAGTGCTCGACTGGGCGACCCAGCTCGACCGCTTCAACAAGGGCAACTACCAGATGCAGTCCTTCTCCTTCTCGGCTCGCTTCGATCCCGCCATCGCCTTCGAGCAGTTCTCCGGGCCCAAGGACAAGCAGCCGCGCAAGACCTGGGACAACCCGGAAGCGCAGAAGCAGATCGACAAGCTCTACGTGACCTCCGACCGGGCCGAGCGGCAGAAGCTCGTCGACGAGCTGCACAAGCGCGTCATCGACGAAGTCCCGATGATCTTCGCCTTCAACGGCCTCGACATCATCGCCCATGCCAAGCGCGTCCAGGGCTTCAAGCCGTGGCAGTCGAAGCTGCGCATGTGGGAAGTGACGCTGGCGAACTGACGTCACCCCTACCGTCCGCACACCGGGAGGAAGCCGATGCTGCGCTTTGCGCTGACGCGCATTCTGATGTCCGTACCGACACTGCTCATCGTGTCGGTGTCGGTCTTCGGGTTGATCCGTTTGATCCCGGGCGATCCGGCCTCGCTGATGCTGGGGGATCTGGCGACCCCAGCCTCGATCGCCGATCTTCAGGCCAGGCTCGGCCTCGACCAGAGCCTGCCGGTCCAGTTCGGCATCTGGTTCGGCAACCTACTCAAGGGCGATCTCGGCCAGTCGATCAACTCGCAGCAGGCGGTGCTGCCGCTGATCCTGCAGCGCTTCTGGATATCGGCCCAGATCGTGCTCGTCGCGGTCGCGCTGGCGAGTCTCGTCGCGGTTCCCGCGGGCGTGCTCGCCGCCTGGAAGCAGGATACCTCGCTCGACTTCAGCCTCGTCGCCGTCGCGACGCTGCTGCTCTCGATCCCGACGTTCTGGCTCGGCCTTTTGCTGCTGCTGTTCTTCGGCCTCAAGCTCGAATGGCTGCCGGTGGTCGGCTACGTCTCGATCGCCGAAAGCCCCTTGGCCGGCATCCTCTACCTGATCATGCCGATCATGACGCTGTTCCTGCACGAGATCGGCGTGATCCTGCGCATGGCACGCGCCTCGACGCTGGAAGTGCTCCGGCTCGACTACATCACTCATGCCCGCGCCAAGGGCCTGACCGAGAGCGCCGTGCTCTGGAACCACGCCTTCAAGAACGCCTTCGGGCCGACCTGGACGCTGATCGGCCTCGTGCTCGGCAACCTGCTCGGCGGCATCGCGGTGGTCGAGACGGTCTTCACCATCCCCGGCCTCGGCCGCCTGCTGGTCGATTCGATCTTCGCCCGCGACTATCCGGTGATCCAGGGCTGCATGCTCTTCGTCGCCTTCACCTATGTGCTGGTCAATCTCGTGATCGACCTCTGCTATCCGATCTTCGATCCGAGGGTGACGGCGCAATGAAGCTCCCCGCTCCCAATGCTTTGGTCGGTGGCACGCTGATCGGCTTCCTCGCCATCGTCGCAAGCGTCAGCTCCGTCTGGACGCCCTATGACCCGTTGCGGCTCTCCTTCCGCGCCAAGCTCGCAGCGCCCTCGGCAATGCACTGGCTCGGCACCGACGAGTTTGGCCGCGACGTGCTCTCGCGGCTGATGGCGGGCGCCGCCACCTCGGTCTGGATCAGCCTTTTGACGGTCGCGCTCGCCGTCTCGCTCGGTACCGTGATCGGCCTGTTCTCCGGCTATGTCCGCGGCTGGGTCGACCGCACCATCATGGCTTTCAACGACGCCCTGCTCGCCTTCCCCGGCATCCTCCTGGCGCTCGGCCTGCTCGCCGTGGTCGGCGCCAACAAATATGGCATCATCCTGGCCCTCGGCATCGCCTATGCGCCCTCGGTCGCCCGCATCGTGCGCGGCACCGTGCTCTCGCTGCGCGAGCGGGAGTTCATCTCGGCCTCGCGAGTGATGGGCAATTCCGAGGGCTTCACCATGCTGCGCCACATCCTGCCGAACTGCATCGCACCGCTGACCGTGCTGGCGACCTCGATGTTCGGCTGGGTACTGCTGGCCGAGAGCTCGCTCTCCTTCCTCGGCCTTGGCGTACCGCCGCCGGCGCCGACCTGGGGCAACATGCTGGCGGGTTCGCGGCCCTATATCGGCCAGGCCGTCTGGCTCGGCATCTTCCCGGGTCTCGCCATCTCGCTGACGCTGCTCGGCATCAACCTGCTCGGCGACGCACTGCGCGACAAGCTCGACCCGCGGATGAGGGGTGCGCGATGATCTCCACCAAACCTCTGCTCGAGGTCGATGGCCTGACGCTCAGGATCGGCTCATCCGGCCGCACCGTCGTCAACAATGTCAGCTTTTCCGTCTCGCCCGGCGAGATCGTCGGCATCGTCGGCGAGTCCGGCTCGGGCAAGACGCTAGCGGCTCGTGCCGTGATGGGCTTCATTCCGCCGGCGGTGCGTCTGATCTCCGGCTCGATCCGCTTCGATGGCGAGGAGGTCACGACCATGGCCCCGAAGCGCCTGCGGGCGATCCGCGGCGCCAGGGTCGGCATGGTCTTCCAGGAGCCGATGACCTCGCTCAACCCCTCCATGCTGATCGGGCGGCAGCTCGACGAGGGGCTGGCGCTGCACCGCAAGCTCGACGCCAACGGCCGGCGCGAGCTCATCCTCGACATGCTCCGGCGCGTCGGCATCCGCGATCCCGAGGGCGCCTTCAACGCCTATCCGCACCAGTATTCCGGCGGCATGCGACAGCGCATCATGCTCGCCTCGGTCATGCTGCTGAAGCCGGCCCTGCTCCTCGCCGACGAGCCGACCACCGCGCTCGACGCCGTCGTCCAGCGCGACGTGATGGAGCTGATGGTCGAGCTGACCAAGGAGAACGGCACCGCCGTGCTCCTGATCTCGCATGATCTCGGCATGGTCGCGCGCTATTGCAGCCGCATCGTCGTGATGTGCCAGGGCGATGTCGTCGAGCACGGCAAAGCTGAGGACCTCCTCGCCCGGCCGCAGCACCCCTATACCCGCAAGCTGCTCGCCGCGATGCCGCATCGCGAGCCGGCGCGCGACCTGCCGGAGGCAAAGACACCACTCGTCGCGGTCAACGATCTCGTCGTCGACTATGGCGGCCGCCAGGGCTTCTTCCGCAAAGAACAGCCCAAGCGGGCGCTGCACGGCATCAGCCTCTCGGTGAAGCCCGGCGAGGTCGTCTCGGTCGTCGGCGGCTCGGGCTCGGGCAAGACCACGCTCGGCCATGCCATCGCCGGCCTGATCAAGCCGAGCGAAGGCGCGATCCTGTTCAACGGCAAGCCGATCGACAAGAGCGATGCCGCCTATTGGGACTATCGGTTGAACTGCCAGATGGTCTTCCAGGACCCCTATTCCTCGCTCGATCCGCGCATGACCATCGGCGAGCTCGTCGGTGAGCCCCTGCGGCTGGTCAAGGGCATGGGCTCGGCCGACAGGAAAGCGCGGCTCGCCGAGGTGCTGGGCGAGGTCGGCCTCGGCGACGGCTTTGCCGAGCGCTATCCGCACGAGCTCTCCGGCGGCCAGCGCCAGCGCGTCGCCATCGCCCGCGCCATCATCCGCCGGCCGAGCTTCGTCATCGCCGACGAGCCGGTCTCGGCGCTCGATGTGACGGTGCGCGCACAAGTGCTGGAGCTCTTCGCGCAATTGCAGAAGAAGCACGGCTTCTCCTGCCTGTTCATCAGCCATGATCTCGGCGTGGTCGAGCAGGTCTCCGACCGCGTCATCGTCATGCAGGACGGCCGCATCGTCGAGGAAGGCACGCGCGACCAGATTTTCGACGCGCCGCAGCACGACTACACAAGAAAGCTCCTCTCCGCCGTCCCCGGGCTGGAGAGCACGCAGGATGGCGGTGTCAGGCTGTTCTGGCGTCTGGCTGAGCCGGCGTGAGCGACTATCGAGAATGAGGCCTTCAGCATGAAGAACGGAATGATCGTCGCTCCGCAGCCGGAAGCGGTCGAAGCCGGTGCGGCCGTGCTGGAGCGTGGCGGCAATGCGATCGATGCGGCGATCGCCTGCGCCTTCATGCAAGGCGTGGTCGATCCGCTGATGTCGGGGATCGGCGGCTTCGGCTCGATGCAGCTCTACATGCCCGGCAAGGGCGTGCATGAGATCGTCGAGTTCTACGCCCGCGCCTCTTACTCCGCGAAGCCGGACATGTGGCTCGACAAATTGCGCGGCCAATCGCGCGACGGCTTCGCCTTCCTGCTCGAAGGCGGCATCAACGAGTTCGGCCATCTCGCCGTCTGCACGCCCGGCAGTGTCAAGGGCTATGACTACGTACTGTCACGCTTCGGCACGATGGACTGGGCGGATGTCATGGCGCCGGCGATCAAACAGGCACGCGAGGGCGTGCTGGTGCGCCCGCATATGCACTGGTTCTGGACGCAGGATCAGAGCGGCTCAGGCCAGGTCAACACATCGGACAAGCTGCGCTACAGCGAGGCCGGCAAGCGCCTCTATTTCCGCCCGGATGGCAGCGCGAAGCGCCCCGGCGACGTCATCGTCAACGCCGACATGGCCAACACGCTGGAGCGGGTGGCGAAGGGCGGCGCCGATCTGTTCTATCATGGCGAACTCGCGGAGGAGATCGCCGCCGACTTCGCGGCGCATGGCGGGCTGATCTCGCGCGAGGACCTCGCCAGATACGAACTCTCCGTCGCCAAGCCGATCTGGGGCTCCTATCGCGGCCACCGCATCTCGACCTCGCCGCCGCCGGCGAGCGGCATGTCGATGCTGCAGATCCTGCACATGCTGGAGGCCTTCGACATCGGCTCGCTGCCCCATGGCAGCGCCGAGCATGTCCGCCTGCTCGCAGAAGCCATGAAGCGCATGACCATCGACAAGGATCAGTTCATGGGCGACCCGGCCTATGTCGACGTCCCGGTCGAGCGCCTGATCTCGAAGGAGCATGCAGCGGAGCAGGCCGAGAGCATCCGCCGCGGCGAGCGTGCCGATGTGAAGCGGCTGGAGCGCTCCTCCTCGCGCGAGACCACCCACGTGACCGTGGTCGACCGCCATGGCAACGCGGTCGCGCTGACTCACACCCTCGGCAGCCCGTCGGGCGCGATCACCGAAGGTCTCGGCTTCATCTATAACGGCACGATGAGCCGCTTCGACCCGCGCCCCGGCCGCGCCGGCTCGATCGCTCCCGGCAAGCGCCGCTCCTCCTCGGCGGCGCCGACCATCGTCTTCAAAGGCGAAAAACCCTTCATCGTCATGGGCGCGCCGGGCGGCAGCTATATCGCCCCGGCCATGGCACAAGGCATCAGCAACGTCATCGATTTCGAGATGTCGATGCTGGAGGCGGTGGCAGCGCCGCGCGTCATGGGCGTCTCTAACTCCATTGACATCAGCAACCGCATCCGCCGCAGTGTCGAGGCAGAGCTCAAGTCCGCCGGCTACGACGTCAAGCGCTCGGCCCAGAGCTACCCCTTCGCTGCACTCCATGGCGTCAAGGTCGAGGATGGGCTCGCGACCGGCGGCGCCGACCCGCAGCGCGACGGCATGGCGATCTCGGTGCCGGCCTGAAGGCTGCTCAAACCGGCGCGATCTGCAGCGGGTCGACCGAGATCGCCCGCTTCAGCGCGCGCAGGCCGAAGGTCGTGCGCGACTGCCGCATGCCCGGCAGGCGGTAGATCTTCTCGCGCAGGAAGCGCTCATAGTGCTCGGTGCCGCTGACCACGGCCTTGACCAGATAGTCGTAGTCGCCGGTGACGAGATAGGCCTCGACCACCTCGGGAATCCGCGCCAGCGCCTCGCCGAAGCGGTCGAGGAGCTTGTCGTCATGCTTGTCGAGCGTGATCTCGATGAAGACGACATTGTCGAGCCCGAGCGCGCGATGGTTCAGCACCGCGACATACTTCTCGATCGCGCCGCTCTCCTCCAGCCGCTTCACCCGGGTCCAGCATGGCGAAGGTGAGAGCCCGACCTTCTCGGCCAACGCATTGATCGTCAGCCGGCCATCCTCGTTCAGGGCCGAGAGGATGCGCCGGTCGATCTGGTCTAGCTCCTCGCTGCGCCGCGCTTTGATCGCCATCGGGTGAATTTTCCGCACTAGGCCAAGATGGCAGAATAATCCTCCGAGCAGAGCCGATTCTCAAGGCCATTTCGGCAAGAAATCGATGTGTCACCACCCTAACATGCCCGAATAACGACGGCGTCTCGACGGACGCCCCTGCAAACGTGCCTTGCGGCGAGAGCCGCATGGCGAAATGCTGGGTCGGACTAGAGCCTAGGGAGCGTGGACATGACAGACCCCTCACCGCTTCGGTTCCATGTTCCCGTCCCGGCCAGTCGCCCCGGCGAGAAGCCCGACTTCTCCCATGTCGTGATCCCGAAGGCCGGCTCGGTGCAGCGCCCGCCAGTCGATGTCGACCCCAGGGAAATCCGCGACCTCGCCTATTCGATCATCCGCGTCCTCGACCGCGAGGGCGAGGCGGTCGGCCCCTGGGTGCCCGAGCTCTCCAAGGACGATCTGGTCCGCGGTCTGCGCCACATGCTGACGCTGCGCGCCTTCGACGCCCGCATGCAGATGGCTCAGCGCCAGGGCAAGACCTCGTTCTACATGCAGCACACCGGCGAAGAGGCGGTCTCCTGCGCCTTCCGCATTGCGCTCGGCAAGGGCGACATGAATTTCCCGACCTATCGCCAGGCCGGGCTGCTGATCGCGCACGATTATCCGCTCGTCGAGATGATGTGCCAGATCTACTCGAACGAGCGCGACCCGATGAAGGGCCGGCAATTGCCGGTGATGTACTCCTCCAAGGAGAACGGCTTCTTCTCGATCTCGGGCAACCTCACCACCCAATACGTCCAGGCGGTGGGCTGGGCGATGGCCTCGGCGATCAAGGGCGACAACAAGATCGCGGCTGCCTGGGTCGGCGATGGCTCGACCGCCGAGTCGGATTTCCACGCCGCCCTCGTCTTCGCCTCGACCTACAAGGCTCCCGTCGTCCTCAACGTCGTCAACAACCAGTGGGCGATCTCGACCTTCCAGGGCATTGCGCGGGGCGGCTCCGGCACCTTCGCCGCCCGCGGCCTCGGCTTCGGCATCCCGGCGCTGCGCGTCGACGGCAACGACTACCTTGCCACCTACGCCGTGGCGCAATGGGCGATCGAGCGGGCCCGCCGCAATCTCGGCCCGACGCTGGTCGAATACGTCACCTATCGCGCCGGCGCGCATTCGACCTCGGACGACCCTTCCGCCTACCGGCCCAAGCACGAATCCGACGACTGGCCGCTGGGCGACCCCATCGTCCGGCTGAAGCAGCACCTGATCGCGATCGGCGCCTGGACCGAGGAGCGCCACAAGCAGGCCGAGGCCGAGATTCTGGCGACCGTGATCGCCGCGCAGAAGGAAGCCGAGAGCTTCGGCACGCTGCATGCCGGCGGCAAACCCTCCTCGCGCGACATGTTCGAGGACGTCTATGCCGAGCTGCCGCCGCATCTGCGCCGCCAGCGCCAGCAGATCGGAGTCTGAGCCATGGCCCGCATGACCATGATCGAGGCGATCCGCTCGGCCCTCGACGTCTCGATGGGCCGTGACGACAACGTCGTCGTCTATGGCGAGGATGTCGGTTTCTTCGGCGGCGTCTTCCGCTGCACCCACGGCCTGCAGCAGAAATACGGCGTCAACCGCTGCTTCGACGCGCCGATCAGCGAGCTCGGCATCGTCGGCACCGCGATCGGCATGGCGGCCTATGGCCTGCGCCCCTGCGTCGAGATCCAGTTCGCCGACTACATGTACCCGGCCTACGACCAGATCGTCTCGGAGGCGGCGCGCCTGCGCTACCGCTCGGCCGGCGACTTCACCTGCCCGATGGTGATCCGCATGCCGACCGGCGGCGGCATCTTCGGCGGCCAGACCCACAGCCAGAGCCCGGAAGCGCTGTTCACCCATGTCGCCGGGTTGAAGACGGTGGTGCCGTCCAATCCACGCGACGCCAAGGGCCTGCTGATCGCTGCGATCGAGGATCCCGATCCGGTGATCTTCCTCGAACCGAAGCGGCTCTATAACGGGCCGTTCGACGGTCATCACGACCGCCCGGTGACACCCTGGTCGAAGCACGAGCTCGGCGAGGTCGACGAGGGACATTACACCATCCCGCTCGGCAAGGCCGCGATCCGCCGTGAGGGTCAGGCCGTCACCATCGTAACCTACGGCACCATGGTCCATGTCGCGCAGGCCGCCACCGAGGAGACCGGCATCGACGCCGAGATCATCGACCTGCGCACCCTGCTGCCGCTCGATCTCGACGCGATCGTCGCTTCGGTTTCGAAGACCGGCCGCTGCATCGTCCTGCACGAGGCGACGCTGACGTCAGGCTTTGGTGCGGAGCTGGCCGCGCTGGTGCAGCAGCACTGCTTCTACCACCTGGAGGCGCCGGTCGTGCGCGTCACCGGCTGGGACACGCCTTATCCGCACGCCCAGGAATGGGCCTATTTCCCCGGTCCGGGCCGCGTCGGCGCCGCGCTGCGCGACATCATGGAGAGCCGCTGATGGCCGAGCGCATCATCAAGCTGCCCGATGTCGGCGAGGGCATCGCCGAGGCGGAGCTGGTCGAGTGGCACGTCAAGGTCGGCGACATCGTCCGCGAGGACGATCTCATCGCCGCGGTGATGACCGACAAGGCGACCGTCGAGATTCCCTCACCGGTCGAGGGGGAGGTCACCTGGGTCGGCGCCGAGATCGGCGACACCGTCGCGATCGGCTCGGCGCTGGTGAAGCTGAAGGTCTCGGGCGGGACTGCGAGCGAGGAGCCGGCCAAGGCCGAGGCGCCTGTCGAGCCGCCGAAGGAAAAGCCCGCTGCTGCGGCTGCCCCGGCCACGCCGGCGGCAGCTCCGGAGCCCGCTCCCAAGCAGATGCCGACGCCAAAGCCGGCGGCTCCGGCCCGCCCGGCCCCTGTCATCACCACGCCCGCGCCGCGCCGTCCGGTCGGTGAGAAGCCGCTGGCATCGCCTGCCGTCAGGCTGAAGGCGCGCGAGGCCGGTATCGACCTGCGCCAGGTCCAGGGCTCCGGCCCGGCCGGCCGTGTCACTCATGAGGACATCGACGCCTTCATCCTGCGCGGCCCCGAGGCTCCGGCCAAGGGCGGGCTCGTTGCGAAGACTGCGATCACCGACGTAAAGGTGGTCGGGCTGCGCCGCCGCATCGCCGAGAAGATGGCGCTGTCGAAGTCGCGCATCCCGCACATCACGATTGTCGAGGAGGTCGACGTCTCCGCTCTCGAAGACCTGCGTGCCGCGCTCAACAAGAAGCCGACGGCCGAGCGGCCGAAGCTGACGATACTGCCCTTCCTGATGCGGGCCATGGTCAAGGCGCTCGGCGAGCAGCCCAACCTCAACGCGCTCTATGACGACGAGGCCGGCATCGTCCACCAGCATGCCGGCATCGATATCGGCATCGCCACGCAGGCGCCGTCCGGCCTGATGGTCCCGGTCGTCAAGCATGCCGAGGCCCGTGATCTCTGGGGCTGCGCCATCGAGCTCTCCCGCCTTGCCGAACGAGCCCGCGACGGCTCGGCGACGCGCGACGAGCTCACCGGCTCGACCATCACCATCACCTCGCTCGGGGCGCTCGGCGGCATCGCCACCACCCCGGTGATCAACCATCCCGAGGTCGCGATCGTCGGCGTCAACAAGATGATGGTCCGTCCGGTCTGGGACGGCACCACCTTCGTGCCGCGCAAGATGATGAACCTCTCCTCCAGCTTCGACCACCGCGTCATCGACGGCTGGGACGCGGCGGTCTTCGTGCAGCGGCTGAAAGAGCTGCTGGAGACCCCGGCGACGCTGTTCGTGGACATGTGAGCGGCGGGAGCAAGCCATGACCGACATCACCTGCAAGCTCCTCGTCATCGGCGCCGGCCCCGGCGGCTATGTCTGCGCCATCCGCGCCGGGCAGCTCGGCATCGACACCGTCATCGTCGAGAGCGGCAAGCTCGGCGGCAGCTGCCTCAATGTCGGCTGCATCCCCTCCAAGGCGATGATCCATGTCGCCGAGGAATTCGAGAAGGCCGCCCATGCCGCCGCCGGCAAGACGCCGTTCGGCCTCACCGCCGCCGAGCCGAAGCTCGACCTGAAGCAGGCCATCGCCTGGAAGGACGGCATCGTCCAGCGCCTCAACAACGGCGTCGCCGGCCTCTTGCGCAAGGCCAAAGTCAAGATCGTCCACGGCCAGGCCCGCTTCCGCGACGGCAAGACCGTCGCGGTCGAGACCGAGACCGGGCCGAAGACCATCAAGGCCGAGACGATCGTGATCGCGACGGGCTCTCATCCCGTCGAGCTGCCCTTCCTGCCCTTCGGCGGCAACGTCATCTCCTCGACCGGCGCGCTCGCGCTGACCGAACTGCCGAAGCGCCTCGTCGTGGTCGGCGGTGGCTATATCGGGCTCGAGCTCGGCACCGCTTTCGCCAAGCTCGGCGCCAAGGTCACCGTGGTCGAGGCACAGGACAAGATCCTGCCGCTCTACGATGCCGAACTGACCGCACCGGTCGCCAAGAGCCTCTCGGCCCTCGGCGCCGAGGTCCTGCTCGGAGCCAAGGCGCTCGGCCCGACCGCCAAGGGAGACGGCCTGCGCATCGAGACGGCCGACGGCAAGGAGCGCGAGCTGCCGGCCGACAAGATCCTGGTCACGGTCGGCCGCGCTCCCGCGACGGCCAAGCTTGGCCTCGACGAGCTCGTGCTCGACATGGACGGCCGCTTCATCCGGATCGGCGAGCGCTGCGAGACCTCGATGCGGGGCATCTACGCCATCGGCGACGTCACCGGCGAGCCTATGCTGGCCCATCGCGCCATGGCGCAGGGCGAGATGGTCGCCGAGATCGTCGCCGGCGAGCCGCGCATCTGGGACAAGGCCTGCATCCCGGCGATCTGCTTCACCGATCCCGAGATCGTCTCGGCCGGCCTGTCGCCGGCGGAGGCGAAGGCGGCCGGCTTCGAGACCAAGATCGGCCAGTTCCCGTTCCAGGCCAATGGCCGCGCCATGACCCGCCATGGCGAGGCCGGCTTCGTCCGTATCGTCGCCCGGGCCGACAACCATCTCGTGCTGGGCATCCAGGCGGTCGGACAAGGCGTCTCGGAGCTCTCCGCCGCCTTCGGCCTCGCCATCGAGATGGGCGCAAGGCTCGAAGACGTCGCCGGCACGATCCACGCCCATCCGACCTTGGGCGAGGCGTTCCAGGAATCGGCGCTGAAGGCGCTCGGCCACGCCTTGCACATCTGAGCCTTGCACATCTGAGGCGAACGCAGGCCGGGGTTCAACCCGGCGAGGGTTGACGTAGCGGCTGATGCCGCTTCGACTGGCAGGACGGGTCAGGACGGACCCGCCCTGACTGCCGGAGCTTTCTGCCGTGACCGAACCCTGCGATCTCGATGCCGTCACCGCCCGCCGCCTGATCGGCGAGAAGAAGCTCTCGGCGACCGAGCTGCTCGAAAGCTGCCTCGCCCGGATCGACGCCGTCGACCCGGCCGTCAACGCCATGGTGGCGCGCGACGACGAGCGGGCGCGAGCGACCGCGAAGGCCGCCGATGCCGCCACCATGCGCGGCGACGCTTTGCCGGCGCTGCACGGCCTGCCGATCGGCATCAAGGATCTCGAGGACGTCGCGGGCCTGCGCACCACCTATGGCAGCCCGCTCTTCGCCGATCATGTCCCGACGCAGGACCAGGGCATCGTCGCCTCCGTGCGCAAGGCCGGCGCGGTCATCGTCGGCAAGACCAACACGCCCGAATGGGGCGCCGGCGCCAACACCCGCAATGCCGTCTACGGCGTCACCGGCAACCCGTTCGATCCCTCGCGCTCGGCCGCCGGCTCCTCCGGCGGCTCGGGCGTCGTGCTCGCAACCAACATGGTGCCGATCGCGACCGGCTCGGACACGGGTGGCTCGCTGCGCAACCCGGCCGCCTTCAACGGCATCGTCGGCTTCCGGCCGACGCCAGGGCTGGTGCCCAGCGACAAGCGCCCGCTAGGCTGGAACCCGCTCTCGGTGCTCGGCCCGATGGCGCGCACCGTGCCCGATCTCTGCCTGCTGCTCTCGACCATGGTCAGCGACGACGCCGTCGACCCGCTGGCGACGACGATCCATGGCAAGCAGGTCAGGCGGCCCGAGGATTTCACCCGGCCGGACCATTGCGATCTCGCCTCGCTGAAGGTCGCAATCACCCCGGATTTCGGCTTCACGCCGACCGAGAAGCACATCCGCGAGGTCTTCGCCGACAAGATCGGCCGCTTCAGCAAGGTCTTCGGCCGGGCTGACGAGACTACGCCGAACTGCGCGGGCACCGATGAGAGCTTCGAGGTGCTGCGCGCCGTCTCCTTCCTCGCCAGCCATCACGACCGCTCGATCAAGACGCCCGACAAGGTCGGCCCCAATGTCCGCGCCAATGTCGAGGAAGGCCTGCGCTACAGCGCGCTCGACGTCACCCGAGCCCTGAAGCAGCAGACCGTGCTCTACCATGAATGGCAGCGCTTCTTCGAAAACTACGACGTCATCCTCTCGCCAGCGATGACGCTGTCGCCGCGGCCCTGGTCCGAGCTCTACCCGGCTGAGATCGACGGCAAGCCGACGCGGACTTACTTTCACTGGCTGGCGAATGCCTATGCGGTGACGATCGTCGGCCATCCCGCGATCTCGCTCCCGGTCGGGCTCGACCGCAACGGCATGCCCTTCGGCCTGCAGATCGTCGGCCCGCGCGGCGGCGACGCCAAGGTGCTTGCGGTTGCAGCGGCGCTCGAGTCACTCTTGGCCGGTGATCCGCTGACCGCGCGCCCCGTGCCCGACATCGCCAGGCTGAAGGCCGCGCCGAAGCTCGCGGACAGCCCGAATTTTCTTGGCTTCGACTAGGCTGTCATTCCGGGGCGACCCGAAGGGTCGAGCCCGGAACCCAGAACCGATGCCCGTTCAGGATGGACATACCGCTTCCGGAGGTTTCACGATCGACATCTCGGTTCCGGATTCCGGGCTCAGGCCTACGGCCTGCCCCGGAATGACGGAGAATTTCCGCACCAACCAATCATAAAAGGGGAGAGACCATATGAAGCGTCGTCAGTTCCTGCAGGGCACGGCAGCCGCCGCCCTGTTCGCTCCAGCGCTCGCCCGGGAGGCCTGGGCTCAGGCACCGAGCGCAGCCGTGCTCAAGATGGCGCCGCAAGCCAACCTCACCTCGCTCGATCCGATCTGGACGACGGCGACCGTGACCAACAATCACGGCTACTACGTCTACGACACCCTCTATGGCGGCGATCTCGACCTGAAGCCGCAGCCGCAAATGGCTGAGGGCCACGAGATCTCCGCCGACGGCAAGGTCTGGAAGATCAAGCTGCGCGAGGGCCTTGCCTTCCATGACGGCCAGCCGGTCCGCTCGGCCGACTGCATCGAGAGCCTGAAGCGCTGGTGCCAGCGCGACCCCTACGGCCAGTTGCTGGCTAAGGCGGTTGAGGCCTGGGGTGCGCCGGACGAGCGCACCATCGAGATCAAGTTGACCCGGCCCTTCCCGATGATGCTCGACTGCATGGCCAAGGCCGACAACCCGCCCTTCATCATGCCGGAGCGCCTGGCCAAGACCGAGGCGACCAAGCAGGTCACCGAGATGACCGGCTCGGGCCCCTATAAATTCGTCGCCAGCGAATATGTCTCGGGCAGCCGCGTCGTCTACGAGAAGAACGAGGCCTACAAGCCGCGCAGCGAGCCGCCGAGCCGCAATGCCGGCGGCAAGGTCGCGCATTTCAAGCGGATCGAATGGCCGATCCTGCCCGACCCGGCGACCGCAGCCGCCGCGCTGACCAAGGGCGAGATCGACTGGTGGGAGCGCCCGCTCGCCGACCTCCAGCCCTTGCTGGCCAAGAGCCCGGATGTCGTCCGCGAGGTCATCGACAAGAACGGCCGCGGCTCGATCATGCGGCTGAACCATCTCCAGCCGCCCTTCAACAATCCGAAGGTCCGCGCCGCGGTCCGCCTGGGCGTCAACCAGGAAGACTATATGCGGGCGTCGCAGGGCGACGACACCACGGCCTGGCAGGTCTGCCGGAACCTTTGGTGGCGCGGCACGCCCTATTACACCGGCGAGCTCGAGGACCTGATGCCGCAGAGCCTCGACAAAGCCAAGGCAGCGCTGAAGGAGTCCGGCTACAACGGCGAAAAGGTCGTCATCATCAACCCGACCGACTTCCCCGATATCGGCCCGCTCGGCGACGTCACCTACGAGCTGCTGAAGTCGATGGGCATGAATGTCGAGATGGCCGCCAGCGACTGGGGCACCGTGATCCAGCGCCGCAACAGCCGCGAGCCGGTCGAGAAGGGTGGCTGGAGCATCTTCCACACCACCGGCGCGGCCGTCGGCTGGGGCAACCCGGCGCTGTCAAATATCGTCCGCGGCCCGGGCGAGAAGGGCTGGTTCGGCTGGTGGACCAACGCCAAGGCCGAGGAGATGGCCGAGGAATGGCTCTACGCGCCGGACGAGGCCAAGCAGAAGCAGGTGGCGGTCGCGCTCGGGCGGCTGGCTCTGGAGGAATGCGCCACCATCCCGCTCGGCCAGTTCGTCATCAAGACGGCCTATCGCAAGGGCCTGACCGGCATGCTGCCGGGCTCGGCGCCGTATCCATGGGGGCTGAAGCGGGGGTAGCGCCCGCCGTCATTCTCGGGCGGCGCCCTCGGGTCCGGCCTTTGGCCGGCCCAAGGATAAACTCCGCGCCGACCCGAGAAACTCATAACGAGGAGGCTCCAGTCAGAGCCTCCTTCAGCCTGAGAGGCTCGGGTCAGGCCCGAGCATGACGCCTACCTCAATTCGCTGCCACCGCCGCCGACCAAGGCGAAGCGGCGTCGCTGATACCTTCCTGCCCGTCCTGCGCCGTCCGCACCATGTTCGGGCAGGCAAAGTTGAGCGGCAGCACGCCGTGCTCGACCACCGTCAGCGGTCCGGCAGCCGCCAGCGCATCGAGCGTGCCATCAGGCAGGCGCGCATCGGCGCTGGTCCCGTCGGGACCTGAGACGTCGATGCGCGGCTGGTGCGCGGCGTCCTCCAGGCTCATGCCACTGTCGAGGGTGAAGGCCAGCATCTGGTAGACGCTGGCGAGGATGCGCCGCCCGCCCGAGGCGCCGGCGCCATGGCGCGGAAAGCCGCCATCGGCGGGGGTCACCACCACCGGGCACATATTGCACAAGGGGCGAGCGCCCGGCGCGATGGCATTGGCGCTGCCCGGGCGCGGGTCGAACCACATCATGCCGTTGTTCATCAGCACGCCGGTCTCGGGCAGGACGAGGCGACTGCCCATCGAGGAGAGCAAGGTCGTGGTCAGTGCGACGATGGTGCCCTCGCCGTCGACCACCGTGAGATGCGTGGTGCAGGTCTCGCCTGGCTCCTTCGCAGCTTGCGCCGCGCCGAGCCCTTCGAGCCGGCTGGCATAGGCTTCGCGCATCACCTGCGAGAGCCTGGCGAACCAGGCCGAGTCCGGCCCGCCCTCCGGCGGCGGACTTGCCGCCATGCCCTCGACCACCGCCTGCAGGGTTGGCGCCGCCGTCAGCCCGCCGGCGGTATGGATGCGATGCGTGCCGCGCCAGTCGATCACCGGCGCCTCGCGTACGGTCGCGCGGCAACCGGCGAGATCCTGCGCATCGACCACACCGCCGACCGCGGCGATGTCGGCCGCCAGCCTCTTCGCCAGCTCGCCGCGATAGAAATCGTCGAGCCCGGCTTCGGCGAGGTGCTCCAGCGTCGCACCAAGATTGCCGAGCGTCCGGAAGCCCGGCACGCCCTGATAGGGCGGCACCGGCGGCAAGCCGCCGGGCAGATAGATGCGCGCGCTCTCCTCGTAGAGCCTGAGCACCGCGGCCGAGGAGGCGATCTTCAGCGTCGTGTACCAGTCCTGCGCCAGGCCGCGCTTGGCCAGGGCGATCGCAGGCTGAAGCAGCTCGGAAACGGGCATGCTCGTCCCGAACGTCTCCTTCAGCCTGGCGTAGCCGGCGACGGAAGACGGGATGCAGAAGGACAGCGGTCCATGGATGTTGCGATCGCCTTCGACCTCCGGCCAGGCGAACAGGTCGAACTTCATCGCGCCGGTCAGCGGGTAGTCGGCCGGATCGGCGCGGCGCGGCGCGACAGGGCCGAAATCGACGACCTGGGCTTTGCTTTCGCCGGCCTTGAGCACAACGCCGAAGCCGATGCCACCGAGCCCGCTGTTCCAGGGCTCGACCGCCGCCAGCGCGAAGGCGGTGGCGACTGCGGCATCAGCGGCATTGCCGCCGGCTTCCAGGATCGCCGCCCCGGCGGCGGCGGCCTCGTGGTTCTGCGAGACGACGACGCCCTTGCGTCCGCGCGCCGAAGGCTTGGTCAGGCTCCAGTTCTGGGTGCGATAGGCCTTCGCGCGGCTCGGCTCGGTCATCATTGGGCAGGATCCGGTCTCGATAGGGACGCCCATCGTGGCATGCCGCTATCCGGGCGTCACTTGAGGATGCCTCAAGCCTGCCCCGCGACCGGCGCTGGCCTTGCGCCCGAAAGCCGGCCCGGCAGCCACGGCGGATGCCGCACCGCCGGACCGGCCAAGTCGGCGTCACCAAGTCGGCGTCAGGCGGCCGACCGCAGCTTCACGCCCGGGAAGTCCACAGGCACGTCGAAGGCGACGTTGACGTAGTTGGTGAACAGGTTGAGCGCGACATGGGCCATGATCTCGACGATCTCGCCATCGTCGAAGCCGGCCGCCCGTAGCGCGGCGACATCGCCCTCGCCGATCGCGGCGCGGTTCTCGACGACCTTCAGCACGAAGGCGAGCGCCGCCGCGGTGCGTGGATCGCTGGAGAGACCAGCCTGCGCCTCGCTCATCTCGGCAGCGCTGGCACCGGCCTTGCGGCCGAGCGCAGTATGGGCGGCGAGGCAGTAGTTGCAGGCGTTGCGGTCGGCGATCGCAACCGCAATCTGCTCGCCGAGCTTGGCGCCGAGGCGGCCGCCGCCCAGCGCGCCGAAAGAGCCCCACATGCTCGCCAGCGCAGCCGGCGAATTGGCGACGGCGCGGAACATGTTCGGCGTCACGCCGAAGGCGTTCTTGATCTCGGCGAGGAGCGGAGCGGCCTCGGCCGACGCGGCGGCTGGATCGGTCAGGTTGATCCATGTCATGATGATGGTCCTTCTCTATCGTCTGGAGGGGGAAACCGGGCGGTGCGCCGATGGCAGTCGACGCGCCGCCCATCCGGTCGGATCGCCGGCGGATATCTGCCGGCGTCACTTCGCCGGCGCGACCTTGCCGGGCAGGCTGAGATTGCCCGAGGCGACCTTGAAGACATTGGCGACGCAGAGCAGCGGCGCATGCAGGTTGGCGTTGACGCGCAGGCCTGCGGTGACGCCGTCGAAGGAGGCGCCCTTCAGCGCCCCGAGCTTGTCGAGCGGCACATGGACCTCGACCACGCTGCCGGAAAGCGCGGTCTTGTAGGCCGGGCTGTCGATCAGGAGCGGCACGCCGGGCCAGGTCTCGGGCACACGTGGCTTTGCCCCATCGGGAATATCGCGCACCTTCAGCCCGCCACCGCAGGCCTTGTCCTCGGCCAGCACGACCCAGTGCGGGTGCCAGACGTCGCGATTCCTGGCACCCTTGGCGCCGTCGTCGAAATCGGGGTGGAAGGTCACGGCGAGCGCGACGATGCCCTGGCCCTTGTCGAAGCCGACCTCGGCGCTGTCGAGCGAGGTCGGCCAGACATAGGCATAGACCTCGGAGCCGGCGAACTTGCCGGTCGCGGCGGGCTTGGCGGCGCCGGCATCGCCACGCAGGCGGCTGCGGAAGATTGCATGGCCGTGATCGGTGGTGATCCTCGTCTCGACGATGTCGGACGAGGCCTGCACGGCCTGATTGCCGGCGCTCTTGATCTCATATGCCCCGGCGGCGCCGGCCAGGCACAGCGCGGCCGTTGCGGCGAGGCCGATGCCCCGCAGCCCAAAACTCTTCATGGTGTTTGATCCTTCCTAGCGGTTCGTCTGGAGGGGTGCGGAAGCCCTTGTGAAAGCCCGCCAGGTGGCAGCCTGGGCGGACGGCTCCGCGGTTTCATGCTCGCCGCAATCGAGCCGGAGATGCCGGGTCCCGAAAGCGGCGTTCGCGAAGGCGCAATGATGCGGCATGTCAGTGCCGGGATGGGCATTCGGCTGGAAATGGCGACAGGTCACGCATGTCCGTTGCTCCGGCAGGGCGCCTGCAATCTGCAGCGAGCGGATCAGCTTGACGACGAGCAGGAGCAGATCGGCCTGCTCGGCGGCGGACAGGCCAGCCAACGCAGTATCGGTCGCCATGATGGAAAGCCCGATCGCCTTGACCGCATCGCGTCCTGCCTCGGTGACCCGTACCGCGACGGCGCGCGCATCGCTGGCATCCGGCCCCTTGGTGATCAGCCGCTTGCGCTCCAACGCCGCGATCGAATCCGTCGCGGTCGGTTGCGTCACGCCGAGATGCTCGGCGATCGCCTTGACCCGCATTCCCGCTTCACCGCGACCGGCCAGGAATGAGAGGACATGGGCCTGGGTCGGGTTGAGCCCGGCCGCATTGGCCGCCGACCACTGATCAGCCTTCAGCACGCTCGCCAGCCGCTCCAGCCCATCCCGGAGACGGCGCGGCAGGGGTTCGGAGCTGGCATCGAAGAACGACATGTCTATTGAATAGGACTCCTATTTAAAATCGTCAAGCCGATTAGTAGCCCGCCCGCTCTCAGCCGACAGATTGCTCTAATGCGCCTGGCGATCCTCGCCCGGCAGATGCACAACCGCCTTGATCGGCAGGTGATCGGAGGCCAACCGCGACAATTCGGTGTCGTGCAGCTGGACCTGCGTGATCGTCTCGGCGGGATAGGCGACGATGCGGTCGAGCGCCCAGATCGGGAAGCGCGCCGGGAAGCTCGGGATCGCCGCCTGCAGCGGCCCGAACTTCGGCGCCAGCCCGTGCAGGCTCGACTTCTTGCCGATCCGCCATTCGTTGAGGTCGCCCATCAGGAAGATCGGGCGCCCATCCGTCGGCTTGGAGGCGTTGATCAGCGTCTCGACCTGGCGCGAGCGCGAATGGCGCAGCAGCCCGAGATGCGCCGCGACCACCCGGATCGGCGAGCCGCAGACCGTGAGATCGGCGATCAGCGCTCCGCGCGGCTCGACACCGGGCAGGACGAGCTGGCGCGTCGCGGTCACAGCCCCATCGCGGAAGAGCACGACATTGCCGTGCCAGCCATGGCCCTGCCAGGCGCTCTGTACCGGCACCGGCTTCAGGCCGGTGCGACGCTCGAGGCGGGCAAGGTCGAGCAGCCCGGAGCGCTCGCCGAAGCGCTGGTCAGCCTCCTGCAGCGCCACGACATCGGCGTCGATCTGGCGGATCACCTCGATGATCCGGTCAGGATCGAAGCGGCGATCGCGGCCCACGGCCTTGTGGATGTTGTAGGAGGCGATCCTGAGCTCCGCGGCCGGCGGCGTGCTGGCGAGCGCCGGCTGGCCAGCAGCCTCGCGCGTCCAGCTCGACATCTGCGGCGGCCGCAGCACCCTGATCCGACGCAAGCCGCGCCCTTCGAATTCCAGCATCCGGCCGGCATCTCCAATCGCTCGCCCAGGCTCGCTAGCAAGAGCCTTGCCAAGATCAATCCCCGAAAGGCGCGACGGTTCGATCGGTCCCGGGCAAACGACTCGCCTGACTGAGCGTTAGCGGAAAAGCCAGGCTGGCGCAGCATGTCGATCAACCAGTCTCGACCTGTTGATCGCGACCGAGATGGCAGGCGCTACGATACGGACAAAACGTCTGCGGTGATGAATTGCGCCGGCTCGCCTGCCGCCGGATTGCGCACCAGGCGCGGCGCGGTCGCATCGAGCAGCGGCAGAGCCGCCGCCCCGAGCGCAGCGGTCAACTGACCGGTGGTGCCGCGCTGGATACGCGGGATGGCGCGGTCGCCACGCCGGGCGACGGTGAGCGGCAGCGGTTCGGCCGCCGCGATCAGCGCGTCGATGACGCTGTCCGGCAGCGCACCGCCGAGGATGATCGTCTCCGGGTCGAACAGGTTTTCCAGCATGGCGAGCACCGGCGCGAGCAGCGGTCCGGCCTGGGCGATCCAGCCGATCAGGGCCGGGTGCCCCTCGGCATGAAGCCGCGCAATGCTGGCCGGGTCGACCTGAACGATACCGGCCTGGCGCAGGATCTCCTGCAAGGCCGAAGGCGAGACATAGCGCTCAAGGCAGCCTTCGCGGCCGCAGACGCAGGGCAGGCCCTGCGGTACCGCCGGAACATGTCCGAGCTCGCCGGCATTGCCCTGGGCGCCTCGATAAGGCTCACCCCCGAGCATCAGTCCGAGACCGAGACCGAGGCCGAAATAGACCAGGCAGAAATGCCGGAGATTGCGACCGACGCCATAGAGATGCTCGCCGACCGCCGCGGCCGTCGCATCGTTCTCGACCGTCACGGAGGTCGCGAGCGCAGCGCTCATCAACGCCGTCACGTCGCGCCCAGTCCAGCCCGGCAGCGCCGTCGAGCCGACTGTGATCGTCCCCTCGAAATCGAACGGCCCGGGCATGACGACGCCGCAGCCGAGCAGGCGCTCCGGCAGGCCCCTCGTCGCTCGCGCCCGCTCAAGCTCCGCGGCCGCCAGAGCCTGCACAGCCTCGACCGAAAGGTCCGGCAGGGGCACGACCCGCTGCGCCCTGACCTCACCGGCGAGGTCGACAAGGACCGTGGTGATATGGTCGGCGGCGATCTCCATGCCGGCGGTCACACCGCCATCGGCGTTGAGGGCGAACTCGACCGGCGGCTGGCCGCGTGCCGTGCGCCGGCGCCCGAGCTCGATCAGGAAGCCCTCTTCCAGCAGCTCGGCGACGATGTTCGAGACCGCCTGTGCCGTCAGCCGGGTCAGATTGGCGATGTCGGAGCGGCCGAGCCGGCCATGCTGGCGCAACGTCTCCAGCACGACCCGCCGGTTATGGCGACGCGCCCGCTCGGGGTTGGTGCCGAGGGCGGCGCTGTGCGCGGCCGGAGGCTTGCGATGCGGCATGGTAGGCGGCCTCTCCTGTTCGCACAGGCTGCGCCGGCCATTAAACCAATTCAAGTGAATTAATATGTTGACAGCGGATGAGCGCCGGGAAAGCATGCCCGCTGAACGTCCGGCAGCCGGGAGCGAGCATGCGGGCGGGCGTCGCAACCAGACGGGGAGGAAGATCCATGCGCGGCTTTCGCGGACTAGTCCTGGGCATTGCCATGTCGATCGGCGCCATTGCCGGCGCGCGCGCCCAGGCGGTCGAGATCGAGTATTGGCAATATGTGTTCGACGCCCGCATCAAGGCGATGAACGAGCTGATCAAGCGCTTCGAGGTCGCCAATCCCGGCATCAAGGTCAAGCACACGACCTTCCCCTATGCCGACTACCAGACCAAGATCGCCGCCGCCGTACCGGCCGGCCAGGGGCCGGACGTGGTCCAGCTCTATTATGGCTGGCTCGACAATTTCGTCTCGGCCAAGTTCATCCAGCCGCTGCCGCGCGACGCCTTCCCGCATGATGTGATCGAGAAGGAATTCTACCCGATCGTCCAGACGATGAAGCGCGACGGCGAGTATTACGGCCTGCCGACCGCGGTGCGCACCCTGGCACTGTTCTACAACAAGAAGCTGTTCCAGGAGGCCGGGCTCGACCCGAACAAGCCGCCGCAGACGCTCGACGAATATCTCGAAGCCGCCAAGAAGACGGTCAAGCGCGACGCCGCCGGCAACATGCTCTCGGCTGGCGCCGTGATCGACATGCCCGGCCAGGACCTGCACTGGTGGCGCGAGGTGCTGCTGCGCCAGATGGGCGGCAAGCCCTATTCCGACGACAACAAGACCGTCGCCTATGACAGCGAGGCCGGCGCCAAGGCGCTTAACTGGTATGCCGACCTGCAGCGCGTTCACAAGGTCGGTCAAGCCGGCTTCATGGATGAGGGCCAGGCCGCCTTCCGCGCCGGGCGCGCCGCGATGACGGTCGACGGCTCCTTCCGCCTCGGCGCCTTCGGCGGCATCAAGAATTTCGAATGGGGCGTCGCCGAGCTGCCGGCGAGCGCCGACGGCAAGCGCTCGAACTTCGCCAGCTACTGGGTCAACGCCATCACCGCCAAGCCGACCGGCGCCAAGCTCGATGCGGCCAAGAAGTTCATGGCCTTCACCACCTCGCCGGAAGCGATGCAGGTCTGGCTCGACATGGTCGGCGAGCTCCCCGCCCGCAAGGCTGCGGCCGAAACCGAGAAGAACCTCGCCCACCCGGTCTACGGCCCCTTCCTCAAGGCGCTGAACTACTCGCAGGCCACCATCTTCGTCGACGAATTGGCGCAGCGCCAGGTCGGCCTCGACATGGCCAACCGGGTGTTCATCCAGAACCAGGACGCCAAGGCCTCGCTCGCCGAGGCGGCCAAGGCCGAGCAGGCGATCCTCGACCGCTTCTACAAGAAGTGATCGCGCAAGACGCGATCGCGACAGCCTGAAGCATCCCAGCACGGCAGGACGCGCCATGACCGCCGACACCGACGTTGCCCGCTCCGGCGGGCGCCTCTGGCAGGGCCTCACCTTGCAGCAGAAGCAGGTGGTCTGGGCCTGGGGTTTCCTTGCCGTGCCGATCCTGTTCTACGGGCTGATCCGCTTCTACCCGACGGTCGAGGGTTTCATCATCTCGACCACGAACTGGAACCTGATGAATTCGCCGTCCTTCGTCGGACTGGCGAACTTCAAGCGGTTGATGGCCGATCCGGTGTTCTGGCAGGTGTTCCGCAACACCTTCCTCTACCTGATCATCGGCACGCCGCTCAGCCTCGTGCTCGCCTTCACCATCGCCTACCATCTCGACCGCGTCCGCTTCATGCACGGCTTCATCCGGGCGCTGTATTTCCTGCCCTTCCTGACCACGGCGACGGCGATGGCCTGGGTCTGGCGCTGGTTCTACCAGCCGGTGCCGATCGGCCTGATCAATGACCTGCTCTCCTCAGTCGGCCTGTCGCAGCAGCCCTTCCTGCGTTCGACCACGCAGGCACTGCCGGCGGTGCTGGCGCCGGCGATCTGGGCCGGCCTCGGCTTCCAGGTCGTGATCTTCCTCGCCGGCCTGCGCGCCATTCCGACGACCTATTACGAGGCGGCACGCATCGACGGCGTTTCCAACTTCGCCATCCTCAGAAAGATCACGCTGCCCCTGCTCAAGCCGACGATCATCTTCCTGGTCGTCTTCTCCTCGATCGGGTTCCTGCGCATCTTCGACCAGGTCTACAACATGACCAGCGGCGATCCCGGCGGCCCGCTCAACGCGACCAAGCCGCTGGTGCTGATGATCTATCAGACCGCGTTCTCCTCCTTCGACATGGGCTATGCGGCGGCGCAGACCGTCGTGCTCTTCCTTGTCCTGCTCAGCATCTCGCTGGTGCAGCTGCGCCTGCTGAGGGACCGTTGATGACCGGCGCCACCCTCTCCCCCCGCTTCGCGCCCGGCCGCGTCATCGCCTGGCTGCTGCTGCTCGCCGGCGGCCTGCTGATGCTGACGCCGCTGCTCTTCATGTTCTCGACCTCGCTGAAGGACTCCGCCGACATCTACGATCTCCGGCTGATCCCGGCGGCACCGACGCTCGACAACTACCGGACTGTGCTCTCGGACGGGCGCTTCCTGCGCTGGTTCTGGAACTCGCTGGCGATCGCGACGATCGTCACCCTGTCGAACGTCTTCTTCGACAGCCTGGTCGGCTACACGCTCGCCAAATTCCAGTTCCGCGGCCGCTATCTCGTCTTCCTGGCGATCCTCTCGACCCTGATGATCCCGACCGAGATGCTGGTCATCCCCTGGTACGTCATGGCCAAGAACTTCGGCTGGCTCGACAGCTATTGGGGCATCATGTTCCCGGGGATGATGACCGCCTTCGGCACCTTCCTGATGAAGCAGTTCTTCGAGACGGTGCCGACCGACTTCCTGGAAGCTGCGCGCGTCGATGGCCTCAACGAGTTCACGATCTTCTGGCGCATCGCCCTGCCACTGGTGACGCCGGCGCTGTCGGCGCTGGCGATCTTCACCTTCCTGAGCAACTGGACCGCCTTCATCTGGCCGCTGATCGTCACCACCAGCAAGGAGCTCTACACGCTCCCGGTCGGGCTCGCCTCCTTCGCGGTGGAATCGCAGATCCAGTGGGAGCTGATCATGACCGGCGCCGCGCTCGCGACGCTTCCGACGCTCGCCATCTTCCTGCTGCTGCAGCGCTACATCGTCCGCGGCGTCGTGCTCGCCGGGCTCAAGGGATGAACAGGATGACCGCCCACACCGATCCGCGCGTCAGCGACAAATCCGTCTTTCCCGATCCGGTCTACAAGGAAACGGTGCTGCGTCCACTCTTCGACGCAGTGAAGACACATCACGTGGCGGGCTTCCGCGCCGTCGACCGCGCCCATCTCGTCATGCTGGCCGAGACCGGCATCCTCTCCCGCGAGACCGCGTCGAGCATCGCCCGCGCCCTGATCGAGATCGAATGCGAGATCGACCCGGCGACGCTGACCTATACCGGCGAGGTCGAGGACTATTTCTTCCTGGTCGAGGCCGAACTGCGCAAGCGCCTGAAGCCCGACGATAATGGCCGCCTGCACACCGGCCGCTCGCGCAACGACATCGAGCACACCCTGTTCAAGCTCGCGCTGAAGCCCAGGCTCGACAAGCTTGCCGCCCAGTTGCGTGCGCTGATCGCGGCGGCGCTGACGCTGGCCGAGCGCGAGAAGGAAACCCTGATCGTCGCCTATACCCATGGGCAGCCGGCCCAGCCTTCGACGCTCGGCCATTACTTCTCCGCCGCGATCGAAGTGATGCTGCGTGACCATCAGCGCCTGGTGCAGGCGCGCGAGCTGCTCGATCTCTGCCCGCTCGGGGCCGCCGCGATCACCACCTCCGGCTTCCCGCTCGACCGGCACCGCACCGCCCATCTCCTCGGCTTCAAGGCACCGCTGCAGAACTCCTATGGCTGCATCGCCGCGGTCGATTACGTCACCGGCGTCTTCGGCGCGGTGGAACTCGTCTTCCTGCATCTCGGCCGGCTGATCCAGGACTTGCAGTTCTGGACCGCCTTCGAGGTCGGCCAGGTCTATGTCCCCAACGCCTTCGTGCAGATCTCCTCGATCATGCCGCAGAAGCGCAATCCCGTCCCGATCGAGCATCTACGCCATCTCGCCTCGCAGAGCGTGAGCCGTGCGCGCATGGTCCGCGACATCGTCCACAACACGCCGTTCACCGACATGAACGACTCGGAGGGCGAGACCCAGGAAGCCGGCTACCAGACCTTCGAAAGCGGCGGACGCGTGCTCGACCTGCTCGCGGCGCTGCTTCCGGCGCTCTCGGTCGACAGCCGCCGCGTCGCCGAGACCATCCGGCGCTCCTGCATCACCATCACCGAGCTCGCCGACACGCTGGTGCGCCAGGAAGGGCTCTCCTTCCGTGCGGCGCATGAGGTCGCCTCGGCGGTCGCCCGCGCCGTCGTCGCGAAAGATGGCGACCTGCCGCGTGACGGCTACGAGCCTTTCAGTGAAGCCTTCCGGCACGCCGCAGGCCGCGAGCCGCAGCTCAGCCGCGAGGACTTCGCCACCGCCGTCTCGCCGGAGAACTTCGTCGTCTTGCGCGAGCGCTTCGGCGGGCCGGGGCCGAAGGTGCTGGGCGAGGCCCTCGCCGGCTATCGCAACGAACTCGCCGCAGCCGAGGACGCAGCAGCCGCGATCGCCCAGCGCGAGGACACGGCACGCCGCGAGCTCGACGCCGCCTTCACCGCCCTCGCAGGAGCCGCCTGATGGCCGGGATCGCGATCGACAAGCTGGTCAAGCGCTATGGCACGACGCAGGTCGTTCATGGCATCGATCTCGACATCCAGGACGGCGAGTTCGTCGTCTTCGTCGGCCCCTCCGGCTGCGGCAAGTCGACGACCCTGCGCATGATCGCCGGCCTCGAGGAGATCAACGACGGCACGATTTCGATCGGCGGGCGCGTCGTGAACCGGCTCGAGCCGAAAGAGCGGAACATCGCCATGGTGTTCCAGAACTATGCGATCTACCCGCATATGAGCGTCGCCGAGAACATCGCCTTCGGCCTCTACACCTCGAAGCTCGACAAGGCCGCCAAGCGCAAGCGGGTCGAGGAGGTCGGCGAGGTGCTCGGCCTGACCAAGCTGCTGGAACGCCGCCCCTCCGCCCTCTCCGGCGGCCAGCGCCAGCGCGTCGCCATCGGCCGCGCAATGGTGCGCAACCCCGCCGTCTTCCTGTTCGACGAGCCGCTCTCCAATCTCGACGCGCAATTGCGGGCCCAGATGCGGCTGGAGATCAAGCGCCTGCACCAGCGGCTCGGCACCACCATCGTCTTCGTCACCCATGACCAGGTCGAGGCGATGACGCTCGCCGACCGGATCGTGGTGATGCGCGACGGCCATATCCTCCAGGTCGGCGCACCGATGGAACTCTACGAGAAGCCGGCCGATGTCTTCACTGCCCGCTTCATCGGCTCGCCAACGATGAACATCATGCCGGCCAAGGCTGGTCACGGCACGCTGCAGCTCGGCGAGAAACCGCTGGCATGGCCCGCCGCGCTCCCGGCCGATGTGCTCGTTGGCGTCCGGCCACAGGAGCTGCGCGTACTGGGCGAGGGCGAAGCCGCCGACCTCACCCTCACCGGAACAGTGGCCGTGGTCGAGCCGCTGGGGCCCGAGACCTTCGTTCATGTCGAGGCCGCGGGCGGGCTGCTGCTCGCCTCCGCCCCAGCCAAGAACCCGCCGGCCGTCGGCAGCGCCGTCAGGCTCGGCGCCTCGGCCTCAGGCTTGCGTCTGTTCGACGCCAAGAGCGAGCGCGCCCTGTGACCTCCAGGTGCTCCCGACCGGACGGGCTCGTGCTCAGCACCGGACGGCTCTATTGCGACCTCGTCTTCCGCGGGCTCAGCGCGATGCCGCGCCTCGGCGAGGAACGTTTCGCCGACGATGTCGCGATCGTTCCCGGCGGCGGCGGCTTCATCACAGCAGCCCATCTCGTCGGGCTCGGGCGGCCCGCTGCCCTGTTGGCGCGCCTCGGAGAAGACCCGCTTTCGCAATCGCTCCTGCCGGCGCTCGGCCGCAGCGGCGTCGAGCTCGCCTTCCTGGAGCGCGCCGCCGATGCCGGCCCGCAGCTCACCGTCGCGATGGTGCAGGACGGCGAGCGCGCCTTTCTCTCCCGCCGCGCCGGACCGGCCCGCCCGGCAACGCTCCCCACCGCGCTCGGCGATGTCCGTGCGGCCCATCTCCACATCGCTGAGTTCGCGACCTTGGCCGAGATTCCACATCTGGTGACCGATGCCCGGCATCACGGCCTCACCGTCTCGCTCGACCCGAGCTGGGACGATGCGCTGATCCGCTCGCCCGAGCTCGTCGCGCTCTGCAACGGCGTCGACCTCTTCCTGCCAAACGCCTCCGAAGCGCGTGCGATCGCCGATTGCGACGATCTCGACACGGCCGGCCGGCGACTCGCCCAGCACTTCGCGCTGGTCGTGATCAAGGATGGCGGCGACGGCGCCCGCCTCTACGAAGGGCGGGAGAGCCTCGCGCTCCCCGCCGCGCCCTGCCAGGGCGTGCTCGACACCACCGGCGCGGGCGATGCCTTCAACGCCGGCTTCCTTGCGGCCTGGCTCGGTGGAAGCTCCCCCGAACGCGCCCTCGCCGAAGGCATCGCCTGTGGTACGCTCTCGGTCCAGAGCGTCGGCGGCGCCGGCCATGAGCTCGATCCGCGCCAGGTCGCCCGTATCGCCGACCAACTGCTTGAAGAGCCCCTGCGCCACCATGGTTGAAGCCCTGCTCACTCGCGAGGCGGCCGAAGCCGCCGCCGTCGCACGCCGCCAGCATGCGGAGAATGGCGCAGTCATCGCCGATCTCGTCGCGCGCCTGCGCATCAAGCGCCCGGCCTTCGTCGCGACCTGCGCGCGCGGTTCCTCCGATCATGCCGCGACCTATGGCAAATACCTGATCGAGCGCACGCTCGGCCTGCCCGTCGCCTCGCTCGGCCCCAGCCTCGCCTCGGTCTATGGCGGCGAGCTCGACCTCTCCCGCGCCGTGTTCATCGCCGCCTCGCAATCCGGCCGCAGCCCCGATGCGTTGCTGCTGACCGAGGCAGCGAAGCGGGCCGGAGCGCTCGTCGTCGGCTTCGTCAACGACGAGGCCTCGCCGCTCGCCGGCATGGTCGATGTGCTCGTGCCGCTGCGGGCCGGCGCCGAGCGCAGCGTCGCCGCGACGAAGAGCTTCCTCGCGACTTGCCTCGCTTTCCTGCATCTGACGGCGGAGTGGGCACAGGACGAAGCCCTGAACACTGCCCTCGCGCAGGCTCCCGAGGCGCTCGACACCGCCGGGCGCTGCGACTGGACGCCGGCCCTGCTCTCCTGGCGCGAGGCCAGCAGCCTCTATGTGATCGGCCGGGGGCTGTCCTTCGGCATCGCCCAGGAGATCGCGCTCAAGTTCAAGGAAACCTGCCGTATCCATGCCGAGGCCTTCAGCGCTGCCGAGGTGCTGCATGGGCCACTCGCATTGGTCGGCCCCGGTTTCCCCGCACTCGCGCTCGACCCGGGCGACGAGGGCAGCGAAAGCGTCAGAGCTGCAGCAGCAGCGTTCACCAGGCTCGGCGCCGATCTGCGCTTTGCCGGCAGTCCCGCCACAGGCGAAGCCCTGCCGCTGCCGCCTGATCTGCCGGCCGCCTTGCTGCCGCTGGCACAGGTCCGTGCCTTCTATGGCGCACTCGCTGCGCTCGCGCAGAGCCGCGGCCTCGATCCCGACCGCCCGCCCCACCTCTCCAAGGTGACGCGGACGGTCTGATCCACCTCACGTCGTCGGTTATTTGCCGAGCATCAGGTTCGGCAGCCAGGTCGAGAGCGGCGGCCAGAGCGTGATCGCCACCAGCGTCGCCAGCAGCGGTACAAGCCAGGGCATGATCGCCTTCGACATCGCCTCGAAGCTGATATTGGCGATCTTGGCGGTGACGAAGATGACCACGCCGACCGGCGGGTGGATCGTCCCGAGGATCAGGTTGAAGATGAACATCATCCCGAAATGCACGGGGTCGATGCCGTAGGAATTTGCGGCCGGCACCAGGATCGGGATCAGGATCAGCATCGCCGCCAGCGCTTCCATGAAGCAGCCGACCACCAGCAGCAGAATGTTGCAGACCAGCAGGAAAACCAGCGGGTTGGTGATGTTCTCGACAATCGCAGGCGTCAGCGTCTGCGGCACGCGCGAGATCGACATGCACCAGCCCAGCGCTCCGGCGACCATGACTAGGCACATCACGACGCCGGTCGTCTCGACGGTGTCGACGATGATCTTCGGCAGCTCGCGCAAGTCGAAGTCGCGATAGACGAAGAGGCCGAGGATCAGCGCATAGACCGCGGCGACAGCCGCAGCCTCCGTCGGCGTGAAATAGCCGCTCATCATGCCGCCGAACAGGATGACCGGCGCCATCAGCGCCCAGAAAGCCTCGCGGAACGCCTTGACCACGCCCATGAAGCCCGGGAAGGGGTGACGCGGCAGGTTCCGCTTGGTCGCGATGTACCAGACCATCACCATCATCGCGCCGGCCATCAGGAAGCCTGGAATGACGCCGGCGAGGAAGAGCGCGCCGATCGAGACATCGGCGCTGACGCCGTAGATCACCATTGGCAGCGAGGGCGGAATGATCGGCCCGATCGTCGCCGAGGCCGCTGTGATCGCCGCCGCGGTCGGCCGGTCATAGCCCTCGTCGATCATCGCCTTGATCTCGATCGTGCCAACGCCGGCGGCGTCCGCCACGGCCGAGCCCGACATGCCGGAGAAGATCACGCTGGCGATGATGTTGGCGTGGCAGAGCCCGCCGCGCATCCAGCCGACGACCGCGGTGGCGAAGGCGAAGATCTTCTCGGTAATCCCGGCCGAGTTCAGGATGTTGCCCATCAGGATGAACAGCGGCGCCGCCAGCAGCGGGAAGGAGTTCGCCGCCTGGGCGATCTTCTGCGGCACGATCGAGAGCGTGAGGTCGCCGAAAAAGACGAAGGCGAAGGCGGCAAGGCCCATCGAGGCGAAGAGCGGAACACCCGCCAGCATGGCGAGGAGCCAGACCCCGCCGATCTGGAACATCAGCGTGGTCATTCGATCACCTCGCTGGCGACCGGCGAGACGAAACGGCGCCCGGCGAACGCGTCACTGCATTCGACCAGCGCCTGGAACACCACGTAGACGCCGACCAGCACCATCGGCGCGTAGATCCAGCCGACCGAGATCGGCATCGCCGTCGCCTCGAGATCGTAGTTGCGCTCGACCAGCTCGGCGCCCTGCCAGATCATCAGGAGACCGAACAGCGCGACCGCGAGCTGGATGATCACCTCGGCGAGGCGGTGCAGGCGCTCCGGCAGGAAGTCGATGAAGAAGGTGATGCGGATGTGGACGCGCCGACGCGAGGCCAGCACCCAACCGAGCGCCGCGGCCCAGACCAGGAGATAGCGCGAGAGTTCGTCGGTCCAGATCAGCGGGTCGTCGAGCGCCCGTGTGATCACGCCGAGCATGACCGCCGTCAGCATGGCGATGAGCACGATCACGGCGAGGGCTTCGATGGCCCGGTCGGACCATCGGGCGAGGTGCTGGAGCATGATGGTTGTTCCGGTGGGAGCGCGTTTGATGTCGTCCCGGGGGACCGAAGGAAGACCCGGGACCCATGCCGGAACGGTTCAGGCATGGGTCCCGGATCGGCGCCGCTAGCGCGGCTTGTCCGGGACGACCCGTCGTCGCAGGCAGTATGTCAAAGACCCTGGATGCGATCCCAGAGGCCCTTGCCCCATTTGCTCTCGAACTTGGCCGGCAGGGTCGCCAGCACCGGCTTGCGGAAGCTTTCGAGGTCAGGCGTGATCACCGTCATGCCGGCCTTGCCGAGGGTGTCGGCGAGGCCGCTCTCCTGGGTGATGATCTCCTTGTCCTGCCAGGCGGCGGAGGCGTCGACCGCAGCCTTCAGTACGGCCTGATCGGCGCCTGAGAGCTTCTTCCAGGCCGCCTCGTTCACGATCACCAGCCGCGGCGTGATGATGTGGGCGCTGAGGATCAGGTACTTCTGGACCTCGCCAAGCTTGGCAGAGGCGATGGTCGGCAGCGGGTTCTCCTGGCCGTCGACCGCCCCTTGCGAGAGCGCCAGATAGAGCTCGCTGAAGTTGAGCGGCGTCGGCTTGGCGCCCCAGGCCTCGGCCATCGCCTTGAAGGTGTCGACCTCCGGCACGCGCAGCTTGAAGCCCTTCATATCCTCGGCCGAGCGGATCTCCTTCTTGCCGCTCGTGATGTGGCGCACGCCGTAATAGTTGACGCCGATGACGCGCATACCGCGCTTCTCGACCAGGGCCTTGTTGAGCTCCTCCATCAATGGCGAGGAGAGCGCGCGGGTCATATGGGCCGGATCGCGCCAGATATAGGGCGCCTCGATGATCGAGAGCTGCGGCACGAACTGGCCGAGCTGGGCGGCGCCTTCCGTCACCATGGTCAGCGCGCCAGAGGCGACCGACTCGACCATGTCGCGGGACGAGCCAAGCTGGCCGCCCGGAAAGCTCTGGATCTCGATGCGCCCGCCGGTCTTCTCCTTGATCTCGGCGGCCGCCTTGAGCGCCGCCTGCGGCGAGGGATGCGTCACCGGCTGGCCATCGCCCCAGCGCAATACGGTCGCCTGCGCGCGCAGCACGCTCGGCATCGCGATCATGGCGCCGGCTGCGGCCGAGCTCGCGAGAAAGGCGCGTTTCGTCAGCTTAATCATCGTGTTCTCCTCCCTGAACGGCCGGTTTTCCGGCTCGCTGTCCCAGCGCCTTGGTCTCGATCGGCGCCTGATCGCTCGTCAGTAGCTCATCGCCCTCGTCCGGGCGTTGTTGATATGCGTGCTCATCTCCGCCGCAGCCGCCTCGGGATCACGCGACTCGATCGCGGCGATGATCTTGAGATGGTCCTGCATCACCGGGATCAGGATGTGATTCTGGATCCGCGTCTCGTATTGCCGGATCAGCCGGATCTTCAGCCAGGTGACGCGAAAAGCCTGGCTGACGATGTCGTTGTCGAGATGGTCGATGATCATCTCGTGCATCAGCCGGTCGACATTCTCCGCGTCCTCGATCAGCGTCTCGTCGCCACCGGCCTCGGCACGACGGATAATCGCCTCATGGCGCTGGCGCTGCTCGGCGACCTCCTCGTCGGTCGCGGTCCGCGTATAGGCGGCCGTCGCCTCCTTCTCGAGGAAGAGGCGGAACTGGAAGGCGTTGCGGATCAGGTTGAGGTCGACATGGGCGACCTGCATGCCGCGCTGCGGCACGGTCTTGATCAGCCCCTCCGCCTCCAGCCGCGGGATCAATTCGCGGATGGCGCCGAGCGGATAGCCCGTCATCGCGACGAGCTCGCGCTGGGTGACGAACTGGCCCGGCCGGATCTCGCGAGCGAGCAGCCGCTCGGTGAAGCTGGCATAGGCCCGCTCCCTGAGCTTCAGCGGTTCGCCGTCGCGGTCCGGCTCGGACTGGCTCATCGCATCCTCCTTCAGGCCGCCCTGGCGCGAGTGATCCGGTCGAAAGCGGCGAACAGCGCCTTGCGCTGGCCCTCGTCGAGCGCAACCAGCGGCGCCCGCATCGGGCCATAGCCGTCATCGCCATGGAGATGGCCGACCAGCGCCTTGACCGCCGGCAGCACCGGATAGGAGCAAATCTCATCGACCAGCGCGTTCACCGTCGCATCCTCGGCGCCCTCATAGACGATCGGGCGCAGCAGATGCGGCACCAGATTGGCGACGCCGCAGATCGAGCCCTGCGCGCCGGCACGAACGGCGCGGCCGAGCAGGCGCTCGTCGCCGACCAGGATGGCGAGCTCGCCATGCGCCTTCAGGAAAGCCTCGGTCGTCGGGTAATCGCAGGAGGAATCCTTGACGCCGGTGACGACGCCTGGAAACGCCTTCTTCAGCCGCTCGACCAGCCCGACGGAGATGTCGACCGCGGTTACCGAGGGGATGTGGTAGAGGATGGTATTGCGGGCGGAGGGGCCGAGCTTCTCGAAGAACTGCGAGAACCAGGCATAGAGCCCCTCGTCGCCGACGCCCTTGAAGTAGAAGGGCGGCGCGACCAGCAGGCCCTTGGCGCCGACATTGAGCGCCGTCTGCGCCTGGTCGACCGCCTCGTGCAGTGAAGACGCGGCGACGCCGGCATAGATCTGCCTGGCCGGGTCGATGCCGGCGCCGACCAAAGCGCCGAGCATGGCGGTGCGGGCCGGGCTGCCGAGCGCCGCGCCCTCGCCGGTGGTGCCGAACAGCGTGACGCTGTCGCAGCCATTGGCCAGCACATGCTTGGCATGGTGGACGAGCCGCGGCAGGTCGACGGCGCCGCCTTCCCGCATCGGCGTGGTGATGGCGCAGGAGAGGCCGAAGCGGTTGGGATTCAGAGCCATTTCGAAGTGTCTTTCCGTGAGATGTGCGACTGGGAGATTGGGCAGGCGATATCAGCCATCCTTGAGACCTCCGGCGGAGAGGCCGGCGACGATCTCGCGCTGGGCGAGGACGGTCAGCAGCAGGACGGGCAAGGTCACGAGCAAAGCGGCGGCCGCGAGCGGGCCCCAGGAGATCTGCTCGAAGGTCAGCGAGTTGTAGACGGCGGACGGCAGCGTGCGGCTCGCCTTGCCGCCGAGCACGACCGAGAAGATGAAGTTGTTCCAGGAGAAGATGAAGGCGAGGATGCCGCCAACGACGATGCCGGGCCGGGCCAGAGGCAGCGCGACATGGCGGAAGGCCTGCCAGGTCGTGGCGCCGTCGATACGGGCCGCGTCCTCCAGCTCCATCGGCACGTTCTCGAAGTACCCGATCATGATCCAGACGATGATCGGGATGGTGATGACGAGATGGGTGATCACCAGCGCCGTCACCGTGCCGACGAGGCCGGTGATCTGGAAGAGCAGGAAGAGCGGGATCAGGTAGGACAGCGCCGGCGTCATCCGCGCGACCAGGATCAGGATCGCGAACTTGTGGGCCTTGCCGCGGGCGATGCCGTAGCCCGCCGGCACGCCGACAGCCAAGCCGACCAGCACGGCGCCGCCCGTCACCAGGATCGAATTCCAGAGATAGAGCGCGAAATTGTTCTTCTCGAACACGTCGAGATAGTTGGCGAAGGTCGGCGGGCTCGGGATGAACACCGGCGGGAAGGCGGTGTTGTCGAGCTCGTTCTTCAGCGAAAGCGAGATCATCCAGAGGAAGACCAGCACCGCCGGCGAGACCAGCACGAAGACCGAGGCGTAGAAGCCGAATTTGGAGAGGAGCCGCTTCATCACGCGTTCCACTTCGACTTCTGGCGCGCATAGAGCAGCAGCAGCGACAGCATGATGATGATGACGAAGAAGATCACCACGACCGCCGAGGCGTAGCCGATCTTGTAGAACTGGAAGGCCTGCAGATAGAGGAAGATGTTGAGCGTCTCGGACGCCGTCCCGGGGCCACCCTGGGTGATCACGAAAATCGTGTCGAAGGCCTTCAGCGCATCGATGGTGCGGATCACGATCGCGACCATGATGAAGGGCCAGACCAGCGGCAGGGTGATGTGCCGGAACATGTGCCAGGCATTGGCGCCGTCGATCAGAGCGGACTCGTAAGGTTCTCGCGGCAGCCCGGCCAATCCGCCGAGCACGATCAGCATGACCAGCGGCGTCCAGTGCCAGACCTCGACCAGGATCAGCGTCGGGATCACGGTACCCGGCGAATAGACCCAAGCCTGCGGGCCGATGCCGACCAGCGAGAGCAGGTAGTTCAGCACGCCGAGCTGAGGATGGAACATCATCGTCCAGACCAGCGCGACCGCGACCGGCGTCGCCATCATCGGCATGACGAAGATGGTGCGCAAAAGGCCGCGGAACGGGAATTCGCGATGGAAGACCAGCGCCGCAGCCGTGCCGAACAGGATCGGCAGCACGACCGCGAGCACCGTGTAGTAGAAGGTGTGCCCCATCGACTCGATGAAGCGCGGATCGCGGGCGAGCTCGACGAAGTTCTGCAGGCCGACGAATTCCTGGCCGCCGCCGATCTTCCAGTCCTGCGTCGACATGTAGAGCGTGAACAGCCAGGGGAAGACGATCACGCTGGCGATGATCAGCACCGCCGGCAGGGAGAACAGCCAGTAGCGCGGCGTGAAATCCCGCGAATCCGCCGCAGAAGCTTGCGCCGGGCTCGTCAGGCTACTGGCTGGCAAGGTGGTGCTGGTCATGTGTTGGAACCGTCATGCTCGGGCTTGACCCGAGCATCTCTTGGAAAATGCACTCTGGTCACGTCATGGCCGGGTCAGGCCCGGCCATGACGTGCAATGACTAGCCCTCAGCCCTGCTCGCTCTTGGCCAGCACCGGCGCGAAGGCTTCCGTCGCCTTCTTCAGCTCGGCTGCGACATCCGCGCCGCCGATCGCATTGGTCAGCGCCACCCCGAAGACGTCACGGAACTCGGTGACCGGAACGATCTGCGGCAGCGCGGCGCGGGCGATCTTGGCCGAGTTCAGCAGGCAGTCGAAATACTGCTTGCCGAATTTCGAGGCCTCGATCGTTGCCGTGTCGAGATAGGCCGAAGAGCGGGCCGGAGCGCCGGCGCCGGCCTTCAGCATGGCGAGCTGCTGGACCTTGTTGGTGATGAACTGGATGTAGAGCCAGGCCGCCTCCTTCTTGGAGGAGCCGCGCGAGATGCCGATGCCGTCGCCGAACATGCCGGCATGATGCGCCTTCGGCCCAGGCGGAGTGACGCCATAGCCGACCTTGCCGACGATGCGCGACTTGCTGGGGTCCTCGAGCGGCGTCGCAAAGCCGATGCCGTCGAGCCACATGGCGGCGCGGCCCTGCATGAAGGTGGTCTGGCATTCGTTCCAATTGAAGCCGACCGAGCCGACCGGGCCGGTGTCCTTGTTGAGCTTCTTGTAGAGCTCGGCGGCCCAGATCGCCTCGGGCGTATCGGTCAGGAGTTTGCCATCGGCCGAGGTGGTCTCGACGCCTTGGCCGAGCAGCAGGCAGGCCCAGACCGGGACGTTGGCATTCTTCAGGCCGCGCGAGACGAAGCCGGCGACACCCTTGGCGGGGTCGTGCAGCTTGGCGGCGGCGACCGCCATCTCGTCCATGCTCTTGGGATAGGCGACGCCCTTCGCGTCGAACAGCTCCTTGTTGTAGTAGAGCATCCAGTAGTCGACGAAATAGGGCAGCGTATCGAGTGCCCCATCAGCCTGGCGGGCATAGGCCACCGCGCCGGCGCCGAAATCCTCGAAGTTGAAATCAGGCGAGGTCAGCGAGGCGTCCTTGATCATGGGCGAGAGGTCGGCGAACCATTTGCCCTTGGCCGCCATGCGCTTCTGCACATGCAGTGAGATCGCGCTGACGTCGAAGCTCGGCTTGCCGGAGGCGAACTCGATCACGGCCTTCTGGCGCTGCTGCTGCTCCGGCACCTGCTCGGAGGAGACCTTGATGCCAGTGAGCTCGGTGAATTCCTTCTCGGCGGCCTGGAACAGATCCGAGCGCGGGTTCTTGACCAGCAGCACGTCGATCGACTGGCCGGAGAAGCGCTTCCAGTTGAAGGCGGACTGGGCATGCGCCTCGCGCAGCACCAGCGGCGAGGCGATGGCGCCGGTCGCGCCGAGCGCGGCGGCGCCGCGCAGCAGGCCACGCCGCGTCGGCTTCAGAATCTCGGTCATGGATGTCCTCCCCTGGACTGATGCGCGGCTATTACGGGCCGTCTTGATCCGGTTCCGGCAGGCAGGCTCAGCATCGCCCGCACCCACCGGAATGGTGCGCACGCTAGTCCGGAACGAAGGCGGTTGCAAGCTAACATGTTGACGTGCACATAGTGATGCAACACGACCGAGCATCCGGGCTTCAATGACGACTTCCACGCTTCCCATTCGCCCTCTCGGCCGCTCCGGCCTGAAGGTCACGACGCTCGGTTTCGGCGGCGCGCCGCTCGGCGATCTCTATGGCCATCTCGACGAAGCCGGCGCGATCGCGACGGTCGAGACGGCGCTCGCATCGGGCATCAACCTGATCGACACGTCACCGCTCTACGGCCATGGCCTCTCCGAGCACCGGATCGGCGCTGCGCTGCGGCGCTCCGGCCGAAAGGACGTGGTGATCTCGACCAAGGTCGGCCGCGTCGCCGAGCCCTTCGCCGGACGCGGTAACGGTTCCGGCTATCTCGGCGGCCTGCCGCACGGCTTACGCTTCGACTATTCCTATGACGGCGCCATGCGCTCGCTGGAGCAGTCGGCGCTACGCCTCGGCATCGACCGCATCGATGTCGTGCTGATCCACGACGTCGATGTCTGGACCCATGGCAAGGACGCGATCGAGGCCCGCTTTGCCGAGGCCATGGGCGGCGCCTATCGCGCCCTCGAGAAGCTCCGCGCCGCCGGCGCGGTCAAGGCCATCGGCGTCGGCGTCAACGAAGCCGAGATGTGCGAGCGTTTCGCGAATGCCGGCGATTTCGACACGATGCTGCTCGCCGGGCGCTACTCCCTGCTGGAGCAGCCGGGGCTCGCCTCCTTCATGCCGCTGGCGCAGCAGAAAGGCATCGGCCTGATGCTGGGCGGCGTCTTCAACTCCGGCATCCTCGCCACCGGCCCGATCGCAGGCGCCAAGTACAACTACCAGCCGGCGCCGCCCGCCATCCTCGCGCGCGTGGCGGCGATCGAGGCGGTCTGCACCCGCCATGGCGTGCCGCTGCGCCGTGCCGCCCTGCAGTTCCCGCTCGGCCATCCCGCGGTCGCGAGCCTGGTCATGGGCGCGGTCAAGCCGGAAGAGGTCGCCGATCAGGTCATCGAGATCTCAGCCCCGGTTCCGGCGGCCCTCTGGACAGAGCTGAAAACCAAGGGTCTGCTTGGCGCCGATGTCCCGGTCCCGGCCTGACCTCATGCGCATCGACGCCCACCAGCACTTCTGGAGCCTCGCCCGCGGCGATTATGGCTGGCTGACGCCGGCGCTCGGGCCGATCTATCGCGATTTCGGCCCGGCCGATCTCGCGCCGCTCGTTGCTGCCCATGTCATCGAACGCACCATCCTGGTCCAGGCGGCCCCGACGGAGGCCGAGACCGTCTACCTCCTCGACATCGCTGCGAAGACGCCTTTCGTCGCCGGCGTCGTCGGCTGGACCGATTTCGATGCACCCGACGCAGCGAAGCGCATCACAGCCCTGGCCGGCGATCCGCTGCTCGTCGGCCTGCGGCCCATGGTCCAGGACATCGCAGACGACAACTGGCTGGCGCGCCCGGAACTGGCGCCAGCCTTCAAGGCGATGGTCGTAGACGGCCTCGTCTTCGACGCGTTGCTGAAGCCGCGCCATATCCCCGCGATGCTCATGGTGCTGGAGCGGCATCCCGATCTCGCCTGCGTCATCGACCATGGCGCCAAGCCCGATCTCGTATCCGGTGATCTCGCCGCCTGGCGCAACGGCATCAGCGCCCTTGCCGCGCATCCTGGCCTCTTTTGCAAGCTCTCAGGTCTCGTCACCGAAGCTGGCCCGGACTGGACGCTCGCGACACTGGCGCCGGTCGTCGAACACCTCCTCGCCAGCTTCGGTCCGGAGCGCTTGATCTTCGGCAGCGACTGGCCGGTGGTGACACTACGCGCCTCCTATGCGCATTGGGTCGAGGCGGCCGAAATTCTCCTCGCCAGCCTCACAGAAGCGCAGCGCATTGCCGTCTTCGGCGGCAATGCCGCAAAGCTCTATCTCTCGCAGCGCGGACGTCAGTGACATGCTTAGGGATATCGACCCGGTCCTCTCCGCCGACCTGCTCTGGGTCCTCGCCGCCATGGGCCATGGCGACGATCTCGCCCTCGTCGACGCCAATCACCCAGCCGAAAAGATCGCCCGCGCCACCACCAGCGGTCGCCTGGTGCGCCTGCCCGGGCTTTCCATGGCACGGGCGGCGCGCGCCATCCTCTCGGTGCTGCCGATCGACGACTTCGAGCCGCAGCCGGCACGGCGCATGCTGGTTGTCGGCGATGCCGCGGCGATCCCCGAAGTGCAACATCAGGTCCAGGCCGAGCTCGACCGCGCGCTCGGGCGTCCGGAGCCGCTTGCCGGCATCGAGCGCTTCGCCTTCTACGAGGCGGCGAAGCAGGCCTTCGCCGTGGTGCAGGTCGGCGACCCCCGCCCCTATGGCTGCTTCCTGTTCCGCAAGGGCGTGATCGCCGGCGAGCCGGGCTGAGCGGCTCAGGCCTGGCCGATCAGCCCGAGGATGCCGCCGGCGATCGCGATGTTGGCGACGAAGCCATTGAAGCGGTTGGCCCGGTCCAGCCCCTGATGATCCCAGAAATTGTTGAACATCGGCGTCGCCGCGACGAGGAAACCGAGCAGCATCAGCGCGGCCAGCGAGACCTGGATGCCGCAGATGATCATCAAGCCGGCGATGGTCTGCAAGGCGATCCCGAGCCACAGGGTGACGGCGGGCAACGGCACGCCGCGGGCGCCCATCAGGCTCGCCAACAAGCCCCTGTTGACGATATTGCGCAGGCCGGCGAAGGCGAAGGCCCCGCCCAGAAGCAGCCGCCCTGCGACGGCGGCGCTCTCCGCGCCGGCCAGAATGATGTCCGTTGCCATGTCCGTCCTCGTCCGGTGAAGCGCGCTTCACAGGACGGCATGGCCGCTGCAGCGCTCTCCAACAGGACGAACCGGCTCGGCCAGATGTGACATGCCAGCCGAATTTTTTCTTCGGCGGATGCGAGCTACCGTTTCGGCCGGCAACGGGAGCTAGGGCTTCGCGCCTGCCGCCCCCGGCATCGAGATGACCTTGCCATCGGGCATGATGATGTCGCCGGGCTTCTGGCCCGGGCCGCAATCGCCGACACGCTTGGCTTCGACCACGAGCTTGCGCTCGACCGTCCCCGCCTGTCCGGGCATGCCAGTGAGCTTGGTGCCCCCCTCGGTGCGCACGCTCGTCTGGAAATCGCCGGTGACGACGCTGCTGCCGACAGCCTTGATCTGGCCGATCGTGCACTCGGTCGCAACGGCATAGCCGGTCGCGGTCTTCGTCACCTCCATCTTGGAGCAGGCGGCGCCAGCCATGCCGCCGACCATGGCGCGGTCGGTGCCGGGACCGACACATTGCTTGGCACTCGTCTCTCCCTCGGCGCTCGTCGACTTGCTCTCCCAGAGGCCCGGCCTGCGCTGCGGAAGCTCGTCGGCGAACGCCGGAACGGCCCCGAGAACGCTGGTTGCGACGGCGATGGCGGCTATCCTCATGCTGAGTCTCCTCGGCTGCCCGTAAGGATCGATTCGGGGCGGCAAGACAGAGCGGGGGCGAGCGGCGATTTTAGGGCGAGCGGCCTATGCAACGGGAGAGCGGCAAGCTGCCGTGGAAAAATGGTGCCCCTGGCCGGGATCGAACCAGCACTCCTTGCGGAACTCGATTTTGAGTCGAGCGCGTCTACCAATTCCGCCACAGGGGCCCTTTTCAGGCGGGGCGGACTATAGCGATAGCCGAAGGCCGGTCAATCTCGCGTGAACGGCTTTTCCTACGACGTCGCAGCCATGGACGGAAGGCTCGGCGCCCGCTAAGGGGCGGCATGTTCGAACGCCTCTATCTCTGGACGCTCTCGCTTGCTGCCCGCCGCAGCGCGCAGGTCTGGCTCGCCGTCGTCGCCTTCATCGAGAGTTCCTTCTTCCTGATCCCGGCCGACGTGCTGTTCGTGCCGATGGCACTGGCCAAGCCCGAACGAGCCTATCGCCTCGCCCTGATCGCGACGGTGTTCTCGACGCTCGGCGGCATCGCGGGCTACGCGCTCGGCTACTACGCCTTCGACGCGCTGGCGCGGCCGGTCCTCGCCTTCTACGGCAAGCTCGGCGCCTTCGAGCAACTGCGCGCCTGCGCCGGCCCCGACACCACGCTGCTGCTTTTGACCACCTCGGGCCTGGCACATCTGCCGCCGATCAAGGTGGTGACGATCCTGGCCGGCGCCGTCCATATCGGTCTCGGCTTCTTCGTGCTCTCCTGCGTGCTCGCCCGCGGCGCCCGCTTCTTCGCCCTCGCCTTCCTGCTGCGCCGCTATGGCGAGACAATCCGCCACTTCATCGAGAAGCGGCTGAAGCTGATCGCGCTCGGCGGCGCCGCCCTCCTGATCCTGCTCTATTTCGGCCTCAAGCTGCTGACAGGGTCGGGCCAATTGCTCTCCTGCTGAGTACCGCCATGACCGGCCCTGCCTCGCGCCTCCTCGCCGATCCCCGCCGCCTGATCGCCCTGATCGGGCTCGCCAGCCTCGCTTTGATCGGCGGCGCCTGGTTCTTCGAGCTGGTCCTGCATCTGCGCCCTTGTAAACTCTGCCTTGAGCAGCGGGCACCGCATTACGCCGTGATCGGCCTGACGACGCTCGCACTGATCTTCGTCCGCTCGCGCCGGCTGCAGATCGCGGTCCTGATCGTCCTCGCTTTGCTGATGGCCTGGAGCACCGGGCTCGGCGTCTACCATTCCGGCGTGGAGTGGGGGATCTTCGCCGGCCCGAACGATTGCGGCGGCACGCCGGCTCCGGCGGCCGCCGGCGTCCAGGACCTGATGAAGCAATTGCAGACGACCCGGATCGTCTCCTGCACGGAAGCCGCCTGGCGCTTCCTCGGCCTCTCCCTCGCCGGCTGGAATGCGCTCGCCTCGCTCGGGCTGCTGGCCATCGCCCTGCTGGGGCTGCGGAACGCCTCGCAGCGTCCGGAAGCATCGCAGGGCTGACGCTCCACAGCAATTTCGGTCAGTCCGAAACGGCGTTTCAGCGGCGGCCCTGGCCGCCACATCCCGTCGCGATGAGCCCCTCTTTCAAGGCGGTAGCTTGCCTTGATTCGCCTCTGCCCGACGGCCATCGAGCGGCCGATGCACGGCCTGCCGGCATGATCGGCGGTTGGAATAGCCGCGCGAATCATCTGTATTGCACCCAAGAATCGGGTGCTCAGGCCACATTTCTGGCGGGTAGCGGGACAGTAAGGTCGCGTTAACCTTTATTAATCGATGGTCAACATATGACGATGCCGACCAGATACGGACCGGCGCGCCGATGAACGTCGCAGGGCAGGGTCCAGCCATACGTTCCGCACGGCGCCCCCCAGCGCAGAGGCGGGCAGTGATATCTGTCGCGGCCGGCTGCCTAAGCTTGGCCATGGCCGGGTGCGGCGAGCAAAGACTTTCCGAATCGGAACTGGTGACGGCGACGCGCTCGCTCTCGGTCGATCCGAGCCGGGCGATGATCGTGCTGCCGCCCGGCAGCCCACCGGTGATCGGCATCACCCAGCGCAGCTACGAGAACGCGATCGCGCAGACGATCTCGCTGGCGACGCGCGGCCGCACGCCCGGCGAGAACATGATCGAGGTCGCCTTCTTCACCGCGGCCGACCTGCCGGACAGCGCCGGCGTCGAGGGCAATCTGCTCAAGCTGCCGGGGATCGACGACTTCGCCGTCGCGCAGGACATGGAGGAGCGCCTGCCGGGCGTCGCCATGGCGCCCTCCGCCGTCTTCGTCCAGAACAAATACGGGCCGTTCGGCTACGCCTTCGGCCGTGGCACCGGCGGCGAGGCCTGCCTCTACGCCTGGCAGCGCATCGCCGATGGCGACAGCATCTTCCGGCCGAAATCGGGCGCGGTCTCGGTCCGCATGCGCATCTGCGACCCCAAGGCGAGCGAAGCCTCGCTACTGCGCCTTGCTTACGACTATTCGCTCAACGCCTCGCTGCGGCGCAGCGGCTGGGGCCCGGCCGGGGATGCGCCGGCGCCTGCGCCGGGGCTCGGCCAGGCCGGCGCGCCGATCTACCCGCTGCCGC
>NZ_JBFUKM010000015.1:0-189282 GCF_056400825.1 Allobosea sp. P4_H5 | reverse complement strand
CTGCCGGGTGCGGCAGGTGTCGGCCGTGGACGCGCCGGGGCCGCGGCGCGSCGCCCGGCCGCGGCCGGCGCGGGCGCCTCGGATCGACGCCGATCGCTTCCAAGAAACGCAGCCCGTCCCCGACAAGCGGCTGGAGGGATATCCGACCGTTCCACCGCCACCCACGACACCCTGAGACAGCGAAGCGTCCCGAGAGCCGATGCGAACCGCGATCTACGTTATCTTCTGGGCGATCGCCACGGCCGTGGTCGTGGCGCTGATCACGCTGCCGATCAGCCTGCAGGCGCATCTGATCGCCGGGACGATCGTGGTCGGGGCGATGATCCTGCTCAAATTCCTGCGTCCCTACGGGGTCTGGCGCCTGATCGCGCTCGGCCTCGGGACGGCGATGGTGCTGCGCTATGTCTACTGGCGCACGACGAGCACGCTGCCCCCGATCAACCAGCTCGAGGACTTCATTCCCGGGCTGATCCTCTATCTGGCCGAGCTCTACAATATCGGCATGCTGTTTCTCAGCCTGTTCGTCGTGGCGATGCCGCTGCCGCGACGCAAGACCGCCCCGCCGATCGCCGCCGACGCTCCAACCGTCGATGTCTTCGTGCCCACCTACAACGAGGAGCCAGAGTTGCTGGCGACGACGCTGTCGGCAGCGCTGGCCATGGACTATCCGGCCGGCCGCCTCACGGTCTACCTGCTCGACGATGGCGGCACCGACGAGAAATGCAACGCTGACAATTTCGTCGCGGCCAGCGCCGCACGGGAACGCCGTGCGCAGTTGCAGACGCTCTGCAGCGGGCTCGGCTGCACCTATCTGACGCGCGAGCGCAATGTCAGCGCCAAGGCCGGCAACCTCAACAACGGCCTTGCCAATTCCAGCGGCGATCTCGTCGTCGTCTTCGACGCCGACCACGCGCCGGCGCGCAGTTTCCTGACCGAGACGATCGGCTATTTCGGCGAGGATCCGAAGCTGTTCCTCGTCCAGACGCCGCATTTCTTCATCAATCCCGACCCGCTGGAGCGCAATCTCAGGACGTTCAAGGCGATGCCGTCCGAGAACGAGATGTTCTACGGCATCATCCAGCGCGGTCTCGACAAGTGGAATGCCTCGTTCTTCTGCGGCTCGGCCGCAGTGCTGCGCCGCACGGCGCTGCAGACGACCAGCGGCTTCTCAGGCCGCAGCATCACCGAGGATGCCGAGACCGCGATCACCCTGCACGCCACCGGCTGGAACAGCATCTATGTCGACAAGCCGCTGATTGCCGGGCTCCAGCCCGCGACCTTCGCGAGCTTCATCGGCCAGCGCTCGCGGTGGGCGCAGGGCATGATGCAGATCCTGATCTACCACCGCCCGATGCTGAAAAGCGGTCTCTCGCTGCCGCAGCGCCTGTGCTACTCGTCCTCGGCCCTGTTCTGGCTGTTCCCGTTCGTGCGCCTGACTTTCCTGGTGGCGCCGCTGTTCTACCTGTTCTTCGGGCTGGAGATTTTCACCGCCTCGGGCGCCGAGTTCATCGCCTATGTGTTCAGCTACATGGCGGTGAACCTGATGATGCAGAACTACCTCTATGGCCGCTATCGCTGGCCGTGGATCTCCGAGCTCTACGAATTCATCCAGTCGGTCTACCTGCTACCGGCAGTGATCTCGGTCCTGATCAACCCGGGCAAGCCGACCTTCAAGGTCACCGCCAAGAGCGAGGAGCTCGGAACGCGTCGTATCTCCGAGCTCGGCTTGCCCTTCTTCATCATCTTCGCCGTGCTGGCGCTCGGCGTCGTCGCCACCTATTGGCGCACCATCGCCCAGCCCTACAATGCCGACACCACGCTCGTGGTCGGGCTCTGGAACATCCTCAACCTGCTGATGGCCGGTTGCGCCCTCGGCGTGGTCTCGGAGCGGCCGGAAGGGCGCGGCGCCCGCCGTTTCCCGGTGAAGCGCCGCGGCGAGATCAGCATCGACGGCCGGACCGCGCCTATCATCACCGAGAACGTCTCCGTCGATGGCGTCGCCGTGCGGGTCCTGTCCAAGAGCTTCGACAAGCTGCCGGTGAACAGCACGGGCGAGATCACCTTCCAGACCTCGATCGCAATGCCCTCCGGGGCTCTGCCCGTGCGCGTCGTCCGCCACGCCTCGGACGAGAAGGGGCTGGTGCTCGGCTGCCGCTACGAGCCGAGCGAGCCGCTGCACAGCCGGATCATCGCGGATCTCGCCTTCTCGGACGCCGGGATCTGGAGCAGCTTCCAGAAGGCGCGGCGCCAGAACATGGGCGTCATCTACGGCACCTTGCGCTTCCTGCGCCTCGCCTTGTTCCAGACCAGCCGTGGCCTGTCCTATTTCTTTGGCCTCGCCCGCTTTGCGCGTTCCAATCCTACGCGGAAGGCAGCGGAATGAGAACGCGCCTCCTGCCCATATTGGCCGCGGCGGCAGCTCTTCCGATCCTGAACCCGGGCTCCGCGCCCTGGGCGCAGGAGGCCCAGCCAACCCCACCGCCCGGGCCGGCGCCGTTCATGATTGCCCCTCCGGCCCAGCAACCTCCGTCCGCCCGCCAGGCGGAACCCAAACCGCAGGCAGAGCCGGCACCGGCAGCAGCGACGCCAGCCATTCCCGCCAGCTTCGCCTTCAAGCCGCTGCTGCCGGCCGCCCGCGTCATGCTCGAAGGTGAAGGCGATGCACGCAGCTGGGCCTTTTACCTGACCCAGGACGAGGCCGGCGCCGACCTCAATCTCGACATCGCCTTCCAGAATGCGCTGGTCGTGATGCCGGAGGCCTCGCGCCTGACGGTGCGCATCAATGGCGAGCGCATCATGGAAGCGCCGATCGCCTCCTCCGATCGCCTGAAGCGAACCTCCACCGCGATCCGCAAAGGGCTTCTCAGGCCCGGCCAGAACACGATCCGCTTCGAGGCCGTGCAGCGCCACCGCACCGACTGCACGATCGCCTCCACCTATGAGTTGTGGACGCGCATCGACGGCGCCGGCACGCGGCTCAGCTTCAGGAACCCGGCACAGCAATCGCGGCTGCGCAGCATCGATGACCTGCCAGCAGTCGGTACCGACGAGACCGGGCAGACGACCATCCATATCGCCGCGCCGGGCGCGGCGAGTGCCGTTGCCGCAAACAGCATTCTTGCCGTGGCTCAAGGCGTCGCGCTGCGCGGTCGCTACAGCCAGACGGCGGTTCGGATCTCCGAGCGGCTGCCCGACAGGGTCCGCCCGGGGATGCTGACCGTCCTGCTCGGAACGAGCAAGGAGCTGCGCGAGCTCATCGGCACCTTGCCCGCGGAGGCTGGCGTCGGCAGCTTCGTCGGCTTCACGACGCATCCGAAGCTCGGACCCGCCGCCCTGCTCGTCACTGGAGAGAGCTGGCAAGACCTCGAGGCGACCATCGCCAGGCTCCTGACCGGGCCGGTCTCCCGGCCGACCAACATCAACCGCAAGACGATGGCTACGGCGAGCTGGCACGTCCCCGATGCGCCATTCATCTCCGACAGTCAGGTGCTGCGCTTCTCGGAACTTGGGATTGCGACGCAGGAATCCTCGGGGCGGCGCATGCGCGTACGCGCCGTCCTTGCGATGCCGGGCGATTTCTACGCCAACGCCTATGGCGAGGCGACGCTCTATCTCGACGGCGCCTATTCCGAGGTCCTGCCCGGCGACAGCCATATCGAGATCTTCGTCAACGGCAATGTCGCCGCGACCGTGCCGCTCAATACGACAAGCGGAGGTCTCTTCCAGCAAACCCCGATCACGGTACCGCTCAGGCACTTCCGACCTGGCATCAATGAGATCTGGTTCGAGGCGGTGACGCCGGCCAGGTCCGACCTCGCCTGTGGACCGGGCGCGACATTGCCCGGAAAGAACCGCTTTGCGCTGTTCGACACCACGGCTCTGGCGATCCCGAACTTCGCCAAGATCGGCGTCAGCCCCAATCTGGCGGCAGTGGCGGGAACCGGTTTTCCCTATTCGATCACCGCCCAGATCGCCCTGCTCGTCGGCCGCCTGGACATCCCCAACCTGAGCGCCGCTGCGACCCTGCTCGCAAGGCTCGCCCAGCGCGCCGACCGGCCGCTCCCGGTCGATGTCATCGGCAGTGCCGCCGCCATCGGCAACCGCCCCGCCCTGATCGTGGGCGCCGCTGGCCAGATGCCTGCTGGATTGCTGCCGCGCATCGGCATCGCCGACAATGTCCGCAACACCTGGCCGCAGCGCGCAGACGCAGTCGTCCTCGTGCCTGAGACCGAGGGCACGGCCGTGTTCGATGCGGTGATCAACCGCTTCCAGGGCCGGCAGACGACGCCGGAAGATTCCGGTGGCGTCGCGCCGAGCACCGAGGCGACCCGCGATCGCTGGCGCGGCTCGTTCGGCGGCCCCCTCGCGCGCTATTTCATCAGCTTCGACCGATGGCTGCAGCGCACCTTCGATCTCTCCTTCGCCCAGCTGCGCACACCCACGCGTGCACCCACGCTTTATGAGCCGGCCGAAGGAGCCGAACTGATCGCCGCACAGGCGAGCGACCCCGACACCAGGCAGGTCTGGACCGCCTTCGTCGTGCGCCAGGAGGAGGCGCTGGAGAAGAGCGTCGACAGGCTCGTGACCCCCGGCAACTGGGCCGGGATGGCCGGCAAGCTCACCGCTTTCCGCAGCGGGCAGGACAATCACGTCCTCTCGGCGGACAGCACGACCTTCGTCATGACCCGGGCGTTCAGCCTGGCCAATATGCGCCTCGTCTTCGCCAACTGGATGTCGAGCAATATCGGCATCTATGCGTTGACCCTGCTGGGAGCCTGCATCGGCCTCGGCATCGGAACCTTCCTGATGCTCGGCCGGTTGGGGAGGCGATCATGAAACGGCTTCGCGCAACCCTGGCCGCCATGCTGTTCAGCCTCACCTCCGGCGCTCAGGCTGCCCTCCCCGCCGGCGCGTGGGAGCTCTACCGGCAGAAATTCGTCACCTCCGAGGGGCGCGTCATCGACGACGCCAATGGCGGTATCAGCCACAGCGAGAGCCAGGGCTACGGCCTGCTGCTGGCCTGCCTCGCCGGCGATCGCAGCAGCTTCGCCAGCATCCTCTCCTTCACCCGGACCGAGCTCCTGATCCGCGACGACGGCCTCGCCGCCTGGCGCTGGGACCCGAAGGCGACGCCTCGGGTCACAGACATCAACAATGCCAGCGACGGCGACCTTTTGATCGCAGAAGCCCTCACCTGCGCCGGCACGCGCTGGTCGATGCCGGCCTACACCACCGCGGCCCGCCAGATCGCCCGGTCACTGGCCAAGGTGGCACTCCTGAAGCGTGGCAGCGAAACCTGGCTGATGCCGGCGGCGAAGGGCTTTTCCGAGCAGGAGCGGCCGGACGGGCCTGTGATCAATCCGTCCTACTGGGTGTTCGAGAGCTTCCCCGTCCTCGCCCGGCTCACAGGCGACCAGAGCTGGATGCAGGTGCAGGCCAGCGGATTGAAGCTGCTCGACGACCTCGCCAAGCGGAAGGTTCCGGCGGCCGACTGGCTCTCGCTTAAGGGCGAGCCAAAGCCTGCCGAGGGCTTTCCGCCGCAGTTCGGCTACAACGCGCTGCGCATCCCGCTCTATCTCCTGCGGGCCGGCCTTGGCGACAAGCAACGCCTCGAACCTTTCCGCCAGGCCTGGGCCAATGGCACAGCGGTGATTGACGTGCCGAGCGGCAAGCCGGCGGAACCGCTGCCCGATGCCGGCTATCGCATCCTGGCCGCCGCCATGGCCTGTGCGCTTGACCGCACCCCTGTCCCAACCGAGCTGAAGACCTTCCAGCCGACGCTCTACTACCCGTCGACGCTGCATCTGCTTGCCCTCTCGATGCTCAGCGAGAGGTATCCGCAATGCATGTGAAATCCGTGCTGATCGCCGTCGCAGCCTCGAGCGCCGCCTTCTACGGGCTGGGCCGCTATGGCCATGACCTCAGCTGGCCGGAAGCCCCGCTACCGGCTGTCCAGCAGGCGCAGGCCGAGACGCAGACCGAACCAACGCCGCCGTCACAACCGGCCGCGGCCGGTCAGTTGGAGACCGAACTGGCCCAAGCCCCTGCAGCGCCGGGACGGGCTGTGTCACCGCCGGGACCACCGCAGAAGGTCGACGAGACGGCATTGCGCTATTTCGCCAGCCAGGGCGAGACTCGCCGTTACGAGGCGGAACTCGCCCGGCTGCGCGCGCTCTATCCGGAATGGAAGCCGCCGACCGATCTGAATTCGTCGCTGCCCGCCGGCGATCCCGAGCTGGAGCGCGTCTGGAAACTGTTCGCCGAGGGCAAGTTCGGCGAGGCGCGCGCGGGAATCGCCCAGCGCAGCAGCACCGATCCGAACTGGCAGGCCCCCGCCGACCTTATCGCCCAGCTCGACCGGGCCGAGGCCGGCCTGCGCCTGGTCAATGCCTCCAACGCCAAGCAATGGGAGCAGGTGATCAGGATCGGCACCGAAGCGCCGGCGCTGCTGACCTGCACCAATGTCGACGCGCTCTGGCGCGTGGCCGAGGCCTTCGTCCAGACCGGCGTGCCGGAGCGGGCGCGCGACGCCTATGCCTATGTGCTGACCAACTGCACCAACCCGACCGAGCGCGTCGGCACCATGCAGAAGGCGCTCGCCAGCCTGCCCGAGACTTTGGTCAGCCCCTTGCTGGCGCAGGAGAAGCAGAACGAGTTCTCGAGCATTCGCGACGAGATCGCCCGGCGCCATATCGGCAAGGCCGCCGAAGAGCCGACCCTGACCGCGACGCCCGAGGAGCTCCGCCGTATCGAGGCGCTCGCCAATGCGGCGACGACGCCGGATGATCCGACCCTGCTCGGCTTCTATTTCTTCCGCCACAACGATGCGGCCAAGGCCGTGACCTGGTTCCAGACCGCGCTGGCGCGCAATGGCGGCGCCAAGGCGGCGGAAGGAGCGGTGCTCGCGCTCGGCGCACAGCAGAAATACCAGGACGCGGAGACGCTCGGCGCGCAATGGCTCGAAGCCGGCCCGGCGAACCGGAAAGCCTATCTCGACGTCGCGACCGCGCTGATCGCGCAGGAGCCGGCGCCGCGGCTCGAGCGCGCCGTCGTCGAGCGCATCGCGCGGACGGTCGGCGTCGATCGCTATGCACCAGGCGGCGCCGGTCTCGGCTGGTACGCCTATAATTCCGGCCAGATCGCCCCGGCCGAAACCTGGTTCGAGACCGCTCTCGCCTGGGATCGCAACTACGAGCCGGCTGCCTATGGCCTCGCTCTGGTGCATCAGCGCCTGCGCGACCTGGCTGGGGTGCGTGCCATCATCGCCGAATGGCGCAGTCGCTCGCCGCGCATCGCCGATCTGCTGAACCCGGCGCGCAGGCGGCCCCCAGCCCAGGAGCGGGAAATTCGACCGCTCCCGGAAACACCCCCGACCGCACGGACAGCCCCGATACCCGAGCCGGCAGAGCGGGCGCCACGCCGCGTCGTTCGGGCCGAGCCCGCGCCGGCCATGCGCCACGAAGACGACATTCCCGCTGCGGCGGTGACGCGGCGCCCGGCAGCCGAGCGCCCGCGCAACGGCTCCTGCGGCTCGGGTGCAGGTGGAGCAGCCGCGCTGCAGCGCGGCTGGTGCCTGCTCAACCTGAAGCGGCCGGCAGCTGCGGCCGAAGCCTTCGACGCCGCCCAGCGCAGCGGCAACGCCCAGGTCGCCGCCGACGCTGCCGCGGGCAAGGCCTATGCGAAAATCCAGCAAGGACTGACGGGCGAAGCCAGCGCCGCAGCAGCCGGTGCCAACCTGCCGCCGGCACGCCGCAAGGAGCTCCAGACCCTGCTGCTCTCAGAGCGCTTCTATGCCCAGTACGACGCCAAGGATTACAACAGCGCTCTGATCACGCTCGGCGAGCGGGCGCGCTATGCCTCCGAGAGCACCGATCTGATGCTGATGCGCGGCTGGTCGTATTTCAATCTCGGCCGCTTCGACGACGCTGCGCAGGTCTTCCAGGCGCTCTACCGCGCCAATGGCTCGCCGCAGGCGATGTCCGGCCTGACCGCGATCCGCGACATCACCCAGCGCAATCGCTACTGAGCTCCAACCCGCCTCGCGGCCTGGTGATGGCGCAGCGCGCACAACGATCGCCATAACCCTGCAGAATACCCCATACCCGATTTCGACTTGGACAGACTGGGTTGGCCGTCCCCACTATCGCACCAACAAGCGAAGAGGGGACAAAGCGATGAAGATGCATGCCGCCGGGCTTGCGGGCCTGATGCTGGTTGCGGGCTTGCACGGGCAGGCACTGGCCGAGGAGACGGTCCTCCGCGTCAGCTCCGGCGCCAGCAATGTCTCCACGCTCGATGCCCACCGCGCCAGCGCGACCGACGACAAGGCGCTGGTCGGCTGGCTCTATAACGGCCTCGTCCGCTTCAAGCCCGGCAGCGCCGATCCCAAGGACCTCGAGCCCGATCTCGCCGAGCGCTGGGAGACCTCGCCGGACGGCAAGGTCTGGACCTTCCACTTACGCAAGGGCGTCAAGTTCCATGGCGACTGGGGCACGCTCAATGCCGACGATGTCGTCTATTCCTTGCAGCGCTCCGCCGATCCCAAGCGCTCGACCTTCTCCTCGGATTTCTCGGCGATCGACAAGGTGGAGAAGGTCGACGACCTCACCGTCCGCGTCACGCTGAAATATCCGGACGTCAACTTCCTCGGCCGCGTCTCCAATTATCATGGCGGCAACATCGTCAGCCGCAAGGCGGGCGAAGAACTGGGCGACCGCTACGGCGCCAAGCCGGTCGGCACCGGCCCGTTCACCTTCGTCGAGCAGGTGACGCAGCAATATGTGAAGCTCGCCGCCAACCCCGACTATTTCCGCGGCAAGCCGAAGATCGACACGATCATGATGCGGGCGATCCCTTCGGACAGCGCGCGCGAACTCGCCTTCACCTCCGGCGAGCTCGATCTGTTCTACGGCAAGCGCGAGCAGCGCTGGGTCGATTCCGCCCGCAAGCGCCCCGGCTTCAATGTCGAGATCTTCCAGCCCGGCGAATACCGCTTGCTGCACATCAACCGCAGCCAGCCGCCGCTCGACGACATCCGCGTGCGCCGCGCCATCGCCGCCGCGGTCAATGTCGACGATCTCGTGCGCTTCGTCGGCAAGGATGTCGGTCCCAAGGGTTGCTCCATCGTGCCGCCCGGCTATCTCGGCGAGGATTGCACGGTTCGCTACGGCTTCGACCTCGCCAAGGCCAAGGCCCTACTGGCCGAGGCCGGTCACAAGGACGGCATCACCATCAAGGCGATCGTCTCCAACATCTCGGCGCAGCAGCCCTTCATGGAGATCATCCAGGCACAGCTCGCCAAGGCCGGGATCAAGCTGGAGATGCAGGTCGTCGACCACGCGACCTATCAGAGCCAGAGCCGCAAGGACCTGAGCGGGCTCGTCTTCTATGGCGCGGCACGCTTTCCGATCGCCGACACCTATCTTAGCGAGTTCTTCCACTCGCGCGCGACCGTCAACACCCCGACCGCGGCGACGAACTTCTCGCACTGCGCCATCGCCGACAAGGAGATCGAGGAGGCCAGGGTGGCACCGAGCGCCGAAGCGCAGAAGGCGCTCTGGAAAGAGGCGCAGCGCAAGATCATGGATGATGTCTGCGCGATCCCGCTGTTCGAGCTGCGCCAGGTCTGGGCCCGCAGCGGCAAGCTCGACTTCGGCTACGAGCTGAAGGGCGCGCTCAACCTCGCCCCGCCGATCACCGAAGCGACGACGCTGAAGGCCCGCTGATCGCTAGCTAAGGGTCCACTCGTGGAAACCGTACGCCGGCTCGCAGCCTATGTCGCCGAGGCGCGTGAACAAGAGCTGGCTGAGGATCTGCGGGAAGCCGCCTGCCGCGCCGTGCTCGACCTCGTCGCCGCGGCGCTTCCCGGCGTCGATGCGCCGGGATCGCGCGCGGTCCGGCAGGTCGCCTCTGCGACGATGGCCGGCGGCGCCCTGCCGGTCTGGTTCACCGGGCAGCGCGCCGGCCTCGCCGGCGCGGTCTGGTGCAACGCCTCCGCTGCGGCAGCGCTCGATCTCGATGACGGCCACCGTATCGCACGGGGCCATCCCGGCGCGGCGATCATTCCGGCGGCCCTCGCGGCGACAGAGGAGATCGGCGCCACGACGGAAGAGCTGCTGCGGGCGATCGTGATCGGTTACGAGGTCGGCGTCGCTGTCGGGGCGGCACGGCGCTTCTACGCCAATACCGGGATGTGGTCGGGTTACGGCGTCGTCGCGGCCTTGGGCTCTCTCAGGCGGACTCCGCCGGACGTCATGGCCCACGCCTTCGCCATCGCCGGCATCAGCGCGCCGAACCAGCTCCATGCCGGCGCTGGCCCACTGTTTCCTGCGCAAGAGGGCAACGACGTCAAGGAAGGCATCGCCTGGTCGAGCGCGACCGCGGTCAATGCGCTGCTCCTGGCTGAGGCCAGTCATAGCGGACCGCTCGCCTTGCTCGACCAGCCCGAGCATTTCCGGCTGGAAGGGCTTGCCGAGGGCCTCGGCCGACAGTGCTACATCGCCCGCAACTACATGAAGTTCCACGCTTGCTGCCGGCATGTGCATGCGCCGGTCGAGGCGCTGCTCGGCCTCGTCGCAGAGCACCACCTCGCGCCTGATGGCATCGAGTCGATTGAGGTCGCGACCTATGCCGGCGCATTGCGGATCGCCAACCGGCCGGAGCCCAGCGGCTTCACCGACATCCAGTTCAGCATCCCCTATTGCCTCGCGCTGGTCGCGATCGACGGACCCGGCGCCCTGCTGCCGTTGACACCTTCGGCGATGGGGCGCCCGGATTTAGTCTCGCTGGCGCAGAGAGTTTTGCTGCGCCTCGACCCCGAACTCGATGCCCGCTTTCCGGCGGAGACGCTGTCGCGCGTGACCGTCCGCAGCAAGGGGACCGCGCTCACCTCACCCGTGACTGCATCGCGCGGCGAGGCAAGCGCGCCGCCCTCCTGGGCTGATCTCGAAGACAAATTGCGTCAGGCGGGCCGCTTTGCCGCGACGCCAGCCCAGCAGGACACACTGATCGCGGCCTGCAACCGGCTCCGCAACGGCGACCACGCACCGCTGCTCGACGCGCTCGCGACGATCAGGCTGGATTCGGCGTCAGGATAGTCCGCGAGATCTCCGCCGCCGCCTCGCGCGCGCTCTCCAGGAAGGCGGCGACCAGCCGGGCATTGCGGCTGTCGCGGTTGCGGCAGAGCTGGAAGTCGAGCTGGAACTCCGGCTCGAAGCGCCGGATCGCGATCTTGTCGCGCAGGCCACCGACGATCAGTGGATGCACCAGCGAGACGCCGACACCGGCCGCGACGAACTCGCAGAGCGTCGGCGAGACGTTCGCGATCATCACCACCTCCGGCACGACACCATGGCCCTCCAGCACCCGGCTGATGCTGCGATGGGTATGGCTTTCCGGGTCGAAGGAGATGAAGGGGACGCCAGCGAGATCGCGCGGGGTGATCACCTCTTTTTCCGTCAGCTTATGGCCGAGCGGCAGGATGCAGACCACCGGATGGCCCATCATCGGCTCGGCGGCGACATAGGGATTGTCGACCGGGGCGATGATCAGCCCGACATCGAGCCTGTGCGTGACGAGCGCGTCGGAGATCCATTGCGAGCTGCGCGACTGGACCGAGCAGAACACGCCAGGCTGCCTGGCGAGAAAGCGCGAGGTCGCCTCCTGGATGAAGGAGCCGGAGAGCGCCGGCATCACGCCGATCAGGAGACGGCTCTGCTCATCGCGGCGGATCGCCTCGACCGCGTTCTCGACCTGGCGGACGCCGGCGAAGATCCGATCGATCTCCTCATAGAGCCGCATGCCGCGCCGCGTCGCCACCAGCCGGCCCTTGACCCGGTCGAACAGGCGCAGGGCCGTATCCTCTTCGAGATGGGCGATCAGCTTGCTCATCGCCGGCTGCGAGACGTTCATCATCTCGGCGGCGCGGCTGACGGTGCCGTATTCGATCACCGCCTTGAAGGCTTCGACCTGGCGCAGGTTGAGCCGCCTCACCATGACATAACCTCTGGGAATAGAGTGCAGAGAAAAACGACTTTGACGAAATACAATGTCGCTCCCTAACGTCAAAGCCAACGAGGGATTTTCATGCGACCGGACATCGTCGTCATCGGAGGGGGAACGGTCGGCGCCGCCATCGCCTACGGCCTCACCCGCAAGCAGGAGAATGTGCTGCTCCTCGACGGAGACGACGGGGATTTCCGTGCGGCACGGGCGAATTTCGGGCTGGTCTGGCTGCAAGGAAAGGGCCTGGGCATGCCGGCCTACCAGGCCCTGACCCGCGACAGCATCTCGCTCTGGCGCGGTTTCACAGAGGAATTGGAGACAGAGACGGCAGTCGATCTCGCCTATGAGCAGAATGGCGGCCTCGCCTTCTGCGTGGGCGAGAAGGCCTTCGAGAAGCGAAAGCTCGACCTGCTGCGTCTCCATAACCAACGCGGCGACGGAGAACCGGACTGGGAAATGCTCGACCGCCAGGCGCTGCAGCGGCTGCTGCCCAAGGTGACGCTCGGTCCGGATGTCGCCGGCGCCAGCTTCGGCCGACGCGACGGGCATGCCAATCCTCTGCGATTGCTGGCCGCGCTGCATGCCGGGGTCCTCCGTCATGGCGGAGCACTGCGCCATTGTGCCCGGGTCCAGCGGATCGAGCGCTCCGGGACCGATTTCAGGCTCGTGCTCGATGGCGAGACGCTTATAGCGCCGCGCATCGTCATCGCTGCCGGTCTCGGCTCGCCAGAACTCGCCCGTCAGGTCGGGCTCGACGTGCCCTTACGCCCGGAGCGCGGCCAGGTGCTGGTCACCGAACGGCTCGCCCCCTTCCTGCCGCTGCCGGCGAGCGGCCTGCGCCAGACCGGCGAGGGCACGGTGATGATCGGCGCCACCAAGGACGATCCCGGGTTCGACGTCTCCACCACCGGCGAGGCAGCGGCGCGGCTCAGCCGCAAGACGGTGCAGATCATCCCGGCGCTCGCCAAGGTCGGCCTCGTCAGGCAATGGGCCGGCCTGCGCATCATGACGCCGGACAGCTACCCGATCTATGCGCAGTCGCAGAGCCATCCCGGCGCCTTCGTCGCGCTCTGCCATTCCGGCGTGACGCTCGCCGCCTTCCACGCCGAGGACCTCGCCTCGGCCATCGCCGCGGGCAGCCTGCCCGAGCGGTTTTCTCCCTTCCACCAGAGTCGGTTCGATGTTCCGCAAGCTGCATGATCCGGGGCCGCAGGCGGTCACCATCTTCATCGACGGGCGCCCCGTCATCGCCGAGCTCGGCGAGAGCGTCGCCGCCGTGCTGCTGCGCCAGCAGGAAAGCTGGAGCCGGACCACGCCGGTCTCGCAGAGTCCGCGCGCGCCCTATTGCATGATGGGCGTCTGCTTCGAGTGCCTGGTCGAGATCGACGGCCAGGGCTCGGTCCAGAGCTGCCTGACGCCGGTCGCCAACGGCATGCGCATCGCCCGCCAGCACGGCCGCAGGAGCCTGTCGGCATGAGCGAGCACACTGATCTGCTGATCGTCGGCGCCGGCCCGGCCGGCATGGCTGCGGCCGTCACCGCCCGCCGCCACGGTCTCTCTGTCCGTGTCGTCGACGACCAGCCGGCGCCCGGCGGCCAGATCTGGCGGGGAATCGAGACCGTCGCCGCGACACCGCGCGCCAAGCGACTTGGCGAGAGCTACCTGTCCGGCGCTGAACGCGCCGCGGCCTTCCGCGCCTGCGGCGCGCTCTACGAGCCGGAAAGCCAGCTCTGGCAGATCGAGCCGGGCTTCCGCGCCTTCGTGACGCGAGGCGGCAAGGCCCGGACCGTGACGGCAGAGGCGATCATCCTCGCCACCGGCGCGCAGGAGCGGCCCGCGCCCTTCCCCGGTTGGACGCTGCCGGGCGTGCTGACGGTCGGCGCCGCGCAGATCCTACTGAAGACCGCCGATTCCGTGCCGGAGAAGCCGGTGTGGATCGCCGGCTGCGGGCCGCTGCCGCTGCTCTACATGACTCAGCTTCTGGCTGCGGGAGGCCGTATCGCCGGCTTCCTCGACACCACCCCGCGCGGACGTATCGGAGCTGCATTGCGTCATCTGCCGCAAGGCCTCGGACGCCTGGGCGATCTCATCAAAGGCCTGTCCTGGTCGCTGGCGCTGCGCCGGGCCGGCGTTCCGATCACCCGCCATGTCGCCGAGCTGCGCGCCGAAGGCGAGGGCTGCCTCCAGCGCCTACGCTACCGCACGCAAGACGGCCGCGAGGCCGAGGTTCCCGCCGAGGTGCTGCTCGTCCATGAAGGCGTGGTGCCGAACATCCATGCGCCGCTCGCGCTCGGCTGCGCCGTCAGCTGGCATACCGGCCAGCAGTGCTATGTCCCGGTGCTCGACGCCTGGGGCGAGAGCTCGCAAGCCAACATCTTCGTCGCCGGCGACGGCGGCGGCATCGGCGGAGCCGAGGCGGCCGAGCCGCGCGGACGGCTCGCGGCGCTGCGGATAGCGGCAAAGCTCGGCCGGCTCGATGCCGGCACTGCCGAAACGGCCGCAGCACCGGAGCGTGCCGCCCTCTCCAGCGCGCTCGCGCTACGGCCCTTCCTCAACGCGCTCTACGCGCCGCGCCCACAGCTCTATGCGCCGCCGGACGAGACGCTGGTCTGCCGCTGCGAGGAGGTCACCGCCGGCGAGCTGCGCGCCCGCGCCGTCGAGGGGCGACCCGGCCCCAACCAGCTCAAGGCCTTCACCCGCGCCGGCATGGGTCCCTGCCAGGGCCGGCAGTGCGGCTACTCCATGGCCCATATCGTCGCCGCCACGCAGGGCCGATCCGTCGAGGAGGTCGGCTTCTACCGGATCAGGCCGCCCTTGAAGCCGGTGACGCTCGGCGAACTCGCCAGCCTCGACGAGCAGGAACCGGCGGCATGACCGACGCCGCATTCGACGTGGTCGTGGTCGGCGGCGGGCTGCACGGCCTCTCCGCCGCGCTGCATCTGGCGCGCGCCGGCCGCAAGGTCGCGCTGGTCGAGCGGCGCTGGACCGGCCGCCACGCCTCCGGTGCTACGGCGGCGGGCGTGCGCACGCTCGGTCGCGACATCGCCGAGATCCCGATCTCGCTCGAGGCGATGGAGATGTGGCACCGGATCGAGACGATCGTCGGCGACCATTGCGGCTTCCATGCCCATGGCCAGCTGCGCGTCGCCGAGAAAGCCGAACACATGCCGGCCCTGATCGAGCGACAGGCCCGCACGAGCGCCCTCGGCTACAGCCATGAGGAGCTGATCGACGTCGCCGAATTGCGTCGCCTTGTGCCGGCGCTGAGCCCGCATTGTGTCGGCGCGCTGGTGGCGCGACGTGACGGCGCTGCCGACCCGCACCTCACCATCGCCGCCTTCCGCCGCGCCTGTGAGGCTGAGGGCGTCGTCATCGCCGAGGGCCGCGGCGTCGAGGCGGTCGACCGGCAAGGCGGCGACTGGCTGCTCGTCTGCGGCGACCGCCGCTTTCGCGCGCCGCAGATCGTCAACGCCGCCGGCGCCTGGGCCGGACGGCTCGCCGCACTGTTCGGCGATGCGATCCCGCTCGGCGTCCGCGCCTCGATGATGATCGTCACCGAGCGGCTCGCGCCACTGCTCGACCCGGTCGTCAGCGTCATCGGTCGCGCGCTCTCCTTCAAGCAGGCGGGCCAGGGCACGCTGGTGATCGGCGGCGGCCTGCAAGGCTCGGCCGATCTCGACCGCGAGCGTAGCAGCGTCGATTTCCGCCAGCTCGCGAGGGGCGCGCGGGCAGCGAGCGATCTCTTCCCGGCCGTGCGCGGCGTGCGCATCGCCCGCTGCTGGACCGGCATCGAGGCTGAGACGCGTGACCATATCCCGGTCATCGGCCTCTCGCCGAACGCGCCCGGCCTCGTCCATGCCTTCGGCTTCTCCGGCCACGGCTTCCAGCTCGTCCCGGTCGTCGGCGCGATCCTCGCCGACCTCATCTGCGAAGGCCGCACGCGCCGCGAGACCGCCGCCTTCGCACCGGCACGGCTGATGCAGGAAAGGGCGGTGGCATGATCGGCTATCTGGTCAGGCGCATAGTGCTCGCCATCCCCACTTTGTTCGTGATGCTGACCGCGATCTTCGTGCTGGTCCGCCTCGTGCCCGGCGATGCCGCTTCGGTCATCCTCGGCGACCAGGCCAGCGCCGCCTCGCTCGCCGCGCTCCGGGAGAAGCTCGGCCTCGATCAGCCGGTCCACGTCCAGTACCTCGCCTTCCTCGGCAAGATCCTGACCGGCGATTTCGGCGAGTCGCTGTCGAGCGGGCGCGGTGTCATCCGCGAAGTCCTGCTCGTCCTGCCCTCGACGATCGAATTGACCGTCGCCGCCATCACGATCGGCCTGCTCTTTGGCTTGCCGCTCGGCGTCGCCGCCGCGCTCAGCCGCAATGGCTGGGTCGACTATGTCTCGCGCGTCGTCTCGCTGGTCGGCCTGTCCTTCCCGGCCTTCGTCTCCGGCATCCTGATGCTGATCGTCTTTTCGATCCAGCTCGGCTGGTTCCCGGTCCTCGGCAACACCAGCGGCGCGGGGAGCTTCGCCGAGCGCATGCGGGCGCTGGCGCTGCCCGCGCTCAATCTCGGCATCATCATGACCGCCTATGTGATGCGCGTGACCCGTGCCGCGATGCTCGGCGTGCTGACCGAGGACTATATCCGCACCGCCCGCGCCAAGGGCGTCGGCCCGACCCAGCTCGTCGTCACCCATGCCCTGCGCAACGGGCTGATCCCGATCATCACCGTGGTCGGGCTCTATTTCGGCACGCTGATCGGCAATTCCGTCCTGACCGAGATCATCTTCAACCGCCCAGGCCTCGGCAAGCTGATCATCGGAGCGCTCAATGCCCGCGACTACACGCTGCTGCAGGGCCTGATGATCATCTTCGCGATCTGCGTGATCGTCGTGAACACGCTGACCGACCTCGCCTACGGCCTCGTCGATCCCAGGGTGAAATACTCATGAGCGCCGCCGACACCCCCGTCGCGATCCAGCCAGGCGGACTCTGGCTCGCCTTCACGCAGAACCGGCTCGCCTGGGTCGGGCTCGTGCTGCTGGCATTGATCGTCAGCATCGCGCTGTTCGCGCCCTGGCTCGCCCCGCATGATCCGCTCGAGCAGAACATCGTCGCGCGGCTGGAGCCGCCTTCAGCCGAATTCTGGCTCGGCACCGATTCCTATGGCCGCGACGTGCTCTCGCGATTGATCTACGGCGCGCGCATCTCGCTCTTCGTGGGCTTCGTCGCCATCCTGATCGCCATGCTGGTCGGCACCGCGATCGGCGTTCTCGCCGGCTATATCGGCGGTGTCTTCGACCAGCTCGTCATGGGCGTGCTCGACGTGCTGCTCGCCTTCCCGAGCCTGCTGCTCGGCCTGATGATCGCCGCCATGCTCGGCGCCAGCCTGGAGAACCTGATCATCGCCATCGCGGTGACCGAGGTCGCGCCCTTCGCCCGCGTTGCCCGGGCGCCGACAATCACGCTGCGCCAGCGCGATTTCGTCGAGGCCAGCCGCTCCTATGGCTGCGGCCCGTTCCGGATCATGACGCGCCACATCCTGCCGAACATGATTTCGGATGTGGTGGTGATGAGCTCGCTCTGGCTGGCCTCGGCGATCCGGACCGAGGCCTCGCTCAGCTTCATCGGGCTGGGCGTGCCGCCGCCGGCGCCGACCTGGGGCGCGATGATCCGCGAGGGTTTCGAGAATATCCTCGACGCCTGGTGGCTCGCGGTCTTCCCGAGCCTTGCCATCCTCGTCACGGTGCTGGCGCTCAACCTGCTCGGCGATGCGCTGCGCGATGCCTCGGATCCGCGCTCGCGGTCGCGCTGACGGCGCCGGAGCTCACGGCTCCAGCTCGGAATCCCAGTAGAGATAGTCGAGCCAGCTGTCGTGCAGATAGTTCGGCGGGAACAGCTTGCCGTTGCGGTGCAGGTCGTTGATCGACGGTGCAAACGGCTTCTGCATCGGGATCATGCCGATCGCGGTCGGCATCTTGTCGCCCTTCATCAGATTGCAGGGCGAGCAGGCCGCGACGACGTTCTCCCAGGTGGTGAGGCCGCCCTTCGAGCGCGGCACGACATGGTCGAAGGTCAGCTCGTCGCGCGTGCCGCAATACTGGCAGGCGAAGCGATCGCGCAGGAAGACGTTGAAGCGGGTGAAGGCCGGGGTGCGCGAGGGCTTGATATAGGTCTTGAGGGAGACGACCGAGGGCAGCTTCATGTTGAAGCTCGGGCTGCGCACCACCGTGTCGTATTCGGAGACGATGTTGACCCGGTCCATGAAGACCGCCTTGATCGCGTCCTGCCAGCTCCACAACGAGAGCGGATAGTAGCTCAACGGCCGGAAATCGGCGTTGAGCACCAGCGCCGGACAACCGTCCGGCGAGGCCATCGGATGCATCACATGCGCCGTCACCCGTATCGCGCCTCCGCTTCTAGGGCTCGCACGAATCCTGCCGCATCAATGTAAGCGCGATGCGACAGGAATGTGAAGCGACGATGTTGCGGCGCGAATGGGCAGGCGGCAGATCTCATTCCCGGGCGAAATGCAGCGCAGACCCGGGAATCTCATGCAGAAGAAGCTGGTTTCAGAGATGCTCGGCTCAAGGCCGAGCATGACGAGCGGGTTCTAGCGCGTCGGAATCGGCTTTTCGCCGCGATAATCGTAGAAGCCGCGCTTGGTCTTGCGGCCGAGCCAGCCGGCCTCGACATACTTCACCAGCAGCGGGCATGGCCGGTACTTCGAATCGGCAAGGCCGTCATGCAGCACCTGCATCACCGACAGGCACGTGTCGAGGCCGATGAAATCGGCGAGCTGGAGCGGGCCCATCGGATGATTCGCGCCGAGCCGCATCGCCGTGTCGATCGCCTCGACCGAGCCGACCCCCTCATAAAGCGTGTAGACGGCCTCGTTGATCATCGGCAGCAGGATGCGGTTGACGATGAAGGCCGGGAAATCCTCGGAGACCGACGCCGTCTTGTGCAGCGCCGCGACGAAGCCCTTGGCGCGTTCGAAGGTGCCGTCGTCCGTGGCGATGCCGCGGATCAGCTCGACGAGCTGCATCAGCGGCACCGGGTTCATGAAATGGATGCCGATGAAATGCTCGGGGCGATCGGTCGCCGCGGCGAGCCGCGTGATCGAGATCGACGAGGTATTCGAGGCCAGGATCGCGTCAGGGCGCAGATGGGCGCAGACGGCGGTGAAAATCTTGCGCTTCACCTCCTCGCTCTCGGTCGCAGCCTCGATCACGAGGTCGCACGGACCCAGATCCTCCAGCTTCGGCGCCGCGACGATCCGGCTCATCGCGGTGCGGCGATCCTCGTCGGCGATGGCACCCTTGGCGACCTGCCGGGCCATGTTGCCATCGATCGTCGCCAGCGCCGCGTTGATGCGCTCTTCGGCGACGTCGTGCAGCCTGATGTCGAAGCCCGCGACCGAAGCGACATGGGCGATGCCGTTGCCCATCTGCCCGGCCCCGATGATGCCGACGGTCTTGATCTGGTGGTCCATGTGACGCTTCTGTTCCCGAGGGAGCTGGCGCGGACGGCCTGATCGCCGCCCGCGACGCGACTTAGTTTACCGGTTACTTGCCGGCTTTTTCGAGCTCTTTGTCGAGCTCGGGCAGGATGGTGAAGAGATCGCCGACAAGACCGTAGTCGGCGATCTGGAAGATCGGCGCCTCCTCGTCCTTGTTGATGGCGACGATGACCTTCGAATCCTTCATGCCGGCGAGGTGCTGGATCGCGCCGGAGATGCCGACCGCGACATAAAGATCCGGTGCCACGACCTTGCCGGTCTGGCCGACCTGCCAGTCGTTCGGGGCGTAGCCGGCATCGACCGCGGCGCGCGAGGCGCCCATCGCGGCGCCGAGACGATCCGCCACCGGCTCGATCACCTTGGCGAAGTTCTCGGCCGAGGCGAGCGCGCGCCCGCCCGAAACGATGATCTTGGCCGAAGCCAGCTCCGGCCTGTCGGATTTGGCGACTTCCTCACCCTTGAACGAGGAGGTGCCGGGGTTAGCGGCCGCCGAGACGCTCTCGATCGGAGCGCTGGCGGAACCGTCGCCGGTCGCCTGGAAGGACGCGCCGCGCACGGTGATGACCTTCTTGGCGTCGCCCGACTGCACCGTCTGGATGGCGTTGCCGGCATAGATCGGCCGCTCGAAGGTGTCGGCCGAAACGATCTTCGTCACCTCGGAGACCTGCATCACGTCGAGCAAGGCTGCGACGCGCGGCATCACGTTCTTGCCGGTGGTGGTGCCGGGCGCGACCAGCGCGTCGTAAGCAGGCGCGAGCGAAACGATCAGCGCGGCCAGCGGCTCGGCGAGGCGGTGCTCATAGGACGCATCGTCGGCGAGCAGCACCTTCTCGACACCGTCGAGCTTGGCGGCAGCGTCCGCGACGGCCTTGGCGCCCAGGCCGGCGACCAGGACATGGACGGGCGCGCCGAGATCCTTCGCGGCGGTCAGGGCCTTGCGGGTGGCCTCGTTGAGGCTCTTGTTGTCGTGCTTGGCGAGCAGCAGCGTGGTCATCAGATCACCCCGGCGGTCTTGAGCTTGGAGACGAGTTCGGCGGCATTGGCCACCTTGACGCCGGCGGAGCGTCCGGCCGGCTCGGCCGTCTTCAGCACCTTGAGGCGCGGCGAGACATCGACGCCGAGCGTCTCGGGCGTGGTCTCGTCGAGCGGCTTCTTCTTCGCCTTCATGATGTTGGGCAGCGAGGCATAGCGCGGCTCGTTGAGGCGAAGGTCGGTGGTGACGATCGCCGGCAGCTTGAGCTGCACGGTCTGCAGGCCGCCATCGACCTCGCGGGTGACGTCGGCAGAGCCGCCATCCAGCACCACCTTCGAGGCGAACGTGCCCTGCGGCCAGCCGAGCAGGGCCGCCAGCATCTGGCCTGTCTGGTTGCAGTCGTCGTCGATCGCCTGCTTGCCGAGGATGACGAGTTCGGGCGTCTCCTGCTCGACGATCTTCTTCAGGAGCTTGGCCACCGCCAACGGCTCGACGGGAGCGTCGGTCTTCACCAGGATGCCGCGATCGGCGCCCATGGCGAGGCCCGTGCGGATCGTCTCGGCGGCCTGCGCCGGCCCGACCGAGACCACGATCACTTCCGTGGCCTTGCCCGCTTCCCTGAGCCGCAGCGCCTCTTCGACCGCGATCTCGTCGAACGGATTCATCGACATCTTCACATTGGCCAGCTCGACCCCGGAACCGTCGCCCTTCACGCGAATCTTCACGTTGAAGTCGACCACTCGCTTCACTGGCACAAGTATCTTCATAAGGGCGTCACCGGTTGTGGAGAGATGTGATCTGATGCCGACCCGCCGGCCAAGCGACGGCCAGCATCGCGGCACCCGGCTGAAATGCGGACGGACCGTAGCGACGGGGATTTGCGCTTGTCAACGCCACGAAAGTCACGGCAGCCCCTGCATGCCGCGGCCGAACAAGCGCAGCTCGCGCCGGATCAGCAGCGGTGTCAGCGCCGCGCCGGCGCCGAGCCCGCCGAGATGTGCCCACCAGCCGACGGCGCCCTGCTGGTCGAACAGCGCCGAGAGCAGCTGGAACAGAATCCAGGCGCCGAGCGCGTACATCGCCGGGATGTGCAGGGGAATCCATTTGAAGGCGAGCCCCCAGACGCGCACGCGCGGGTAGAGCATCAGATAGGAAGCGATCACGCCCGAGATCGCGCCGGAGGCGCCGATCAGCGGCTGCTCCGATTCGGGGTTCATCAGCGCATGCAGCAGCGCCCCGGCGATGCCGCAGAGCAGGAAGAAGACGAGGAAGCGCAGATGCCCCATCGCATCCTCGACATTGTCGCCGAAGACGAAGAGGAACAGCATGTTGCCGATCAGATGGGCGAAGCTGGCATGCAGCATGATGCCAGTCATCAGCGTCAGCCAAGGCGGCGCCTTGAGCAGTTCCGGCGGCAACTGCGCCTCGCCGAACAGCACCGCGGGAATCGTGCCGAAGCCGGCCAGGACCGCGACCTCGCTCGCTTCGCTGGTCCAGTACATCAGCATCAGGCGCAGCACGATGCAGAGCGCGATCAGCGCATAGGTGACGTAAGCGACGCGGATGAAGCGCATCGGCACGCCGTCATGCAGCGGCACGAACATGGAACTACCGGTTCTGGCCGGGCGTCCAGAGCACGTCGCCCCCAGCCCTGGCATTGAGGTGGCGCGAGGCGACGAAGAGGAAATCCGAGAGCCGGTTGATGAATTTCAGCGCCGGCTGGGCGACGCTCTCGCCCTCCTCCTGCGACAATTCGACCATCAGCCGTTCGGCCCGGCGGCTGATCGTACGGGCGAGATGCAGATGCGCCGCACCGGGCGTGCCGCCCGGCAGGACGAAGGAGCGCAGCGTCCCGAGCGGCCGGTTGAGCTGGTCGATCTCGGCCTCGAGCCGGTCGACCTGCGCCTGCACGATGCGCAGCGGCTCGAAGGCCAGCTTCTCGCCGGTATCGGGCGAGGCGAGCTCGGCGCCGAGGTCGAAGAGATCGTTCTGGATGCGGCCGAGCATCGCGTCGAGATCGGGATCCTCGCGGGCGCAATGCAAGCGCGCCATGCCGATGCAGGCATTGGTCTCGTCGACCGTGCCATAGGCGGAGACGCGCAGATCGAATTTCGGCCGGCGCGCGCCGGTGGCGAGCGCGGTGGTGCCGTCATCGCCGGTGCGAGTGTAGATGCGGTTGAGAACGACCATGACCGAGTTATAGCGCGCCGCAGCATCGGCGGAAGGGGCAATCTCACCCCATCGCCAAGGGCAAAAGCCCCGGCTCCTTCAGCGTCTCCAGCGCGATCTCGGAGCGCACCCGCGCGACGCTCTCATGCGGCAGCAGCACCTCGTTGACGAGGCGCGCCAGCTCCTTGAGGTCGCCGACCGCGACTTTCAGCATGTAGTCGGCCTCGCCGGTCAGCGCATGCGCTTCCAGCACCGCCGGCGTCAGCTTGACCAGATCGCGGAAGCGCCGGGCATTGTCGCGCGAATGGGTGTTGAGCGCGACATGGATGAAGACCGTCACGGAGAGCCCGATCGCCTCGGGATCGATCAGGGCGCGATAGCCGCGAATCACCCCCGCCCCCTCCAACGCCTGGCGCCGCCGCGAGACCTGGCTGGCGGAGAGGCCGACGCGCTCGGCGAGCGCGCCATTGGTCAGCGAGGCGTCCTGCTGGAGCGCTTCGAGCAGGCGCCAGTCGAAAGCGTCAAGCTGCGGCATTTCGTGAGCTCTTCTGCCATTTCATGCACGATCCGTGCAAATTCAATCCGAGAGCGCGCGACTTTGCAAACCCTTTGCCATCCGGATGCGTGAAGATCGGTCAACTACACATTTCAGGAGGACGCATATGGGACCGTTTCCGCACGACGCCGAGCCGCCGGCCATTTCCGCCGCCAACCCGATGGGCACCGACGGCTTCGAGTTCGTCGAATACGCCCATCCCGAGCCGGAAAAGCTCGGCGCTCTGTTCGAGATCATGGGCTTCACCAAGGTGGCGAAGCATCGCTCGAAGAAGGTGACGCTCTATCGCCAGGGCGACGTCAACTTCATCGTCAATGCCGAGCCGGAGTCCTTCGCTCAGGGCTTCGCCGCCGAGCACGGCCCCTGCGCCTGCGCCATGGCCTTCCGCGTCGTCGACGCCAAGCACGCCTTCGAGCGGGCGGTGTCGCTCGGCGCCGAGCCCTATGAGAGCAAGGTCGGCCCTGGCGAACTGCAGATCCCGGCCGTGAAGGGCATCGGCGGCTCGCTGCTCTATTTCGTCGACCGCTACGGCGAGAAGGGCTCGATCTACGATGTCGACTTCGAATGGCTCGCCGACAAGGACCCGCATCCCGAGCAGGCCGGGATGTATTACCTCGACCACCTCACCCACAACGTCATGCGCGGCCGCATGGACCATTGGGCCGACTGGTACGGCAATCTCTTCAACTTCCGCGAGATCCGCTTCTTCAACATCGAGGGCAAGCTCACCGGCCTGATCTCGCGGGCGCTGACCTCGCCCTGCGGCAAGATCCGCATCCCGATCAACGAATCCCTCGACGACAAGAGCCAGATCGAGGAGTACCTGCGCCAGTACAAGGGCGAAGGCATCCAGCACGTCGCGCTCGGCTCGCGCGACATCTACGCCAGCGTCGAGCAGCTCCGCCAGAACGGCCTGCCCTTCATGCCCTCGCCGCCCGAGACCTATTACGAGAAGGTCGATGGCCGCGTGCCGAACCATGGCGAGCCGGTGCCGCGGCTCAAGCAGAACGGCATCCTGATCGATGGCGAGGGCGCGGTCGCGCTCGGTTCCAAGGAAGGCCGGATGAGCAAGGTGCTGCTGCAGATCTTCTCGGCCACCGTGGTCGGCCCGATCTTCTTCGAGTTCATCCAGCGCAAGGGTGATGACGGCTTCGGCGAGGGCAATTTCCGCGCCTTGTTCGAGTCGATCGAGGAAGACCAGATCCGCCGCGGGGTACTGAAGCCGCAAGCGGCCGAGTAGCGTATTCGCCCTGCAATGACTTGCAGCCTTCTCCCGCGCACATGGGAGGAGGCTCTCGCTTTCAAGTGATCGTCATGGCTTTGACCTGATCTTGCCGCCTCCCGGGAATGGGCGTAGCCCTTTATGGACGCGCCGGCCCGACATGGCGCGCGACAAGGGGAAGCGACCATGGCGACAGCGTCGGCAGAGGTCTTGCGGGGCCATCAGGGCCCATGGTGGACCCATCTTTATGTCCAGGTGCTGACCGCGATCGCCATCGGCGTGCTGCTCGGCCATTTCTACCCCCAGACCGGCGAGGCGATGAAGCCGCTGGGCGACGCCTTCATCAAGGCGATCAAGATGATCATCGCGCCGATCATCTTCCTCACCGTCGTCCACGGCGTCGCCTCGATGGACGACATGAAGAAGGTCGGCCGGGTCGGCCTCAAGGCGCTGATCTATTTCGAGGCCGTCACCACGCTGGCGCTGATCGTCGGCCTCGTCGTGGTCAATCTCTGGAAGCCCGGCACGGGCATGAACGTCGATCCCTCGACGATCAACACCGCCGGCATTTCCGCCTTCACCGCCAAGGCGCATGACCAGAGCACCCTGGCGTTCCTCATGAACATCATCCCCGACACGGTGGTCGGCGCCTTCGCCAATGGCGAGATCCTGCAGGTGCTGTTCTTCGCCCTGCTCTTCGCCTTCGGCCTGCAGATGCTCGGCGAGCGCGGCAAGGCGGTGCTGCACTTCATCGACGACATCGCCCAGATCTTCTTCAAGATCGTCGGCATCATCATGAAGGCCGCCCCGATCGGCGCCTTCGGCGCAATGGCCTTCACCATCGGCAAGTTCGGTGTCGGGACCCTGCTCTCGCTCGGCTCCTTCATGGCGTCGTTCTACACGACCTGCCTGATCTTCATCTTCCTGGTGCTAGGCACGATCGCGCGGCTCGCCGGCTTCTCGATCCTGAAGTTCATCGCCTTCATCAAGGAAGAGCTGCTGATCGTGCTCGGCACCTCCTCTTCCGAGAGCGTGCTGCCGCGCATGATCGCCAAGATGACCCATCTCGGCTGCAAGGAGAGCGTCGTCGGCCTGGTCATCCCGACCGGCTACTCCTTCAATCTCGATGGCACCTGCATCTACCTGACCATGGCTGCCGTCTTCCTGGCGCAGGCGACCAACACCGACCTCTCGCTGTCGCAGGAAATCGGCATCATCGCCGTCTTGCTGCTGACCTCGAAGGGGGCGGCTGGCGTCACCGGCTCGGGCTTCATCGTGCTCGCGGCGACGCTCGCCACGGTCGGCCATATCCCGGTCGCCTCGATCGCGCTGATCCTCGGCATCGACCGCTTCATGTCGGAGGCGCGCGCCCTCACCAACCTGATCGGCAACGGCGTCGCCACCATCGTCGTCTCGAAATGGGAGAACTCACTCGACGAAGCCAGGATGCAGCGCATCCTCGCCAAGGAGACCGGCTTCGACGCCGACGAGCCGGAGCGGATCGCGGTCTGACCCTGCCCCTCAGGCTGCCAGCCGCGGCGACGCCATAGCCTCGCGCAGGGCCTGCGCAAAATGGCGCGCCGCGATGCCCGCTTGCGGCGCGATCACCAGCGCGACCGAAAGCTCGAACAGCGACGGCAGATTCTCGGATGGTTCCAGGCGACGCAAAGAGGCAGGCGCCGCGCTCTCGGTGATCGCGGTGACGCACAGGCCGGCCTCGACCGCCGAGAGCAGCCCGGCCATATGCGACGACGAGAACACCAGCCGGTGTGATCGCTCGGCCGCTTGCAATGCGTTCAGGATGCGCGGACGCGCCCGGCAGCCCTCGTTGAACAGGCCGAGCGGCAGGACCTCGCTGAGTTCCGGCCGATGACCGCGCGCTGCGACCCAGACCAGCGGCTCTCGCCTGAGGCGCTCGCCCTTCGGCCGGCCGGGGTCCTGGGTGATCACCGCAAGGTCGAGCTCGCCGGCGGCCACCGCCGGCTCGATCCGCTTCGAGAGCTCGCAATGCACTTCGATCTCGACGCGCGGATGCTCTTCAGCGAAGCGCACGATCAGCGGCCGCAGGTAAGCATCGACATAGTCGTCCGGCAGGCCGATCCGCAGCCGGCCCACCGCCTTGTCGCCGTCGAGCTCAGCTCTCGCCTCGCGCTCGATCGCGAGCAGGCGGCGCGCCTGGGCGAGCAGGCGCTCGCCGGCCTCGGTCGGCGTGACGCCGCGGCGCGAGCGCTCCAGCAACTGCTTGCCGAGCGCGGCCTCGAGATCCTGGATACGGCCTGAGACCGCCGATTGCGTGCGCCCGAGCTTCTGGCCGGCCGCGGTGAAGCCGCCGGTCTCGGCGACGGCGACGAGCATGGCGAGCGCATCGAGATCGAGATGGGTCGACATCACCAATCCATCGGAAACAGCAATAGATGAATCATGATAATCCGTTTTTCCGATTGCTGGAAGCGGGCTATGTTCGTGCAACAAAACAGCCCTCATCCTGAGGAGCGATCGCAGATCGCAGCTCCTCAGGATGAGGGCTGTGATTTCTCGACCCGAAAGCCTAACCCCATGTCCGCCCCGAGCCTGTCCTTGCCCGACCGTCCTGCCGCTCCTGCGCTCGGCATGTTCCTCGTGCTGATGACCGGCGCGACCTGCATCGGCTTCTCCGGCATCTTCGTGCGCTTCGCCGATGTCGGCCCGGCCGCCGCCGGCTTCTGGCGCATGGCCTTCGCGCTGCCGGTTCTGGCGGCCTGGATGGCGTTAGAGAACCGCCGTGACAGCGCTGGCGGAGTGAAGCCCGGCGCGATGCTGCCGATCGCGCTCGCCGGCCTCGCCTTCGGCGTCGATGTCGTGCTCTACAACGCCTCGCTCGGCTTCACCTCGATCGCCAATGCCTCGCTGCTCGGCAATCTGTCGCCGGTCGGCGTCATCCTCGGCGGCTGGCTGCTGTTCCGCGAGAAGCCGACGCGACGCATCCTCGGCGCCCTGCTGCTCGCCATCGGCGGCGCCGGCCTGCTGGTCCTGCCCAAGCTGTCGGGGAGTGCGGTGACGCCGCTCTCGGGCACCGGCCTGTTCGGCGACGGCCTCGCCATCGGCGCCGCCTTCTCCTACGCCGCCTATATCCTCGCCGTCCGCCGCGCCCGCAACCGCGCTGCCGCCGGCCGCATCGGCCTGATCTCCAGTGCCATCTGCGCCGTGTTCTGCGTCGTCGCTGCACTTGGCCTCGGCGAGACCATTCTGCCGCAGACGCTGACCGGCTGGCTCGCCGTCGCCGCGCTTGGCCTGGTCTCGCATGCGATGGGCCAGGGCCTGATCACGCTGGCGCTCGGCCATTACGGGGCGAACGCCGCCTCGCTGGTCATGGTCTGGCCGGCACTAGTCTCGGTGCTCGCCGCCTGGGCGATCTTCGCCGAGCAGCCCTCCCCTGCCCAGGCCTTCGGCGGCGTCGCGATCCTGGCCGCGGTGCTGATGGTGCGGAAGGGCTGAGTTCGGTTTCGTCGGGCGAGTGGGACCTAACTCATCCTGCGCGGCAGCCGACCAAGACAGCCGCAACCTCCCGACCTGTCGATGCAGGCATATCGAGCCGATTCCGGCGGCATTTGCCTCGGCCTGCCTACCCCCCGGGCCATTGCAGGAGATCGCCAATCCGGGCTGCGGAGTAGAGCCTCACGCCGCCGACCTCGGTGATCCTTCGGACCGCCAGATCGGGGACGACAACGTCGTCGAGCTCGATATGCGAGACCACGAAGACGGTGACGCCACGCGGCAGCCATGCCAGCTCCGCTGCGACATCGGCCAGTGTCTGGGATGTGGCCGGATCGGGTAATTGCGGGAGCTCCGGCGCCCGCTTCGCCCAGAAATTCAGGAAGACCTGCGTCGGCAGGACGTTCCGGCCCGCCAGATGCCTCAGCAGGAGATGGGGGTGCTCGACGAAGACATGCGCTTCGGCGGCAGGAACCGGCTGAAGCGCCGAGGCCAGCCTCGCAAAGCGCCAGGCGCGCTCGATCGCGTCCGGCCTGGTCTCTTCGACCGGCGGGGCGAAGAGCACGATCGCATTCGGAGGAATCTCCTTCGCGATCGCCGCATAGCTCGCATCGAGCCGCGTGAGCGGAGCCCAGAGATAGAACAGAAGCCCGACCTTCGCGGCTATGATGCCCGCAAGAAGCGCGGTCGCGGCCCTCTCCGATCCGGCCGGCTGTGACGGCGGACCCCGCAGGAAGATCGCCGCGATCGTCACGATCGCCGGAACGAGGCGTCGGTCGGCCGCCCCGACGCTCATCAGGTATTTCGGCATGACGAGGAACAGGAGGACGCAGGCGAGCAGCCCGGCCAGCTCATGGCGGCCGGCATTCAGACCCCGCCGCCAGGCCAGCCAGCCGAGCGCGCCCAGGACGAGCGCCGACAGGCCATATTCGAGCGACAGGTTCGTCGTCTTGCCGACCGAGAAGATGCCTGTGATCTTGGTGGCGAGGTGCCACTCGGTCGTCCCCGTCTGGCCGGGCTCCATGACCAGCACCAGTGCGGCCACCATGATCGCTGAAGGCCAATGCGACCTGAGGAGATCGGCGCTGTCGGCGAAGCGCCGCGCGCGCCAGTCGTCGCGAACCGTGACCGCGAACATACCGAGGCAGAAGCACACATAGAGCATCACCGGGAAGATGCTGATCAGGCACATCGCGCCCAGGACAAGAGCCTGGCAGACGCCGAAGCTGCCCGAGGGCGCCTTGCGCTGCTCGATCGCCCTGTGCAGCGCGACGAACATGACGCCGAGCCCGAGGATGTAGTTGAACAGCCCCCAATAGAGCGGCTCGGAATAGACGGCGAGAAGGATGATGAGAAGGATGGAAAGGTCCGTCTTTTGCCCTCGCGCCTGCCGGCACCAGACGGCGGCCGCGATATAGGCGCACACCGCCGTGCAGATGAACAATGTCAGCGCGGCGGACGGCGGCACGACCTTGCCGAGAACGCTGGTGAATACGTCGATGGCGAGATTCGGATAAAGCCTGTCGCCGGCCTGAAAGAATTGGGCGACCGCGTCGTCGGCCAGCAGCATCTCCCACAGGGTCACCCGGAAGAGATGGTTCGGCCCATCGACGAAGAAGGCGCCGCCCGACGCCAGGATGGGCAAGCTCGCCGCCAGCATGACGAGCGCCATCGGTCTGAGAGGTGCGCCCTTTACGGGCAGGGAAACGGCACCGCGACCATCCTGGTCCTGGCTGCTCGGCGCACTCGCTGCGAGGACCTGGTCTTCCATGGCGGGAGTGTAGGACGCCGCCTTCCGCCGACAGCAGCCGTGCAAAATAGGTAGCTCATCGGGACGCGGCACCACGCTCCTAAGCGCTACCAACCTGACCAAAGCGCGCCATAGCATCGGATCGAAAAGTGGGGTCCACTCTTCGATCCGATGCAGCAGCAACGAGATGGATCACCGTTGTCGCGCCTATTGGACGCGCGGTGATCTGGCGCCTCACTCCGCTGCCAGCCGCGGCGGCGGCAGCTTGCCGGCCATCGCCTTGGCGCTGGCTTCGCCCGGCGTCTCCTCCTCGCGGCTCGCTTCCCACTGGCTCTCATCCTCGGCCTTGCCAAGGAAGCGGCCGAAGACCCAGCCGGTCAGCCGTCCGAGATCGTCCATCACCACGTAGAAGGACGGCACGAAGACGAGGGAGAGCACGGTCGAGACGATCAGGCCGCCGATCACCGCGATCGCCATCGGCGCGCGGAACTCGCCGCCATCGCCGACGCCATAGGCGGAGGGCAGCATGCCGGCGGCCATGGCGATGGTGGTCATCACGATCGGCCGCGCCCGCTTGTGGCCGGCTTCGAGCAGCGCCGTCAGCCGGTCCTTGCCGCGCGCGACCTCCTCGACCGCGAAATCGACCAGCATGATCGCGTTCTTGGTGACGATGCCCATCAGCATCAGCAGGCCGATATAGACCGGCATCGAGACCGGGTTGTGGGTGGCAAGCAGCGCGATCACCACGCCGCCGAAGGAGAGCGGCAGCGAGAGCAGGATGGTGATCGGCTGGAAGACCGAGCCGAACAGCAGGATCAGAACGGCGAGCACCAGCATCAGGCCGGTGGTCATCGCGGTGATGAAGCCCTCGACCACCTCGCCCTGGATCTCGGCGTCACCGGTCGCGGCGATGCGCACGCCTTCCGGCAGGCCGACCTCCTTGACGATCTCCTGGAACTTCTCCTGCGCGGTGCCGAGCTCGAAGCCGCGCTTCAGGTCGGCGCCGATGGCGGCGCGCCGCACCCGGTCATAGCGGTCGATCGAGGACGGGCCCTCGCCGAAGCCGATCTCGGCCACGGCCGTGAGCGGGACCGAGACGCCGGACGTGCTGATGACGCGCAGCGCCGCGATATTGCGGATGTCGGTGCGGGCCTGCTCGTCGAGCTGGACGCGGATCGGCACCAGCCGGTCGCCGGCATTGAACTTGGCGAGGTTGGGGCCGATGTCGCCGATGGTGGCGACGCGCAGCGCCTCCGAGATCGCCTCGGGCGTGACGCCGAGATTGGCGGCCTGCTCCAGCTTCGGCGTGACGCGCATCTCCGGCCGGCTCAACGAGCCGGCGGTGGCGACGTTCAGGTAACCGTCGACCTGGCGCATGCGCGCCTCGATCTTCGCCACCGTCTCGTCGAGTGCGTCGCCGTCCTTGGACAGGATCGAGAACGCCATCTCGCGCTCGCCGCGTTCGTTGACGTACCAGGCGCGGACATCGGGCACGCCGGCCAGCTTCTCGGCGATGATGACCTTGAGTTCCTTCTGGGGAACGTCGCGCTCGGCCTTCGGCGTCAGCAGGATGAAGACCGCGGCGCGGCGGACCTCGCGCTGGCCGGTCGGCGATGCCCCGCCAAGCACGAAGACGTTCGTCACCTGCGGGATCTCGCGCAGCTTGTCGACGATCTTGTCGGTCGCGACGGTAGTGTCCTCAAGTGTCGCGCCGGGCGGCAATTCGACCGATGCGACGATGCGGGCGGTATCCTCCTCCGGGAAGAAACCGGTCGGCAGCAGCGCCGTCGCCTGGATCGAGACGAACAGGAAGCCGAAGCCGGCGATCAGCGTGAGATAGGCCGTGTTGAACGGCAGCTTCCGCCATGTCCCCGAACCGTCGAAGCGCGGCAGCACCGGGATGCGGCGCTTCCTGAGCGAGGCCTCGAGCAGCCAGGAATAGCCGCGCATCACGAAGCCGTCCTTGGCGTCGTGGTGCTTCACCGGCCTGAACAAATAGGCTGCCATCATCGGCGTGATCAGGCGCGCGACCAGGAGCGAGAACAGCACCGCGATTGCGACGGTGAGGCCGAACTGGCGGAAATACTGGCCGGCGATGCCGCCCATGAAGGACACCGGCGCAAAGATCGCAACGATGGTCAGCGTGATCGCGATGACCGCAAGGCCGATCTCGTCGGCAGCCTCCATCGCGGCGCGATAGGGCGATTTGCCCATCTTCATATGCCGGACGATGTTCTCGATCTCGACGATCGCGTCGTCGACCAGGATGCCGGTCACCAGGGTGATGCCGAGCAGGCTGACGAGATTGAGCGAGAAGCCGAGCAGCTCCATCGCCCAGAAGGTCGGGATGGCCGAGAGCGGCAATGCGATCGCCGTGATCAGTGTCGCCCGCCAGTTGCGCAGGAAGACGAAGACGACGAGCACGGCCAGCGCCGCGCCCTCCAGCAGCGTCTCCATCGCCGCCTTGTAGTTGCCGTGGGTGTAGGCGACGGCGTCGTCGATCGGCGCAAGCTTGATCGTCGGATAGCGCTTGTTGAGGTCGTCGATCTTGGCCGCGACGACGTCCTTGACCGAAAGCTCGCTCGACCCCTTCGAACGGAACACGGCGAAGGAGACGACCGGCTGCTTGTTCAGCCGGCCGAAGGCGCGCGGCTCGGAGCTGGCGTCCTCGACCCGGCCGAGCTCCTTCAGGCGCACTTCGCGCCCGCCGGTGAGCTGGATCTTGCTGTCGGCGAGCTCCGCGACGGTCTTGGCACTGGCGAGCGTGCGGATCGCCTGCTCCTGGCCGCCGACCTCGCCGCGCCCGCCGGCGAGGTCGACATTGGTGGCGCGGATCTGGCGGTTGACCTCACCGGCGGTGGTGCCGAGCGCCAGCAACCGGTCGGGATCGAGCGAGATACGGATCTCGCGATCGACGCCGCCATAACGCTCGACCCGGCCGACGCCCTTCAGGCCTTGGAGTTCGCGCGAGACGACGTCGTCGACATGCCAGGAGAGCTGCTCCAGCGTCAGGCCGGGCGAGGAAGCGCCATAGGTCAGGATCGACTGACCTTCGACGTCGATGCGCTGGATCACCGGCTCATCGATGGTACGAGGCAGCTCGGCCCGGATCTTGGCGATCGCATCCTTGACGTCGTTGACGGCGCGGTCGGTGTTGGTTTCGAGCCGGAACTCGACCAGCGTCACCGAGGAGCCGTCGGTCAGCGTCGACATCACATGCTTGACGCCCGTGATGTTGGCGACCGCGTCCTCGACGCGTTTCGAGACCTGGCTTTCGAGCTCGGCCGGAGCGGCGCCGGACTGGGTCACCGTCACCGAGACGAAGGGCACGTCGATATTCGGGAAGCGCGTCACCGGCAGCTTCGAGAACGAAAGCAGCCCGAGCACACAGAGCACGACGAAGAGCAGGATCGCCGGAACCGGCTTCCGGATCGACCAGGCGGAGAAATTGACGTTCACGCGAGGCTCCGTCAGTTCGTCGCGATCGGCGTGATCATGTCGCCGTCACGCACGAAGGTGCCGGCGCGGGCCACCACGCTCTCGCCCTCGGCAAGGCCTGACGCGATCTCGGCGCGCCCGCCGCCAATCAGTCCCAGCGTGACCTTCTTGGTCGTCACCTTGCCGTCCTTGACGGACTGGACCATGGCGCCACCGCGCGCATAGGTGATCGCCGAAAGCGGCAACACGATGCTGGTCTTGCGGCCGGTCTCGATCACGCCGCGTGCGAAGGAACCCACGGCGACCGGCGGGTTGCCCGTCAGCGTGATACGCAAGCGACCGAGCCGCGAGGCCTTGTCGACCTCGGGCGAGATCAGCCGGATCTGACCGGCGAGCGGCTTGTCGGAGCCGGCCGGCGTGACCGCGACCGCCTGCCCGATCTTGAGATTGGGAAGCTCGACCTCGGCGACATCGGCTTCGAGCTCGATCGCGCCGTCGGCGATGATCTTGAACAGCGGCTCAGCGGCCGCCATCGTCGCCATCGCGCCGAGCTTGGCGTTGCGGCGGCTGACGATACCAGCCTTTGGCGCCTTGATCTCGGTGCGGGCGAGCTTGACGTCGATGTCGCGTCCCTGGGCCTGGGCCAGCGTCAGGTCGGCGGTGGTGATCGCAAGCGCCTGCTTCATCGAGTTCAACCGCGCCTGCCCGCCCCGGGCCGCGGCGGCGCGCTGGTCGAAGGTCTCAAGGCTGGCATTGCCATTGTCGCGCAGCGCCTTGGTCCGGTCGAAGGCGTTGTTGGCCTGGACGAGATTGGCCTCGGCCTCGACGATCTGCGCCTTGGCCTGGTCGACCGCCGCCTCTGCACGCTTGATCTGCGCCTCGTTCTGGGAACGTTGCACTTCGAGCGTGGTGCGCGACAGTCGCGCCAGCACCTGACCGGCAGCGACGCGGTCGCCCTCCTCGGCGAGCAGCTCGGTGATGACGACGCCGTCGATCTCGGGCGCGACCATGATCTCGTCGCGCGCGATCATCGAGCCGGAGACGACGACGCTCTGCACGATCTCGTCGCGCTTGGCTGATGTCACCGTGATCGCGGGTCCAGCCGAGGGTTTCTGGGCGGTCGCGGCGGAGGCCGGCGCCTGGGCGAAGGCTATCCCGGGCGCGCATGCAAGCGCGACGAGCGGCAGCAGGATCAGTTTTTTGGTCGAGATGGGCATGGTCGGCCTTCTTACGAAGTTTGGCCGTCGGCGGGCGGCAGCAGCATGGTCTGCGCCAATCCCCGCATCGCGGCGAAGAGGGCTTCGGCGCCGGCGGCGGCGTCGAAATTCGGATCGACGGCACGCCGGCAGAAGAAGCCGTCCGCCATCATGAACAGCGCCGTCAGGAAACGCGCTTGATCGAGATTGCTTGGAAGTTCGCCGCTCGCCTTGGCGGCCGCGACGGCAGCACCGAGGCCTTGCTCGACCACCTCGTCAAAACCGGCACAGATCTGCGCCATCTCGGGCGTGCGTGACGCCTCGGCCCAGATCTGCAGCGCGATGATCGCCTTCTCGCGCGGCTTGCGCACCATGTGCTGGCGGCCGAGCTCCTCGAGCTGGTCGAGCAAGCCGCCTTTGCTTGGGTCGAGCTGGGCGAAATCGGCCGCGACCTCGGTCCGGTCGCGCTCGCTGATGCCACCGATGATCGCGTCCTTCGAGGAGAAGTAGCGGTAGAGGTTGCCCGGGCTCATCCCGGCCTCGGCGGCGATATCGTTCATCGTCGCCGCGTGGAAGCCGGCGCGCGCGAAGACGCGCTCGGCCGCATCGAGGATGCGGACATGGCGCTCAGAGAGGCCGCGTTCGGCCGAGAAGGAGGTGATGACCTGCGACATGCTTCTTTGGAATGATGAGAATGAATGTTCATTCTCATGCCTGAGCCTGGCTCGAAAGTCAACCGATGCGGTCACTGGAGGTTGCATTGCCAGAAGACTATTGATGGAAGATTGCACGGAGCATGCACGGCGCTGGCCTCCGCCATGCTGGCCATGGCGCATAATTTGCTTGCCGCGAGGGCCGGCAAACCGCATTTTAAGTGTTGTCCGGTATGGAGAATCCGGTCTCGGGAGCGCAATCGAACGCCGCGATGAACGATCTGTCCTATCGCTTCGAGACCCGTCGCCGGCTCCGCACTCGCCTCGACGCCCTGCCACCGCGCAAACCGGTGCTGATCGTGCTCCATCAGGAGCATTCGACGCCTGGTCGCGTCGGCCGCCTCATCGCCGAGCGCGGCCATACCCTCGATATCCGCAGGCCCCGTTTCGGCGATCCGCTGCCACAGACCATGCAGGGCCATGCCGGCGCGGTGATCTTCGGCGGGCCGATGAGCGCCAACGACCCTGATGATTTCGTCAAGGCGGAGATCGACTGGATCGGGGTCTGCCTCAAGGAGGAAGCACCCTTCCTTGGCCTTTGCCTTGGCGCTCAGATGCTGGCCCGCCATCTCGGCGCGACCGTCTACACTCACGCCGAAGGCCGGGCCGAGATCGGCTACTACCCGCTCAGCCTGACGGAGGCCGGCCGCGCTGATGCCGCCACGACCGGCAGCATCTGGCCTGGAACGGTCTATCAATGGCATCGCGAGGGCTTCGACTGCCCGACCGGCGCCGAATGCCTGGCGACCGGCGGCGATTTCCCGGTCCAGGCGGTCCGCGCCGGCCGCAAGGCCTATGGCCTGCAATTCCATCCCGAGGTGACGCTGGCGATGATGTGCCGCTGGTCGGTGCGCGCCCATGAGCGCACGCTGATGCCGGGCGCGCAGCTCCGCCATCAACATCTCGAGGGCTGGTATCAGTACGATCCGCCGGTGCGGGCCTGGCTCGACGGCTTCCTCGACCATTGGCTCGCCGAGCCGGCCCTCCCCCCGGACCTGTCCAGGTGAGTCGCAGCGTCATCGTCATCGGCGCCGGCATGGTCGGCGTCTCCTGTGCGCTTGCCCTGCAGAAGCGCGGCCTCAAGGTCACGCTGATCGACCGGCGCGAGCCCGGCCGCGAGACCTCCTATGGCAATGCCGGCGTGATCAGCCGCTCCTCGATCATGCCGCTCAACAATCCCGGCCTGTGGAAGAACCTGCCGAAATATCTCGGCAACCGGCACGCGGCGGTGCGCTATCGGCTCGGCCATCTCCTGGCCAATCCCGGCTGGATCCTCAGCTTCCTCAACCAGGCCAGGCCGGAGCGGCTCGGCCACCGCGTCGCGGCGCTGGAAAGCCTGATCATACCCTCCCTGCCGCTGCACAAGCGCCTGATGACCGAGGCCGGCATCGCCTGGCGCCTGCGCGACACCGGCTTCCTCGAGCTCTGGCGCAGCGAGGGCGGCCGGGCCTCCGCCGAAGCGCGCCGAACCTTCCTCGAGGATCACGGCGTCCGCGTCGAGGCGCTCGACCGCCAGGCGCTATCGGCGCTGGAGCCGAGCCTGAACCCGATCTTCTCGGCCGCCCTGCACCACAAGGACAGCGCCTCGGTCGATTGGCCGGGCGCCGTGGTCGAGGCCTATGCGGCCTTGTTCGCCGCCCGCGGCGGCACGGTCCTGCGCGACGAGGTCACCGCCCTGGGAAAGCAGGGCGAAGGCTGGCGCGTCACGGCCAAGGGCGCCCAGCACGACGCCGATCTCGCAGTCGTCGCGCTCGGACCGTGGAGCGCCGATCTGCTGCGACCGCTCGGTCTGAAGGTGCCGCTCAATGTCGAGCGCGGCTATCATCGCCATTACAAACCGGCGCAGGGGCGCTTCCTCAACCGGCCGATCTACGATGTCGAGGCGTCCTACATGCTGGCGCCGATGGAGCTCGGCCTGCGGCTGACCAGCGGCGTCGAGCTCGCCCATCGCGACGCGCCCGACGACCACGCCCAGATCGAGCAGGTATTGCCGCGGGCGCGCGAGGCCTTTCCGCTCACCGAGCCGGCCGAGGACACGACCTGGCGCGGCTCGCGTCCGACCTTGCCGGACTCCTTGCCGATGATCGGCGAGGCGCCGCGCAATCCCGGTCTCTGGCTCGCCTTCGGCAACCAGCATATCGGCTTCTCGACCGGGCCCGTGACGGGGGAGATCTTGGCCGCCCTGGTCTGCGGCGAAGCGGCTCCGGTCGACCCGGCGCCTTTCGCGCCGGGTCGCTATCTCTCCTGAATCTCACGCCGGGGCGCTCGGCTGCGCCGGATCACGGGTGACGCTCTTCGCCACGCCGTCACCAAGGCCGGACCAGTTGACCCTGGCCGTGCCGAGCATCAGTGCCGTCAGCGCAACGAAGGCGCCGATCGCCCCGGCGAGCAGGGCGAAGTCCTCGGATTTCAAGAGCGCGTAGACCAGCCCGTAGCCGGTGGCGAGGATCAGGCCGAGCACCGCACCGCGTGCGAAACTGCGCAGGACGAGGCCGATATAGAGTGCGATCAGCGCGGTCGTCGCCGCGGCTGCCGTGAGATAGGCCGTCAGGAAGCCGAGATGCTCGGCCAGCGACAGCAGCAGCACATAGAACAGCACCAGTGCGAAGCCGACGAGCGTGTACTGGACGGCGTGGAGGTTGTCGCGCGCCACCAGCTCCAGCCCGAACACGGCGAGGAAGACCGCACCGACGAACAGGATGCCGTATTTGATGGCGCGGCCGACGAGTTGGTAGAGATCGACCGGCTGGTAGAAGCGGGCCCCGACGCCGCCGGCGAGGAAGGTCACATCGGCACGCTTGTCGTGGGTGAAGGCGAGCGGCAGGTTGCGCGCCAGGTGAGAGACGCGCCAGGTGGCCGAGAAACCGTTTGCGTCGATCACCCGGTCATCCGGCAGATGTGCGCCGGAAAAGCTCGGATGCTGCCAGTTGGAGCTCATCCGGAGCGCGCTGTTCTTCGCCAGCGGCACGATCGACAGGCTGCGTGAGCCGTTGAGGTCGAGCCCGACCTCGACGGTGAGCGGCTTGGTCAGGTCGATGCCGCGCAAGGTCGCATGGATGCCGTTGCCGTCGCGGATGCCGGCGCCGAGCGTCGGCTCGAACTCGATCGCGGCTCCGTCGCGGATTTGCGCCGTGGCCCGGTTTTTCAGCCCGCGGACATCCGCGACGCCGACGGCGAGCACCGCCTCGTTCCAGAGCGGCAGTACCTCCTCCGAGGTGATCGCCTTGAAATCGGGCGGCAGGAAGCGCGCGGCCAGCGCGACCTTGCTGCGATAGACCGGGACGTCGAAGATCGAGCGCCGCCGGATTTCGGTCTGCGCCTCCGAGCTCGCCTGGAGATCGTCGGGCAGGAAGACCGCGACCTCGCGCGTCGGCGCCGAGACGGCGTTCTTGGGCGGAACCAGATAGGGCACCAGCAAGGCCGGGCCGCCGACGATCTGTTCACGGCCCCAGGCATCGCCGATCTCGCGGGCAGCCTGATTGGCGGTGGCCGAGCGCTCGCTGCGCAAGCTGGAGACGAACGTCAGCGGGATCAGCAGCAGCAGCGCCAGGAAGCCGATGACGAAGAATTTCAGGCCGGGACTGCGCCCGAAGCGCCTTGGGTTGATCCCTAACGGAAACGACGGCGGTTCAGCCTTGCTCTCGTTCTCTTGCTCTTGCGACATGATTCGCCCTCATGCAGTGACTTAGCGTCACTAGGAGAGCGCGGCGTCTTGTCGCGGACATGATCGATTGAGGGCTGAAAACGGCGGAATCGGCGGCGGAATTGCGGAAAGCCGCGCTGTGCGAAACCGACCCGCGCTGAGGCTTGGCGTCATTCTCGGGCGGAGCGAAGCGCAGACCCGAGAATCCCATGACGAGAAGATGCCGACCGGAGCCTCCTCCGGCCTGAGATGCTCGGGTCGAGCCCGAGCATGACGCTCTGCAGGCGGCAGGCTCAGACCTGGCGTGTCACCATCATCTTCTTGACCTCGGCAATCGCCTTGGCCGGATTGAGGCCCTTCGGGCAAGCATTGGCGCAGTTCATGATGGTGTGGCAGCGATAGAGCCGGAACGGGTCCTCGAGATCGTCGAGGCGCTCTCCGGTGGCCTCATCACGGCTGTCGATCAGCCAGCGATAGGCCTGCAGCAGCGCGGCCGGGCCGAGATAGCGGTCGCCGTTCCACCAGTAGCTCGGGCACGAGGTCGAGCAGCAGGCGCACAGGATGCACTCGTAGAGGCCGTCGAGCTTTTCGCGGTCGTCCTTGGCCTGCTTCCACTCTTTTTCGGGCGCCGGCGTGGTGGTCTTGAGCCAGGGCTCGATCGAGGCGTGCTGGGCGTAGAAGCGGGTCAAGTCGGGAACGAGGTCCTTGACCACCGGCATATGCGGCAGCGGATAGATCGCGACCTTGCCCTTACCGCCGCATTCGTCGATGCCGGTGGTGCAGGCGAGGCCGTTCTTGCCGTCCATGTTCATGGCGCAGGAGCCGCAAATGCCCTCGCGGCAGGAGCGCCGGAAGGTCAGCGTCGGATCGACCTTGTTCTTGATCCAGATCAGTGCGTCGAGCACCATCGGCCCGCAATCGTCGCGGTCGACATAATAGGTATCGGTGCGCGGATTGGCGGTGTCGTCGGGGTTCCAGCGGTAGACCTTGAACTCGGTGACCTTCTTGGCACCGGCCGGCTTCGGCCAGGCCTTGCCTTCGGTCAGGCGGGAGTTCTGCGGGAGATTGAATTCAGCCATCGGTCAGATCGTCCTCAGTACACCCGCGCCTTCGGCTTGATGTATTCGATGTCGTTCGAGAGCGTGTAGGTGTGCACCGGACGGTCATCGAGCGTGACGGTGCGCTTCTCGTCGTCGATCCAGGCGAGCGTGTGCTTCATCCAGTCCTTGTCGTCGCGGTCCGGATAGTCCTCGCGGGCATGGGCGCCGCGGCTCTCCGGACGCTGCAGCGCCGAATCCATGGTGACGACCGCCTGGGTGATCAGGTTCTCGAACTCGAGCGTCTCGATCAGGTCGGAATTCCAGATCAGCGAGCGATCGGTGGTGCCGATATCGGTGATGCCGCCCCAGACCTCGTGGATGAGCTTGTGGCCCTCTTCGAGCGTCTCGCCGGTGCGATAGACCGCGCAGTTGCTCTGCATGATCCGCTGCATCTTGTCGCGCAGCACCGCGGTCGGCGTGCCGCCCTTGGCGTTGCGGTACTTGTCGAGGCGGGTGAGCGAGAGGTCGGCCGAGTTCGCCGGCAGTTCCGGCTGCGTCTCGCCGGCCTTGACGGTCTCGGCGCAGCGCAGGCCCGCGGCGCGGCCGAAGACGACGAGGTCGATCAGCGAGTTCGAGCCGAGGCGGTTGGCGCCGTGGACGGAGACGCAAGCCGCTTCGCCGATCGCCATCAGGCCCGGCACGACCCGGTCCGGATCGCCGTCGACCTTGGTCAGCACCTCGCCGTGGAAGTTCGTGGGTATGCCGCCCATGTTGTAGTGCACGGTCGGGATCACCGGGATCGGCTCGCGGGTGACGTCGACGCCGGCGAAGATCTTGGCGCTCTCCGAGATGCCCGGCAGGCGCTCATGCAGGATCTTCGGGTCGAGATGGTCGAGATGCAGGTAGATGTGATCCTTGTCCTTGCCGACGCCGCGGCCGGCCCGGATCTCCATCGTCATCGAACGTGAGACGACGTCGCGCGAGGCGAGGTCCTTGGCGCTGGGGGCATAACGCTCCATGAAGCGCTCGCCCTCGGAATTGGTGAGGTAGCCGCCCTCGCCGCGGGCGCCCTCGGTGATCAGGCAGCCCGAGCCGTAGATGCCGGTCGGGTGGAACTGCACGAACTCCATGTCCTGCATCGGCAGGCCGGCGCGCAGCACCATGCCGCCGCCGTCGCCGGTGCAGGTGTGGGCCGAGGTCGCCGAGAAATAGGCACGGCCATAGCCGCCGGTCGCCAGAATCGTCTGCTGCGAGCGGAAGCGGTGCAGCGTGCCGTCATCGAGCTTGAGCGCGAGCACGCCGCGGCAATGACCGTCCTCGTCCATGATCAGGTCGATGGCGAAGTACTCGATGAAGAACTCGGTGTTGTAGCGCAGCGCCTGGCCATAGAGGGTGTGCAGCATGGCATGGCCGGTGCGGTCGGCGGCGGCGCAGGTGCGCTGGGCCGGCGGGCCGTTGCCGAAATCGGTGGTCATGCCGCCGAAGGGACGCTGGTAGATCTTGCCGTCCTCGGTGCGCGAGAAGGGCACGCCCCAATGCTCGAGCTCGTAGACGGCGGCCGGCGCATTGCGCACGAGATATTCGATCGCGTCCTGGTCGCCGAGCCAGTCCGACCCCTTGACGGTGTCGTACATGTGCCACTGCCAGGTGTCCTTGCCCATATTGCCGAGCGAGGCGGCGACGCCGCCCTGGGCCGCGACGGTGTGCGAGCGGGTCGGGAAGACCTTGCTGATGCAGGCGGTGCGCAGGCCGGCCTGCGAGCAGCCGACGGTGGCACGCAGACCCGCGCCGCCAGCGCCAACGACGACGACGTCGAAGGTATGGTCGGTGATGGCGTAGGCCTGGCCGGTATAGGCCGGGACGGGGCGGGCGCGGGTGATCGCCATGATCAGCCTCCGAACGAGATCTTCAGGAGCGCGAAGGCGCAGGCGGCGCCGACCGCGATCGCAAAGAAGGTGTTGGCCATCACGGCGAGGATCTTGAGCCCCTCATGATGGACATAGTCCTCGATGACGACCTGCATGCCCAGGCGCATGTGGACGACGCCGGAGACCACGAAGAGCAACATCAGGATCGCGACCTGCGGCTTGGCCAGCGTCGCGATCGCGGCGCCATAGGGCTTGCCGATCAGCGAGAGCACGACGCAGAGGAAGCCGATCGCCAGGATGAGGTTGGCGACGGCGGTGAGGCGCTGCAGCCAGAAATGGCCGGTGCCGGACCTGGCGGAGCCGAGGCCCCGGACGCGGCCGAGCGGAGTGCGCATCGAGGAGTTTGAGAGCATCGGCTTAGTTCCTCAGCGCGTCAGGGCGATGATCCAGACGAGCACGGTGAGCCCGCCGGAGACGACGACACTGTACTTCGCCAGGTTCGTGCGGGTCTGCGGGTCGAAGCCGTGGCCGAGATCCCAGACGAAATGGCGAAGGCCGCCGATCATGTGATGCAGCAGCACGAAGGTATAGCCGAACAGCACGAGCCGGCCGAGGAAGGAGCCGGCGATCCACTGCGCCGTCTCGTAGGCGGCCGGGCCGGAGGCGGCAGCGATCAGCCAGAGCGCGATCAGCAGGGTGCCGCCATAAAGCGCCGAGCCGGTGGCGCGGTGGGCGATCGACATCGCCATGGTCCAGGACCAGCGATAAATCTGCAGATGCGGTGAAAGCGGGCGTGCCGCCGGTCTGGACTCGGCCAAGTCTTGAACTCCCGACCCTTCAAGCTCACGAAGCGAAGATCGCTTGGTATCGTTCTAGAGTGAATGGTTGTCTAACGAAACCGCCCCCGTGCTGCAATGCGGCAGGCAATGGTGCGGTTACAGAAATCGAAATCTGTAACTTTCCTTGATCCGGGCGCCACCGGAGCGCGGTCTGCGAAAACCGCTTTAAGCCGGACAAGCGCTGCTCGCCACCCTTTCCTCAGGGCCGTACCGCAGGGCGAGAACATCCATGAAACTGGGCATGAGCCTCTCGCAGTTCGAAGCCGAACTGAACACGGACACTTGCGACCCCTACAACAATGCCGAATTGACGCTGACGCTGAAGCTCGGCTTCCGGCAGATCAATCCCGCCGCCGGCGCCGCCGATGGCACCTATCACGACTATGGCGACGCCGCCGAGACGAGCCGCAAGATCGTCAAATGGACCACCGGCAGCTGGAATCTCTGGAAAAAGAATTTCGTCGATACCGCGACCCGGTTTTGGAACGGCAAATTCTGGCTCTCCAACAATTTCCCGCTCTACGAGTTCGAGAAGAACGGCACGAAGTACCGGCCCAACATCTGGTGCCTGCTCAAGATCGAGGACCGCGACATCGCGCTTGGCGGCCACCATCATGTGATCGACGTGGTCAGGCTGCACAGAAGCGAAACCTGGTTCGGCTCGCATGCCAAGCTCTATGACAGCCTCGACACCAACCTGGTGAAGAAAGGTAAAGACAGCAAAGGCAAGCCGATCATGCAGCGCGCCCATGTCCACGAGGTCGGCCATCTGCTTGGCCTCGGCCATGTCGATATCGGCAAGGCGCATTGCCCGCCTGGCGGCAACACCAACGCCTCGAACTGCTACGGCGTCGCCGATGTCGACAAGTACTCGGTGATGGGGCAAGGCATGCAATTGCGCCTGACCCACGCTACCCCCTGGCGCAAGGCGATGGTGTCGCTCTCGGGCAAGGGCAATGTCCTGACGGCGACCGACTGGGAGGCCAAGACGCAGCGCATCTATCCGCGCATCCCGACAGAGGTCGCCTCGAACGCCATGCTCACGCACCGGCCCTTGCGCAAGTGATCTTCATCCAGCCACACCGGACAGCGATGATGCGCCGCCCTACCGCGCGAAACCTTCCCATGCTCATTCTCGTTCTCAGCGGGATGGCCGGCCTGCTCGGCCCCGCCCACGCCACAGGAAAGCGCTGCCAGATGAACGCGATCGAACGCTCCAAATGCATCATCGAGGCGATCCTCGCCGATATCAGCCGCAGCTACAGCCAGGTCGGCGGCGGCGGCATCAGCGCGATCAAGCAGAACTCGACGACCTCCTTCACCGTGTCGATCTCGCAGGAAGAGCGTGTCGACCTCCTGACCTATGAGGCGACGATCGACGCCAAGGGCAAGGTCAGCGTCAAGAAGACCGGCGAGGACACGAAGTCGCGCTGACGCGGCCTCAGCGCGGCAGCAGCGCCCAGTAGTCGAAGTCGAGGATCACCCCGTCGGCATACTGGTCGGCGTGCTTCAGCGGGTGCTCGTTGCAGGGCAGGTTCTTGGTCGCGACGAGGCGAAGCCTGAGCGCGCCGACATCCTCGCGTCCGGGCACTTCCGCCGCCTCGAGCACCTCGCTCCAGGCAAAGACGGTGTCGCCGGCAAACAGCGGCGAGACATGGCGACCCGCGTTGATCGCGGCGATATGGAAGGCGTTGCCGAGGCCGTTGAAGGACAGCGCCCGTGCCAGGCTGATGACGTGGCCGCCATAGATCAGGCGCTTGCCGAAGCGGGTCTCGCGGGCGCCATAGCCGTCGAAATGCACTTTTGCGGTGTTCTGGTAGAGCCGCGTCGCGATCTGATGCTCGGCCTCCTCGACGGTCATCCCGTCGACATGGTCGATGCGCTCGCCCGCCCGGTAGTCGCCCCAGCGGAAGGGCGAGCCCGAAAGCGCATCGTCATAGGCGGCAGGGTGCAGCGGCGGGCAGCCCTCGCCCAGCGCCTCCGGGGCGACGCTCTTCGGCAATTCCGGCACCAGCTCGACCTCCGCCGGCGTGCCGGGCCGACGCTTGCGCACCAGCACCCAGCGGGCATAGCTCAGCACGATCTCATTATGCTGGTTTCGGCCGATCGAGCGGACATAGACGATGCCGGCATCGCCGCCCGAGGTCTGCTTCAGTCCGATCACCTCCGACGTCGTCGAGAGCGTGTCACCCGGGAAGACCGGCCTGAGGAAGCGGCCATCGGCATAGCCGAGATTGGCGACGGCATTGAGCGAGATGTCCGGCACCGTCTTGCCGAAGACGATGTGGAAGACGAGGAGGTCGTCGACCGGCGCGACCGGATAGCCGATCGCCCTGGCGAAGGCATCCGAGGATTGCACGGCGAAGCGCGTCCCGTAGAGCGCGGTGTAGAGCGAGACGTCGCCGACCGTGACCGTGCGCGGCGTCGCGTGGACGATGGTCTCGCCGAGCCGGAAATCCTCGAAGAAGCGGCCGGTGTTGGTCTTGCTGATAATCTCGGACATCGGCTCGGCTCTCGCGGCGGGCCTTCATTGTGCGCTGCGGCGCGGCCCGCCGTAAAGCTGGCCCAATGGTGGAGAGCTAGCGGAAGTCGCGTGGCCGCAGGCCGGCATGGAACCAGGTAATCATCGAATAGATGTCGTAGACCGGTAAGCCCGTCGCCGCCTGCACCGCAGCCGCATAAGGCGGCATGTTGGTGCATTCGAGCACGATGGCGCCGACCTCGGGATGTTCTTTGACCAGCCGCAGCGCCGCCTCGACCACATCCTGTTCGGCGAGATCGATGTCCATCTCCTCTTTCTCGGCCTTGATCAGCACGCGGAAGAACTCGCGGCCGTTCTCGGTGCCGGTCACTGGGGTGTCGGCGGGGACGCCCACCGCCGCAAGGTGCTGCGGCGTCAGCGTCGCCGCCGAGACGGTGACGAGGCCGACGCGCTTGCCGGGCGGCAAGGTCGCCTGCACCCAGGGCACCTGCATCAGTGAGGAGGTCGCGACCGGCACGCCGACAGCCGCCGCGAGCTCCTGCTGAAACAATGAGAGGAAGCCGCAATTGGTGGTGATCGCCTCGGCGCCGAGCCGGACCAGCTCCTGCGCCGCCGTAACGAAATCCGGGAGCAGCCCGGCCGCTCCCTTCAGCACCACCATCTCCGGGCTCGCCCCGGAGACGACGCGGTAGAGCACCGGGAAAGGCCAGGTCGTGGCATTGCCCATATCGCCGAAGATGCGCGGAAAGCGCGCCTCCAGCATCAGCACGCCGAGCGGCGCGCCATAGAGCGCCTTGCCGCCCTTCGCGATGCCCCGCCGGCTCACGCGGTGATCTCGATCAGCTTGGCGAGATCGACATTGGCGCCGCAGACGAGGACGCCGAGGCGCTCGCCGGGCTGGGGCTTGTAGGTGCCGGCGATCAGCGCGCCCAGTGCCGCCGCACCACCGGGCTCGACCGCCAGACGGAAATCGCGCCAGAGCAGCGCTTGAGCCTCGGTGATCGCCGCATCCGGCACCAGCACGACATGGTCGACCGTGTCCTTGCAGACGTCATAGACCAGCTGGCCGACATTGCGGGCCCCCAGCGAATCGGCTGCGACCGAGGCGACGGTTACCGTCACCGGTCCCTTCGCCTCGAAGGCGGCCTGCAGCGAGCGCGAGCCTTCCGGCTCGACGCCGACGACCTTGACGCTGGTGCCGGCGAACCAGGCGGCGATGCCCGAGATCAACCCGCCGCCGCCGACTGCGACGAGGACGGTGTCGAGGTCAGGCTCCTGGCTTTGCCATTCGCGGCCGAGCGTGCCCTGGCCGGCGATCGTCTCCTTGGCCGAGAAGGGGTGGATCTTCAGCGCGCCGGTTTCGGCCACGAACTTGTCGCAGGCAGCCTGGGCGTCGTCATATTGCGCGCCGCCGATCCGGACCTCGGCGCCGAAGCGGCGGATCGCCTCGACCTTGGCGGCCGGCGAAATCTCCGGCACAAAGATCGTCGCCTTCACGCCGCGCTTGCCGGCGGCATAGGCGACGGCAGCCCCGTGATTGCCGCCCGAGGCCGCGGCGACGCCAGCGGCCGGCACATCGAACGAGAGCAGATTGTTGAAGGCGCCGCGCGTCTTGAACGAGCCGGCATGCTGCAGGCATTCGAGCTTGAGCGAAACATCGGCGCGCGAGCCGAAGGCCCCGGTGCCGAGCCGCATCACCGGAGTGGTGCGGGCATGGCCGGCAATGCGGTCAGCCGCAGCCTCGATCATCGAGCGCGGCACAGGCTTGTCTGTCATGGCTGGATCCTGGACGAGGGAGCGATCCGCGACATAGGTCCAGATCGCGATAGGTAGACCGTGGCTATCGCGTCCCGGCGGATCGGGAAAGGGCTTCCCGCGCCCGGCGGCAATGTGTCCGGCGACGACCAGCGCCGCGAGCGCATCGAGCGCATCATCGGCGGCGGCACCGCGCGGCGGTTTCGCATGGACGATGGCCTCCGGCAGTCCCGCGGCCAGCAGCAAAGCGCGGCGCTCGGCCATTCCCGCCGGGTTGACCACGCCCTTGATCTTCTTCGGGTGCACCAGCGGCGCCCCGCGCATGGTCGCGAAGGCAAGCTCCGGATGCGTCTCGAAGATGCGCTCGCGCCAATCCGGCTCGGCCCGCAGCAAGGCGTCGATCTCGCGGATGCGCGGAAAGAGATGAAAGCCCTGCTTCGAGACCTTGCGTGGCGGCTCCGAGGTCGCAAGCGCCAATAGACAGGCTTCAGCATAGTCGATTGCGTGCACCGCGCTGCGCGAGGGGATCGAGAACACCGAGGATTGCCGCTCGCCGAGCAAGGCACGCACCGCCTGCTCCGGGCCCCGTCCCGAGCCGATGATCCGGTCCGGCAAGCCGATCGGCATGTCGACCGCGATCAGATCCGGCATAAGCGGGCCGGCAAGCAGATCGCTCCAGCGCGGAATGACCCGGAAGAATGGCGCTTCCTGTCCTGTAAGATCGGCGAAGGCCGCGATCCAGCCGGCCTTGCAGCCATCGACACCCGCAATCCAGCCCTTCACAGTCTGTCATCCGTCTTTCGCAGAACTGACATTGCATTGCGGCGCAGCTTAGTGTGCACTGCAGCGAACCCGGCGACCCTCAATCCGGAGAGACACTATGACCGACATCCGTCCGCGCCGCAGCGTCCTCTATATGCCGGGCTCCAATGCCCGTGCCTTGGAGAAGGCCCGCGAGATCGCCGCCGACGCGCTGATCCTCGATCTCGAGGACGCGGTCGCTCCGGACGCCAAAGACCTGGCGCGCGAACAGGTCTGCGCCGCGGTGAAGGCCGGCGGCTATGGCCGGCGCGAGCTGGTCATCCGCACCAACGGCATCGACACGCCCTGGTTCGACGCCGATCTCGCCGCCGCGACGGAGGCCGCGCCCGACGCGATCCTGATCCCCAAGGTCTCTTCGCCGGAAACGTTGGTCGAGATCGGCCATCGCCTGACCGGGCTCTGGGCCAAGCCGGAAACGCAGATCTGGGCGATGATCGAGACGCCGCTCGCCATCCTCGATTGCGAGAGGATCGCGCGCGCCGCCCGCGATCCCTCGACGCGCCTCGCCTGCTTCATCCTCGGCACCAACGATCTTGCCAAGGAAACGCGCGCCCGCTTCGTGCCGGGTCGTGCGCCGATGCTGCCCTGGCTGACCACGGCGATCCTCGCCGCCCGCGCCCATGGCATCGACGTCGTCGACGGCGTCTACAACGACCTCAAGGATGAGGCCGGCTTCCGCGCCGAATGCGAGCAGGCCCGCGATCTCGGCTTCGACGGCAAGACCCTGATCCATCCGAACCAGGTCGCGCTGGCGAACGGCGTCTTCGCGCCGGAGGAGACGGAGCTCGCGCGTGCCCGCGCCATCATCTCGGCCTTCGACGAGCCGGCGAACGCCGACAAGGGCGCGATCCAGCTCGACGGGCGCATGGTCGAGCGCCTGCATGCCGAGATGGCCAAGCGCGTCGTCGCATTGGCCGAGGCGATCGCGGCTTGAGTTCACCTTGCTGGCCATGACGTGGTAGCGGGAGGCGCCATGGTGCCTTCCCTCCCCTACCGCCCCAATGTCGGCATCGCCCTGTTCAACGCCGAGGGCCGCGTCTTCGCCGGTCGCTCGCACAGCGCCGGACCCGAGATCGTCCTGCCGGGCTTCGACTGGCAGATGCCGCAGGGCGGCATCGACGCGAACGAGGATATCGTCGCGGCCGCCCGCCGCGAGCTGGCCGAGGAAACCGGGGTGACCAGCGCCGCATTCCTCGCCGCCACGCAGGAATGGTGGGCTTACGACTTCCCCGCCTATGCCGGCCCGCCGCACAAGTTGACCGCCTTCCGCGGTCAGCGTCAGCGCTGGATCGCCTTCCGCTTCGCCGGCGACGAGGCCGAGTTCGACATCACCCGGCCGAACGGCGACGAGCCGGCGGAGTTCTCGGAATGGGCCTGGCTGCGGCTGGCGCAGATGCCGGAGCGCGTCGTGCCGTTCAAGCGGGCGGTCTACGAGAAAGTGGTCGCGGCTTTTGCCGAGTTCGCCAAGCCGATGACCTGACCCTCGCCTTCAGACCCAACGAAAAAGGGCCGCTTGCGCGGCCCCTTGCATCGCGTCACGCGTCGCGAGGCGGCCTCAGGCAGCCTTACGCTGCTCGAACACGCCCTTGAACTCGCGTAGCTGCACGAGCTGGTCGTGCAGGCGCTTCTTCTCGGCTTCGTCATGCGAACCGGCATGGCGGGTCTCGGCAGTCAGGATCTCCGCATCGAGGACAGCGTTGTCGACGTCCTCGAGGAAGCGGGCCTGCTCGGCCAGGATGGTGACGCTCGTCGCGTTGATCTCGGCGAGGCCGCCGGAGACGAAGAATTCCTTGCCATTGCTCGAGTCGGTCTGGACCAGGACGATGCCGGGCTTCAGCACGGCAACGACCGGCGCGTGACCGGCGAGCACGGTCATCTCGCCCTCGACCGACGGCACGATGACGCTGACGGCATCGCCTGAGAACAGGATGCGTTCCGGCGAGACGAGTTCGAATGTGAAGGTGGCCATCGCAAAATCTCTCCAGGCTCGTCATGGTCGGGGCGGGCCCGGCCATCTCTGAAACCAGTGTCTTCCCGTCCAGAGATTCCCGGGCCAGGCTCGAGAATGACGTTCGTCGGATCTTCCGGTCGGCCAAGGCCGACCGGAACGGCCCGTGAAGCTTACGCCGCCTCGGCAGCCAGGCGCTGGGCCTTCTCGACCGCTTCCTCGATCGAACCGACCATGTAGAAGGCGGCTTCCGGCAGGTGGTCGTACTTGCCCTCGACCAGGCCCTTGAAGCCCTTGATCGTATCTTCGAGCGCGACGAGCTTGCCCGGCGAACCGGTGAAGACTTCCGCGACGAAGAAGGGCTGCGACAGGAAGCGCTCGATCTTGCGGGCGCGGGCGACGGCGAGCTTGTCCTCTTCCGAGAGCTCGTCCATGCCCAGGATCGCGATGATGTCCTGCAGCGCCTTGTAGCGCTGGAGAATCTGCTGGACCTGGCGGGCGATCGAGTAGTGCTCCTCGCCGACGATCGCCGCAGAGAGCATGCGCGAGGTCGAATCGAGCGGGTCGACCGCCGGGTAGATGCCCTTTTCCGCGATCGAGCGCGAGAGCACCGTCGTGGCGTCCAGGTGGGCGAAGGAGGTCGCCGGCGCCGGGTCGGTCAGGTCGTCGGCGGGCACGTAGATCGCCTGCACCGAGGTGATCGAGCCCTTGTTAGTGGTGGTGATCCGCTCCTGCAGGTTGCCCATGTCGGTGGCGAGCGTCGGCTGATAGCCCACCGCCGACGGGATGCGGCCGAGCAGCGCCGACACTTCCGAGCCGGCCTGGGTGAAGCGGAAGATGTTGTCGACGAAGAACAACACGTCCTGGCCACGGTCACGGAAGTCTTCCGCCACGGTCAGGCCCGACAGGGCGACGCGCATGCGGGCGCCCGGGGGCTCGTTCATCTGGCCGTAGACGAGGGCGCACTTGGAGCCTTCGCCGCCGCCCTTCTTGTTCACGCCCGACTCGATCATCTCGTGATAGAGGTCGTTGCCCTCGCGGGTACGCTCGCCGACGCCGGCGAACACCGAGTAGCCGCCATGGGCCTTCGCGACGTTGTTGATCAGCTCCATGATCAGCACGGTCTTGCCGACGCCGGCGCCGCCGAACAGGCCGATCTTGCCGCCCTTGGCGTAAGGCGCCAGCAGGTCGACGACCTTGATGCCGGTGACCAGGATCTGCGCTTCCGTCGCCTGATCGGCATAGGACGGAGCCGGCTGGTGGATGGCGCGAGTGCCGGAGGTCTTGATCGGGCCGGCCTCGTCGACCGGCTCGCCGATGACGTTCATGATGCGGCCGAGGCACTCGTCACCGACCGGAACCGCGATCGGGGCGCCGGTGTCGGTGACCGCCTGGCCGCGGACCAGACCTTCGGTCGAGTCCATGGCGATGGTGCGGACCGTATTCTCGCCCAGATGCTGGGCGACCTCAAGGACGAGACGGTTGCCGAGATTGTCGGTCTCGAGCGCGTTCAGGATCTCGGGCAGGACGCCGTCGAACTGCACGTCGACGACGGCGCCGATGACCTGCGCGACGCGGCCGGTGCCGGTGTTGGCGGGCTTGTCGGTCTTGGTCTTGGTAGCGGCTTTGGCCATGGTTCGAACCTCGGATTCGCGTTCAGCGTGTCGGATGGCCGGCACGCCGGCCTGAAGTTAGGCGGTTAGAGCGCTTCCGCGCCGGAGATGATCTCGATCAGTTCCTTGGTGATCATCGCCTGACGCGAGCGGTTGTACAGCTGCGTCTGCTTCTTGATCATCTCGCCGGCGTTGCGCGTGGCGGAGTCCATCGCCGACATGCGCGCGCCCTGCTCGGAGGCGGCGTTCTCCAGGATCGCCCGGAGCACCTGCACCGTCAGATTGCGCGGCAGCAGGGTCTCGAGGATCTCGCTTTCCTCCGGCTCGTAGTCGTAGACCGCGGCCATCGTCTTGGTGCCGGCCGGGATTTCGGCCGGGATGATGCGCTGCGCCGTCGGGATCTGCGAGATCACCGACTTGAACTTCGAGAAGAACAGCGTCGCGACGTCGAACTCCCCGGCGGCAAAGCGCGCCAGGATGTTCTGCGCGATCGTCTCGGCATTGGCGAAGCCGAGCTGCTTGAAGGCGCGCAGGTCGATCACTTCGAGGATGTCGGCTGCAAACTGCCTGCGCAGGATGTCGAAGCCCTTCTTGCCGACGCAGACGAACTTGACCGTCTTGCCCTCGGCCTTCAGCGCGTTCGCCTTGTCACGGGCGAGACGTGCGATCGAGGAGTTGAAGGCGCCGCAGAGACCGCGCTCGGCCGTGCAGACCACGAGCAGGTGCACCTTGTCGGAGCCCGTCCCGCCGATCAGCTTCGGGGCGCCCGGCCCAGAGATGCCAGAGGCGAGGTTCGCCAGCACCGTCTCCATGCGCTCGGCATAGGGACGCGCCGCCTCGGCCGCGCTCTGGGCGCGACGCAGCTTGGCTGCCGCGACCATCTGCATGGCCTTGGTGATCTTCTGCGTCGCCTTCACCGAGGCGATGCGGTTGCGTAGGTCCTTAAGGGACGGCATCCGGTCTTGATCCCCTATCCGTCATTGCGAGGGCGCAACGACGAAGCAATCCAGAACTGGCGCAGCGGGGCTGGATTGCCTCGCTGCGCTCGCAAAGATCAGGCGAAGGACTTGGCGTAGCCCTCGACGATCCCCTTCAGCTTCGCGGCGTTCGCGTCCGAAAGGTCCTTCGAGGAGCCGATCTCGCTCAACAGGTCGGCGTGCTTGCCGCGCACCAGCGAGAGCAGCCCGTCCTCGAAGGCGCGAACCTTGTTGACCGGCAGCGGATCGAGATAGCCGTTGACGCCGGCATAGATCACGACCGTCTGCTCTTCCATCTTCAGCGGCGAGAACTGGCCCTGCTTCAGCAGCTCGGTCAGGCGGGCGCCGCGGTTGAGCAGGCGCTGCGTGACGGCGTCGAGGTCGGAGCCGAACTGGGCGAAGGCCGCCATCTCGCGATACTGGGCGAGCTCGCCCTTGATCTTGCCCGCGACCTTCTTGGTCGCCTTGGTCTGGGCGGCCGAGCCGACGCGCGACACCGAGAGGCCGACGTTCACCGCCGGGCGGATGCCCTGGTAGAACAGGTCGGTCTCCAAGAAGATCTGGCCGTCGGTGATCGAGATCACGTTGGTCGGGATGTAGGCCGAGACGTCGTTGGCCTGCGTCTCGATGACCGGCAGCGCCGTCAGCGAGCCGAGACCAGCGGCCTCGCCCATCTTGGCGGCGCGCTCGAGCAGGCGGGAGTGCAGGTAGAACACGTCGCCGGGATAAGCCTCGCGGCCCGGCGGGCGGCGCAGCAGCAGCGACATCTGGCGGTAGGCGACGGCCTGCTTCGACAGGTCGTCATAGATGATCACGGCGTGCATGCCGTTGTCGCGGAAATACTCGCCCATCGAGCAGCCGGCGAAGGGCGCCAGGAACTGCATCGGGGCCGGGTCGGAGGCGGTGGCCGCCACGACGATGGAATACTCCATCGCGCCGCGCTCCTCGAGCACCTTCACGAGCTGGGCGACGGTCGAACGCTTCTGGCCGACGGCGACGTAGACGCAGTAGAGCTTCTGGCTCTCCGGCGCGCCTTCGACGTTGAGCGGCTTCTGGTTGAGGATCGTGTCGAGCGCCACGGCGGTCTTGCCGGTCTGGCGGTCGCCGATGATCAGCTCGCGCTGGCCGCGGCCGATCGGGATCAGGGCGTCGATCGCCTTGAGGCCGGTCGCCATCGGCTCGTGCACCGACTTGCGCGGGATGATGCCGGGGGCCTTGACGTCGACGCGGGCACGCTGGGCCGCCTTGATCGGGCCCTTGCCGTCGATCGGGTTGCCGAGCGCGTCGACGACGCGGCCGAGCAGCTCCTTGCCGACCGGCACGTCGACGATGGCGCCGGTGCGCTTGACGGTCTGGCCTTCCTTGATCTCGCGGTCGGAACCGAAAATGACGACGCCGACATTGTCGCTCTCGAGGTTGAGGGCCATGCCGCGCACGCCGGACTCGAACTCGACCATCTCGCCGGCCTGGACCTTGTCGAGACCGTAGACCCGGGCGATGCCGTCACCGACGGAGAGAACCTGACCGACCTCGGTGACCGAGGCTTCCGAGCCGAAGTTCGAGATCTGCGACTTCAGGATAGCGGAGATTTCAGCGGCGCGGATGTCCATCAGCCGACCTCTTTCATGGCAAGACGAATAGAATTGAGCTTGGTTTTCAGGGACGCATCGACCATGCGCGAGCCCATCTTGACGATGAGACCGCCGATGATGGCCGGGTCGACCTTGAGCGAAACGTCGACATCCTTGCCCGCGACCTCCTTGAGGGCGGCAGTGATGTCCTTGAGCTGGGCGGCCGAGGGCTGCTCGGCGAGCGTGACCTCGGCGCTGACCACGCCCTTGGCCTCGGCGACCTTGGCACGGAAGGCGCGGATCATGCCCGGCAGCGCGAACAGGCGGCGCTTGCTGGCGACGAAGCCGATGAAGTTGGCGGCAAGCCCGGCAATGCCGGCCTTGGCGGTGAGCGCGGTGATGGCGGAGACCTGATCCTGCGCCGAGAAAGCCGGGCTCTCGATCAGGCGCTTGAGATCGTCGCTCTCGGCGATCATCGCCGCGAAGCCGTCGAGGTCCTTGGCGACGGCATCGACCGTCTTGGCCTCGCTGGCCAGTTCGAACAGAGCCGTCGCATAGCGCTCGGCCACGCCCGAGACTGGGGACTGTTCCTGCGATCCGCCCTCGGCCACGCTCTCGCTCTCTCTTCCAGGGGACCGCTCCGGCGACCTTCTGACGAAGGTGGAGTGCACGGCCCCGACACTGCGATGATCAAGCGCGCGACAAACCTGTTCCAGGGCTTGCGGCGCTTGGATTGCGGCGGTGCGATAGCATGGGGTTTCGGGGGGCGCAACCGACGAAATACCCGCCCCACATGCTTTGGATGCGGTCGAAAGAAGCAGCCGGCGCAGGGCGCGGCCACATGCGCGGCTACGCAGCGGGAATCCGGCTAAAGAAAGCTCTGCGGATCGACGTCGACTGCGACCCTGACCGAACCCTTCGGCCGCGGCGCCCGTTTGAGCCAAGCACGCAGGTAGTCCTGCAGGTTGATCTCGCGCGCCGTCCTGACGATCAGTCGCATGCGATGGCGCCCACGCAGGATGGCCAGCGGCGCCTCGGCCGGGCCGAGCACGGCGACGCCGGCCGGCGCTTCTGCGCAGCGCGCCAATGCCCGCGCATGCGTCTCGGCCTCTCCTTGCGAGTTGGCCGAGACGATCAGCCCGGCGAGCCGGCCGAAGGGCGGCAGGCCGGCAGCCTCGCGCGCGGCCGTCTCCGCCGCATAGAAGCGCTCTGGATCGCCGGAGATCAGCGCCTTCAGCACGGGATGATTGGGGTCATGGGTCTGGAGGAGCGCCCGCCCCGGCTTCTCGCCACGCCCGGCCCGGCCGGTGACCTGCCTGAGCACCTGGAAGGTGCGCTCGGCCGCGCGCGGATCGCCCGAGGTCAGGCCGAGATCGGCATCGATGACGCCGACCAGCGTCATTCCCGGGAAATTATGGCCCTTGGCGACGAGCTGCGTGCCGATGACGATGTCGAACTCGCCTTCGGCAACCGCCATCAGCTCCTGCTTCAGGCGTTCGGTGCCGCCCGGAAAGTCGCTCGACAGCACGATCGAGCGCGCCTGCGGGAACAGGGTCGCGACCTCCTCGGCCAGGCGCTCGACGCCCGGCCCGCAGGCGACGAGGCTCTCCGGCTGATGACAGGCCGGGCATTCATGCGGCCTGCGCTCGACATGGCCGCAATGATGGCAGACCAGCGCCCGCCGGAAGCGATGGTCGACCAGCCAGGCCGAGCAGTTCGGGCACTGGAAGCGGTGGCCGCAATCGCGGCACAGCGTCAACGGCGCATAGCCGCGCCGGTTGAGGAAGAGCAGCGACTGCTCCTTCGCCTCGAGATTGGTCTCGACCGCCTTGATCAGTTGCGACGAGAGCCAGCGCCCGCGCTCGGGCTTGTCCTTGCGCAGGTCGACCAGGCCGAGCGTCGGCAGCTCACGCCCGCCAAAGCGCTCGGGCAGCTTGAGATGGAGGTAGCGGCCGCGCTCGGCATTGACCCGTGTCTCCAGCGAAGGGGTCGCCGAGGCCAGCACGACCGGCGCATTCTCGATCTTGCCGCGCACCACCGCCATGTCGCGGGCGTGGTAGGCGACGCCGTCCTCCTGCTTGTAGGCGGCCTCGTGCTCCTCATCGATGACGATCAGGCCGAGATCGCGGTAGGGCAGGAACAGCGCCGAGCGCGCGCCCGCCACCACCAGCGCTTCGCCCTTGGCGATCGCCGCCTGCAGGCGCTCGCGCCGTCGCCCGCTCACCGCCGAATGCCACAGTCCCGGCCGGACGCCGAAGCGCGCCTCGAAACGGTCGATGAACTGCGCGGTGAGCGCGATCTCAGGCATCAGGATGACGCTCTGGCGCCCGAGCCGGATCGCCTCGGCCACCGCCTCGAAATAAACCTCGGTCTTGCCCGAACCGGTGACGCCCTCGAGCAGCGCGACCTGCCAGGCCTGCTTGCGCACGAGCTCGACGAGCGCATCGCCGACGGCGCGCTGGTCGTCGGAGAGCTGCGGCTTGGCGTGATCGGGATCGGGCCTGGCCGCGATCGCCTCCTGCGGCAACGGCTCGACGGAGAAAGTGCCGGCATCGACGAGGGAATCGATCACCGCCGTGCTGACCGAGGCCGCCTCGGCCAGCGCCGATTTGCCGATCAGGAGCCCGCCCTCGGCGGCAGCGATGGCGCGAGCCCTGGCCGGCGTCATCCGCGCTGGCGGCGCGCCGACCAGCCTGACGCCAAGCTTCGGCCGCTCCGGCGTATCGTCGGGCGGGCGGCGGAGTGCCAGCGCCAGCACCGAGCCCTTGGCGGCGAGCGTATACCAGGCGACCCAGTCGACCAGCTTGCGCAAGGCCGGGTCGAGCGGCGGCATGTCGAGCTTGGCCACGACCTTCTTCAGGTTGCCGCCGCGGCCCGAGCCGGCCTCCCAGACGACCCCGACCGTCTCGCGCGGGCCGAGCGGCACCTGCACGACATCGCCCGGCGCGAGCGTGAGCCCCGGCGGCACGGCATAGCTATAGGCCTGGTCGAGGCCGAGCGGGATCAGCACCTCGACCGTGGTGGCTCCATCCTGAGGCTGCGAGGTGTCCGAATCCATCCCGCCGGGTTTAACATCGTTCATCATAAGAGGCAGTCGTGATGTCGGAACTAGAGAGTACCAAGGCGGCCAGCCGCATTGTCATGTTGGATACGGAGTATCATCGCGTTCGTTTGGCGATCGAGCGGTCGTATGCCGTGTTTGCGACTTACTCTGCCCCTCGGAGTCTCAAAGTTTCGCCTATTCACGACCGCGACAAGATGCTTCGGCAGCTGACAGATCGGCCCTTGTCAGCACTCTCTGGAGACGACCTGGGGGCATACGCGTTCAGCGCGTTGACCACGGCCGGCAACGATCGCGATTATCGCCATTTTCTCCCCCGCATTCTCGATCTGGCTCTGAGACCGAACGGCCAACCAGGATTGAGCCCAGTCGTCATCGCGGGAAAGCTCGACTATTGCGGTTGGCGAGCTTGGCCCTCGAACGAGATCGATTGCATCGAATCCTTCTTCGCCCTCGCCTGGGTCTTCGCGCTCTCTTCCCCACCCGACCTCACCGAGGCTCCCGATTGGCTCGCGGGCATAGCGAGAGCCCAGATGGATCTCGGCGGCGCATTGAAGACATGGGAAGTGGCCAAATCTCAGTGGGCCTGGCTGAATTTGGCGCGTTTCGTCTTGGACCGCCCGAAAAGGTTCCGCGAGACAGGTTTAGTCTGCGGCGGCTACTGGAGCGAGGTGGATCAGGCCGCAGTCGAGAAGGTCAGTTTATGGCTGCGCTCCCCAACGCGGACCACCGGCCTGCTCAGGATGGGCATTGAATCGAATTGGCCCGATGACGCCAGCCCGGAACTGCTCGCTGCAGCTGCTGATCTGCTCAATGAGTTGAGAGATCGCTTCAACGATCCCCCAGCCCGTCTCTAGCACTGATTCGGCCCTGGAGCCGGCAGCAACCTCAAGCCGCCGCCGGCCGCCGCATCCTGAGCCTGTTCATCGTCCAGACGAGGACCGGCCAGAGCAGCGCGCCGAAGGTCAGCGCTGCCAGCACCGAGGAGACCGGGCGGCTGAAGAAGGGCAGGATCGAGCCGTCCGACTTGATCAGCGAGGTCACGAAGCTCTGCTCCACCATCGTGCCCATGACGATGCCGAGCACCATCGCCGCGACCGGATAACCGTTCTTCTCCATCACGAAGCCGATCAGGCCGAAGATGGCGACGCACCAGACCGCGAACAGGTTGTTGCCCGCCGTGGCGAAGGCGCCGACCGCGCAGAAGACCATGATCACCGGCATCACCGCCGAGCGCGGCGCCCCGACGACCTTGCTCGCCAGCCGGATCATGATGATACCGAGCGGGATCATGATGATGTTGCCGATGATGAAGATGATGTAGAGCGCGTACATGCTCGACGCCTGCGAGGTGAACAGCGTCGGGCCTGGGTTGAGCCCCTTCATGTAGAGCACGCCGATCGCGATCGCGGTGATGGTGTCGCCGGGGATGCCGAAGAGCAGCGCCGGCACCCAGCCCGAGGCTAGCGAGGCGTTGTTGGAGGCACCGGCCTCGATCAGCCCCTCGGGGTGGCCGGTGCCGAACTTCTCCGGCGTCTTGGAGAAGCGCTTGGCCATGGCGTAGCTGACCCAGGCCGCCATGTCGGCGCCAGCGCCCGGCAGCACGCCAATGATGATGCCGATCAGGTTCCCGCGCGCCTGCTGCTTGGGGTATTTCTTGGTCAGCGCCCACTGGCCCTTCAGGATCGAGCCGAGCCGGCGGTTCTCCAGCTTCGGCGGCTCGCGCTCGGTCAGGGCCCGCATCACCTCGGCCAGTGCGAAGACGCCGACCAGCGCCGGGATCGGCTCGATACCGCCCAGCAGATCGGTCGAACCGAAGGTGAAGCGCGCCACGCCGCCGGGATTGTCGATGCCGATGCAGGTGATCAAGAGGCCGAGCAACATCGCCGCGATCGCCTTGATCGGCGAGGAGCGCGCCACCAGCGTCGAGCACATCAGGCCGAGCATGGCGAGCCAGAAGTTCTCATAGGTCGAGAAGGACAGCGCCATCTCGGCCAGCAGTGGTGCGATCAGCATCAGCGAGAGCGTGCCGGCGATGCCGCCGAGCGCCGAGAACCACAGGCAGATGCCGAGCGCGGTCTCCGCCTCGCCCTTGCGCGTCATCGCATAGGCTTCGTCGGTATAGGCGGCCGAGGCCGGCGTGCCGGGAATGCGCAGCAGGCAGCCCGGGATGTCGCCGGAGAAGATCGCCATCGCCGACGCCGTGATGATGGTGGCGACCGCCGCGATCGGCGAGAGATAGAAGGTGACGGGCACGAGCAGCGCCGTCGCCATCGTCGCCGACAGGCCGGGCAGCGCTCCGACGGTGAGGCCGTAAAAGGCGGATGCGATGATCGCGATCATCACATCCCATTGGAAGACGAGGCCGAAGGCCTGGATGACGGTGTTCATCGCGGCCTCACCAGGGGAAGGGCAGCAGGCCGTCGGGCAACGGCACGCGCAGCAGTTTCAGGAAGATCAGGTTGATGACGAAGGGCGCGATCAGCGCGAGCGGCACCGCAAGCTTGGGCCTGGCGCCGAAGGCGAGACTCGCGACCAGTACCATGATCGCCGCCGTCGGCAGGAAACCGAGCGCCTCCGAGGCAAAGGCATAGAACATCAGCAGCGCCGGCGGCAGCAGCGCCAGCCAGTTGCGCCAGGCCGGCAGCGGTTCGAGCTCTTCCGGCGTGCTGTGGCTCACGACATCGGCCTCTGCGACCTCCTCGAAACGGCGGCCGATGCCGAGCACGATCATGACGCCGCAGAGCACGAGCCCGGCGCCGACGACCATCGGGAAGGCCGAGGGGCCGACCTGCTGACCGGGCACCGGCGGCAATTTCGATCCGTAGAAGAAGGCGGCAGCGCCGAGCGTCGCGATGGCGCCGCCCGTCACGCGGTCTGACAACAACATGCTGCGGATTCTCGTCGAACTGTGATTGCGCCATGCCGGCGCCGACTGGAACGGAGGAGCGGACGGGCCTCGCGCCCGTCCGCTCTGTCTGCAGGTGATCAGGCCTTGGTCAGGCCCGCCGCCTTCATCGCGGTAGCCATCGAGGCATCGCTGTCGGCCATGAACTTGGCGAAGCCCGGTCCGTCGGCGAACTTCATGCCGAAGCCGCGCGAGTTCATGAAGTCCTGATAGTCCTTCGAGTCGAAGGCCTTCTTCAGCGCTCCTGTCAGCTTGGCCTGGATATCGGCCGGCACCGCCTTGGGCGCGCCGATGCCGCGCCAGGCACCGACCGAGTAGTTGATGCCGAGCGACTCGTTCAGGGTCGGCACGTCCTTAAACTGCGGGTTGCGTGCATTCGCCATGATCGCCAGCGCCTTGGCCTTGCCGGCGTCGATCATCGCGCGCGCTTCCGGCACCGAGCAGGTGACGATGTCGATGCCGCCAGCCGCCAGGTCCTGCATGCCGGGCGCGGCGCCGTTCGAGGGCACCCAGGCGACATGGTCCGGCTTCAGCCCCATCGCGACCAGCCAGCCGACCAGGGCGAGATGCCAGATGCCGCCCTGCCCGGTGCCGGAGGCCTTGAGCTTGCCGTGAGGGGCCACCTTGATCGCCGCGGCCAGCTCCTTGATATCCTTGTAGGGGCTGGAGGCCGAGACCTGCACGCCCGGCGGGTCCTCGTTCATCAGGCCGAGCGCGGCATAGTCGCTCGATTTCAGCTCGGTCAGGCCCTGATGGCGCATCATCGCGATCTCGACCGTCAGCATGCCGATCGTGTAGCCATCCGCCGGGGCCGAGGCGATCGCCTGGTGCCCGACGACGCCCGAGCCGCCGGTGCGGTTCACCACGTTGACGGGCTGGCCGAGGTCCTTCTCCAGCAATTGCGCGACGATGCGTGCCGTCGCGTCGGTGCCGCCACCCGCGCCCCACGGGCAGATCATCGTCATCGGCCGGCTTGGATACTGCGCCTGGCCGATCGCCGGGCGTGCGATCAATCCCGTCGCGCCGGCCGCTGCCGCGCCAGCCAGGACCGAACGTCTGCTGATTCTGCTCATTTCAATGTCCCTCCCGTTCAATCGATTTAAATTTTGAAAGCTTCTTCGCCTGGCGGCGCGGCCTTCTTGATGTTCTCGCTATCAGAGCCGATTGCCGCTGGCGAGGCAACAGTCTTTGTATGCTGTATGCACGATCACACCAGCAGGCTCAGAGCCCGCAGGCGACGGGCACGACGCTCTTGCCCGCGGCCTCGGCGATGGCGCCTGTGCTCAGCTCGCCGGTCGCTGCAGCTGCCGCCGGCCTGGCATCGGCCTTCTCCAGCATCGCCTTGAGCTGCGCAATGCCTGCAATGGCGTAATTGCGCTGCGGCGCCACCCCGGCGATCAGGGCCTTGTCGGAGGGATTGGCAGTGACCAACCCGGCGAGCCGGCCCTGCCGGTCGAAGACGGGGCTGCCGGCGCCACCCGGCTGCAGGGGCGCGAGCACGGCGTCGCTCGTCACCTCTCCGGGCAGTGCGACCGCAGTGCGCGCGGCGGCGGTTCCGTCATAGGCAAGCACCACCACCGCCTCTTTCGCGGCGGGCGCAGCATCGCGCAGCCCCGGCGCGGCGCCCGACGTCAGCCCGGGCACATCGAGCAGCGCCAGCCCGCTCGCCTGATCCTGCGCCCGCAGCTTCGCCGGGCGCGTACCGACCTTAAGCCCCCTGCAGGGATCGACGGCGGCACGCGCCGTCAGCACCAGTTCCTTGCCGACGACGAGTCCGACGCCGAAGCGCTCGGTCGCCGGCTGCGCCGGAGCGCTCGCGACCGCAGGAGCACCGGGAGCCGCCGGAGCGGGAGCCGGTGCCGCTCCGCTTGGGAACGGCTCGAAACTGTCGGCGATCGCGGTCACCACCTTGTCGAAGGTCGCGGAGACGCCCTTGTCATAGCCGACCGAGAAGCCGCGCAGGCCCGACGGCCCGAGTGCCTGCCGCCGGAAGAACTTTCCGGTCGGCGTCTCGCCGGCGACAACGAAGAAAGTCGGCTGCAGCAGCTTGTAGGTGACCTTGCGCTGGATGTTCGGGTTGACCGCGATGGCGCGCTCGAAGATCGCCTGCAGCGGCTCGCTCGCAGGACCGGCGCTGACGTCGAGCGTGATCTTGCCGTCGCCGCTCTGCCAGCGGCTGCCGCCGGCTGCGGTCGCCTCGCGTTTGGGCAGGAGCTTTTGCGGTATGCCGATGCGTACACCGGTCGGCTGGTCGGTGATGACGGCAAAGCCTGCGGCATCGCGCGCCGTCCTGGCGAGCCGCGCCAGCTCCTGCCGCTCGGGCGGGGTCAGTTGCCCATTCGGCTCGCCGCGCCCGGCCTTGAAGCTATTCACGGCGCGGAAGGTCAGCGCCCCGAAATTGCCGGTGGCCGCGCTGTTGAGATGGCCGGTCCAGATCAGATCAGCCTGGATCGCCTTGCGCTCGGTTTCTGGCAGGGCGGTGTAGGCCTGGGTCGCCGCGGCGAGCCGCGGATCGGCCGGCTGCTGCGCCTGTGCGGCGCCAAGGCACGCAACAACGCCGGCGATACCGATCCAAGAGGAAACCTTGAGCACGACCATCTCCTCATTCCAGACCGCGCCGCGACGCGGCGCCATTCAGCGTCAGGCTTACCGCAGAGGCAAGAGGCGAGAAGGGCTCAATCGATCGCAAGCCGAGTTGCGCCCGACGCGCCCGGTGCTAGCTTCGCGCAGCGCAATGCGATGACCCGTCATCGCGTCGACGCCTGCCGCGGCCAGTATCCTGCCGCCCGCCTTTTCGGAGACCGAGCCATGCGCCATCTCGTCCGTCTCGCCCTCCTGCTCGGCCTGACTGTCGCCGCCGGACCCGCTTTCGCCCAGAAGGCCTATGTCCGGCCCGATCTCGCCAGCGACGGCCAGCGCCTGGAAGAGCGCCTGAAGCGCGAGGTCTCGGTCGGCCAGCGCCCCTTCGCCACTCTGCTGCGCGACGGCACCGCCGCCCTCGGCCGTGGCGACGCCCGCGCCGCCCTGCCGCTGGCCAATGCCGCGGCGGTCGCCGATCCCACCAATCCCGGCGGCTGGCGTCTGATGGCGCAGGCGGCGAGCGGCATCGAGCCACGCGATTATCGCGAGCGCTACGAATTGCGCGAGCGCGCCGTCAGCGCTGCCTATCTCGCCTATCAGCGCTCGACCTCGCGCCCGGATGAGGCCTCCTCGCTCGGCGTGCTCGCCCGCGTCTTCGAGAAGCACGAGCTCTGGCGCCCGGCACTGACGACCTATCGCCTCAGCCTCGACCTCGCCGACAACGCCTCATTGCGCACCGATTACGAGGCGCTGCGGGCCCAGCGTGGCTTCCGCCTGACCTCCAACAAGGTCGATTCCGACGCGGCGAGCCCGCGCGCCTGTTTCGAGTTTTCCGAGCCGCTCTCGCGCGGCCGTGTCGACTTCACGCCTTACGTCGCCATCACCGGCAAGGGCGATTTCGCCGTCACCGGCGAAGAACGCCAGCTCTGCGTCGACGGATTGCGCCATGGCGAGCGCTACAGCTTCGTCATCCGCCAGGGCGTGCCTTCGGCCATCCCGGACGAGAAGCTGCTGAAATCGGCCGATTACGAGGTCTATGTCCGTGATCGCGCCCCATCCGTGCGCTTCACCGGCAAGAATTACGTGCTGCCGCGCACCGGCCAGCAGGGCGTGCCGGTGGTCTCGGTCAACGCCGACAGCCTCGACCTCGAAGTCATGCGCATCGGCGACCGCAACCTGATCGGCTCGGTCCACTCCGACGACTTCCTCAGCCAGCTCGGCAGCTACAATGCGGGCCAGATCGCCTCCGACAAGGGTTCGAGCGTCTGGAAGGGCACGATGGCGGTGAAGTCCGAGCTCAACAAGGACGTCACCACCGCCTTCCCGGTGCTGGAAGCGGTCGGCCGGCTCCAGCCCGGCGTCTACGTCATGTTCGCCAAGCCGACCGGCAGCACGCGGACCGCGAGCTCGTCGGACAGCGACGGCGATTATGACGACGGCACCACGCGCGCGACGCAATGGTTCGTCGTCTCCGATCTCGGCCTGACCTCGTTCTCCGGGCCGGATGGCGTGCATGTGCTGGTGCGCTCGCTCGCCGACGCCTCGCCCGTCGCCAATGCCGAACTGCGCCTGATCGCCCGCAACAACGAGGTGCTGGCGACCGTCCGCTCCGATCGCGACGGCTATGCCCGCTTCGACGCCGCCCTCGGCAAGGGCCAGGGCGGCAATGCGCCCGGCCTCGTCACCGCCAGCGTCGGCGAGGATTACGGCTTCCTCGACCTGAAGCAGACCGCGTTCGACCTCTCCGATCGCGGCGTGAAAGGCCGCGTCGCCCCGGCCGGGCTCGACGCCTTCCTCTACACCGAGCGCGGCGTCTACCGCTCCGGCGAGACCGTCTACCTGACCACGCTGCTGCGCGACGCCAAGGGCGCCGCCGTCTCCGGCCTGCCGCTGACGCTCGTCGTCAGGCGGCCCGATGGCGTCGAATATCGTCGCCGCCAGGTCGAGGATCAGGGCGCCGGCGGGCGCGCCCATTCGATCCCGCTGATCTCCGGCGCCCAGATCGGCACCTGGCGCGTCCAGGCCTATTCCGATCCGAAGGGCGCTGCGATCGGCGAAATCTCCTTCCTGGTCGAGGATTACGTCCCCGAGCGGCTGGAGCTGACGCTTTCGCCGAAGAAACAGGTTCTGCAGGCCGGCGAGCCGGCGGAGATCGACGTCAACGCGCGCTATCTCTACGGCGCGCCCGGCTCTGATCTCGACGTCACCGGCTCGATGACCGTGCGCTCGGCGGTGCAGACCGCGATCCCCGGTTTCGCCGGCTACGAGGTCGGCCTGACCGACGAGGCTTTCGAGCCGCAGCAGGCCGAGTTCGAGGATGCCGCCAAGACCGGCGCCGACGGCAAGGTCACGATCGCCAACCCGGTCGCCCAGCCCGAGACCAACCGCCCGCTCGAGGTCGAACTGACCGTGCGCGTCGGCGAGCCCGGCGGGCGCGCCATCGCCCGCTCCGTCACCCTACCGATCGTGCCGAAGGGCGCCGCCATCGGCGTGCGCAAGGCCTTCAAGGAAGGCGAGCTCGGCAATGGCCAGACCGCCACCTTCGATGTAATCATGGCCCAGGGCGACGGGCGCCGCCTCGCCCGCCAGGGCGTGAAATGGACACTGTCCAAGGTCAGCCGCAATTATCAGTGGTTCTACCAGGATGGCCGCTGGAACTATGAGGGGGTGAAGACAACCCGCCGCGTCGCCGATGGCGAGATCGCCGTCGCCGAGAACGCCCCGGCCCGCATCTCCGCTCCCGTGCAATGGGGCAATTACCGGCTCGACGTCAGTGCCGACGGCGCCGAAGCGACCGAGACCAGCGTCTCCTTCAATGTCGGCTACGAGACCGACAAGACCGCCGACCAGCCCGATGTGCTCGACGTCGCCCTCGACAAGCCGTCCTACGCCAATGGCGAGAGCATGCAGGTGCGCCTGACGCCGCGCTTTGCCGGCAAGGCGACGCTGGCGGTGATGAGCGACCGCGTCGCCGAGATCCGCACCGTCGACGTGCCGGCCAATGGTACGACCGTGACCATCCCCGCCAAGTCCGACTGGGGCGCCAGCGCCTATCTCGTCGTGCTCGCCCATCGCCCGATGGACACCCAGGCCCAGCGCATGCCCGGCCGCGCCATCGGCCTCGCCTGGTTCAGCGTCGGCAAGGAGGAACGCAACCTCGCCATCGATCTCGGCGCGCCCAATCTCGTGCGCCCGCTCTCGACGCTGTCACTTCCCGTCAAGGTCACGGGTGCGAAAGCAGGCGAAGACGCCTTCATCACCGTGGCTGCCGTCGATATCGGCATCCTCAACCTCACCCGCTTCGAGAGCCCCGATCCGAGCAAGTACTTCTTCGGCCAGCGTCAGCTCGGTCATGAATTGCGCGACCTCTACGGCTATCTGATCGACGGCATGCAGGGCGTGCGCGGCGCGATCCGCTCCGGTGGCGACGCCGCCCCGCAGCTCAATGGCGAGGCGCCAACGCAGGAACCGCTGGCGCGCTATTCCGGCGTGGTCAAGCTCGGGCCGGACGGCACTGCCAAGGTCGACTTCGAGATGCCCGCCTTCAACGGCTCGGTCCGCGTCATGGCCGTGGCCTGGAGCGCCGGCCGCACCGGCCAGGCCAGCGCAGACGTCTTCGTGCGCGACCAGATTGTGGCGCAGGCAACGCTGCCGCGCTTCCTGGCGCTCGGCGACCAGTCGCGCTTCCACATGCAGATCGACAATGTCGAAGGGCCAGCCGGCTCCTATCTCGTCGATCTCGACGTCAAGGGCCCGGTCGTCGTCGCGGCCGACGCAACCCGCCGCAGCATGACCATGGCCGCCGGCGCCAAGAGCTCGCTGACGATCCCGGTGACCGCCGCCGGGCTCGGCCGCGCCAGCTTCGACGTCAGGATCACCGGCCCGAACGGTATCGGCACGGTGCAGAACCTCGCCGTGCGGGTGCAGCCTTCGACCCAAACGATCGCGCGCCGGATCGTCCGCCCGATCCCGGGCGGCGGCTCGCTCACCGTCTCCTCCGATCTGATGGCCGACCTCGTGCCCGATTCCGGCGCGGTCTCCGTCTCGGTCTCGCCGGTCGCGGCGCTCGACGTCGCTTCGGTGCTGAAGGCGCTCGACCGCTACCCCTATGGCTGCACCGAGCAGACGATCAGCCGAGCGCTGCCGCTGCTGGTCGTCAACCGGCTCGCTTCGATGGAGCAGCTGGCGCTCGACGGTAACGCAGACGAGCGTGTCAACGCCGCGATCGAGCGCGTGCTCGCTCGCCAGGGCAACAACGGCTCCTTCGGCCTCTGGGGCGTCGGCGGCGAGGATCTCTGGCTCGACGCCTTCGTCACCGACTTCCTGACCCGCGCCCGCGAGCGCCAGTTCGCGGTGCCGCAGACCGCGTTCAACATGGCGCTCGACCGCCTGCGCAACCAGGTCGTCAACACCAGCGAGATCAACAAGGAGGAAGCGGCCGGCATCGCCTACGCGCTCTATGTGCTCGCCCGCAACGGCCGGCCGGTGATGGGCGATCTGCGCTATCTCGCCGACAACAAGCTCGGCGATTTCGGCTCAGCCTTGGCCCGCGCCCAGATCGGCGCGGCGCTCTCGCTGCTCGGCGACCGCACCCGCGGCCGCGCGGCTTTCAGCAGCGCGCTGGGAACGCTGCAGCAGGCCAGCGATGACGGCCTGTCCCGCGCCGATTACGGCTCGCGGCTGCGCGACGGCGCCGGCATCCTGACGCTGATCGCCGAGAGCAATGGCGAGCGCGCCGACCTCTCCCGCGCCGCCGACGTCGTCCAGAATGCCCGCCAGAACGCGCGCTACACCTCGACGCAGGAGAACATGTGGATGGCGATGGCCGCCGCGGCGATGGCCAAGGACGCGGAAGGCATGGCGCTGACCGTGGATGGCACCGAGCGCAAGGGCGCCTTCTATCGGACGGTCCCTCAGGCGACGCTGGAGGCGAAGCCTCTCGTCATTGGCAATCCCGGTACGGCCTCGGCCAATGCGGTGATCACCGTCTCCGGCATCCCGTCGACGCCGGAACCGGCGCTGAACCAGGGTTTTGGGCTGGAGCGCACACTCTTCACCATGAAGGGCGAGCGGGTCGATCCCTCGCGCCTGCGCCAGAACGAGCGCTATGTCGTCGCGCTCAAGGTGACCGAGCCGACGGCGCGCTATGGCCGCCTGCTGCTGGTCGATCCCGTCCCGGCCGGCCTGGAGATCGAGAACGCCAAGCTCACGGAGGGCGCCTCGGTCGAGGGCTTGAACTGGCTGAAGCAGGAGGTTTCGCCGGTGCATACCGAAGCGCGTGACGATCGCTTCGTCGCCGCCTTCGAGCGCAGCGGCGGCAAGAACGATCAGCTTGGCTACACGGTCGCCTATATCGCCCGGGCCGTCTCGCCCGGCCGCTATGTGGCGCCGGCGGCGGTGATCGAGGACATGTACCGGCCCGACCGCTTCGGCCGGACGGGCTTCGGCACGATCGAGATCACGTCGGCGCGGTGACGGCGCAATGGACGCGAAGTCCGAAAGACCGCGTGCTACGGAGCCCCCTCTCCCCTCGGGGGAGAGGGATGGGGTGAGGGCCGGCGCGACAATCGGTGGACTTGTCGCAAGCTGGACTGCCCTCATCCGTCAGCGCTTCGCGCTGCCACCTTCTCCCCCGAGGGGAGAAGGAAGGCGCCCTTGGCTTCGCCGGCTCGCCTATGCAGGCATAGGCGCCGCTGCACTGGCAGGCACTGGTGTCGGCTCCCTCTTCTGGTACGCTTCAACCCTGCCGCCAATCGACTTCGCCGCCGCCCGCGACCGCTCGACCGTGGTGCTCGACCGCGAGGGCAAGCTGCTGCGCCCCTTCGTCACCAATGACGGACGCTGGAAGCTGCCGGTCGGCGCCGATGACGTCGACCCGCGCTATCTTTCCATGCTCAAGGCCTTCGAAGACAAGCGCTTCGACGACCATGCCGGCATCGACCCTCTCGGCACCTTGCGTGCGGCGGGGCAGATGCTGGCGAATGGCCGCATCGTCTCCGGCGGCTCGACCCTGACCATGCAGGTCGCCCGCCTGCTCGAACCACGCCAGGAGCGCTCGCTCTCGGCTAAACTCAAGCAGGCTGTGCGCGCGATCGAGCTGGAGCGCCGCTTCAACAAGACGCAGATTCTCGACCTCTATCTCACCCTCGCCCCGTTCGGCGGCAATCTCGAGGGAGTGCGCGCCGCGAGCTTCGCCTATTTCGGCAAGGAGCCGAAGCGGCTTTCGACCGCGGAAGCTGCTCTGCTCGTCGCCCTGCCGCAATCGCCGGAGACGCGCCGGCCCGACCGTTTCCCGGAAGCGGCGCGCAAGGCGCGCGAGCGCGTGCTCGCCCGCATCGAGGCGGCCAGACTCGCGACCTCCGACGAGGTCGCCGCCGCGCGCGAAGAGCCGATCCCGATCGCGCGAAAACCCTTCCCCAACCTCGCCCCGCACACCGCCGAGCAGGTCGTCGCCGAGGCTCCCGAACAACGCAGCCAGCGCCTGACCATCGATGCGCGCTGGCAGGCCAGCCTGGAACAACTCGCCCGCGAGCGGGCCATCGGCCAGGGGCCGCAACTCTCGATCGCGATCCTCGTCGCCGACAACGAGACCGGCGAGATCCGCGCCTCGGTCGGCGGCGTCGATTATTTCGACGCCGGGCGCGCCGGCTCGCTCGACCTGACGCAGGCGCTGCGCTCGCCCGGCTCGGCGCTGAAGCCCTTCATCTACGCGCTCGCCTTCGACAACGGCCTCGCCCATCCCGAGACGATGCTGGAGGATCGGCCGACCCGTTACGGCCTCTATGTCCCCGAGAATTTCGACCTCGGCTTCCAGGGCATGGTCAGCGCCCGCAAGGCGCTGCAGCTCTCGCTCAATCTGCCGGCGGTGGAACTGCTTTCGGCCGTCGGTCCGCAGCGCTTCCTGTCGCGCTTGAAGGATGCCGGCGCGGCGATCGCCATGCCCAGGGATGGCGGCGCGCCCGGCCTCGCCATCGGCCTGGGCGGCCTCGGCATCACGCTCGCCGACCTGACGCGGCTCTATGTCGGCCTCGCCCGTGGCGGCGAGGTCGTGCCGCTGCATGTGAAGCCGGCGAGCGGCGTAGCCGAGCCGCCGCTACGCCTCGTCGAGCCGGTCGCCGCCTGGTATGTCGCCGATACCTTGCTCGGCGCTCCGCCGCCGCTCAACGCTCCGCCCGGCAGGATCGCCTACAAGACCGGCACCTCCTATGGCTATCGCGACGCCTGGGCCGTCGGCTTCGACCGCAAGCATACGATCGGCGTCTGGGTTGGCCGGCCCGACAACGGCGCGGTGCCCGGCCTCGTCGGGCGTGTGGTCGCGGCGCCGATCCTGTTCGACGCGTTTGCCCGCATCGGCTTCGATCCCCATCCCTTCGTCCAGCCGCCCGGCACGATCGCCGCCAGCAGCGCGACCCTGCCGCCGCCGCTCCGGCACTTGCGCCAGGACGTGCCGAAGACCATCGCCGCATTGGCGACGCCGGGCCTCAAGCTCGCCTTCCCGCCCGAGGGTGCCAAAATCGATCTCGCCACCTCGGCCCTCGATGGCAGCCCTCAGCTCAACCTCAAGGTTTCCGGCGGCGTTGCGCCCTTCACCTGGCTGGTCGACGGTGCTCCTGTGATGTCGGCGGTGAAGCGCCGGGAAGCCGCCTGGCAGCCACCGGGCAAGGGCTTTGTCCGGATCTCGGTGATCGATGCCTCCGGCGCCAGCGAGAGCGTCTCGGTCAGGCTGCAGTAGCCAGAGCATTTTCGAGCGAAGTGGATACCGGTTCGCGTGAAGAAAATGCGATAATCAAGCAGTCTTACTCGATCTTGACGCCGCTCGCCTTGATGATCGGAGCCCAGCGCTCGATCTCGGCGCCGACGAAGCTGCGCAGACCGGCGGGCTCCTGCAATTCGGCCGAGGGGATTTCGGCGCCGAGCTCGTTGAGCTTGGCCTTGACCGTCGCATCGGCCAAGGCTGCTTTCAACGCTCCGTTCAGCTTGGTGACGACCGGCGCCGGCGTGTCCTTCGGTGCGAACATCGCGTTCCAGACCTCGACCTTGAAGCCGGGCACGCCGGCTTCCGTGCTGGTCGGCACATCCGGCAGCGCCGTCGCCCGAGCGACCGAGGCAACGGCGAGCGTCTTGATCGTGCCGGCGCGGTGCTGCGGGGCGACATTCACCGCCTGGTCGCAGAGATAGTCGACCTGGCCGGCGACGAGGTCGTTCATCGCCGGGCCGGTACCGCGATAGGGCACGCCGTTCGGCTTGACCCTGACGACGGTGTTGAACAGCAGGCAGGTGGTGTGACTGACCGAGCCGATGCCGGCATGGGCGTTACTCGCAGCCTTCTCGTTCGCCTTCACCCAGGTGACGAACTCGGCGAGCGTCGCGCTCGGATGGGTCTTGCGGACGGTCAGGAAGATCGGGTTGGTGTTGACCAGCCCGACCGGAGCGAAATCCTCGACCGGCCGGTATTTCAGGTTCGGATTGAGCGAGACCGCCGCGGCATGCGTGCCGGTATGGCCGATCAGGATGACATGGCCGTCGGCGGGCGCGGCCATCAGGCGCTGCCCGGCGAGCGTACCGGCGGCGCCGACTGCGTTCTCGATGATCACCGGCTGGCCGAGCGTGCGGCTCATATGCTCGCCGACAAGGCGCCCGACCACGTCGGTCGGCCCACCCGCGGCGAACGGGATCAGCATGGTGACCGGCTTGCTTGGGAAATTCTGCGCCTGCGCGATCGAACTTGCCATGCAGGCAGCGAGCGCCGCAGCCTTGAGCCAGAAGCCAAATCTCATGCCGTTCCTCCCGTTCAAGTCACGGGCGGCTGCCTGAGTTCTCGCTCATTGGGCACCGCCGCCGCGACGGTTAGCGTCGGGCGGCGGCGAAAGCGAATAGACGTTTCCGCTAAGGGCTATCCGGATATCCTCTACCCGGATCGCCGGTCACTCCGCCGGCTGCGGATGCGCCTCGGCCGGCGCATGGCGCGAGCCGTGCTTGCTGCGCGCCATGTAGCTGTAGGCCACCGGCACGACATAGAGCGTGAGCAGCGTGCCGAAGGTCATGCCGCCGACGATGACCCAGCCGATTTGCGAGCGGCTCTCGGCGCCAGCGCCTTCCGCCAAGGCCAGCGGCACGGCGCCGAGCACCATCGCACCGGTGGTCATCAGGATCGGGCGCAGGCGCAGCTCCGCCGCCTCGACCAGGGCGTCGACGAGCTCCCGGCCCTCCTCGCGCAGCTGGTTGGTGAATTCGAGGATCAGGATGCCGTGCTTGGTGATCAGCCCGACCAGCGTGATCAGGCCGATCTGGCTGTAGACGTTGAGCGTGCCGCCGGAGAAATAGAGCGCGGCGAGCGCACCGGTGAGCGAAAGCGGCACCGAGACCATAATCACGACAGGATCGACGAAGCTCTCGAACTGCGCCGCCAGCACCAGATAGATGAAGCCGAGCGCCAGCAGGAAGACCAGCAGGATCGAGGAACCCGACTGCTTGAACTCGCGGCTCTGGCCGGAATAGTCGGTCTGGAACGAGGTCGGCAGCACCTTCGCCGCGCCCTGCTCCAGCACGCTCAGCGCATCGCCGAGCGAGTAGCCTGCGCCCGGCACCGCCGTGATCGTCGCCGAGCGCAGCTGGTTGAAGCGGATCAGCTCCTTGGGCGCGACGTTCTCCTCGACCTGGACCAGGCTGGAGAGCTGCACGACCTGGCCGCCGCGGCCGATCAGATAGATCGACTGCAGGGCCTGCGGCGTGTTGCGATCCTGGCCGGCGACCTGCAGCATCACGTCGTACTGCTTGCTGTTCATGTTGAAGCGGGTGACCTGGCGCCCGCCCAGCAGCGTCTCCATGGTGCGGCCGATCACATCGACGCCGACGCCGAGATCGGCGGCGCGCTGGCGATCGATCGAGACCTTGATCTGCGGCTTGTCGAGGATGAGATTGCTCTCGATGTTCGTCAGCGCCGGATTGCCCTGTACCTCGGCGATCAGGCGGTCGACGTTCTGCTTGATCTCGGCATAGCTGTCGGAAGAGCGCAGCACGAACTCGACCGGCTTGCTGTTGGCGCCGCCCTGGCCAAGCGAGGGCGGGTTGGTCGCGAACAGGCGGATACCGGGGATCTGCGACAGCCCCTTGTTGATCTGCGCGACCAGGTCCTGCTGCTTGCGGTGGCGCTCTTCCCAGGGCTTGAGGCGCGCGAAGGCGATCGCCCGCGTCACATCGGGGAAGCCGACGATGACGAGGTAGCTGTCGACCTCCTGGATCTTGCTGAAATAGTCCTCGACCCGCCGGGCATAATCGGCGGTGAAGGCCATGGTCGCGCCTTCGGGCGCGACGCCGATCGCGGTGATGGTGCCGCGATCCTCGACCGGCGCCAGTTCGGAGCGCAGGTTGGTGAAGAAGAAATAGCTGCCGCCGGCGACGCCGAGCGCCAGCAGCACGATCACCGGCCGGATCGACAGCGCAAAGCGCAGCGAGCGGCGATAGCCGCTCGACAGCGCCTCGAAGAAGCGTTCCAGGGCGTTGTAGAGGAAGTTGTGCTTGTTCTCGTGGCGCAGCAGCTTGGCGCACATCATCGGCGTCAGCGTCAGCGCGACGAAGCCGGAGACCAGCACGGCGCCGGCGAGCGTCAGCGCAAACTCGACGAAGAGCTTGCCGGTGCGCCCGGTCGAGAACGCCATCGGCGCGTAGACCGCGACCAGCGTCAGCGTCATCGCAACGACCGCGAAGGCGATCTCGTTGATGCCCTTGATCGCCGCCTTGGTCGGCTCCACCCCGTCCTCGATATGGCGGTGGACGTTCTCGAGCACGACGATGGCGTCGTCGACGACGAGGCCGATGGCGAGCACCATCGACAGCAGGGTCAGCGTGTTGACCGTGAAACCCATCGCATACATCAGCGCGAAGGCGCCGATCAGCGAGACCGGAATGGTGACGAGCGGGATCAGCGTCGCGCGCATCGAGCGCAGGAACAGGAAGATGATCAGCACGACGAGGACGACCGCCTCGCCGATCGTCGAGTAGACCGCCTTGATCGAGCGGTCGATGAAGATCGAGGTGTCGTAGGAGGTCGCGATCGACATGCCGTCGGGCAGGTCCTCGCGAATGCCCGGCAGCGCCGCGACGACGCCGGCGGAGACGTCGAGTGGATTGGCGGTCGCCTGCTTGACGATGCCAATCGTCACCGAAGGCTCGCCGCCGAACCAGGCTGCGTTGCGCTCCTCGCGTGCGCCGAGCTCGACCTTGGCGAGATCGCGCAGCTTGACCGGGAAGCCGCTAGCGTCCTTGACCGTGATCTCGCGGAACTGCTCCGGCGTGATCAGGCTGGTCTGCGAGAGCACGGTGAATTCGCGGTCGTTGCTCTCGATCCGGCCGGACGGGATCTCGACGTTCTGGGAGCGCAGCGCCGCCTCGATCTCCTGCACGGTGATGGCATAGGCGGCCATGCGGGCGCGATCGAGCCAGATGCGCATGGCGAACTGGCGCTGGCCGAGAATACGGACCTCGGCGACGCCGGTGATGTTCTGGACCCGGTCGGAGATGAAGCGGTCGGCGAAGTCGGTCAGCTCCAACGGCGAATGGCGCTTGCTGGTCAGCGACAGATACATCACCGGCTGGGCGTCGGCCTCGACCTTGGCGATGATCGGCTCGTCGATCTCGTCGGGCATGCGGCCGCGCACGCGGCTGACACGGTCGCGCACGTCGGAAGCCGCGACGTCGGGATCGACGTCCGGGCGGAAGCGCACCGAGATCTGGCTGCGCTCCTGGCGGCTGGTCGAGTTGATGATCTCGATGCCCTCGATGCCGGCGATCGAGTTCTCCAGGATCTGCGTGACCTGCGTCTCGATGATCTCGGCGCTGGCGCCGCGATAGACCGTCTGGACCGAGACGATCGGCTCATCGATGTTCGGATATTCGCGCACCGTCAGGCGCGTATAGGAGACGAAGCCGATCAGGACGACGAGCAGGCTGAGGACGGTCGAGAGGACCGGCCGGCGGACGAAGAGCTCGAACAGGCTCATTGCTGCGCGACACCTGGCTGCACGGCGCCCGGCAGCGAGCTGGTCTGGACCGAGGCCTTTTCCTTGATCGCCACGGTCGAGCCGTCACGCAGGCGCATCTGGCCGGCGGTGACGATCTGCATGCCGGCTTTCAGCCCCTTCACCACCTCGACCTTGCCGAGCAGGCGCTTGCCGAGCTCGACCGGCATGCGCCGGGCCTTGCCGCCCTCGATGATGAAGACCGCCTTGCCGACGCCGTCGGGCACCACCGCGGTCTCCGGCACGAGCAGCGCGTTGTCGCGCTTGTCGACCACCACGGTGACACGGGCGAACAGGCCGGGCTTCAGCACGAGGTCGCCATTGGGAATGGTGGCGCGCAAGCGAACCGCGCGGCCGTTGACGTCGACGACGGGATCGATCGCGAAGACCTGGCCGGTGAAGGGCCGGTCGGGCACCGCATCGACCTTGAGCTGGATCGGCTGGCCGACCTTGACCTGGGTCAGGAAGATCTCGGGCACGCGGAAGTCGACCTTGATCGGATCGATATTGGTCAGCGTGATCAACTGCTTGCCGACCGAGACGTAATCGCCGACGCCGACCGCGCGCAGGCCGACCACGCCGGTGAACGGCGCCTTGATCGTCGCCAGAGCGAGCTTGGCCTGGACGAGCTGGATCTTCGCTTCCTGCGAGGCGAGCTGCGCCGTCGCCTGCTCCAGCGCGACCTGCGTGCCGGAGCCGCGCTGCACCAGCGAGCGATTGCGGTCATGCGTGTCGCGGGCGAGCGAGAGATCGGCCTGGGCCTGCTTCAGCTCGGCGTCGAGCATGGCAGTGTCGAGCATGACCAGCTTCTGGTCCTTGGCGACCTTCTCGCCCTCCTTGAAGCCGAGCGCGACGACGCGGCCAGCCATTTCGGGAGCGATCACCACGGATTCGTCGGCGGCGAGCGTGCCGAGCGCCTCGACTTCCTCGTTGACCGAAGAGAGCTCGATCGCGCCGACCTCGACCGGCACGCCGGCGGCCTGCCCGGGGCCGGTCGCCTGTGCCTGCGCCTGCTGGCCGCTGCCCTTGAAGTGGTTGCGGTAGCCGTAATATCCGCCGCCCGCCAGCCCGGCGACCAGGATAAGGAGGAGAAAACGCTTCATCAGGCTGGACGCTCCGGGAGTACGGACATATTCTAGACTGGACGGTCTAGTTTGATAAGCACCCTTTAAGGGCGGAAGCGTGACGGAATGATCAATGCACGGACGCGGTAGCGCCACCGCTGCAGAAGCAAGACCGATGCCGGCCGAAAAATCACGGCCGGATAAACATGACGCGATCACCAAGGCCGCTTCGGAAACGTTCCTGGCCGAGGGCTTCGACCGCGCCAGCCTGGACCAGATCGCCCAGCGCGCCTGCGTCTCCAAGCAGACCATCTACAGCCATTTCGCCGACAAGCAGGCGCTGTTCCTGGCGATCTGCTCCGAACTCACTGAAAAGCTGACGATTCCGCTGCGCCGGCCGCCGAGCGAAACCGGCGATCTGCGCACCATCCTGCTGCGTCTCGGCAAAGATGCGCTGGCGATGATGCTGCACCCGGCCTCGCTCGACCTGCACCGCCTGATCATCGGGGCAGCCTCTCGCTTTCCCGAATTGGGACAGGCTGCCTACGAGGCTGGCGCCGGGCGTATGATCACGGAGCTCTCCGCCTTGCTCGAGCAGCGGTCACGATCCGGTGATGGCCTGCCGCGGGCACTCGCCCGCGAGGAAGCCGACAGGCTCGCCGAGCAATTCATCGGCATGCTGCGCGGCTTCCATCAGGTCCGCGGCCTGCTCGGAATCGATCCGGTTCCCGATGTGGCGCGCAAGGCTTATGTCGCCGCCTGCGTCGACCTGCTGCTGCGGGCGGGCTGACATTCTGGCTTCGCCTGCGAGTGCGGGCGATATGGTTGACGGTCGATGACCGGCCCTCCGCCTTGACCGTCCCGGAATGCTCCGCCTCCTGTCACGGCGCTGTCATCTGCCCCCGATACCGCATCATCCCGCAATCGCGGGAGAGTGTTGATGCTGCGTATCGAGGGTCTGACCAAGCGTTTCGGCGGTAAAGCCGCCGTCGACAACGTCACCCTGTCGATTCCACGCGGCGAGATGGTCGGCATCATCGGCCGCTCGGGCGCCGGCAAGTCGACGCTGCTGCGCATGCTCAACCGCCTCGCCGACGCCAGCGAAGGCCGCATCCTCAGCGAGGAGCGCGACGTCACCGCCCTGCGCGGCGCGGCGCTGCGGGCCTGGCGACGCGATACCGCAATGATCTTCCAGCAGTTCAACCTGGTCGGCCGCCTGGACGTGCTGACCAATGTCCTGCTCGGCCGCCTCAACCATCGCTCCGCTGCGCTGACGCTGGTCAAGAGCTTCTCGCAGGACGACAAGGTCCGCGCCATCGCCGCGCTCGAGCGGCTCGACATGGGCCATCTGCTCGCCCAGCGCGCCGAAACATTGTCCGGCGGCCAGCAGCAGCGCGTCGCCATCGCTCGCGCCCTGGTGCAGGAGCCGAAGATCATCCTCGCCGACGAGCCGATCGCCTCGCTCGACCCGCGCAACACCCAGGTCGTCATGGACGCGCTGTTCCGCATCAATCGCGAGGACGGCATCACCGTGGTCTGCAACCTCCACCATCTCGACATCGCCGCGAAGTATTGCGACCGGCTGATCGGCATGGCCGGCGGCAAGGTCGTCTTCGACGGCCCGCCGCACGCGCTGACCAGCGAGCTCGCCGCCGAGCTCTACGGCATCGAGGCCAAGGACGCCGGCGCCGAGGCGCTCGACGCGCTCGACGCCATCGCCAGCCAGGAAGCCAAACGCGCCAAGCAGAACGCCGCCTGAGACAGCCGGCGGCGTGCCCGCGGGCCTGCCCTTACGCCTGACTATTCACCATCGACTTTTCCAAAGGAGCACCACCATGCTGACCCGTCGTCATACCCTTACGCTCGCCGCGGCCGGCCTCGCCGCGACGCTCGCCGCCCCGGCTTTCGCCCAGGACTGGAAGGCGAAGTATCCCGAGCTGGTCTTCGCCATCATTCCCTCCGAGAACGCCTCGGGCGTCGTCGAGCGCTACACCCCCTTCGTGAACTATCTCGCCAAGGAGCTCGGCACCAAGGTCACGCTGCGCATCGCCAACGACTACGCCGCGATCATCGAGGGCCAGCGCACCGGCAACATTCATATCGGCATGTATGGCCCGGCCTCCTTCGCCCGCGCCTTGATGACCGGCGCCAAGATCGACGCCTTCGCGATCGAGACCAATATCGACGGCACCAAGGGCTATTACTCGGTCTTCTACGTGAAGAAGGACTCGCCCTATCAGAAGATCGAAGACCTGAAGGGCAAGAATCTCGGCCTGGTCGACCCGAACTCGACCTCCGGCAACAACGTGCCGCGCTTTGCGCTCGACGGCATGAAGATCGAGCCGGAGAGCTTCTTCGGCAAGGTCGTCTACACCGGCAGCCACGAGAACGCGGTCATCGCCCTGCAGCAGGGCACCGTCGACATCGCCGCCAACTGGTGGAACGACGAGCAGGAATCGAACCTGCTGCGCATGGACCGCAAGAAGATGGTCAAGGCGGACGATTTCCGCATCATCTACAAGTCCGAGCAGATCGTGAACTCGCCGATGGCCTACCTCACCGAGCTGCCGGAAGAGCTGAAGGCCAAGATCCGCGACACGGTGCTGAACCTCGCCACCAAGGACAAGGCCGCCTTCGACAAGATCTATGAAGGCAAGCAGGGCCCGCTCGTCGCCGTCGACAACAAGGCCTACGACCCGATCATCGAGCTGAACAAGTTCGTCGACGCGCTCCGCAAGAAGAAGTCGTCGTAAGTCTGACAGCCGTCATGCTCGGGCTTGACCCGAGCATCTCCTGATCGAGATTCCCGGGTCTGCGCTTCGCTTCGCCCGGGAGTGACGCCCAGTCCGGGACCGGCATCAGCCGGTCCCGCGACGTGATGGAAGCGCCCCCATGACACTCGCGATCGATCGCAACGACCCGGCCATCGCCGCCCATGCCGAGCTCTATCGGCGCGAAATGGCGGCCAGGCGCCTGCGCACCCTGCTTGGCGCGGCGATCTTCCTCGCCTGCGTCGCCCTCGCCGCCATCGGCGCCGAGGTGGATCCGGCCAGGTTCGCGCAGAATCTCTGGCGTTTCCCGAAATACATCTACGAGACCCTGCCGACCTTGCGGCTCTCCAGCCTCGGGGCCGATCTCGGCGAATGGTACTGGGGCCTCAAAGGCTGGCTGAAGCTGCTCTGGCAGACGCTCCTGATCGCCTATGTCGGCACTGTGCTCGGCGCCATCGGCGGCTTCCTGCTCTGCTTCACCGCCGCCGCCAATCTCGGCCGTTCCTCGTGGGCGCGCTGGGCGACGCGCCGCTTCCTCGAATTCTGCCGCACCGTCCCCGAAATCGTCTTCGCGCTGATCTTCGTCATCGCCTTCGGCCTCGGCCCGCTGCCCGGCGTGCTCGCCATCGCCATCCACACCATGGGTGCGATGGGCAAGCTCTTCTCCGAGGTGGTCGAGAACATCGACATGAAGCCCGTCGACGGCCTGACCGCGACCGGCGCCGGCTGGTGGCAGACCATCCGCTTCGCCGTGGTGCCGCAGGTGCTGTCGAACTTCGCCAGCTATGCGCTGCTGCGCTTCGAGATCAATGTCCGCGGCGCTTCGATCATGGGCTTCGTCGGCGCCGGCGGCATCGGCCAGGACCTGATCGAGGCGATCCGCAAATTCTATTTCACCGATGTCAGCGCCATCCTCTTGCTGATCATCGTCGCCGTGATGCTGATCGACTTCGCCACCGAGCGGCTGCGGCACACGCTGCTCAGCCTGGAGCATGGCAAATGACGCTCGCCCTCTCGCCCAGCGACCGTGCCGCGCTGATCGCCCGCCACAAGGCCGCGATCGACGGCTCGCTGAAGACCAAGCTGATCACAGTCGCCGTGATTGCAGGCCTCGCCGGCCTCTTCCTCTATGGCGTCGCCTCGCTCGAGGCCTCGATCTGGAAGATCATCGCGGGTTTTTCCAATCTCGGCAGCTTCGTCGTGCTGATGCTGCCGCCCGATCCCGGCTCGCTCGCCCGCGCCATCATCTTCGTCAAGGCGCTGTTCGAGACGATCGCGATCGCCTTCCTCGGCACCATCCTCGCAGCGATCCTCGCCTTCCCGCTCGGCTTCCTCGCCGCCAAGAACGTCGTCGCCAACCGCGTCGTGCACTTCTTCGCCCGCCGCTCGCTCGACACGGTGCGCGGCGTCGACGCGCTGATCTGGGCGCTGATCTGGATCAACGTCGTGGGCTTAGGCCCCTTCGCCGGCATGCTCGCGATCATGACCAGCGATCTCGGCGCCTTCGGCAAGCTGTTCTCGGAAGCCATCGAGGCGGCCGACAGGAAGCCGGTCGAAGGCGTCGCTTCCGTCGGCGGCGGCAAGGCGCATGAAATCCGCTTCGGCCTGATCCCGCAGGTGCTGCCGGTGATCGCCAGCCAGGTGCTCTACTACATCGAGTCGAACACCCGCTCCTCGACCATCATCGGCATCGTCGGCGCCGGCGGCATCGGCCTGCATCTGGCCGAGACGATCCGCACGCTGGAATGGCAGCAGGTTTCCTTCCTGATCCTGCTGATCCTGGCGGCGGTGACGACGATCGACTTCCTCTCAAGCAAGCTGCGCTTCGCCATCATCGGCAAGCGGGCGATCTGAGGCCCTCATCACACCGGCGCGGCACACTACATCTGTCCAGTTCGATCGAGGACGATAGGGGCGCGGGGAACCCTCTCCTGTAAGGAGAGGGCAGGGTGAGGTGTGGGAGATTGGACCAGCTCCGCGAGCGCTCACCGCGCGGTCGGGTTCAGGCCAACGTTTTCAGTCCGAACACCTCACCCCTACCCCTCTCCTTCCAGGAGAGGGGTTCCCGCGCATGTTCGATCAGACACTCCAGCCATGACCATGATGCTCGGCCTTCCGCAAAGTCATGTGCTATTCTGCATAATCTGAAGGCTACATCACACATCGTGATGCACAATCGCACAAGCTATCTCATCGGCATCCAAACTTCGGAGCAAGCCGATGACCCCGATCGACCTCTACACCTACCAGACCCCGAACGGCCATAAGGCCTCGATCATGCTCGAGGAAACCGGGCTGCCCTACGCCGTCAACCTCATCGACATCGAGACGGGCGAGCAGCACCGGCCGAGCTTCCTGGCGCTCAATCCGAACAACAAGATCCCCGTCATCGTCGACCACGACCATGACCAGACGATCTTCGAGTCCGGCGCGATCCTGCTCTATCTCGCCGAACGCTCCGGCGTGCTCCAGCCGAATGACCCGCAGGCGCTGGGCAAGACGCTGCAATGGAGCTTCTTCCAGGCGGCACATGTCGGGCCGATGATCGGCCAACTCTGGCATTTCAAGGTCTTCGCCAAGGAGAAGCTGCCCTACGCGATCGAGCGCTATGAGCGCGAGACCGCCCGCATCCTGCGTGTCCTCGACGGCGAGCTGGCGCTGCGGCCCTATCTGGTCGAAGCCAGCTACGGCATCGCCGACATCATGGTCTGGCCCTGGATCGACGCCCTGCCCAAGCTCGGCGTGAGCCTGACCGACACCCCTCATCTGCAACGCTGGCACGAGACGATCGCGGCCCGCCCAGCCGTGCAGCGCGGCCTTGCCGTGCCGGCGCTCGCGCACGCCGACTCCTGAACGCGTCGCTCGCTCCCGGCCAAGCCTACAGGACGTTTGTCATGGATACCCTCTTCATCCCCCTTTCCCTCGCCGCCGGCGGCCTGCTGGCGGTACAGGCCGGCGCCAATGCTCAGTTGTCGAAGGCGACGGGGAGCCCCTTCGCCGCAACGACGATCCAGGTCGTCCTCGCCGCCCTCCTCCTGCTGATCGTCGCGATCGCGACCGGCACGGCCGCCGCTTTCGGCGGACTGCGAGCCGTGCCCTGGTGGCATGCGATCGGCGGCGTCGCGACGGCGCTCTATGTCGCCTCGACCATCCTGGTCTTCCCGCGGCTCGGCGCGGTCGTCGCGGTTGGCCTGTTCATCGCCGGCCAGATGCTGGCCTCGCTCGGGCTCGACAGCTTCGGCCTGCTCGGCGTGCCCCAGCAGGCGCCGAAGCCCGCCACATTGATCGGCACGGCCGCCGTCCTGGTCGGCGTGGTCGCGATCGTCTTCGGCCAGAAGGGCGCGACCAAGGAGCTCTCCGGCTCCAAGCTCGGCTGGATGCTGCTCGCCCTCGTCGCCGGGGCGGTTCTGCCGGTGCAGGGCGCGATCAACGGTTTGCTGCGACACGATCTCGGCGCGCCCTTCGTCGTCGGCACGATCAGCTTCGCGGTCGCGACCTTGTCGATGATCGCCGTGCTGCTGGTGACGCTGCTGCTGATGGATGACGCGAGGCCCCAGCTCGGCGGCCTCAGGACGATGCCCTGGTGGGGTTGGATCGGCGCGATCTGCGGCGCGACCTATGTCACCACCGTCTTCGTCGCGATCCCTGCCATCGGCACCGCCGCAACCGTCGGCCTCACCGTCGCCGGCCAGCAGATCGTCTCGCTCTTCGTCGATCGCCATGGCTGGTTCCGCCTGCCCCAGCGCGAGATCTCGCCCCTGCGCTTTGCCGGCGTCGTGGTCCTGCTGCTCGGCGTCGCCGCGATCAAGGTCTTCTGACCCTCAGCCCTTCTGACGGCGCCGTCCTCCCCATTCCAAGGAGACATCCCATGTCCTGGTTGCTGCTCACCGGAGCCGGACTGCTCGAGATCGTCTGGGCGATCGCGCTGAAGCAGGCCGGCGGCTTCACGCGGCTGTGGCCAAGCCTGATCGGCATCGTCTCGGCCATCATCAGCTTCGTGATGCTGTCGCTGGCGCTGAAGCAATTGCCGGTCGGAACCGCCTATGCGGTCTGGGTCGGCATCGGCGCGCTCGGTGTCGCCATCGCCGGCATCGTCGCCCTCGGCGAGAGCGCCTCGCCCATGCGCCTTGGCCTGCTCGCGCTGATCCTGATCGGCGTGATCGGCCTCAAGCTGGTCGAGGCCTGATCCTCAAGCGGAGGGTGAGCCCTCGCCTTCCAGCAAGGCACGGCGCTTCCTGAAGGCACCATAGGCGAAATCGGTGAAGGCGCGGACGCGCGCCGCGGCGCGCAGGTCCTCATGGGTCAGGATCCAGAGCGCCGTCTCCATCTCCGGTATGGGACGGCGCACGCAAGCCAAGGCCGGGACGCTGTCACCGAGATAGCAGGGCAGCGCCACCAGCCCGAGCCCCGCCACCGCCACCTGCTGCATCGCCAGCAGCGAATCGGCCCGGAGCACGATCTCGCTCTTCGGCAGCTTCGCCTGCATCCAGCGCGCCACCGAGGTGCCGCCGAGCGTGTCGTCCGGCCCGACCCAGCGATGTTCAGCGAGGTCGGCGTAATCGTGCCGCGAGAGATAGGCGGGCGCGGCGTAGATCGCGAAGGCAATCTTGCCGACCCGGCGTCCGACCAGCGTCGCCGGTGGGTTGTCGGCGGTGCGCAAGGCGACATCGGCATCGCGCTTGGTCAGGTTGAACATCAGGTTGGAGACAGCGACCTCCAGGGCAATGCCGGGATGCGCCTCGCCGAATTCTGCCAGGATCTCCGGCAGGATCGAGCCCATCAGCGTGTCGGTCGCGGTGATCCGAAGCGTGCCGGAGAGGCGCAGGTCCTGCCCGGCGATCCTGCGTTCGAGCTCGGTGACGGTGCCGGAGATGCTGCGCGCCGCCGCGACCAGTTCCTCGCCGCCGGCCGTCAGCACATAGCCGGTCGGCAGGCGCTCGAAGAGGCGTAAGGCCAGCTGCTGCTCAAAGGCGGCGATGCGGCGCAACACCGTCGAATGGTTGACGCGCAATTCGCGCGCCGCGCCGGCAAGCGAGCCGGCCTCGGCGACAGCGAGGACATAGCGCAGATCATCCCATTCGAGCGCGGCCATGAGCCCCCTCGCCAGGTACTATGGGTCAGGCGACGCCCAGCGCCAGCAGATCGTGGACATGGACGAGGCCGACCGGCCTGTCTTGCGCATCGGCGACGATCAGCGCGGTGACGCGCAAACGGTTGACCATCTCCAGCGCCTCGGCGGTCAGCGCATCCGGCGCGATCTTGCGCGGATCGCGGGTCATCACGTCGCGCGCCAGCCGCCCGCCCCAGCCGGCGCCGTGCTTGCGGCGCAGGTCGCCATCGGTGACGACACCGGTGAGCTTGCCGTCGGCATCGATGACTATGGCGCAGCCGAAGCCCTTGGCCGTGATCATCGAAACGACATCAGGCATCGCCGCCGCCTCGCCGACAACCGGCAGGCGCTCGCCCGAATGCATGATGGTCGCGACGGTCTTGAGCTGCGCCCCGAGCTTGCCGCCGGGATGGTAGACGTAGAAGTCCTGGCGCGAGAAGCCGCGCGCCTCGAGCAGGGCGACGGCGAGCGCATCGCCCAGCGCCATCTGCATCGTCGTCGAGGTCGTCGGCGCGAGCCCGTTCGGGCAGGCTTCCTCGGCCTTGGGCAGGACGAGCGGGACATCGGCCTCGCGGCCGAGCGCGCTGTCGCGATTGGCGGTGATCGCGATCAGGCCGACGCGGAAGCGGCGGGTGTAGCCGACGATCGCCGAGAGCTCGACCGCCTCGCCCGACCAGGACAAAGCGATGACGACGTCCTCGGGCTGGACCATGCCGAGATCGCCATGGCTGGCCTCGGCCGGATGGACGAAATAGGAGGGTGTCCCGGTCGAGGCGAGCGTCGCCGCGATCTTGCGGCCGACATGGCCGGATTTGCCCATGCCGGTGACGATGACGCGGCCAGTGGCAGCGCGGATCATTTCGACGGCGGCGGCGAAGGGGTCGGCGAGCCCGTTGCCGATCGCCTGGTGCAAGGCGTCGAGCCCGGCGCGTTCGGTGGCGATGGTGCGAAGGGCGGAAGCGCTGATGGTCGCGGTCATGGAGCGCGCCTCTAGCACGGCGCAGGCCCGCCTGGCCACCGGCGCCGGCGCATTGACGCGGCATTAACCCTCTTCGTTCTAACTCCATTAACCATGCGCGCCGGCCCGGCGCGGATATGTCTTTGCCTTGCCGGAGCATCGTCGCGCCCGTGTCCCGTTTCGCCCAGATCTGCTGGCTGGCAGGCGTCGCAGGCTGCTGCGGCGTCGCCGGGCTGACGGTGTGGCCGGAGCAGGCTCTCGCGCAGACGCAGCCGGCCGATATGCCGGCACGCGCACGCACTCCCGCCTTGCGGACAGGCACGCCCGACTATGTCGCCCAAAGGCCGAGCCCCGCCCCCGGGACTGCGTCCGCCCTGCCTGATGGCGTCGAGGATGCGGCCCCCGCCCCTCGCGGCCGGTCCAGCGCGATCTCGCGCGGCCAGCCGGCGCGCGCCAGCCAGCCGCTCCAGTCCTCGCGCCTGCGCGGCGTCACCCAGCGCCAGTTCCGTGCGCCACCGCAGACGGTGTCCAATCTGCCGCCGGCGCTCCCGCCGGCGCCCGAACCGCGCAAGCGCAAGCGACCGGAGGAGGACCCTTACGCGCCGCTCGGCCTGCGGCTCGGCAATGTCATCCTGCGCCCGGCGATCACCGGCTCGGTCGGCTATGACAACAATCCCGAGCGCATCTCCGGGCCGAGCAAGGGCTCGCTGTTCAGCCGCACCGAGGGCGAGCTCGGCGTCCAGTCCGATTGGAACGTCCACGAGCTCACCGGCATGCTGCGCGGCGGGTACAGCCGCTATTATCGCAACGACAGCGCCTCGCGACCGGACGCGGAAGGCAACATGGCGCTGCGCCTCGACGCGACGCGCGACACCCGCATCCTGCTCGAATCGCGCCTGCGGCTCGACACACAGCGCCCCGGCTCGCCCGACCTGACCTCCGCCGTGCAGGGCCGACCGATGACCTGGAACTATGGCGCCGCAGCCGGTGTCACCCATGATTTCAACCGCCTGCAGGTGACCTTGCGTGGCGCAATCGACCGGCAGGATTACGAGGACGCCGAGCTCGGCAATGGCCGCAGGCTCAGCCAGGCCGACCGCAACCAGACGCAGTACGGCCTGCGCCTGCGCGCGGCCTATGAGGTGACGCCGGGCTTCAAGCCCTTTGTCCAGGGCGAAATCGACACCCGCCAGTTCGACGAGAAGGTCGATTCCAGCGGCTATATGCGCTCATCGGACGGATATACGCTTCGCCTCGGCTCGACCTTCGAGATCAGCCGCATGCTCACCGGCGAGGTCTCGGGCGGCTATCAGGACCGCAAATACGAGGATGGCCGCCTGCGGAACCTGCGCGGCTTCGTCGGCGATGCTGCGATCCTGTGGACCCCGACACCGCTGACCACGGTGACGCTGCGCGGTTCAGCCGAGCTCGGCGACACCACCATCCCCGGCTCGAGCGGCACGACGGCGCGCCGCGTCGGTCTCGAGGTGGCGCACGCCCTGCGTCGCAACCTGACCGTCACCGGCTTCACCACCTTCAGCCGCACCGAATATGACGGCCAGGACCTGCGCGAGAACCTGTCGACCATCGGCGCCAGGATCGAATACAAACTAACCCGGACCTTCGCGATCCGCGCCAGCTTCACCCATGAGCGGCTGAACTCGACCAATCAGGGCTCGGACTACACCGCGAATGTCGCGCAGGTCGGCTTGCGGGTGCAGTTCTGACGGCGCTTGGCTGTCAGCCCTCGTATTTCTCCAGGAACGCCTCGACGCTCAGCGCGCGGAAATCGTTGAGCGCGGTGCGCAGCTGCGCATGTTCCCAATCCCACCAGGTCAGCGCCTTCAGTCGCTCGGCGATCTCCTCGGGGAAGCGCCGGCGGATGATGCGGGCCGGGTTGCCGGCGACGATGGTATAGTCCGGCACGTCCTTGGTCACGACCGCGCCGCCCGCGACGACCGCGCCAGTGCCGATGCTGCGGCCGGCGAGCAGGATGGCGCCGTGGCCGATCCAGACATCATGGCCAATCGTGACAGGTGTCGAGCGGCGCCAGTCGAAGAAGGCGGCCTCGTCCTGTGCATCCTCGAAATAGGCGCTGGCGCGATAGGTGAAATGCGCCTGGCTCGCCCGCTGCATCGGATGGTTGCCGGGATTGATGCGGGTGTGCGCCGCGATCGAGCAGAACTTGCCGATGGTCGTGTAGATGATATTGGAATCGTTCACGACATAGGAATAGTCGCCCAGCGTCGATTCCGCGAAGACGGTGCGGGCGCCGATCTCGGTGTAGCGGCCGAGCACCGCGTCGCGGACGTTCGCGGTCGGATCGATCACGGGTTCGAGCCCGAGCTTCTTGCCTGCCATGACGGGCTTCCCTGAGGATGAACTAGCCGAGCGGGATGTTGTCGAGCAGCACGAAGCGGCTGCTGCGGCTCTCCTGCTTGAAGATGGCAACGCGATCGATCAGCACCGGGCCGGCCGGGAGGGTGCCTGCGTAAGCCTGCGTCAGTGCCGCCTTGACCGGAGCGACCTCTCCGTCCGGCAACGAGCCGGTCAGGGTCATGTGGAAGCGGAAGGCGTCACCGACATAGGGGTAGCCATAGGCTTCGAGATAGGCCCGGTGCGCCGGTGTCAGCGGGCTCTGGAGGCGCCGCGCCAGATCGGCAGCGGAAAGCGGGGCGCGGAACGGCTCGAAGGCCTGGACGATGTCGAAGGCGAAACGCTGCAGCTCCTCGCTCGGCTCCGACGGGGTCAGCGCGATGAAGCGGCCGAGCGCGTTGACGGCAAGCCCGGTGAGCCGGACCGGCGGACGCCCGGCGACATAGTTACGCGCGAAGGCGCGCAAGGCGCCCTCATTGCGGCCATTGGCGAGCTCGAACGGCGCCTTCAGCGTGGCGTGGAAGCCATAGCGGCGCGGCTCGGCGGTCACGTCCGACCAATCGAGCTCTTCGCAACCCGGCGGGACGGCGAAGTCGATGTCCGCGCCGGTGACGGCGTCAAAGCCCAGCGTCGCACTGCCGAAGCGCCAGAGGGCGCTGTCGGCGGCGGGAGCGTAGTAGAGCGCGTAGCGCGGCGTGGCCTCAGTCATGCTGCGCTCAGAAGGCCCGGCGTCCCTGCGACCAGACGGTGGCGATCACCGGCGTCGCGCCCAGCGCCTTGAAGCGCACGATGTCGGCGCGCAGGCCGGGCTTGAGATGGCCGCGATCTTTCAAGCCGAGGATGTCGGCGACCCTCCAGGTGACCTTGGCCATCGCAGCCGGCAGGGTGATGCCGTGCTTGTCGTTGAGCTTGAGCACGGCCTGCAGCAGGCTCGCCGGGACATAGTCGGAGGAGAGCCCGTCGAGCAGGTCCTTCTCGGCGAGCTCGGCCACCGAGACGCCGCCGGAATGCGAGCCGCCGCGGACGACATTGGGAGCGCCGGCGATGGTGGCGAGGCCGCGCTGCTTGGCCGCCTGCGCCGCCTCGACCGTGGTCGGGAATTCCGAGATCACCGCGCCCGAGGCGATGCCGGCATCGACATGCTCGATGGTGGTGTCGTCATGGGTCGCGATCGGGATGCCGCGAGCCTGGAACATCTCGACCACGGCGCCCCAGTTGCGCCCGACATTGTCGGCGCCTTCACGCTGGCGGACGACGACATCCTCCTCGAATTCGGCCTCGGTCTTGCCGTTGCCGAGCGCATAGGTGCGCAGGTGAGCGAGATCGCGCCACTGCCGCTGGCCAGGAGTGTGGTCCATCAGCGAGACCAGCTGGACCAGGGCATCCTCCTGATAGGGCTCGATGTCGCGGAGCAGGTCCGGGCTGGTCAATTCGCAGCGCATATGGATGCGGTGATCGATGCGGAAGACGTTCTCGGCGGTACCAAGCCGCAGCGCATCCATCACGTCGGCGAAGATGTCCTTGCGGTAGTCCTTGGCCGAAAAGGGCGTGCCGGCACAGATCGCGTCGTAGACGGTGGTGACGCCCGCCGCCGCCATCTGGGCATCATGGACGAGCGCCGCCGCCAGCCCGTTCGGCCAGAAGACCTTCGGGCGCGGCATGAAGTGCTTTTCCATGTTGTCGGTGTGCATCTCGACGAGGCCGGGCGCGACATAGTCGCCCTGCACGTCGATCGCCTCCGGCAGGGAGGAACGGCCCTGGTCGACCGAGCGGATGCCGTTCTCGTCGAAGGCGATGGTCCCGGTGACGACCTCGTCCTCGAGGATCAGGCGGGCATTGGTCAGGATGGTGGACATCAGGCGGCCTTCCGGAAATCGGTGATGTCGAGATAACGGGTCGCGACAGCCTCTCGCACGGCCTCGTCATGGAAGATACCGACGATGGCGGAGCCCTGTTCGCGGGCTTCGGCGATCAGCTTGACCACGACGTTGCGGTTATTGGCGTCGAGCGAGGCGGTGGGTTCGTCGATCAGCATGATCGGCGAGGGATCGACGAAGGAGCGGGCGATGTTGACGCGCTGCTGCTCGCCGCCGGAGAAGGTCGCAGGGGCAAGATCCCAGAGGCGCTGCGGCAGGTTGAGACGGGCGAGCATGGCTTTCGCGCGCTCGCTCGCCTCCTCAGGGGAAGCGCCGCGGGCAAGCAGCGGATCGCGAACGATGTCGAGCGCCGTGACGCGCGGGATGACCCGCAGGAACTGCGAGACGAAGCCGAGCGTGCGGCGGCGGATGTCGAGCACGGTTCGCGGCACCGCCGAGACGATGTCGATGGGACGACCGGCATGGGTGATGGCGATGGTGCCGGAGGTCGGCCGGTAATTGCCGTAGAGGATGCGCAGCAGGCTCGACTTGCCGGCGCCGGAGGCGCCAGCGAGCACCAGCGCCTCGCCGGCCGCGACCGAAAAGTTGACGTTGTCGAACACTGGCAGGCGCACGCCGCCCTGATTGTGCAGGGTGAATTCCTTGGCGACGTTCTCGACGTGAATCATCGTGGTCATGGTGTCAGTGCCTTGTGCCGGCGCGGTGACGAGGATGTGACGGAAGCGCTGCCGTCATGCTCGGGCTTGACCCGAGCATCTCTTGCCGGAGATTCTCGGGTCTCCGCTGTGCTCCGCCCGAGAATGACGTGCTCGTGCTTGCTCATACCGTGAGCACCGCGGAGGTCAGCAGCTGCGTGTAGGCGTGCTGGGGATCGTCGAGGACCTGGTCGGTCAGGCCCTGTTCGACGACCCGGCCATCCTTCATCACCATCAAGCGGTCTGTCAGCAGGCGGGCGACGGCGAGATCGTGGGTGACGATGATCGCGGCGAGGCCGAGATCGCGCACCAGCACGCGCAAGAGATCGAGCAGGCGGGCCTGCACGGAGACATCGAGGCCGCCGGTCGGCTCGTCCATGAAGACGAGCTTCGGCTCGGAGACCAGCACGCGGGCGATCTGCAGGCGCTGCTGCATGCCGCCGGAGAACTGACGCGGCCGGTCGTCGATGCGGTTGCCGGCGATCTCGACGCGGGCGAGCCAATCGAGCGCAGTCTCGCGGATCCTGCCGTAATGGCGGGCGCCATTGTCCATCAATCGCTCGCCGACATTGCCGCCGGCCGAGACGTCCATGCGCAGGCCGTCGCGCGGGTTCTGGTGGACGATGCCCCAGGCCGTGCGCATCAGCCGGCGCCGTTCCTGCTCGGCGACCGAATAGATGTCGAGCGGCTCGGTGCCGCCCCTGAACAGCACCTCACCCTCGTCGGGTTTGTCGATGCCGGCAAGGCAGCGCAGCAGGGTCGACTTGCCCGAGCCGGATTCGCCGACGATGCCGAGAACCTCGCCCGGCCAGAGGTCGAAAGAGACGTCGGCGCAACCGATGCGCTCGCCATAGAAGCGGCTGACGCCGGCGACCGAGAGCAGCGGGGCGGGATCGAGCCCGAGCTCCTGCGGATTGACCTGCATGTTCATGGCTTATCCTCGACCAGATGCAGCGCCGAGGCGTCGGCGAGCATGGCGCCGCGGTGGCCGTCGGCCCGCCGCGTCTCGCAATGATGGCTGTCGGAGCAGACGAACATGCGCCCGCCCTGGTCGTCGATCACCACCTCGTCGAGATAGGAATCGGCGGCGCCGCAGAGCGCACAGGGCTGCTCCCAGCTCTGGATGCGGAAGGGATGGTCGTCGAAATCCAGGCTGCGCACGCTGGTATGCGGCGGCACCGCATAGATGCGCTTCTCGCGCCCGGCGCCGAAGAGCTGCAGGGCCGGCGACATCTGCATCTTCGGATTGTCGAATTTCGGGATTGGCGAGGGCGCCATCACGTAGCGGCCATTGACCATGACCGGGTAGTCATAGGTCGTCGTCACCTCGCCGAAGCGGGCGATGTTCTCGTAGAGCTTGACCTGCATCAGCCCATATTCGGCCCAGGCGTGCATCTTGCGCGTCTCGGCCTCGTGCGGCTCGAGCTTCCTGAGCGGTTCTGGCTGCGGCACCTGGTAGACCATGATCTGGCCGGCCTTCAGCGGCGCCTCGGGGATACGGTGGCGCGTCTGGATGATCGTCGCCTCATCGGTCGCCTCGGTCGTGCGGGCATCGGCGGTGCGCTCGAAGAAGCGGCGGATCGAGACAGCGTTGGTGGTGTCGTCGGCGCCCTGGTCGATCACCTTCAGCGTATCGTCCGGGCCGATGATCGCGGCGGTGACCTGGATGCCGCCGGTACCCCAGCCGCGGGCGAGCGGCATCTCGCGCGAGCCAAACGGCACCTGGTAGCCGGGAACCGCGACCGCCTTGAGCAAAGCGCGGCGGATCATCCGCTTGGTCTGCTCGTCGAGATAGGCGTAGTTGTAGGCTGGCCTGGTCTCGTCGCTGATGCTCTGGTGCACGGTCATTCCGCGGCCTCCGGCAGGGCTTCGTTCTGTTGCTCGGCAAGGCGCAGCTCGCGCTCCTTGCGGATGCGGCGGATCAGTTCGAGCTCGCCCTGAAAATCGACATAGTGCGGCAGCTTGAGATGCTCGACGAAGCCGGCCGCCTCGACATTGTCGGAGTGATAGAGGACGAATTCGTCCTGCTGGGCCGGATAGGTCGCCGCCTCGCCGAATTCGCGCGCCTTCAGCGCCCGGTCGACCAGCGACATCGACATCGCCTTGCGCTCGCTATGGCCGAAGGAGAGCCCGTAGCCGCGGGTGAACTGCGGCGGGACTTCCTTTGAGCCGGCGAACTGGTTGACCATCTGGCATTCGGTCAGGGTGACGTCGCCGAGATCGACGGCAAAGCCGAGCTCTTCCGGCACATACTCGACAGCGACCTCGCCGACCCGGACCTCGCCGACGAACGGGTGGCTGTTGCCGAAGCCGCGCTGCACCGAATAGCCGAGGCCGAGCATGAAGCCCTCGTCGCCGCGCGCCATCGCCTGCAGGCGGACATCGCGCTCGGCCGGGAAGGTGACGGGCTCGCGGGTGAGATCGAAAGGGCGCGGATCGCCCTCCGGCGGCGCTTCCTCTTCCATCAGCCCCTCGGCGCCGAGAATGTCGGGCACCCGCGGCATGGAGGCGTCGAGCGGCTGTGCGGCGGGGCGGGCCGGGCTCTCCGCCGGAGCCGCCTGATCCATCAGGGCAAAATCGAAGAGCCGGTGGGTGTAGTCATAGGTCGGGCCGAGCACCTGGCCGCCAGGTAGATCCTTGTAGGTCGCCGAGACGCGGCGGCGGATCGCCATCTTCGCCGTATCCAGCGGCTCGGATGAGCCGAAGCGCGGCAGGGTGGTGCGATAGGCGCGCATCAGGAAGGCGGCCTCGATCGCGTCGCCCTGCGCCTGTTTCAGCGCCAGCGCGGCGAGATCGGGATCGTAAAGCGAGCCCTCGTTCATGACGCGAGCGCAGGCGAGGCCCATCTGCTCGCGGATCTGCGCGACGGCGAGTTCCGGCACGCTCTCATCGCCGCGCCTTGCCTCGGCGATGAGATCATGGGCGGCGAGGATGGCGGCTTCGCCGCCCTTGACCGCGACATACATTCAGCGGGCCTCCACAATTTGTGTCGAGCGCGGCAAGCCGAGCACCTGCGCGCCATGGACCAGCAGCAGGTCGATGCCGAGCGGGTAGAGCGCGACGTTGCCTTCGACCTCGGCCCAGAAGTCCGGACGCAGGCCGCTCGGAGCAATGGTGCGCTGGCCGGCAATGCCGGGACCTTCGAGCGTAACGACCTCGCCACCTTCGAGCCCGGCACACTGGACCAGCACAGTGGTTGAGCGATCCGGGAATTGATCGTCGCCGGAATTGAAGGCGGCGAGCTTCGGCTCCGGCACGGCACCGTCGATCACGGCGAAGGCGGCGCGGGCGGGATCGTCGACGAGGGCGGCGCCGCAATGGAAGCGCAGCCAGGCACCGGCCGGGCCGTCGCGCAAGGCGGCCGGCAGCCAGATCGATGTCTCGTAATCGGCAAGCGTCAGCAGCGCGACCGCCGTCGCTGGCTCGAGCCCAACGGGCGCCTCGACCGAAACGCCGATGTCGCAGGCGAGGCCCGGCTCCGAGAGGGCCGCCAACAAGGCACGGAAAGCGCTTTGCGATTGGAAAACCGGGTCGGAGAAGCCGGCATGGATCTGGTTGTCGTCCTGCATCGTCACGCTCCCCTGACCAGCGTGAAGAAATCGACCTTGGTGGCCGCCGCCTTGCGCGAGGCGAGCTCGCGGGCAGCCTGCTGCTTCTGCGCCAGGGCAAAGACGCCGCGCCGCAGCGGGCCGGTCTCGATTTCACCCTGGAGCAGCGCGTCGGTGACAGCGGCGAGCCGCGCCTTGCGACCATCGCGACCGAGTGCGTAGGAGAAGCCCATGGCGCCGCTTTCGAGGCGGACGACGCAGCGCGTCACCGTGGCCTCACCGAGGTTGAAGCGGCGGCCAGCGCCGCCGGCGCGGCCCTCGACCATGACGGTGCCGGTTTCCGGAGCCTTCAGCAATTCATGCGTCGGCAGCGGTCCCGCCTGCTGCAGCAAGGCGTCGATCTCGCCTTGCGTGGCACGGGCCAGCACTGCCATCCAATGCTGGCGTGTCGCGATGTCCGTCATGCCGTGTCGGCCTCTCGCCAAGCGCTAATGTCTAGACTATAATAAGCCTGTCGCTGGAAAAGGTCTATACATTTTGGATGAAACTTTGATGACGCCGAGCTTGCCGGACAATCAGGGCAGTGATGGCGGCACGGCCTGGCGGCGGATCGCCGATGCGCTGGCGGCCTCGATCGAGCAGGGTGAATACGAGCCCGGCGATACGCTGCCGGCGGCGATCGTGCTCGCCGAGCAATACGGTGTGCACCGGCACACGGTACGGCAGGCCTTTCGGCATCTGGCGGAACAGGGGCTGGTTACGGTCGCGCGGGGACGCGGCACGCAGGTCAGCTCCCGGCGCGTGCCCTATCCGCTCGGCCGGCGCGTCAGCATGCGCGCCAATCTCGGGCGGATCGGCATGATCGGCTCCAGCCGCATGCTCTCGGCAGAGGTGGTGGCGGGTGACGCGGAGATTTGCGAGGCACTGGCGCTTGAGCCCGGGACGCCGCTATGGCGGTCCGAAGGGCTCAGCCTCGCCGACGGCACGCCGATGGGAACCGGGACGCATTGGCTCGCCGTCGCGCGTTTCCCCGGCTTCGACAAGGTCTATCGCGATGCGGAGGCGTCGATCACGGCGGCGTTCAAGGCCTATGGCATCCTGGACTATGTGCGCCGCTCGACCCGGTTGACGGCGCGGCTCGCCACGGAGCGCGAGGCGGCGTTGCTGCGGATCGAGCCCGGTGCGGCGGTGATGGTGTCGCTGGCCGTCGACGCGCTGCCCGACCTGACGCCGATCCACATCGTCAACAGCGTCTTCGCCGGCGAGCGGATGGAGATGGTGGTCGAGCCCTTCGGGGATTGACGATCGCCGTAGTCGTCCGCCTCAGCCGCGCTCGTAGAGCAGGCGGGCGCGGATCGTGCCGTCGAGAGCGCGGATCTCCTCGATGATCTCGCGCGCGACCTCGCCGACCGGATCGGCCTCCATCACGACATAGCCGATCTCGCCGTCGGTCTGGAAATTCTGGGCGGCGATGTTGATGTTGCGGCTGGCGAAGACGTCGTTCAGGCGGCGCAGCATGCCCGGCGCATTGCGCTGGACCTGGATGAAACGGGTGCCGGTCGGGCGCGCCGGCAATTGCACCTGCGGGAAATTGACCGCGCCGACGGTCGAGCCGACATCGGAATAGTCGACCAGCTTGCGCGCCACCTCGGCGCCGATGCGCTCCTGCGCCTCTTCCGTCGAGCCGCCGACATGCGGGGTCAGGATGACGTTGGACAGGCCCTGCAGCGGGGTGACGAAGCGCTCGCTGTTCGAGGCCGGCTCCTTCGGGAAGACGTCGACCGCCGCGCCGGCGAGCGCGCCGCTGCGCAGCGCCTGCGCGAGCGCGTCGAGATCGACCACCGTGCCGCGCGAATTGTTGATGAGATAGGCGCCCTGCTTCATCGCCGCGATCTCGGCCTTGCCGATCATGTTGTGCGTGGCGGGCGTTTCCGGCACGTGCAGCGAGACCACGTCGCTATTGGCGAGCAGGGCCTTCAGGCTTTCGACCGGCTCGGTATTGCCGTGGCGCAGGCGGTCGGTGTGATCGTAATAGATCACGCGCATGCCCATCGCCTCGGCGATGTTGGATAGCTGGCTGCCGATATTGCCGTAGCCGACGATGCCCAGCACCTTGCCGCGGACCTCGAAGGAGCCGTTGGCCGACTTGTCCCAGCCGCCCTCATGCGCCGAGCGCGAGCGATCGGGAATCCGGCGCAGCAGCATGACGATCTCGCCGATGGTCAGTTCGGCGACGCTGCGGGTGTTGGAGAAAGGCGCGTTGAAGACCGGGACGCCGCGCAGGCGGGCGGCGTCGAGATCGACCTGGTTGGTGCCGACCGAGAAGCAGCCGACGGCGAAGAGCCGCTTGGCGGCGGCGAAGACCGGCTCGGTCAGCTGGGTGCGCGAGCGGATGCCCAGGATATGCGTCTTCTCGATGGCTTCGATCAGCTGGGCCTCATCGAGCGCCTTCGGCAGGCGGGTGAGGTTGGTGTAGCCGGCCTGCTGCAAAGCGGCGACGGCGGAATCGTTGATCCCCTCGAGCAGGAGGACGCGGAGGCGGTCCTTCGGGAAGGAAAGCCGGTCGGTGGGGAGGTTCATGGCGCGCTCGACGGTCCAGCGATGCGCCCGCTCGCCTGGTCGGGCGGAAGGCGCCGGAGCGCCCGCTATAGACCTGTTGTCGCAGCGCACAACCGCAAAGTTGTCGCGCCGGGTTCGCGTTAGGCGCTCGCCGCCCGCAGCGGCACGACACCGCCCGGCGGGACCGGCGTCAGGTGCTGCTGCGGCAAGAGGAAGGGCTGTCCGGCCGGCGGCAGGCGACTGAAGGAAAGCGAGACGCGGAAGACGCCGCGCAGCAGATTGTCGTCGAGGATCGTCGCCGGCTCGCCCTGCGCGACGATCGTGCCCTCATGCATCACCACCAGCCGGTCGGCATAGGTCACGGCGAGGTTGAGATCATGCAGCACGACCAGAACGGCCGCACCTTCAGCCGCGATGGTGCGGGCGGCGTCGAGCAAGGAGAGCTGGTGGCAGAGGTCGAGGCTGGCGATCGGCTCGTCGAGGAACAGGATCTGGCGCGGCGCGACGCTGCGGCCGGCCTCGAGCTGGCAGAGCGCCCTGGCGAATTGGACGCGCTGCTGCTCGCCGCCCGAGAGGGTCTGGTACTGGCGCCCGGCGAGGCCGACGACGCCGGCGGTCTCCAGCGCCTGGGCGATGATCTCACCCTTGCGAGCCCGGGGCTGCGCCCGGCCGACACCTTCCAGGCCGAGGCGCGCGACCTCGTAGACGCTGAACGGGAAGGCGAGGCGCTGGTTCTGCACCATCACGGCGCGGCGGCAGGCGAGCTCCCAGGCCGGAATCTGCGGCAGAGCCGCGCCGTCCATGCGGACCGCGCCTTGCGAGGGGGCGAGTTCACCGGTCAGCAGCTTGAGCAGGGTCGACTTGCCGGCGCCGTTCGGGCCGACCACGATCGTGGTGGCACCTTCCTCAAGCGCCAGCGAGGCGCCGCGCACCAGCGTGCTGCCGCGCACCGAGAAAGACAGATCAGTCGCGTCGAGGAGCGCAGCCATTCCTCAGAGCTCCGCGATCCGGCCGCGGCGCAGCAGCAGCCAGAGGAAGAAGGGCGCGCCGATGAAGGCGGTGACGATGCCGATCGGCAGTTCGGCCGGCACGACGACGAGCCGGGCGATGATGTCGGCGCCGACCAGCAGCGCCGCGCCGCCGATCGCCGAAAGCGGCAGCAGCAGGCGGTGGTCGGGCCCGATCGAGAGCCGGATCAGGTGCGGCACGACGATGCCGACGAAGCCGATCACGCCGGCCGCGGCGACGCTGGCACCAACCGCGAGCGCGACCAGCAGGATCGACAGCGCCTTGATGCGCTGGACGGGGATGCCGAGATGGTAGGCCTCGGCCTCGCCCAGCATCAGCGCATTGAGCCCGCGCGCCAGCAGGGGCACGGCGACCAGCAGCGGCAGCACGATCGGGGCCACCGCCGAGAGCTTGGTCCAGCTCGCGCCACCGAGGCTGCCGAGCGACCAGAAGGTCAGGTCGCGCAATTGCCGGTCGTCGGAGATGAAGGCGAGCAGGCCGGTGAGCGAGCCCGCCAGCGCGCCGAGGGCGACGCCGGCGAGCAGCATGGTCGCGACCGAGGTGCGGCCCTGGCGCGTCGCGATCAGATAGAGCGCCAGCGTCGAGACGAGGCCTCCGAAGAAAGCGCCGAAAGGCAGCAACGCGAAGGGCAGCTTCATTGCGAAGGCGGAGAGGAAGAAGCGGTCGCCGAGCACGATCGTCGCGGCTGCGGCGAGGCCGGCGCCGGCGGAGACGCCGACCAGGCCGGGATCGGCGAGCGGATTGCGGAACAGCCCCTGCATCAGCGCGCCGGAAATGGCGAGCGCCGCTCCGACCAGCGCACCGAGCAGGAGGCGCGGCATGCGGATATTGAGCACGACCAGCGCCTCGCGGCTGTCGAGCAGATCGGCGGGGCCGAGACCGAGCTTCGCCAGCAGGATGTCGGCGACGCGCCCGGGCGCGATCGAAAAGGCCCCTGCCCCGAGCGAGAGCAGCATCAGCAGCAGGCAGAGGCCGACCAGCACCGCGACGGCGACGACGCCCTTGCGGCGATGGCCGGCGGTGAGCACCGCCAGCGCGGCAGCACTCGCATTCGGGGTCTGCTTCACGGCGAGGGTCATTTGGCGGCGGAGAGCTGGGCGATCTTGGCCTCGGGATAGAGCTCGGCCATCAGGTCGCGCGCCGCGTTCGGGGTGCGCGGGCCGAAGCCGAGCAGATAGAGCCCGTCCATCCGGATCAGCGATTTCTGCTTGGCCGCCGGGGTCTGCGAGAAGGCCGGCATGGCAAAGAGCTCGTCGGGCGTCGCATTGTGGGCGCTGCTGAAGCGCATCATCAGCACGACGTCGGGCGCGGCGGTGATGATCGCCTCGTCGGTCATCGGCTTGAAGCCTTCAACCGCGCTGGCGGCGTTGACGCCGCCGGCGAGCGCGATGATCGCGTCGGCGGTCGTGGCCCGGCCGCCGACAATGGTGCGCCCGTTCTGCAGCGAGAGCACGAACAGGACGCGCTTCTGCTTCGGCAGGCCGGCGCGCAGCTTGTCGAGCTCGGCGAAGCGGGTCTTGACGCTCGTGGCGAGCTGCTGCGCCGGCTCGGCGACGCCAGCGGCCTTGCCGATCGCGGCGATCTTGCCGACCACCGCTTCCGGCGACAATGCCTCCGGGATCATGGTGATCGGCGTGCCGGATTCCTTGAGCAGAGCCAGCGCGTCGGGCGGGCCGGCTCCTTCCACCGCGATGACCTGCGAGGGCTTCAGCGACAGCACGCCCTCGGCCGAGAGCGCCCGGACATAGCCGACGCTCTTCTTGTCCTTCAGCGCTTCCGGCGGCCACTGGCTGGTGGTGTCGACGCCGACGATCTTGTCCTGCTGGCCGAGCGCGTAGAGCACCTCGGTGACGACGCCGCCCGCCGCGACGATGCGCTCGGCGGTCTGCGCCCGGGCGGGGGCGACGACGGCCAGCGGCTCCAGCGACCCGGAGAGGCCGCCCAGCGCCAGCAGGGACACGACGGCAGCCGCCGCGATCTCCCGGCCGAGGCGCTTGGCCCTGAAGCCCGCGAGCGGAGCGGATGAAGGCGCTTGCAGCGTGCCCATGATCGATCTCATGCGTGCGACGACGCGTAGCAGAAGCGGCTAGGACGCCCATCTACACTGAAGTCATTACAAAGTAATGGCTCTTTTATAATCGTTCAAAACAACGATTATTCGAGCCGTTATTGACGGTGATATGCAGCTTTACTAAGGAGGGTCAAGAGCGGCGCAAGCTGCCGGACCATCACCTTTTTCTAAACCGCCGAGGATTTCCCGATGTTCATCGCCATGAACCGCTTCAAGGTCGTCAAGGGGGAGGAGGAGGCCTTCGAGACGGTCTGGTCCTCGCGCAAGACCCGCCTCGACGAGATGCAGGGCTTCATCGCCTTCCATCTGCTCAAGGGCCCGGAGAAGGAGGACCATACCCTCTACTCCTCGCACACCACCTGGGCCTCGAAGGACGATTTCACCACTTGGACCAAGTCGGACCAGTTCCGCGAGTCGCACCGCAATGCCGGCCAGCCGCGGCCGACGCCGCTCTATCTCGGCCACCCCGAATTCGAGGGCTTCGAGACGATCCTGACCGAGCACAACCCGCATCTGCCGCGCCAGGCGGCCGAGTGAGAGGCTGATCACGATGTCGCTCGCTGAGACATTGCCCCCGGCCGCTCCAGCCGAAGCCATGGAGAAGGTCCGGGCAGCGCTCGCCGCCAAGCCTGACGGGGTGATCGAGGCGGTCGCGCGCGAGCACGGCGTCTCGACGCTGGCCGTGCTCGAGGCGACGCCGGAAGAGCAGCGCCGCTTCATTGCGGCGGAGCGCTTCGAGGCGCTCTGGCAGGAGCTGTCGAGCTGGGGCACGGTGCTCTTCATCGTGCACACGCCCGACATCGTGCTCGAATGCGAGGGCTCGCTGCCGGTCGGCTCCTTCGGCCATGGCTACTACAATATCCATGGTGACAGCCCGATCGGGGGCCATATCAAGGCCGGCAACTGCCAGGCGATCTACCTGGTCGACCGGCTGTTCCACGGCCGCCGCTCCTGCTCGGTGCAATTCTTCAACGGCGCCGGCGAGGCGATGTTCAAGGTCTTCGTCCGCCGCGATGCGGCGCGCGAGCTTCTGCCCGACCAGGTCGTACGCTTCGAGGCGCTGAAGCGCGATTTCGCCTGAGATCGACCGACTTCGACGGCCGACCAAGCCATCAGAGCCTCCGCCCTCCGGCGGAGGCTTTCTTGTCAGGCCCCGGACGCATGGCCGCAGGCGCATAACTGATAAATGACGTCAATCGCCACGCTTCCGCCACAAGCACCACCATATCGGGTGGGCGGGGCCTGAGATATCGCGAAAGATCGAGAATTTACCAAGCGTTAACCATAGAAGCGCAGCTTTCTGCCTGCGGAGAAAAGTGACGTGATCGACACCGTTGATCGCGCACGGCCTCCGACAGGTGAGCGCCACGGCCGGCCGGCCGGCGCAGACGGCCTGCCCGAGACTCCGGCTGAGGACGCTGCGATGGCAGCACAGCTCGCCCTGACACGGGTCAGCCTCGCCAGGGATCTCATCGGCCCTGCGTCGACTGCAGCCAATCCCAAGGCAGCACTGTCATCGCTCGCCAAGCGCGCCGGCTTCCGCAACGGGGCCATGCTGGCGCTGCGTTTCGTGCAGGCGCGCCTGTTGTCGGTGTGGGGGCTGCTGCTGGCCGCCGCGCTGTGCCCGCCCAAGGTCTTCGCCGACTTCGCGATCTTCGCGGCCCTGGCCAACCTGGCTGCGATCGCCGTCCTGCTGCGGTTCGAAGCGGTGTTCTTCCAGAACAACGACCGGCTGCGGCTCGGCAGGGCCTTCCGCCTGGCGGTCGCCACCGGCACCATCTTTCTCGCCCTGGCCGTGATCGCGGTCCTGTTCGCGGCATCGCAGGGCTGGATCCTGCGCGGCTTCGGCGCGCTGTTCCTGATCTCGCTGGCGAGCCGGGCGGCGATCCGGCTGCTGCTGGCCGAGGCCACGGCGGAAGGCGACTTCGCCACGATCGGCAACAGCAACATCGCCCAGGCGCTGCTCCAGCCCGGGATGATGATCCTGCTGATCTGGCCGCTCGGGCCGATAGCACTGGCCCTGTTCGCCGCCGATGCGTTCGGCCATGCCGTCGCGGCCTGCTACCTCGCCTGGCGCCGGCGCAGCTCGCTGCTGCGCCTGATGCATCCGTCGCGCTGGTCGCTGACCGAACTGATCATGGCAGGCTGGCAATGGCGCAGCTCGCCGACCTTCCTCCTGCCCTCGGCATTGCTCTCCTTCGGCTTCTCGGCGGCGCCGCTGCTGGCGCTGCCGATGTCGAGCAACCCGGTGCTGGCCGCCCATGTGGCCCTGGCGACGCGCCTGCTCGACATGCCGGCGCAGATGTTCGGCGCCGTGACGACGCCGCTGGTGATGAGCGATCTGCGCAGGCATCGCGGCCACGATCGGCAGAAGCGAGCCCGCCTGCTCACCCTGGGGATGGTGGCCATCGTGGCGACGCTCTTCACCGCGATCGCCTTCGTCGTCGTCAGCACCGACGAATTGCTCCTGAGCGGCACCAAATGGGACGGCATCGGCGAGGTGATGGCGATCATGGCACTGTTCTATGGCTGCGGCGCCCTGGCCGGCCCCTTGCAGGAAATGGGCGCCTTCTCATCGCGCCCGCATAGCCAGATGACGGCTAACGCGGTGGCGCTGGCCGCCGCGGCGATCGTGATCTGGGGGTTCGGCAGCCTGTCGCCGGCCCTGCTCGCGGTGATCGGATTGATCTCGCTGGGGCGCCTGCTGCTGCACTTGCGCCTGACATGGACCGCGATCGGCGACCAGCGGGTGGCGAGCGCAGGCTAGAGCAGGATGCGAAAAAGTGGGAACCGGTTTTTGCAGGAATCCTGCTCTAAACTCTTAGAATCGATCACATTTTATGATTTTGGATCAATTCGATCTAAAATCATCGTGATCTAGCGTCGGCTATTCCCGGCGGATCAGCCGGTCGGCGAGCAGCGAGGAGAAGAAGCCCGGCTTGAACTCGCGCTCGAGCCGTTCGGGATCGTACTCCTTCGCCACCCAGTCGAGGAACGGCGTGCCCTTGCTGGCGCCCTCGCGGGCATAGGTCTCGAAGAAGGCATCGAGGATGCCGGTCTTGGCGAAGCGGAAATGGCCGTAGCGCAGCGAGAGCTCGGCCATCGCCTCCGCGAGAGGCCGCTTCTCGTGGATCAGCAGATAGAGCGCAGCGAAGAAACCGGCCCGGTCGGCGCCCGATTTGCAGTGGACCAGGGCAGGTGTCTGCAACCCCGTGAAGAAGGCGGGGGCAGCAAGAAGGGTGTCGCGATCCGGTGCGCCGCGCGAACGCAGGACGAATTCGACCAACGCGATGCCGTGGCGCTCGCAGGCCTCCTTCTGCAGCGGCCAGGCGCCGTGCTCGCGGCCGCCGCGCAGGTTGACGATCGTCTTCACGCCGTGGCGGGCGAACCAGGCGATGTCGGTCGGGGCCGGCTGGGCGGCGCGCCAGAGCTGCGGGGTGATGCGGTGCGCATTGAGATAGACCAGCCGGAAGATGCCGTGGTCGGCCAGCAGCATGTTGGCCCAGGCGCGCGCGCGATCGAGCCGGCCGCGCAAGGGACGATCCCAGCGCGCGATGCGCGCCATGCGCCTCGCATAGCGGTCTTCCGGCCGCCGCCAATGGTTCAGCATGGGATCGCACATGTCATGCCGGCCCGATAGCAGCGGCGGCGAGCTTGCGCAAATCGGTAACCCCTTGCGACTAAAGCCCGGGCTTGGCCTTTGCGGCTGGAACGCGCATAAGGCGCCCGAAGTTTTGTCATCGACAGGTCAGGTACATGCGGCTCGACGCCATCGCCATCGGCAAGAATCCCCCGGACGAAGTCAACGTCGTCATCGAAGTCGCGATCGGCGGCGAACCGATCAAATACGAGATGGACAAGGAAGCCGGCACGCTCTTCGTCGACCGCTTCCTCTATACGCCGATGCGCTATCCCGGGAATTACGGCTTCATCCCGCATACGCTGTCGGAAGACGGCGACCCTTGCGACGTGCTCGTCGCCAATACCCGCCCGCTGGTGCCGGGCTCCTACATCGCAGTCCGCCCGATCGGCGTGATGATGATGGAGGATGAGGGCGGCGGCGACGAGAAGATCATCGCCGTGCCGGTCCCCAAGCTGACCAAGCGCTACGAGAACGTGACGAACTACACCGATCTGCCGCAGATCACGCTCGATCAGATCCAGCACTTCTTCGAGCACTACAAGGACCTGGAACCCGGCAAGTGGGTGAAGCTCACCGGCTGGGGCGACGCCGCCAAGGCCAAGCAGCTGATCGTCGAGGCGATCGAGCGGGCCAAGAAGGCGAAGGCGGGCTGATCTCCTGTCATTGAGAAACTCGCCATGGCCGGGCTCGCTCCGACCATGGCGTTCGGCGTTTTCTATTTCTTCAGCAGCCGCTCGATCTCAGCCCGCAATTGCGGGCCGAGGTCGCCGCGCTCCAGCGCATAGGCGACATTGGCGCTGAGGAAGCCGATCTTCGAGCCGGTGTCGTAGATGTCGCCGTCGAAGCGCACGGCGAAGAATTTTTCCTGCTGCGCCAGCGCGATCATTGAATCCGTGAGCTGGATCTCATTGCCGGCCCCCTTCTCCTGCTTGGCGAGCAGATCGAAGATCGTCGGCTGCAGGATGTAGCGGCCGGTGATGTGCAGGTTCGACGGCGCCGTGCCCTTCGGCGGCTTCTCCACCATCTTGCTGATCTGCGAGACCTTGGCCTTGGCATCGGCGACGCCGACGATGCCGTATTGATGGGTCTGGTCTTCCGGCACCGGCGCCACCGCGATGTGGTTGCCGCCATGCTCCTCATAGGCCGCGATCATCTCGGCGAGGCAGCCCTTGCCGCTGGTATGATGCAGCATGTCCGGCAGCAGCAGCGCGAACGGCTCGTCGCCGACGATGTCGCGCGCGCACCAGACGGCGTGACCGAGGCCGAGCGGCGCCTGCTGGCGGGTGAAGCTCGCCGTGCCGGCTGCCGGCAGATCGTGCTTGAGCGCATCGAGCTCCTTCACCTTGCCGCGCTTGGCCAGCGTGTCGTCGAGCTCATAGGCCATGTCGAAATGGTCCTCGATCACGGCCTTGTTGCGGCCCGTGACGAAGACGAAATGCTCGATCCCGGCTGCACGCGCCTCGTCGACCACATGCTGGACCACCGGCCGGTCGACGATGGTCAGCATCTCCTTCGGGATCGCCTTGGTGGCAGGCAGGAAGCGGGTGCCGAGACCAGCGACGGGGAAGACCGCCTTGCGGATTTTCTTGATCATGCGCGTCCATCTCGCGCGCCCTGCGGCGCGCGCCTGCTGAGGTCGGAGGGCTGCGGGAGAGCCGGCTTCGCCCGATTCATGCCGGCTGCTAAAGGCTGGCCCGCGATTCTGGCGAAAGCCGGGCCGGCCCAGTTCTCGAATACCAGTCGGGCCTTGCCGACACGTCAATGCTTTTCCGTCATTCTGGCAGTTCTGCCGCCCTGGCCATCATTCTTGCATGGGTTCACCCGAGCGGCGCCCGAGATTAGCCATGTGCGCCGGACAGGCTGGATCGAACTGTCGTGATTCCGGATTATGCCGGTCACGTGACGAGGAGACGAAGATGGCGATTCTGGTTTCAGGCGGCGCGGGCTATATCGGCAGCCACATGGTCCTTGAGCTGCTGGACCGCGGCGAAAAGGTCGTCGTGCTCGACGATCTCTCGACCGGCTTCTGGTGGGCGGTGCCGCAGGAGGCGATCCTCGTGCGCGGCGACATGGGCGACCAGGCCCTGGTCGAGCGCACCATCGCCGAGCATGGCATCAGCGAGATCGCGCATTTCGCCGCGAAGATCGTCGTGCCGGATTCCGTGTCGGATCCGCTCGGCTATTATCACAACAACACCGTCAAGACGCGCGCTTTGCTGGAGAGCGCCGTGCGCGGCAGCGTCAAGCATGTGATCTTCTCCTCGACCGCTGCCGTCTATGGCGAGCCGCCGGTCTCGCCGGTGCCGGAGGAAATCGCCCTCAATCCGATCAACCCCTATGGCCGCTCCAAGCTGATGAGCGAATGGATGCTCGGCGATGTCGCCCGCGCCCATGGCCTCACTTACGTCGCGCTGCGCTATTTCAACGTCGCCGGTGCCGATCCTAGGGGCCGCTCCGGCCAGTCCAGCGCCACCGCCACCCATCTGATCAAGGTCGCGAGCCAAGCGGCGCTGGGTCAGCGCGCCGGGCTCGATATCTTCGGCACCGACTACGCGACACCCGACGGCACCTGCATCCGCGACTACATCCACGTCACCGACCTCGCCCGCGCCCATCTCGCCGCGCTCGACCATTTGCGCGCCGGCGGCGAGAACCTGACGCTGAACTGCGGCTATGGCCGCGGCTACTCGGTCAAGGAGGTGACCGAGGTGGTGAAGCAGGTCTCCGGCGTCGATTTCCCCGTTCGGCTCTCGCCGCGCCGCCCAGGCGATCCGGCCGCGCTCGTCGCAAAAGCCGACCGCATCCGCGCCGAGCTCGGCTGGCGGCCGGAGCATGACGACCTCACCGAGATCGTCACCCAGGCGCTGGCCTGGGAGGACAGCCTGCGCAAGCGCAATGCGAGCTGACAGCCAAGATTTGGCGCGGCGTTAACCCATGGTTAACTTCGTTCGGGCGCTGTGGTGGAAACAGCCCGCGACCGAGCCAGAGGAGCCACCATGCGCCCCGTCACCGTTCTCGCCTTCGCCGTGGCGCTCGGCCTCGGGCCGGCGCTTGCGCAGACGACGGGTTCGATCAATCCGGCGCGGGCACAGACCCCCAAGCCCGAGACGCGGCCGGCCGCGCCGGGCTTGGACGGTTTCCTGAAGACGCTCTGGCCGATGGCGCAGGCGCGCGGCATCTCGCGCAAGACCTTCGACCTCGCCTTCCAGGGCGTGACGCCCGACCCCTCGATCGTGACGCTGACCCGCAAGCAGTCGGAATTCGTCGCGCCGATCTGGAGCTATCTCAACAGCGCGGTCGGCGGCGGCCGCATCTCGCGCGGCCGCGAGATGCTGGAGGCCCATGCCAGCGTGCTGGCCCAGGCCGAATCCCGCTATGGCGTGCCCAAGGAGATCATCCTCGGCATCTGGGGGATGGAAACCAATTACGGCTCGTTCAAGGGCGACAAGGACGTGATCCGCTCGCTCGCGACGCTGGCGAACATCCGCTATCGCGGCGACTTCTTCCGCGACGAGCTCCTGACCGCGCTGGAGCTGATCGAGAAGGGTTATGTCGAGCGCAGCGAACTGCGCGGCTCCTGGGCGGGCGCGATGGGCCACACCCAGTTCATGCCGTCGAGCTACATGAAATACGCGGTCGACCAGACCGGCGACGGCCATGCCGACATCTGGACCTCGACCAGCGACGCCATCGCCTCGACCGCCAATTATCTCAAGGGCTATGGCTGGACCCCCGGCCTGCCCTGGGGCATCGAGGTCGTGGTGCCAGAGGGCTTCGACCACAATCTCTACCGCGCCAGCTTCTCTGCCTTCCGCTCGGCCGGCGTGCGCCGCGCCGATGGCGGTTCGCTCCCGTCTTCGGGCGAGGCCAGGCTGTTCTACCCGGCCGGGCATACCGGCCCGGCCTTGCTGCTGACCGCGAATTTCGACGTCATCAAGAAGTACAATTCCTCCGACGCCTATGCCCTCGCCGTCGGTCATCTCGGCGACCGGATCGTCGGTCGGCCTGCCTTGCAGGGCGACTGGCCGGTGAAGGCGCCGCGCCTCGACAAAGTGGGGATCACCGATGTCCAGCGTCGGCTGAAGGGCTTGGGCCTCTACAATCACGACGCCGACGGACGCATCGGCACCGGCACGCGCGAGGCGGTCAGGCAGTACCAGCTGCGCGTCGGCCTCCTCGCCGACGGCTACCCGACCCCGGCGCTGCTGACGCGGATGAAGGCGCCCCGCTGACGAAGCGGGCAATCGCGACTATATTGCCCTCGGCGCCAACGTCCGACCGGCGCCGATCGAGAGCACGATGCGCCCGCGTTCGCTCTTCATGGTTCTGGCTGCGGCCCTGCTCGTGCTCGTCACCGGCGGGCCGGCCTCGATTGCCCAGAACCCGGTCCCGCCGGGCCGGATACCGCAGGCACAGCCACAGGGTCGCAGCCTGTTCAACATGTTCTGGCAGATTCCGGAGAGACCGGCGGTCCAGCAACGGCAGCCACGCGAACGCGTCGCGCCGGCCCAGCGCCGAGCACCGACACGCGTGGTCGTTCGCGACGATCCCGTGATCCCCAAGGTCGACGTCAATCACCATGTCCTCGTGATCGGCGACACGCTGGCGGGCCAGATCGCCGAAGGGCTCGAGGACAGCCTCGGCGACCGTGCCGATGTCGCCGTGGTGAGCAAGGCCAAGGCCGATAGCGGCCTGGTCCGGACCGATTTCTACGACTGGCCGAAGGCAGCCGGCGAACTCCTGGCGGGCGACGCCAAGGTCATGGTCGGCGTCGTCGTGCTCGGGCCGAACGACCGCCAGGTGATCCGCGAGGGCGAGATCACCCATGAGCCGCTGAGCGAGCGCTGGCTCCAGCTCTACAAGGCACGGATCGAGGCCGTCGCGGCGTCCTTCAGCACCAAGCGCGTGCCGCTGATCTGGGTCGGCGCGCCAGCGATGCAGAACGCGCGCCTCTCGGCCGACCTGACCACGCTGAACGATCTCTTCCGCAAGGGCGCCGAGGCGGCCGGCGGGGAGTTCGTCGACCTCTGGGGCGCCTATGTCGACAGTGAAAATCGTTATGCCGCCATGGGACCGGATGTGAACGGCCAGGTCGCCCGGCTTCGGCTCGGCGACGGCGTCCATTTCACCAAGGCCGGCGCCCGCAAGGCTGCCCATTTCGTCGACGTCGTCATCCGCCGTATCCTGGAGAAGACGCCGACGCAGAACGTCATCGCCCTGCCTGTTCCTCCGGAGGCAGAGGGCACGCCGGCACCGCCGCCGCAGCCACAGCCGATGGATGTCGAGCGCCTGATCGACCGCATGGTCAGCGGCGTGCCGACCGATCTCCCTCTCGTGCCGGTGGTCCCGCCCAGACCCCTCGCAGGCCCTATCCTGCCCCTGACCGGGGCGGTCTCCCCAGGTGGCGATGCGGCGCTGATCGCCTCGATCCAGGAAGCGCGCGGCCGCGGCGATGTCGCAGCTGGGCTCGACCGCGTCTTCGGCCAGGGCATCGCGCCGGAACCGCACCCCGGCCGCGCCGACGACTTCCGCTGGCCGAGGCCGAACTGAGGCTTTCTCACCCCAGCTGAAAGCGCTCGAAGCGCTGCATCTCCTCGTCGACCTGCCGCTTCAGTTCTGCCGACGGCCCCGGGACCAGCCAGGTCCATTGCTGCACCAAGAGCTTGCGCGCCGCCCGGTCGGCCTTGAGGTCGGCGACAGCGACGATGCGATCCCCCGCCAGCACCGGCAGGCCGAAATAGCCGAAGACGCGCTTCTCCTTCGGCAGATAAGCCTCGAAGACGTGGTCATAGCCGAAGAACAGCTTCAGCCGCTTGCGCTGGATGATCAGCGGATCGAAGGGCGAGAGGATGTGGACGAGGCTGCCGTCCGCCGGCTCTGACGGCTCCAGCACACTCGGCGCAGCCCAATGCGGCGTCTTCTCGGCACCTTCGATCGCGACCGGCACCAGCTCCTTGCGCCGCACGCGTCCCGCGATCAGCTCGGCGATCGCCTTCTTGCTGGGCGCGTCGAGATGGCAAATCGAATCGAGGCTGACGATGCCCTGAGCGCGCAGGGCGCGGTCGAGCTTGTAGGCCGCAATCTGGCGTTCCGATGCCGGCGCCGGCTGCTTTTCCCAGCCGAAATGCCGGTCGATCAGCTCATAGGTCTTGAGCATGCCGGAGCGGGCGGAGATCGCGAGCTCGCCATCGTAGAAGGCGCGCTCGAGCAGGCCTTTCGACGGTTTCTTGCTGGCCCAGAGATGCGTCTTCTCGACCAGCACGTCGGTATCGATATCGCGGATGGTGAGGGCGCCGTCCTTGCGGATGCGGCGCAGCAGCTTGCGCGTCTCCTCGCGGCTGCCGACGGAGGCCCAGCGCTTGGGCTCGGCGCGGTGCGCCTTCATCGCCGGCAGGAAATAGCGGAGATCGGCAGTCGGCACATAGGACAGCGCATGCGTCCAGTACTCGAACACCGCCTTGTCCTGCGACTGCGCCTGCGCGAGATCGTCGCGGCGATAATCGGGGATCCGGCTGTAGAGGATATGGTGGTGGCAGCGCTCGACCACGTTGATCGTGTCGATCTGGACATAACCGAGATGGCCGACCGCTGCGGCGGTCGCCTCGGGGCCGAAGCCAAAGGGCCCTCGCGTGTCGAGCCTCTGGGCCTTGAGCCAGATCCGGCGCGCTTCCGCCTTGTCGAGCTTCAGAATCTTTCGCGGTCGCGTCGCCATGAGAGCAAGCTAGCGATGGTATCGCCAAAGGTTAAGGCGCGCAGCCGCCACCTGCTGACATATTGTGGCGGTGGTCTTCGTCGGTTCAGCCGGTTGCAGACAACGCCTGCGCCAGCGCCTCCGGCGTCAACTCCGCCAGCCCCATCTGGACCTTGAACGCCCGGGTCTTCTCGCCGGGCTTCATCACCAGGATCACCGTCTCGGTGCCGGGACAGGCGGGATCGGCGCAGAGGATCTCGTTGACCGCGATCACAGTGTTCTCAGGCAGGCCGAGCAGCTCGCGCACCTGCCGCTTGACCTGCGCCGCGGCATCCGCGCCGGCGGACTCACGCTTGTCCTTGCCGAACAGGCCGAAGCGCATCGCCGCTCAGCCGCCCGGCAGGGTCAGCACGCCGGCCGCACCATCCTCGGTGCCGAAGGCGAGGCGCTTGCCGAGCTTGTCCCAGGCAAAGGCGGTGATGCCGCTGTCGCGTTGCGCTGGCCGTACCAGTAGCTCCGAGGCGTCGGTCAGGCGGATCATCAGAATGCAGCCATCGTCGTAGCCGACCGCCAGCACCAGCGCCTTGGGATGGAAAGCGACGCGGGTGACCTTGGCGTGGCGCGCGCCGCATTCGCGCGGCGCCTTGCCGGTCGGCCCCTCGCCCTGGAAGGGCCAGACGATGGCCGCGTCCGCGCCGCTGGAAGCGAGCCAGAGCCCGTCATGCGACCAGGACAGCGAGCGCGGCTTGGCCGGATAGCCGGTCATGCGCATATGGCTCGGCTTCTCGCCGAGGCGCCAGCCATGCAGCGCGTTCTCCTGCATGGAGGTGACCACGAAGCGCCCGTCGGGCGACCAGGTCACATCGAGATGCGAGCCCTTCCATTCCAGGAAATCGGGCTTGGCCTCGGTGTTCGGATACCAGAGCAGCACGCCGTTCATCTGGGCGATGGCGAGGCGATAGCCCTTCGGCGCCAGGCTAAGGCCCTGTGGCGTCGAGGCGACCTCGATCGACCTGACCCTGCCTTTGTCGTCGCGGGCGTGGACATCGCGGCCGCTGTTCCAGGCGATGCTGCCGGAGGGCGACACGGTGACGGCATCGATCCAGCGGCGCTTTTGATCGCGAGCCAGCTCTTCCGACACGCCATCGGCCGAAGTCGCGACGACGCGGCCGTCATCGCCGCCGCTGATCAGGCGCGTGCCGTCCGAGGCTACGCAGAGCAGGCCGCCGCCATGCGCCTCGATGCTCTCGGTCTCGCCGTCGCGCCAGCGCAGCACCCGCCCGTCGGCGAGGGCGAGAGCCAGCGTCTGCTTCAGCCAGACAGCGCCGACGACATGCTCGCCGGCCTCGACGGGAACGACATGCTCGCGCAGCGAGACCGGTTTGGCGATCGAATCCATGGCTGCCGGTCTAGAGCATGTTGGGCAAAAGTGGGACCCACTTTTACGATCGAGGCATGCTCGACTTTCTGATTCTGCCTACGTTCCGTCCGGTTGGTTCAAGGCGGAGGGAGCGCGCGCCCGCAAGCGATGCTGGCGGGCGCAACGTCGTCAGCCCCGGGTCGCTTCTACGCCGGGACGGCGACAGCAGCCTTCGACAGTTCCAGCTGAGCGGGAAGGGCTGCGGGTTGCGTGTCCGGCAGGTTGTCGATCTGCCGCTGCAACTGGGCGATCACATGTCGGGAGAACGGGCCCAGATGCAGATAGAGCGCCATCATCATGAGCGCATAGGGCAGTGCCTGGCGATTATGGATGAGACAGTCGAGCACCGTCTTCCAGAACTCGCGCCGAACGCCCCCCTTCGCGACCGTCATCTGCCAGAACAGGCGCCAGGACGATTTCAGCTCCTGCCATTCCATCGACCGGGGCAGTTCCAGCCGGCGATGGGTGCAGTCGAGCATCCGCCCGACCCGTCGAACGCGGCCGAAGAAAGCGCCGGGCGCATACACGGCCTCCAGGACGGCCTTGTAGTCTGACAGAATGGCGCGGCGCGGACGGCTGGTCACGAAATTGAGACCGGCGGTGCATTGGTCGCCAAGCCCTTGCGTACGATCGGCATCATCGGGAAGGACGAGGCGGCCCTCGCGGTCGAGGCGCCGCGTCAGCTGCGTATTCGGCAGAGCATAGAGCAGGCCGACCATGCAGACCGGGATCGCGGTATCCTCGATGCAGTCGATCATGCCGCGTGCGACGCTGCCTTTTTCGCTGTCGAAGCCGAGGATGAAACCAGCGTTCACGAAGAGCCCCGCCCGATAGATCTTGTGAACGCTCTCCTCCAGGCTGCGGCGGGTGTTCTGCTTCTTTTGCGTCAAGACCAGCGTATCGGCGTCCGGACTCTCGATTCCGACAAAAATCGTGAAGAAATTGGCTTCGCTCATCGCCTCCATCAAGGCGGGATCGTCGGCAAGATTGATCGAGGCCTCGGTCGAGAACTCGAACGGGGAGTTTTTCTCCCTCATCCAGTCCGTGAGAGCCGGTAGAAACTGCCTGAGTGCCTTCTTGTTGCCGATCAGGTTGTCGTCGACGAAATCGACATGGCCGCGATAGCCGAGCGCGTACAGGGTATCGAGCTCGGCCATGACCTGCGCGTTGGTCTTGGTGCGCGGTACACGCCCGTAAAGCTCGATGATGTCGCAGAACTCGCAATTGAACGGGCAGCCGCGCGAGAACTGCACGCCGACATGCAGATAGTTCTTGAAGGTCAGAAGATCGAAGCGCGGCGTCGGGCTCCTGGTAACGTCGGTCTTGCCCATTTCGGCGCGGAAAACACCGCTTCTGGCGCCGCCCGTCCAGGCAGCGACGAAATCGGCCATGATCTCCTCTGCCTCCCCGAGCACCTGAAAATCCGCGGCGGCATAGATATCCGGCGTGGAGGTCGCGTCAGGACCTCCGACCACGACGGGTTTGCCGCGCGATCGGCACATCTCGATGACCGCCAGCGCCCCATCCTGCTGCGGCAGCATGCCTCCGGTCATGACGAGGTCGGCCCAGTCGAGATCCTGTGCGCCGAGTTCCTCGGTGTTCAGGTCGACAAGGCGGACCTCCCATGTCGTGGGCAGCAATGCGGCGACCGTGATCAATCCCAGCGGAGCGGCGGGATGGCGGGCTCCGGCGAGTGCGCATGTCGCCTTGTAGTTCCAGAAAGAGTTGGCGTTGAAGGCGGGGTAGATCATCAAGACCCGATTGCGGGCGATTTGCATGCCGGCTCCTATCTGTGCGGCACGAGACGGTGCGCGCGACCGGTGACATCCGGAACGTGGGTGCTCCAACGCATCGAAGACCTCGAAGTGCGGAAGCCGATGAGGCGGCGCTTCGGACCGTCCAGCGACACGCTTGGCAAAGGCCATGCCAGAACGGCAGGGCGTCACGGCGCGCGGGCTGGGCGGGTTCGACGCCGCTTCGCAGCCGAGATACAACGCGAACATTGCACGAAAATGCGGAGGGGCCTCCAGAAACTGGAGCCGTGCTCGATTCCTGTCGTGCAGGTTTGCCCCCACTGGGGCGCAGCGGCTCCAGGCCGGTTCGCGAGACTGCGATGTCGGGTCCGGTGTCGCATGCTGGAAGCAACCGCTTTCCGGCCCAGGCTCGACTGCTGGCCAGTTGCAGGCGGATCGAGCGGCAGCGCTCTTCGCCCGCCGCTCTACAGGCGTTTCAAACGGTCAACGCCGCTTGCAATCGCTGCGAAACGTCTTGCGGGCCTTGCCATGGAGGCCTTGCTTGTCGGCCTCGGTCGAGCAGGCTTTCGACTTCGCCGCCTTGGTTTCCGCGGCCATCGTGGTCGGCTGCGCGGCCGGGGACGCCGGGCGAGCTGTCAGACAGCGCGATTCCGCGCCTGCCGACTAGAATGGACCCTGAATGCCCGGGGGGCAGGAAGCCAGCCCTGCGGCCGGGGTTCCCGCAACTCTCCATTGCAGCGACCGAAGCCTGACTTAAGCCCTCGGCCTGAACGGGACTGTCGAGGCGTTCAAGCCGCGCAGGCCATGAACCCCTTGCGCAGCGCCGCCTCGTCGAGATCGCGGCCGATGAAGACGAGACGCGATTCCCGCTTCTCGCCGGACTTCCAGTCGCGCTGCAGGTCACCGTCGAGGATCATGTGCACGCCCTGGAAGACGAAGCGGCGCGGCTCGTCCTTGAAGGCCAGGATGCCCTTGGAGCGCAGGATGTTCGGCCCCTGCACCTGGCTGATGTCATTGATCCACGGCATGAACTTTTCCGGGTCGACATCGCCGGGGATCGTGAAGGACATCGAGCGGACATCTTCGGAATGGTGATGATGATGGCCGGATTCGAGGAAGTCCGGCTCGATGTCGAGGATGCGGTCGAGATCGAAGGCATTGCGGTCGAGCAGCTCGGCGATCGGCAGGTCGCAGCGCGTCGTTTTGTGCAGCTTGGCATAGGGGTTGATCGCGCGGATCGCCGCCTCGACCTCGGCAAGCCCTTCGGCGCTGACCAGATCGGTCTTGTTCAGGATGATCACGTCGGCGAAGGCAATCTGGTTCTTCGCCTCCGGCGCATCCTTGAGCCGGTCCTGCAGCCATTTCGCATCGGTGACGGTCACGACCGCGTCGAGCTTGGTGGCGTCGCCGACATCCTGGTCGACGAAGAAGGTCTGGGCGACCGGGGCGGGATCGGCAAGGCCGGTGGTCTCGACGATGATCGCGTCGAACTTGCCCTTGCGCTTCATCAACCCGTCGAGGATGCGGATCAGGTCGCCGCGCACCGTGCAGCAGATGCAGCCATTGTTCATCTCGAACACTTCCTCGTCGGCGCCGACGACGAGGTCGCCATCGATGCCGGTCTCGCCGAACTCGTTGACGATCACGGCGAATTTCTTGCCGTGGTCCTCGGTGAGGATGCGGTTGAGGAGCGTGGTCTTGCCGGCGCCCAGATAGCCGGTGAGCACCGTGACGGGAATCTTCTCGGACATGGGAAACGACCTGGTTGGTGGCGCTGCGATGATCGCGATCCGGTCAGGCCGGGCCGCCGACGAGCGCCTTCTCGATCTGGCTTATATTGTGTTTCATCATCGCGATGTAAGTCCCGGCCGGACCGCCGGCGGCCGAAAGCGCATCCGAATAGAGGCGCCCGCCGATCTTCGCGCCGCTCTCCTTGGCGATCTGCTCGGCCAGGCGCGGATTGGTGATGTTCTCGAGGAAGACCGCCGGCACCTTCTCGGCCTTGATCTGGCGGATGATGCGAGCGACGTCCTTGGCCGAGGCCTCGGCCTCGGTCGAGACGCCCTGCGGCGCGATGAACGCGATGCCATAGGCTTTGACGAAGTAGCCGAAGGCGTCGTGCGAGGTGATCGCCTTGCGCCGGTCGGCCGGGATGCGCGCAACCGCGGCCTTGATTTCAGCTTCGAGCGCATCGAGCTTGGTCTGATAGGCGGCTGCATTGGCCTCGTAGCCCGCCTTGCCTGCCGGGTCGGCTGCAACCAGCGCATCGCGGACATTGCCGACATAGAGCTTTGCGTTGGCGACGCTCTGCCAGGCATGCGGATCCTCGCCGCCATGACCGTGGCCGTGATCGTCGGCCATCTTCAGCGGCGTGATGCCGGTAGTCGCCGTCGCGACGGTCGCCTTGGTGCCCGACGACTTCACCAGCCGGGTCAGCCAACCCTCGAACTTCAGCCCGTTGACGACGACGAGCTTCGCCCCTGCCACCGTCTTCGCGTCGGCCGGCGTCGGCGAATAGACATGCGCGTCGCCGTCGGGCCCGACCAGCGTGGTCACTGCGACCCGGTCGCCACCGATCTCGCGCACGAAATCGCCGAGGATCGAGAAGCTCGCGACGACGGGCAGCTTCTCCTGGGCAAAGGCCGGCAATGGCAGGGCAACGCCGGCGGCAAGGCCGAGGAGGACGGAGCGACGGTTCAGCATGATGACTCTCGCGCTAATGAAACACTATAACATAACTAGCGTTGGAGATGGGCCCTCGGCAAGAGCCGTCGCGCAAGGCCGCCCTGCGATCCCAGCAGGAGCGAGCCGAGATAGAGCGCGCCGGCCGAGAGGATGATCGCCGGCCCGGCCGGGAGATTGCTGCCGGCAGCATAGGAGGCGACGAGCCCGATGTATCCGGACGCCATGCCGAAGCCGGAGGCGAGCAGGATCAGCCGGGTGATGTCGGCGGTCCAGAAGCGGGCAGCGGCGGCTGGCAGCATCATCAGCCCGACCGCGAGCAGCGTACCGAGAGCATGAAAGCCGGCGACGAGGTTGATCACGACGAGCCCAAGGAAGGTCAGGTGGACGACGCCGCCCGAACGGCTGACCGAGCGCAGGAAGCCGGGATCGACACATTCGAGCACCAGCGGGCGATAAGCCAGCGCCAGCACGCCGAGCGTCAGGCTGGCGACGCCGGAGAGCAGCACCAGCACATCGTCGTCGAGCGCCAGCACATTGCCGAACAGCACATGGAAGAGATCGACCGCAGAACCGCGCAGCGAGACGAGGGTGACGCCGAGCGCCAGCGAGATCAGGTAGAAGGCGGCGAGCGAGGCATCTTCCTTGAGCACGGTCAGGCGCGCCACGGCGCCAGCGGCGAGGGCCACGGTGAAGCCCGCGACGAGCCCGCCAAGCGTCATCGCCGGCAGCGAGAAGCCGGCGACGAGATAGCCGAGCGCAGCGCCGGGCAGGATCGCATGCGCCATGGCGTCGCCGGTCAGGCTCATCCGCCGCAGCATCAGGAAGACACCGACGGGAGCGCCCGAGACCGACAGCGCAATCACGCCGACCAGCGCCCGGCGCATGAAATCGAATTCGGCGAAAGGGCCGATCAGGAGGTCGTGGAGCATCGCGTTCAATTCAAATACGCCATCGTCCCGGGCGGAGCGAAGCGAAGACCCGGGCCCCATTCCGGAACCGGTCAGGAATGGATCCTGGGTCTCCCTTCGGTCGCCCGGGATGACCCGGCACAGGATGTTTCAATCAAAAAGAAGGGTGGAAAGCCTCAAGCTGCGCAGGGCGTGGCATGGCTGTCGAAGGCCTCGACCATGCGCCGCGCCTTGAGCAGGTTGTTCGCCGTCAGCACCTCGCCGGTTTCGCCCCAGGCGATCGCCTCGCGCGCCAGCAGCAGCGTCTGCGGGAAGGCGCGCCTCACCGTCTCGATGTCATGCAGCACGGCAACGACGGTCCGGCTCTCGCCATGCCAGCGCTGGACCAGCGCCAGCAGATCGGCGCTGGTGCGCGCATCGATCGCGGTGAAGGGTTCGTCGAGCAGGATGATGTCGGCGTCCTGCAGCAGCAGCCGGGCGAACAGCGCCCGCTGCATCTGGCCGCCCGAGAGCGTGCCGATGCTGCGGCTCTCGAAGCCGGTGAGGCCGACCGCTGCGATCGCCGCCTCGACCTTGCTGCGTTGACCGAGGCCGATCTTGCCGAAGATGCCGGCCGCGCCCCACAGACCCATGGCGACGAGATCGTAGACATGGATCGGGAAGGAGCGGTCGAGCTCGGCCGATTGGGGGAGATAGGCGAGCCGTTTGCCCTTGGCGAGCGTCACGGTGCCATCGAGCGGCGAGAGCGCACCGGCGATGGCCTTGAGCAAAGTCGACTTGCCGGCGCCATTCGGCCCGACGATAGCGGTCAGGCTGCCGGGTGCGATCTCGCCGCAGAGATGATGCACCGCCGGGTGGCGGTCATAGCCGAGCGTCAGGTCGCTGAAGCGGATGGCGGGCACAGGGATACTCTTGTTCACAGAATGACGGCGAGGGTCGCCGCCCAGAGCACCAGGATCACGCCGGATGCCAGACCGAGCCTTTGCCCGGCCGACAGCCGCAGCAGCGACCAGCCGGGAACCTCGGCGACAGGCTGGCGATGGTGGGCATGATCATGAGCCATACCGAATGATATAATATTACGCTCGCCGACGAGCAAGCACGATCACCCTTGCATCGAGCGCAACGCCACTGCGTTATCGGCATCGTCAACAATGTCCGAACAGGAGCAGGCCGGTGAGCGCCGAGCGGGTGACCTTCAAAGCGATACGGAACGGCGTCGCGACCGAGATCAAGGCCGATGCGATCGAGATCGGCCTGCCGGACGGGTTGAGCTTCCGGATCATGGCCTTCGCCGGCCGCAAGAGCTCCGCCACCCTGCACATGCCGGCCGACGATCCGCAGGCACCGAGCTTCGACGTGTTCTGCGTCGAGCCCGGCGCGGCCAACACTTTGTTCGTCTCGGTCGACCGGGCCCAGAAGCGCCAGATCGAGGGGTAGGCGTCTCGGCTCGGAACCCGTCTCGAAACTCGCTGCGGCGCGCCAGATGGCGGTGGTTTCGAGAACCGGAGCGCAGCGGACATTGGTCCGTGAGCACCGGACGCGCAGAAAACGCCGCCAGGTGGCCGCTGGAGTAGAGTTTCCAGGCGGGTTCAGCCCGGCCAGTACTGGTAGAGCCAGGTTTCGGTCAGCACCTTGTCGCCGCCGCGCAGGAAGCAGCGCATCTCGACCGGCTCCGCGCCGTCGACGGTGAGGTCGAACTGCGCCCGCCAGTGGCCGGGCACGTCGTTCGGTACCGCTTCGGCGAAGGTATAGGAAAAGCTGCCGCGCGAGGCCGAGAGCACGACCTCGGGCTTGACCCCGAACGGGATGTCCTCGAGCGCCGGCCCCTTGAACTCGATCATGAACTTGCGCACGCCCTTTGGCCGCACCGTGCCCGGCTGGCCGCCATTGCCGAGCCTTGTCGCGACGACGCGGCCGAGCGCCGGCGGGAATGGCTCGTCGGCGAGCCAGTGCAGGCGATAGCGGAAGTTATAGGCGTTGCCGGCTTTCGCCGGCGCTTCCGGCACCCACATCGCGACGATGTTGTCGTGAATCTCGTCGTCGGTGGGGATCTCGATCAGCTGGACCGCGCCCTTGCCCCATCCGCCCAGCGTCTCGATCCACAGGCTCGGCCGGCGCTCGTAGAAGACGCCATCCATGTAATGATCGATGAGGCGATCGCGCTGCATCAGGCCGAAGCCGCGCGGGTTTTCGTCGACGAAGCTGGATGCGACGGTGCGCTGGGGGTTGTTGAGCGGGCGCCAGGCGCGCTCGCCATTGCCGGTCCAGAGCGCGAGCCCGTCGGAATCGTGCACCTCCGGCCGCCAGTCGACCATGGTCGTCTTGGCGGTCTCGGAATACCAGTACATTGAGGTCAGCGGCGCGATGCCGAGCCGTGCGACATCCTTGCGCAGGTGCAGTTCCTGCTCGATCTCCATGTCGACGCCCTTGCCGCGATGCATGCGGAAACGGAAGGCCCCCGCCACGCTCGGCCCCGAGAGCAGGGCATAGACGACGACATGCTCGGCCGCCTCGCCGGGCGTCTCCAGCCAGACATGGGTGAAGTCGGGGAATTCCTCCGGCCGGTCGCCGACCGCCGGATCGACCGCTAGGCCGCGGGCCGAGAGCCCATACTGGTAGAGCTCGCCGATGGCGCGGAAATAGGAGGCGCCGAGGAAGGCGACCCAGTCGTTCTTCTGCCAGTCCAGCTTCTCGCTCTTGCGGCCGGGATGGCCGGAGCGGCTCTCCTGGAAGCGGAAGCCGGCGAAACCGGCGCCCGGCGGCAACTGCTTGGCCGGCGAATCGGCCGGCATCTCGAAATAGCTCTCGTCGTAGACGATCTCGCGCGCCTTGCCGTCGTCGAGGACATGCATGCGCACGGGCTTCTGGAAGTAGCGGCCGAGATGGAAGAAAGTCACCGGCCAGGGCGAAGGTCCATTGGCCCAGAGCGCCAGCTCCGGCTTGAACTTGATCTTGCCGTGGGCGTCGTAGTCGATCTTCTCGAGCACGTCAGGCTTGGGGTTCGGCGGCGGCTCATAGGGTTTTCCGGCGAGATCGCGAGCCCGCGCCTTCAAGCCTTCGAAGGAGAAGGCGTCGGCGGTGCCGAGCTTCAGCCCCTGCTGCGCCAGCGCCGGGCCGGAGAAACCGGCTGCGGCGAGGGCGGCCGTACCGGCGGCACCCGCGAGCAATGTGCGGCGGTCGATCAGGGGCGTGGTCGGCTGTCGCGGCTGCATCGGGCGGGGCGCTCCATCGAGGAAAGATCGGAAGATGGTGTTTCCGGCTAGCCTGTCCAGCCGGCGAGGGCAATCTCCGCAGCTTCCTGGCGCCAGCAGGGCGGAAATCGCACGCAATCGCGGCATGACGAGTTCCTAGCGCTTTGGAACAACTTTTCTTTCGCTCCGCGAACGGCCTACAACTGGGGAAAGTCCGGCCGTCCGAGCCTGACCATATATCGGGAGGAACCATGACGACGCTGCTCGCCGGCCGCCGCTTTGCCGGGCTCATGACTGCCGTGATCATCGCCGTGACGCCGGTCGCGGCCAAGGCGCAGGACTTCATCAACGTGCTGACCGGCGGCACCTCCGGCGTCTACTATCCGATGGGCGTCGCGCTCTCGAAGATCTATGGCGACAAGATCCCGAACACCCGCCCCTCGGTGCAGGCGACCAAGGCCTCGGTCGAGAATCTCGTGCTGCTGCAGCAGGGCCGCGGCGAGATCGCCTTCACCCTCGGCGATTCCCTGGACGCCGCCTGGAAGGGCGACGAGGAGGCCGGCTTCAAGAGCCCGCTGAAGAAGCTGCGCGGCATCACCGCGATCTACCCGAACTATGTCCAGATCGTCGCCTCGAAGGAGAGTGGCATCAAGACGCTGGCGGATCTCAAGGGCAAGCGCCTCTCGGTCGGCGCGCCCAAATCCGGCACCGAGCTCAATGCCCGCGCCATCCTCGGCGCTGCCGGCCTGTCCTACAAGGACCTCGGCAAGATCGAGTACCTGCCCTTCGCTGAATCGGTCGAGCTGATGAAGAACCGCCAGCTCGACGCCACCCTGCAATCGGCCGGCCTCGGCGTCGCCTCGATCCGCGATCTTGCCACCTCGGTCGAGATCGTCGTGGTCGAGGTGCCGAAGGCAGTGATCGACAAGGCCGGCCCGCCCTTCATCAGCACGCCGATCCCGGCCAACACCTATGGCGGCCAGACGACCGACGTGAACACGGCCGCCGTGGTGAACTACCTCGTCACCCATGACGGGGTGAAGGAGGAGCTGGTCTACCAGATGACCAAGAACATCTTCGAGAATCTCGGCGACCTCGCCGCCTCGCACTCGGCCGGCAAGTCGATCAAGCTCGAGAACGCGCTCGACGGCATGCCCGTGCCGCTGCACCCGGGCGCGGCGCGCTATCTCAAGGAAAAGGGCCTCAAGGTCGGCTCCTGATAGATCGCGTAACTGAGGGGACAAGCGACGCCGGCTCCGCATGAGCCGGCGTCCTCGCATTGCGGGGAACGGGACCATGGCGCAGCAGACCACAGTGGCGGGAGCCGATACCGACCGGCTGCACGAGCTCTCCGGCGCGAGCGGTGCACCGGTCGAGAACGAGGCGCTCGACAATTTCGAGCACGGCTTCCCGCCCGGTTTCGGCCCTGGCAGATGGGGCCTGCTCGCCTATGCCGTCGCCCTCGCCTTCGCCTCCTTCCAGATCCTGATCTCGGCCTGGCATTTCCTGCCGAGCCAGGCGGTGCGCGGCGTCCATGTCGGCTTCCTGTTGCTGCTCTCCTTCGGCCTCGTCGCCAACTTCAAGGCCAAGACGGAGGCCGGCCGCTGGCTCGGCTGGGCGATCGGCCTGCTCGGCTTCCTGGTCGGCCTCTACCAGCTGATCTTCTATGCCGACCTCATCGTGCGCGACGGCGACCCGACCACGCTCGATCTCGTCGTCGGCTCCCTGCTCGCTATTCTGGTCTTCGAAGCCGCCAGGCGCCTGATGGGCAACGCCCTGCCGATCATGTGCGGCGTCTGCCTGCTCTACTGGTTCTTCGGCCAGTATCTGCCCTCGCCGTTCAACCATCGCGGCTACGGCTTCGACCAGATCATCGGCCATCTCTCCTTCGGCACCGAAGGCCTTTACGGCGTGCCGACCTATGTCTCGGCGACCTATATCTTCCTGTTCATCGTCTTCGGCGCCTTCCTCGAAAAGGCCGGGATGATCCATCTCTTCAACGACGTCTCGCTTGGCCTGTTCGGCGGGGCGCGCGGCGGGCCGGCCAAGGTGGCGGTGTTCTCGTCGGGCCTGATGGGGATGATCTCGGGCTCCGGCGTGGCGAATGTCGTCACCGTCGGCCAGTTCACCATTCCGCTGATGATCAAGTTCGGCTACCGCCGCGCCTTCGCCGCCGGCGTCGAAGCCACCGCCTCGATGGGCGGCCAGATCATGCCGCCGGTGATGGGCGCTGCCGCCTTCATCATGGCCGAGACGCTCGGCGTCGATTATTCCGAGATCGTCAAGGCAGCCGCGATCCCGGCCGTGCTCTACTTCGCTTCGGCCTTCTGGATGGTGCATCTGGAAGCCGGCAAGCACGGTCTCAAGGGCATCGAGCGCGCTTTGCTGCCGAGCCCGATCCGGGCGCTGCGCGAGCGCTGGTACCTGGCGCTGCCGCTCGCCGTGCTGGTCGTCATGCTGTTCCACGGCTTCACGCCGCTCTTTGCCGGCACGATCGGGCTAGCTCTCACCGTCGGTCTCCTGCTCGGCGCCGGCATCGCGCTCGGCTTCAAGACGATGACGCTGCGCGTGATCTTCTGGGTCGGCCTCGGGCTGATCGCCGGGGCGCTGCTGCGCGAGGGCATGGATGTCCGCGTCGTCGGCGGCCTGATCCTGGCGCTCGTCCTGCTGAACACCCTCACCGTCGGCGGCCGGGCGACGCTCGCCATCTGCCGCAACGCGCTCGCCGACGCCGCCAAGACGGCGCTGCCGGTCGGCATCGCCTGCGCCATCGTCGGCACCATCATCGGCCTGATGACGCAGACCGGTATCGGCACCACCTTCGGCGCCTGGATCATCGGTCTCGGCAAGACCAGCCTGTTCCTGGCACTGGTCCTGACCATGGTGCTGTCGATCCTGCTCGGCACCGGCATCCCGACGATCCCGACCTACATCATCGTCGCGGCGCTCGCCGCTCCGGCACTGGAAAAGCTCGGCGTGCCGCTGATCGTCAGCCACATGTTCGCCTTCTACTATGGCATCATGGCCGACCTCTCGCCGCCGGTGGCGCTGGCGGCGCTGGCAGCGGCACCGATCGCCAGGGAAAACCCCGACAAGATCGGCTGGGAAGCGATGCGCGTCGCGCTCGCCGGCTACGTCATCCCCTTCATCGCCGTCTATTCGCCGGCACTGATGCTGCAGCCGGGCGATCCGATGAGCGCGACGATCGGCTTCTGGCCGTCCGTGGTCTATGCGGTGATCAAGGCGAGCGTCGCCATCGGCCTGTTCGGCATGGTCGCGATCGGCTTCCTGTTCGGGCGCCTCACCGTGCTCGAACGCGTGCTCTCATTCGCCGCCGCGGTCTTCCTGTTCGGCGAATTCCCCTATAGCGACCCGCTCGGCTATGCCCTCGCCGCCGCGATCGTCGCCCGCCACTGGTGGGTCAATCGCGAGACGACCGCGATCAGGGCAGCATGATCTGCCTTGTCGCCGGCGCATTGCTGATCCCGCTCGGAGCGAGCGAGATCACGCTGTCCTGGCGGCATTCAGTGCAGAAATCGCTGTGGGAGGAGCTTTGGCGGGAGACGCCCGACGGGCTCGTCCTCACTGAAGCCCGTATCCAGGGCTCCGGCGCCGGCATGGATCCGCCTGATGGAGCCAGGCTCGTCGACGGCTTCTGGCGTTGGAAGCCGAACCTGCCTCCACTGCCGGACGTCGTGATGCGCCGCTCCGGCGCCACCGCCGACTGGCGGATCTGCGTGCAAGAGCGCTGCCACGCGCTCGACGAGTTGCTGCCGGCGGAAGCCGATCCGGTGGTGATGAAGCCGTGCGGCTGAACTCAGCTGCGGTGGGTCAGGCGCTCGACCTTCACGACCCGGCGCATGAAATTCACCAGGCCATAGGCGGCAAGCACCGAGAACAGGCCCATCAGGACATAGGCGACGACGTGGCCGAGCTCGAACAGGCCGGCGAGCGCCCAGCCTGACGCCAGCGCGACGCCGAAGATCTCGACCGCGATCAGGATGGCAAGCGAGACCACCATGATCACGTTGCGCCAGTTGGTGCGGCCAGCCGCCATGCTTTTACCCTCGGAACCCATGCATGGACCGCCTAGCCTAGCCGGCGGCGGCATGCAACAAAATCGCGCCTACCGGCATATGGTCCCGCCTGCCTGAATGAAAAGAACCTGATGCCCGATTCACCGGTTTTCAACTCGGCCGCCGTCGCCGCACCCCACCGTCTCGCATCCGAAGCCGGGCGCGCCATCCTCGCCGAGGGCGGCAATGCGATCGAGGCGATGGTCGCCATGGCTGCGACCATCGCGGTCGTCTACCCGCACATGAACGCGATCGGCGGCGACGGCTTCTGGCTGGTGCACGAGCCCCGCGGCAAGGTCCATGCGATCGAGGCCTGCGGTCCGGCGGGGAGCCTCGCCACGATCGAGCGCTATCGCGAGAAGGGCCATGACACGCTGCCGGCGCGCGGCCCGGATGCGGCGATCACCGTCGCCGGCGCGATCGGCGGCTGGCAGGCGGCGCTCGCTTTGTCCGCCAGCCTCGGCGGCAAGCTACCGCTGAGGGATTTGCTCACCGACGCCATCCGCCATTGCACCGAGGGCTACGATATATCGGAGTCGGAGCTGCGCACCTGGCCGCAGGAAGCCGATGCGGTGAAGGCGGCGCCCGGTTTCAGCGAGTTCTTCTGGCCCGGCGGCGAACGGCCCAAGGCCGGCGACCGCCGCAAGCCCACAGCTCTCGGCGCGACGCTGGAGCAGCTCGCCCATGTCGGGCTCGACGACTTCTATCGCGGCGACATCGGCCGCGAGCTCGCCGAGGACCTCGGACGCTTGGGCGCGCCGATCACCCGCGCCGATCTCGAAGCCTTCCGCGCCCGGCCGGTCCAGGCGCTGTCGCTGAAGCTGCCGGGCCTCACGGTCTACAATTTCCCGCCGCCGACGCAGGGGCTGACCGCCCTGATGATCCTCGGCATCTTCGAGAAGCTCGGCGTCACCCGGCCGGAGAGCTTCGATCATCATCACGGGCTGGTCGAGGCGGTGAAGCGGGCGCTCGCCATCCGCGACAGGGTCGTCACCGACCCGGCCTTCATGACAATCGATCCGGCGAGCCTCCTCACTGACACCGCCCTGGAACGCGAAGCCGCGAAGATCGACCGCAAGCGCGCCGCAAGCTGGCCGTTCCGGCCCGGCGAGGGCGACACGATCTGGATGGGCGCGATCGACGGCTCTGGCCTCGCGGTGTCCTATATCCAGTCGCTCTACTGGGAATACGGCTCCGGCTGTATCCTGCCCAAGACCGGCGTCAACTGGCAGAACCGCGGCGTTTCGTTCTCGCTCGATGCGAAGGCCCTGAACCCGCTGATGCCCGGCCGCAAGCCGTTCCACACGCTCAATCCGCCGCTCGCTCGTTTCGACGATGGCCGCATCGTCAGCTACGGCGCGATGGGCGGCGACGGTCAGCCGCAGTTCCAGGCGCAGATCCTGTCGCGCTATCGCTTCGGCCAGGGCGTTGCCGATGCCGTCGACGCGCCGCGCTGGCTCTTCGGCCGCACCTGGGGCGCCGGCTCGATCTCGCTCAAGCTGGAGAACCGCTTCGACCCGATGCTGCTGGCCAGGCTCACCGCCGCCGGGCACCCGGTCGAGGAATACAGCGAGGCCTATTCCGACCAGTTCGGCCATGCCGGCATGCTGGTGAAGCACCAGAAGGGGCATGTCGAGGCGACGCATGATCCGCGCTCGGACGGCGACGCCAAAGGCATCTGATTGGGATCTGGGGGGATCTGAGAACACATGATCGAGAACGACCCGTTCCGCTGCTTCGTACCCTATCCGGACGCACCGGTGAAACATGCCTCGTCCGGCCCGCTCGCCGGGCTGACGCTCGCGGTCAAGGACCTGTTCGACGTCAAGGGCTATCCGACCGGCGCGGGCTCGCCGACTGTACTGGCGCTCTCGGGGATCAAGACCAAGACGGCGCCGATCGTGAAGGCCTTCCTGGAGGCCGGAGCCCGCTTCGTCGGCAAGACCAATACCGACGAGCTCGCCTTCTCGCTCAACGGCAAGAACGCCCATTTCGGCTCACCCGTGAATCCGGCGGCGCCTGACCGGATCACCGGCGGCTCCTCCTCCGGCTCGATGGCGGCGGTGGCCGGCCGGCTCGCCGATATCGGCCTCGGCTCCGACACCGGCGGCTCGGTCAGGGCGCCGGCGAGCTATGGCGGGCTGTTCGGCATCCGCCCGACGCATGGCCGGCTCTCGCTGAAGCGCGCCTGGCCGCTGGCGGAGAGCCTCGACACCGCCGGCTTCTTCGCCCGGGATGGCGAGATCTTCGCCCGCGCCGCCAATGTGGTGCTCGGCAAGGACCGGCTGAGCCTGCCGGAAACGCCTCGCCTCCTCCTCGCCGACGACCTCTTCGCCCAGGCCGTGCCCGAGGCCGAGCGCATCCTGCGCAATGTCGTGCAACGCATCGTGCCGATCCTCGGCCAGCCCGAGGCGGTGCGCGCCGTCAGCGACATGGACGCGCTCTACTGGGCCTTCCGCTGGATCCAGGGCCGCGAGGCCTGGGCTTCGGACGGCGCGATGATCGAGCGCCACGCCATGCCGCTCGGGCCGGGGGTCGCCGAGCGCTTCGCCTTCGGCAAGGCGGTCAGCGATGCCGAGGTCGCCCGCGGCGACAGCGTGCGCAAGGCTTTCCGGGCGAAGCTCGCCAAGCTGCTCGGCAAGGACGGCGTGCTGATGCTGCCGACGGTGCCCGATGTCGCCCCGCTGGTCAGCGCCGGCGAGCCCGAGCTCGAGGATTTCCGCAACCGTGCCCTGCGTCTGCTCTGCCTTGCCGGTCTCTCCGGCTTCCCGCAGATTTCGATCCCCGTCGCGCATCGCGACGACGCGCCGCTGGGGCTGTCGGTCATCGGCCCGAAGGGCTCCGACAAATCGCTCGTCGCCTTCGCCGTGAGGTTCGAGCGGGCGGCGCGGATCAGACTGGCATGACGAGGAGGGCGCGATGAGCGGCCACGACCATCACCATCATCATGACCACGAGCACGACAACCATTTCACCCCGATCGAAGCGCGGGTGAAGGCGCTGGAATCGCTAATGGTCGAGAAGGGCTATGTCGACCCCAGCGCGCTCGACGCGATCCTCGACACCTATGAGACCAAGATCGGCCCGCGCAACGGCGCCCGCGTCGTCGCCAAGGCCTGGAGCGATCCGGCCTATGCCGCGCGCCTGAAGACTGATGGCACCGCCGCCGTTGCCGAGCTCGGCTATGGCGGGCGCGGCGGCGAGCATATCGTCGCCTGCTTCAACACGCCCGAAGAGCACAACCTCATCGTCTGCACCCTGTGCTCCTGCTATCCGTGGCCGGTGCTGGGACTGCCGCCGGTCTGGTACAAATCGCCGCCCTATCGCGCCAAGGCGGTGATCGACCCGCGCGGCACCCTTGCCGATTTCGGCGTGAGCCTGCCGGCAGGCCAGCGCATCCGCGTCTGGGATTCGACCGCCGAGACACGCTTCATCGTCATTCCCATGCGGCCTGCGGGCACCGAAGGCTGGAGCGAGGACGAGCTGGCGTCGATCGTCAACCGGGACTCGATGATCGGCGTCGGCCTGCCCTCCCCGGAGGACAGGCCATGAACAGCGCCCACGACCTCGGCGGCCAGATGGGCTTCGGCCCGGTCGTGCCGGAGAAGGACGAGCCGATCTTCCATGCCGACTGGGAGAAGAAGGTCCTGGCGATCAATGTCGCCGCCGGCGCGATGGGTGCCTGGACGATCGACGGCATCCGCCATGCGAGAGAGAGCCTGCCGCCCGCGCAGTACCTGTCGTCGAGCTATTACCAGATCTGGCTGGCAGCGCTCGACAAAGTGCTGGTCGAGCAAGGCTTCCTGAGCAAGGAGGAGCTGGCGTCGGGTGTTGCCGGCAGCACGCGCCGGGAGCCCAAGCGCGTTCTGAAGGGCGAAGAGGTTCCGGCCGTCCTGCGCCGCGGCTTCCCCTATGAACGCGAGGCGCCGGCGCCGGCCCGCTTCAAGGTCGGCGACAAGGTCCGCACCATCGTGATGCATCCGCAGCACCATACCCGCCTGCCGCGCTATGCACGGGGCAAGCAGGGCGTGGTCGAGCTGGTCACCGGCTGCCACGTCTTCCCGGATACCGGCGCCCATGGCGCACCCGAGACGGCGCAATGGCTCTACACCGTCGTCTTCACCGGGCCTGAGCTCTGGGGCCGCGACGCCGATCCGACCTCGACCGTCAGCATCGAGGCCTGGGAGAGCTATCTTGAGCCGGCCTGACGCCGCACTCGCCGACGCGCTCGCGGCCGGCACGCCGATCCCGCGCGACGCCGAGGGCCCGGTCTTCGCCGAGCCCTGGCAGGCGCAGGCCTTCGCCCTCGTCGTCGCCCTGCAGAACCGCGGCGTCTTCAGTGCGGATGAATGGGCGCAGGCGCTCGGCGGCGAAATCCGCGAGGCCCTGGCCAATGGCGGCTGCCGCGACGGCTCGGACTATTACGAGCGCTGGTGCGAGGCTCTGGAGCACCTGCTGATCGAGAAGGGCCTTGCCTCGCAGACGAGCGTCGATGCCCGCGCCGCCGCCTGGGAACGCGCCGCCGAAGCGACGCCGCATGGCAAACCGATCCTGTTGGAGAACGACCCGCTGGCGCAGCACTGATCAGGCTTTGCAGCGTCGTCATGAAGCGCGATTATCCCGGCAATGCCCGAGAACGGGCTGCCGCAGGAGGATCGCGATGAGGACCGCAATGATGGCGCTCGCAGCTACGGCGCTGGCGACGGTGGCACAGGCCGCCGACCCCGCGCTCAACACGCTGCTCCCGAAGCTGACACGCGCGACGCAGTGGACGCAGAAGGCCGCAGTCGAGCTGCAGTTCCCGACGCACCATCCGCAGGGGATGGTCAAGATCGGCGACGCCTTCTTCATCTCCTCGGTCGAGATCAAAAAGCCGACGACGCGCTATACCGAGCCTAAGGACGGCTATGATCGCGATACCGGCGAAGGCACCGGCCACCTCTTCAAGGTCGATGCGCAGGGCAAGCTGCTGGCCGAGATCACGCTCGGCGAGGGCTCGATCTACCATCCCGGCGGCATCGACTTCGACGGCAAGGACCTGTGGGTCCCCGTCGCCGAATACCGGCCGAACAGCCAGTCGATCATCTACAAGGTCGACCCCGAGACGCTGAAGGCGACCGAGGTCTTCCGCTTCAAGGACCATGTCGGCGGCATCGTCCACAACACCGACGGCAAGTCGCTGCACGGCGTCAGCTGGGGCTCGCGCCGCTTCTACGCCTGGCCGCTCGGCGCCGACGGCAAGATCACCAACGCCACGGTCGCGCCGGAGAGCCTGCGCGTCGCCAACCCGGCGCTCTACATCGACTATCAGGACTGCCACTTCATCGGCATGAGCCGGATGCTCTGCTCCGGCCTCAACAACTACCGCGCCAGCAAGGACGGCCCGGTCTTCCGCCTCGGCGGCTTCGAGATCGTCGATCTCAAGGACAACCGCCCGGTCTTCCAGATGCCGGTCGAGCTCTGGTCGCCCTCCGGCCTGCCGATGACGCAGAACCCGTTCTGGGTCGAGCCGGCAAGTGACGGCGTCCGCGCCTATTTCGTGCCGGATGACGATAAGTCGACGCTGTTCGTCTACGAGGCCGCGGCGAAGTAGAGTCGGTTCGTAAGCCTTCTTCGTCATGGTCGGGCTTGTCCCGACCATCCACGTCTTCGCATCACTGACCGAGCGTGGTGTTCAAGACGTGGATGCTCGCCACAAGGGCGAGCATGACGGTGTGGTTAGCTCCCCTGCCCGGCCGCCCACAGGCCGAAGAACAGCGCCGCGCCCAGCACCGCGACGAAGGCGGCCGCGAGCACTTCGAGCCCGGCGATGATCCGGGCTGCCTTCAGCGAACCGCCGCCGGCAACGCGCAAAGCCGCGAACTTGAAGAACACCGCAAGTGCCGCCAGCGCCCCGGTGGTCAGCGCGGTGCCGAGCGCCATGGCGAAAGTCGCGGCGATGCCGGCCCAGAGCAGGCCCTGCGCATTGGCGAAGACGAGGATGATCAGCGCGCCCGCGCAGGGACGCAGGCCCGCCGCCAGCACGACGCCGGCCATATCGCGGAAGGAGCGCAGGCGCGAGACCTCATCGGCACCGGGCATATGGACATGGTCGCAGGTTGCGGGGTCATGCCCCGCGCTGCCGCCGAGCGCGACAAGGTTGCCGGCCTTGCGCCAAAGCACAAAGAGCCCGACCAGCGCGACCAGCGCGAAGCTGCCCTGCTCGATCACCCAGGTGGTCGAGGCCATAGTCTTGGCGGTGGCGTTCAATGCCAGCGTCAGCGCGCCGACCAAGCCGATCGCCACCAGCGCCTGCACCAGCGCGGCCGCGAAGGAGAGCGCCAGCCCACGCTTCAGGCTGCGATTGTCGGCGACGATATAGCCGGAGATCACCGCCTTGCCGTGGCCGGGCCCGGCGGCGTGGAAGACGCCATAAGCGAAAGCGAGCCCGAGCAGGCCGGGCAGCGCCGCCGGCGATTGCGCGATCGCCTTCAGCGTCGCCGTCAGCTCGCGATAGAAGCTCGACTGCCAGGCGAGGATCACCGCGCCGATCCCGGTCGTCGCCGGCAGCGCCTCGCGCGGCAGCGCCGTGCCGAACGGGTTGCGCGGCGGCGGAGGCGGCGGCGGAAAATAGAGGCTGGCCAGCCAGGCGATCAACCCGAGCGCACCGGCGACCAGGGCGAGCGCCAGCAGCGCGACAAGCAGCCGACGCGGCCAGAGCGGCAGGCCCGGCGCGGCGGGAGCGCTCAGGGACATGCCACCAACGCCCTTGTCGTGACCTGATAGGCGCTCATATCGGGCGTCGCGGTGATGTCCTCCTGCGCCAGGCGCTGCTGCGTCGCCGCGTCGAGCTTGGGCGGGCGCATGATCCGGACGATGCAGCCCTTCGGAGCATCGCGCGCCGCCACCGCATCAGCCTCCTCGCCGATCTCGAAGGCAACAAAATAGGTGGGATCGCCGACCTCGATGCCGAAGGATCGGCTGGCCGTCGCCGGGGTCTTCAGCGGCAGCGTATAGGTGAGCGTCAGGATCTTGTTTTCATAGGCGAGCGAGGCCTCGCCCGGCGTGCCGAATTCCTGCACCTTGCCGTTCGCCTTGGCGATGGTGAAGAAGCCGACATCCGGCAGCGATTCCATGTTGACCTTGGCGAGCTCGGTCAGCTCGTCCGGGGTGATCTTGCCGTCGCCGTTCTTGTCGAGGCCCTGGACCATATAGGCCGAATAGGCCTCGTCGAAGCTCCAGCGATGGCGCAGCGCCTTCACCGCGCCGCTGGCGTCATAGAGGATCTCGGTGCGCGAGGTCACGAAGACGTGCGGATGCGCCAGCGCCGGCAAAGCCAAGCCGAGCCAGGCCGAAATGGCGGCGAGCAGCGTCAGGAGCGTCGAGTATCGCGGCACGCGGCAATTTCCTCGAATCTGCGGCGAATCCGGCCGAGCCTTCATACAAAAACGCGCCTTGCGCGCCTACCCTTGCAATCCCGTGCCGTGAGCCCTGCCGGCATCGCCCGCAAAGGCGGCCAAATCGCGGCGCAGCGCTATCGGCCAGTCTGGAATTAGCCCAGTGTGATTTGACGATATCACGTCGGTTATGTCAGCCTTGTTGACATAATATCGGATTGGAGGCCGGCCGTACCGGTCCCATAGTCGATGGATATGCGATCGTCGGGAGGTCGGCCATGGCCGGTACGCAGCAGACTTCGCAGGACGCCGCGGCAGCTGAGCCGGAGCTCAGGACGGTCGCGCTCGACGACAAATACGATCTCTCCAAGCAGCAGATCTTCCTGACCGGCACGCAGGCCATCGCCCGCATGCTGCTGGTCCAGCATGAGCGCGACCGGCAAGCGGGCCTGAACACCGCCGGCTTCGTCAGCGGCTACCGCGGCTCGCCGCTCGGCGGGCTCGACCAGCAGCTCGCCCGCGCCGGCAAGCAGCTCAAGCCCGCCAACATCGTCTTCCAGCCCGGCCTCAACGAGGACCTCGCCGCGACCGCGATCTGGGGCACGCAGCAGGCCGAGCTCTCCGGCGAGGGCAAATATGATGGGGTCTTCGCGCTCTGGTACGGTAAGGGTCCCGGCGTCGACCGCACCGGCGACGTCTTCCGCCATGGCAACATGGCCGGAACCTCGCGCCATGGCGGCGTGCTCTGCCTCTTGGGCGACGATCACACCGCGGAATCCTCGACCAACGCCCACCAGACCGAGTTCGTCCTGGTCGACCGGATGATGCCGATCCTCAATCCGGCCGGCGTCCAGGAGATCATGGACTATTCCCTGCACGGCTTTGCGCTCTCGCGCTTCGCCAGCGTCTGGGTCGGCCTGAAATGCGTCAAGGACAACATCGAATCGACCGCCTCGGTCGACGGCTCCATCGACCGGGTCAGCATCGCGATCCCCGATGATTTCGTCATGCCGCCGGGCGGCCTCAGCATCCGCCGCGAGCTCGATTTCCTCGACCAGGAAAAGCGCCTGCATCTCTACAAGCGCGCCGCGATCCTCGCCTATCTTCGCGCCAACAAGCTCAACCAGACCATCCTCTCCGGCGGGCCGGCGCCGCGCATCGGCATCATCACCGTCGGCAAATCCTATCTCGACGTGCGCCAGGCGCTGGAGGAGCTCGGCCTCGACGAGGTCCGCGCCAATGATCTCGGTATCCGCCTGTTCAAGATCGCCTGTCCCTGGCCGCTCGATCCGCAGGAGCTGAAGGACTTCGCCAGAGGGCTCGACCTCGTCATGGTCGTCGAGGAGAAGCGTTCGCTGATCGAAGTCCAGCTGCGCGAGGAACTCTACGGCACCGCGCACCAGCCGATGGTGATCGGCAAGAAGGACGAAAAGGGCGAGTGGCTCTTCCCGGTCCATGGCGCGCTCGATCCGAACGACATCGCCATCGCGCTCGGTGCCCGCCTGCTGCAATACCGCGACGATCCGGCTCTCAGGACCCGCCTCGAAGAGATCGCCGCCGCACAGGGCCGCCTCGCCGAGGCAATCGAAGTCGCCAAGCGCACCCCCTATTTCTGCTCGGGCTGCCCGCACAACTCATCGACCGTCGTGCCCGAGGGCTCGCGCGCCTATGCCGGCATCGGCTGCCACTACATGGTGCAGTGGATGGACCGCGACACCACCGGCTTCACCCAGATGGGCGGCGAAGGCGCCAACTGGGTCGGTGAAGCGCCGTTCTCGAAACGCGGCCACGTCTTCCAGAATCTCGGCGACGGCACCTATACCCATTCCGGCTCGCTCGCGATCCGCTGGGCCGTCGCGAGCGGCGTCAACATCACCTACAAGCTGCTCTACAACGACGCCGTCGCGATGACCGGCGGCCAGCAGGCGGAAGGGCATCTGTCGCCCGACCAGATGGCCCGCCAGGTCGCGGCCGAGGGCGTCACGCGCATCGCGGTGGTCTCCGACGATCCCGACAAATACCCGGCCGGCACGCTCTGGCCCCCCGGCACCACCCTGCACCATCGCGACGATCTCGACGCCGTCCAGCGCGAGCTCGCGACCGCTTCTGGCGTCTCGCTTTTGCTCTACGACCAGACCTGCGCCACCGAGAAGCGGCGCCGGCGCAAGCGCGGCGCCTATCCCGACCCGGACAAGCGCGTCATCGTCAACGAGCTGGTCTGCGAGGGCTGCGGCGATTGCGGAGTGAAGTCGAACTGCGTCTCGGTGCAGCCGCTCGAGACCGAGTTCGGCCGCAAGCGCCAGATCGACCAGTCGAACTGCAACAAGGACTTTTCCTGCGTGAAGGGTTTTTGCCCCTCCTTCGTCACCGTGCATGGCGCGCGGCCGAAGAAGGCTGAGCCGCGCACGCTGGACGCCTCCGCGCTTGGTGCCGGCGATCTGCCCGAGCCCAAGGTGCCGGCGCTCGACCGCAACTTCGCTGTTATCGTCACCGGCGTCGGCGGCACCGGCGTCGTCACGATCGGCGCGATCCTCGGCATGGCCGCGCATCTCGAAGGCAAGGGCTGCGGCATGATCGACATGGCCGGCCTCGCCCAGAAGGGCGGCGCGGTCTTCAGCCATGTCCGCCTCGCCCCGACGCCGGACGAGATCCACGCCATCCGCGTCGCCGCCGGACAGGCCGACCTCGTGCTCGGCTGCGACCTCACCGTCACCGGCTCGAAGAAGGTGCTGGGCGCGATCCGCCCCGGCTCGACCGTGGTGGTCAACACCGCAGAAAGCCTGCCGGGCGACTTCACGCGGAATGCCGATTTCTCGCTGCCGACCGAGCGGCTGAAGCGGGCGATCGTCTCTGCTTCCGGCCGCGACAACACCCATCTCGTCGATGCCACGGCCGCCGCTGTGTCCTTCCTCGGCAATGCCATCGCCGCCAACATGTTCATGCTCGGCTACGCCTGGCAGCATGGCGGCGTACCGCTCTCGCGGGCCTCGCTGCTGCGGGCGATCGAGCTCAACGGCGAAGCCGTGGCGATGAACAGGCAGGCTTTCGAGCTTGGCCGCCGCGCCGCGCATGATCCGGCTGCCCTGCTCGCGGCGCTCGCCGAGGCCAAGGCGCCGACGGACGCCCGCCAGATCTCGCAGAGCCTCGACGAGATCATCGCCCGCCGCGTCGACTTCCTTACCGGCTACCAGAACGCCGCCTATGCCACACGTTATCGCGAGCTGGTCGAGAAGGTCCGTGCCAAGGAAGCGGGCATCTTCCCCGGCCAGAGCGCGCTGGCCGAGGCCGTTGCGCGCTATCTCTTCAAGCTGATGGCCTACAAGGACGAGTACGAGGTCGCCCGGCTCTACAGCGACGGCGCCTTCCGCAAGCAGCTCGCCGCGACCTTCGAAAAGGACAGCGCCACCGGCCAGCCGCTGCGCCTCGAATTCCACCTCGCCCCGCCATTGCTAGCCAAGCGCGATCCCAATACCGGCCTGCCGCGCAAGATGAGCTTCGGCCCCTGGATGCTGGGCGCCTTCGGCCTGCTTTCGAAGCTGAAGGGTCTGCGCGGCACCGCCTTCGACGTGTTCGGGTACACCGCTGAACGCAAGACCGAGCGCAAGCTGATCGCCGATTACGAGGCGCTGATCGCCGAGGTCCTGGGCAAGCTCTCGCCGCAGAACCACGCGCTCTGTGTCGCCCTCGCCGCGATCCCCGAAAAGATCCGCGGCTTCGGCCACGTCAAGGAGCGCCATCTCACGGCCGCCAAGGCCGAGGAGGCGGAACTCCTGAAGCGCCTGCGCGACGGCTCTGACGCTGCGCTGGCAATGCCGCGGGCGGCAGAGTAGGCGCACGAACGTTCAAGACCAGCGGGGCCTTTTGCCGCTTTCTTTCGCCCGCGCTCCAGCACGGCGGCGGCGGAGGACATCATGGACGGACTGGCTGGATTTCTGCTGGCCGGTGTCGCTCTGACCGGCAGCCCCGGCCCGGCGACACTGAGCCTGACGGCGACCGGAGCCGCCTTCGGCACGCGTCGCGGCCTCGCATATGGCGCCGGCATCACCTTCGGCATGCTCGCGGTGATGGCGCTGACCGCCAGCGGCGTCGTCGCGGTCATCCTGGCACTGCCAGGCCTGGCACCAATCGTCACGATTCTGGCGGCGCTCTATTTCCTCTATCTCGCCTTCCGCATCGCCACGGCTCCGCCGCTCGCCGAGGCGGATGGCGATGCCGCCCCGCCCTCCTTCGCCGCCGGTTTTGCGCTCTCACTGGTCAATCCCAAGGGCTATGCGGCGATGGCGGCCTTGTTCTCGGGCTTCGCGCTGCTGCCGCAGCAACCGGCGATCGATGCGATCCTCAAGATCGGCCTGCTCCTGCTTGTGATCGCCGCCGTCAACATCGCCTGGCTGCTGGCCGGCTCCGGCCTGACCCGCCTGTTCCGCGAGCCCCGGAGCAACCGCATCGTCAACCTGATCTTCGCAGCGCTGCTGCTCGCCTCGCTCGCCGCCGCTATCAGATGGTGATGCCGCTCCTTCCCTCGCCATAAGGCGCGGTTGAGTTCGCGGCCATTGCCTGCCCATAGTGCGCGTCCATCCGTGCGGACGACCGAGGGGCCGGCGAATCTTGATTTCCGAGGACGAGCTGCGCCGGATCGCCACCTGGTCGAACGACCTCACGCCGGAGGAGTTCGAGGAGGCGCGTCGCGGCATCACGACCAAGACCTATGGCAAGGGCGCCTATGTCTGTCATGTCGGTGATCGGCTGGAATCCTGGACCGGCGTCGCCGACGGCCTGCTCAAGATGAGCACGACCTCGCGCAGTGGCAAATCGGCGACGCTCGCCGGCTTGCGCGGCGGCGCCTGGTTCGGCGAGGGCACGATCATCAAGAACGAAGCTCGCCGCTACGATCTCGTCGCACTGCGCGAGAGCAAGGTCGCGCTGATGCGGCGCCAGACCTTCCTCTGGCTGTTCGAGCACTCGGCCGCCTTCAACCGCTTCCTGGTCCACCAGTTCAACGAGCGCCTCGCCCAGTTCATCGGGCTCGCGGAATATGACCGCATGCTGGGCGCGACCGGGCGCCTCGCCCGCAACCTCGCCTGGCTGTTCAACCCGATCCTCTATCCGAACAAGGACCGGACGCTGACGATCTCGCAGGAGGAGCTCGGCCTGCTCGCCGGCATCTCCCGGCAAATGGCCAATCAGAGCCTCGCCAAGCTCGCCGAGCTCGGCTTCATCAAGATCGGCCACAACGAGGTGACGATCCTCGATCTGGAGCGGCTGGCGCGCTACGAGGGGTAGACGGCGCTCGCTGGAAGCGAGGTCCGCTTCCGAGGCCTTGAAGCCTCAAATCCAAGGCTGCGGGATGTGCTCCTCCGCATGGGCGCGCTGCACGGCTGGCCGGGCGATCATACGCTGCAGATAAGCGCCCAATTCCGGTCTACTGGCAGCGGGACGACGCATGCCACGCGACCAGCGGGCCAGCGTGAAGAGATAGGCGTCCGCGGCCGTGTAGGTGTCGCCCAGGAACCAGGCGCCGCCATGCTGCGCCAATTCTTCCTCGACACGGTCGAACTGGGCGTTCACGCGTTGCTCGGCTGCGTCCCTCACCTCGGCTTGCGCTTCCGCGGAGGCTGCAACCTTGTTGGGGTGCAGGTAGAGCGACAGATTGGCGTGCAAAGCGGTCGAGAGCCACATGAGCCATTTGTAGAACTGCGGCCTGAGAGCGCTGCCCTGCTCTGGCAAGAGCGATGTTCCGCCCGGCATTTCGAGGAGATGAAGAATGATGGCGACACTCTCGTAGAGAACGAGATCGCCGCCCTCCAGCACAGGAACGAGGCCATCGGGATGCAGCGCGAGATAAGACGGGCTGCTGTTCGGCCCCTTGTGCAGGTTCACGAACGACAGCTCATAGTCCAAGCCAATCTCTTCGATGACTATGTGCGTGGCGAGGCTGATGAACCCGGGATAATAGTCAAGGCGTAGCATCTCGGAGCTACCATTTCGGTCAGTGTCTGGATCGCCATTTGTCAGGCTCCCGACCTGCAGCGGTCAAGCTCACGATCCCCGGCTGGATTCAAGGCCCGCTTCCGGCCGTAGGGGTCGAAGCGGCGATGCTGTCCGAACCTAGCCGGCTCCATGGTCGCCGAATTGTCGCATAAATCGCCCAATGCTTCGGGTTCACGCCCAGCGGAGCCGGCATGGACTATTTCAGGCGCTTCACCTTCCTGTTCGCGACGCCGAACTTCGATGCCGAGGATCTCGAGGGGATTCGCTTCAACCAGATCATCGAGGAGATCGAGCGGTCTGGCTTCGAGGTGGTCAAGGCGCGCAAGCTCGAGGATGCCGAGATCGCGGTCCAGACCGATGCCGCCATCGGCTGCATGGTGGTCGACTGGGGCAAGAAGGGCCTGGAAGGCAAGACCGCCGCGCTGATCAACCTGATGCGCCGGCGCGGCCTCGATTTCCCGATCATCCTGCTGATCCGCCGCAAGCGCTTCGAGGACGTGCCGGTCGAGGTGCTCGACTTCATCGACGGCTACATCTTCCTCTCGGAAGAGACGCCGCCCTTCATCGCCAAGAGCCTGATCAGCCGGCTGAAGCAATATGCCGAGACGCTGAAGACGCCGTTCTTCGGCGCGCTCGTCGACTATGCCGAGGAAGGCAATCATCTCTGGACCTGCCCGGGCCATAATGGCGGCGTGTTCTACAGCCGCAGCCCGATCGGCCGGGTGTTCATGGAGCATCTCGGCGAAGCGGTCTTCCGCGACGACCTCGACAATTCCGTGCTCGATCTCGGTGACCTCCTGACCCATGAGGGCCCCGCCCTGAAGGCGCAGAAGGAAGCGGCGCAGATCTTCGGGGCGGAGAAGACCTATTTCGTCCTGAACGGCACCTCGACCTCAAACAAGGTCGCACTCGCAGCCCTGGTCACCGATGGCGACCTCGTCCTGTTCGACCGCAACAACCACAAGGCCGCCCATCACGGCGCGCTGCTGATCGCCGGCGGCATCCCGGTCTACATCCCAACCGCGCGCAATGCCTGGGGCCTGATCGGCCCGATGCGCTGGGAGAGCTTCGACGAGGAGGCGCTGCGCGAGCGCATCCGCACCAATCCGCTGGTCAAGGATTCCGAGGCCTGGACAAAGCCGCGCCCGTTCCGTGTCGCCGTGGTCGAGCAGTGCACCTATGACGGCACGATCCACTCGGCCCAGATGATCCTCGATAAGATCGGCCACCTCTGCGAGTACATCCTCTTCGACGAGGCCTGGGCCGGCTTCATGAAGTTCCACCCGCTCTATGCCGGGCGCTTCGCCATGGGGCTGACGGGACTGGGACCGGACTCACCCGGCATCATCGCGACGCAATCGACCCACAAGCAGCTCGCAAGCTTCAGCCAGGCCTCGCAGATCCACATCAAGGACCGGCACATCAAGGGCCAGAAGCGGCGGGTCGAGCACCGGCGCTTCAACGAGAGCTTCATGCAGTACGCCTCGACCTCGCCGTTCTATCCGCTGTTCGCCTCCCTCGATGTCGGCGCGCAGATGATGAAGGGCCGCTCCGGCGAGGTGCTCTGGGACGACACGATCCGGCTCGGCATCGAACTGCGCAAGAAGATCCGGGCCGTGCGCCGGGAATTCGAGGAGAAGGAGACCCGGCCGGAGCGACGCTGGTTCTTCGAGCCCTTCGTGCCGGACCGGGTCAGCATCGCCGACGCGGCACGCGAAGGCGCTGTCCATGATGTCGCCTGGGAGATGGTCGCGACGGACCAGCTCGCCAGCAACCCAGCCTATTGGCAGCTCGCACCCGACGCCAACTGGCATGGCTTCACGCAGATGGAGCCGGGCTTCGCCATCACCGACCCCAACAAGCTGACCCTGCTGACGCCCGGCTTCGATCGCGAGACCGGCGCCTATGCCGAGCATGGCATCCCGGCTCCGATCGTCGCCCAGTTCCTGCGCGAGAACCGGATCGTCGCCGAGAAGAACGATCTGAACTCGCTGCTCTTCCTGCTGACGCCGGGCGTCGAGGCCAGCAAGGCCGGCACGCTGATCAGCGGGCTCGTCGCCTTCAAGAAGCTGCACGACGACAACGCCCTGCTGGAAGACGCCATTCCTGAATTCTACCGCCGCCGGCCAGGCCGCTATGACGGCGTGCGCCTGCGCGACCTGTGCGGGCAAATGCATCGTTTCTTCCGCGACCAGGACGTCAGCGGGCTGCAGAACCGGCAGTTCTCGCCGGAGCATTTGCCGGAAATGGCGATGTCGCCGCATGATGCGGCGCGCTGCCTGACGCGCAACGATGTCGACTATCTGCCGATCGACGCCATCGCGGGGCGGATCGCGACGACGCCCTTCGTCGTCTACCCGCCGGGGATCGCGACCATCGTTCCCGGCGAGCGCCTGACCGAGCGGGCCCAGCCGATGATCGACTATCTCAAGATGTTCGAGGCCTGCTTCAATCTCTTCCCCGGCTTCGAGGTCGAGATCCAGGGCGTCTATCGCGAGGTCGATGCCGAAGGGCGGGTGCGGCTCCACACCTATGTCGTCAGCGAGCAGGCGCAGGGCTGAGGATCGCGACGAGGCATGGAGACCGAGCTACCGATCATCATCCGCCCCTCCCGCGACGACGATGTCGAGCCGATGCTGGCGATCTATCGCCGGCATATCCGCCATGGCATCGAGGCCGGCGTCGAGGATACCGGCACGCCGCAGCCCGATGATCTGAAGGACCGGCGCAAGAACCTGCGCAGCCGCAAGCTGCCGCATCTGGTCGCGACCCGTGGCGGCGAAGTCGTCGGCTATGCCTATGTCGTGCTGTTCCGCAAGCGGCCGGCCTATCGCTTCACGGTGAAGCACTCGATCTATGTCCATCACGAGCATCTCGGCCGCGGCATCGGGCGGCTCTTGATGCAGGCGCTGATCGACGCCTGCGCTGCCGCGGGCTTTCGCCAGATGATCGGCTATATCGATGCCGAGAACGGCGCTTCTCTCATCTTGCACGAGCGTTTCGGCTTTGCCCGGGTCGGGCTGCTGCCGGGCGTCGCCTATCGCTACGGCAAATGGTCCGACAGCGTCATGGTGCAAAGATCGCTCGGGCCGGGCGCAACGCAGCCGATCGGGTAGGCTCTACCCGGTTGTTCGACCCGATCGCCGATCCAACAGCACCGGACGCTGACGATCTCGCAGGAGGAGCTCGGCCTCCTCAAGGTCGGCCGCACGAGATGACGATCCTCGACCAGGCGCGCCCTGCGCGACGAGGGCTGGGGCAAAGTAGGTAGGGCAGAATACTTGCCCGAATACGTTTTCGACTGCCTATTGTGCCGCGGTGAGAGTTGGCCTTTATTCTTGGTTCCGCGAAGTCATTCATTCGCAATTTTCTCGATTTGCAGACCGAAACCCGGAAGCCGGCGGCTGAATGCCGCCGGGATTGCGTTTGAAAGGGGAGACGTCCGATGTTGCAGAAAATCAGCCTGATCGTCGCAGTGTCATTCGCTCTGGCGGGGTGTGCGACCACCCCCGTGGTCACCAGCCAGACGGTCGTTGTCGCCGGTGTCGGGCCGGTGGAAGTCGAGCGGCTCGATGTCGAGGTCGCCGCCGTGCAGCCCGCCGACCACATCGTCGTCGTCCGGCAGGGCCGCCAGACCTGGCCCGTCGCGGTGCCGGAGACGCTCGGAGACCTGCAGAACCTCAGGGCGGGCGACAAGGTCGTGGTTCGGCGCGCCGAGGGCGCGGTCCTCAGCGCCAAGCGGGCCCGCAAGGGCGCCAAGCCCGGTATCGTCTACACGGAGATGGTGGCCGACTCCTCCTTCCAGAACCTGCCGGAAAAATTCGTGGTGCGGACGCTGACGGTGACGGCGAAGTTCGAGAGCTATGACCCGGCGACGAACATCGTCAGCTATGTCGGGCCGGCCGGACCACGGACCCGTATCGTCTCGGATCCCGAGATCCAGAACGACGCCCGCCGCCTGAAGCGGGGCGACATGGTCGAACTGACCTTCGCCGAGGCTTTCCACTTCCAGAAATCCTGAATGCGGCCCGCTCCCGCATCTGGATGATTCGGTCGGACGCGATCCTCCTTCCGAAGGGATGGAGGATCGTGCCCGACGACGATGCTCCTGCCAGGCGTGAGAGCGGACAATCGCAGGCTCCCGAAAGCCGGAGCGGGCAGGCATGCCGTCCGCTTGAAGTTGCTTTCATACAAAGCTATTTTGCCGAGCAAAATAATGGACCGGGAGTGAAGCGATGACCGTGCCCGCCTCCTATGTGGCCGAGCGCCTGTTCGGCGGCGAGCATCTGATCCTCGCCAGCAATGACCCCGACGAGGTCATCGACGGCTGCAGCAAGGCGCTGCGGCCGCATCGGCTTCACTTGAATGGGCGGGGCGCAGCACTTGCAACGCGTCTCCACCATGTGCCGATCGGCTCGTTCTCGATGAGCCGGCTCTGCTATGGCAGCGACGTCACCGTCATCCCCGAGATTCCGCAAGGCGGGCATTTCCTGGTGACGTTGCCGCTGCGGGGCAGTGCGCGCTTTCGCTATGGCGCCTCAACTGCAGAGCTCAAGCTGGGCCGGGGCTCGATCGTGGGGCCCTATCAGGAATGCCAGCTCGATATCGATGGCGCCTTCGACCAGATCCTGCTGCGCCTCGACCGCCGGCGGGTCGAACGTCTCTGCGCAGACCTTGCGGGCACAGAACAGGCGGCGCCGGTCAATTTCGACCTTGGCCTGCGCGATACGCCGGCCTTCTGGCACAAATTGCTGGAGGCGGCCGCGAGCCTGTCCCTGCTCGGCGACCGGCTGGCGCATCCCAAGCTGTTCATCCGCCTCGAGGAACTCATCATCGAGTCGCTGCTGGTCACGCAGCAGAACAATTTCAGCGCGGCGATCTCGGCGGCAACCCAACCGGCACGCTCGGCGCAGTTGCGCCGGGCCATGGAGCATATGCGCGCGCATATCGGCGAGCCTATGCGCCTGAGCCAGGTCGCCCGGCATTGCGGCTTGAGCTTGCGCAGCCTGCAGGCCGGCTTCCAGCGGGAACTGGGCGTATCGCCGAGCCGCTGGCTGCGGGCGGAGCGGCTCGATCGCGTGCATGCCGTCCTGGCCTCGGCGCCGCCCGGCACGGTGTCCGTCACGGATGTCGCCTTGCAATGGGGCTTCGTCCACCTCGGCGACTTCGCGGCCCAGTTCAAGGACCGGTTCGCCCAGAAACCGTCTGCCGTCCTCGCCAAGCGAACCTCCTGATCCGCTGCGCCGGCTCGCAAGATTTTCGCATCGGCGATAGCGCCCTGCGCACTTCCGATAGTCCGGGCACCACCCCTCTCCATGATGCGGCGGATGAACTCTGCCGTTGCCCTCGCGGCTCCAGAGCAGAGCCGCAACGGGAGGGGACATGGTTTTCCGAAGAGTATTTTCCGCCGCGCTGAGTGCGGGAGCGGCCGCGCTGGCATGGCCGGCGACCGCCTTCGAGGCCGGCTATATCGGAGCGGCGCAAAAGCCGGGCATCGTGCTCGGCCAATCCGCTGCGACACCGCCGCCCGGCCTCTACATGTTCAACAACGTCCTGAACAATTCAGGCTCTCTCGTCGGCCCGGGGGCGCCGAGCACGGCGGCCAGCGGGCGGACCTCGGTCGAGATTCCCGGCGGCGCGCTGGGGCTCATGTGGGTTCCCGGCTGGACGCTGTTCGGCGCGACCTACGACGCGACGATCTTCCAACCCGCCATGAGAATTGGCGTCGGTGCCCCGATCCATACGAATCCGGGCGGCCTGCACAACACCTTCATCGCCCCGGTCGGCCTGAGCTGGAAGCTGGGCGATAGCGGCTTGCACGTCAAAGCGGGCCTCGGCATCTGGCTGCCGACCGGCACGCGGGGCGGAGCGAACGGGCTCGGCAATATCGGCGCGCCCTGGTGGACGTTCCAGCCCAATCTCGTGCTGTCCTACGTCAAGGATGGCTGGAACTTCACCGCCAACATCTCGCAGGAGATCAATACGGCGAATTCGATCACCGACTATACCAGCGGCAACGTCCTGCATGCCGAGTTCACGGCCACGAAGACGCTCGGCAACTGGACGCTGGGGCCGGTGGCCTACTATGTCGGCCAGGTCAGCAAGGACCGCTCCAGCCCGTTCTATGGCGGCGCGATCAACCTCAACCGCTACGATATCTGGGCCGCCGGCGCGATGGTCGGCTACAATTTCGGCCCGGCAACGCTGAGCGTCTGGGCGACCAAGGAACTCTCGGCCCGGACCTCCGGCGGAACGCCGCGCTACGGCGTCGACAGCGCGACGGTCGCCAAGGGCACCACCGTATTCGCCACCCTGAGCTACCGGCTGTGGGGCCCCTGACACCCCGTGAGCGGGTGATCGCGCCTGCGCGCCTGCACCCGGAGCCCCCATCAGACCCACCAAATCCACACGACAGGAAAGGACCGCTTCATGCTCTACGCAGTCGAACAATGGGGAGATCACGGCGACCGGATCATCATGGTCCATGGCAGCCTCGGGGTCGGCGCCGCCGCCTTCCTCGAACAGAAGGAACTGAGCGACAGCTTCGCCCTGTCGATCATGACCCGCCGCGGCTATGGCGACACTGCGCCGATCGCTGAGTCCGACATCTATAAGGACGCCGGCGACGTCGTCAGCCTGCTCGGCGGCGGCGCCCATCTCGTTGGGACATCGATGGGCGGCGTCATCGCCATGAATGCCGCTGGAATGCGCCCCGACCTCGTGCGGTCTCTCACCGTGATCGAGCCGCCCGCCTTCGCGCTCGCGAGCGATCTGCCGGCCGTGCGGCGGGTCTCGCAGGCGATGCAGGCACATTGGGCCAGCGCCGACCCGGCCGATCGGTATGGCTTCGTCACTGGTTTCCTCGCCGCCGTGGAGATGGACATGCCTATGCCCAATCCTCTGCCCCCACCGCTCGCCGCCGCCGCTGTCAACCTCGCCACCGCGCACCCCTGGCGCGTCGACGTCCCGATCGGCGCGGTCGCGTATGCGCCATTTCCCAAGCTCGTCGTCACCGGCGGCTGGAGCGAAGCCTTCGACGGTATCTGCCAGCGCCTCGCCGATCTGCTGAAGGTCGAATGCCACTGCCTGCCGGGAGCCGGGCATGCCGTCCAGAAAATCGGCGCGCCTTTCAACACGCTGCTGCGGCGACACCTCGCCTCCGCCTGACGCCATCCAAAAGCAGGGAGATCACCACGATGACACTGACGACTGCAGACAAGATCGAGATCCAGGAACTGTCGTCGCAAATCTATATTTGCCTCGACGGCAAGGATGCTCCGGGCTTTGCGTCCTTCTTCGCGGATGATGGAGCGTTCGTCGCCCCCTATGGCGACTTTGTCGGCCCGGAGGCGGTCGAGGACTTCATTGCCAAGCATATCGCCGCCGGCAAGGAAGACAGCGTCCGCCATTTCCTGAGCAATCACCTCGTCGAGGCGCATGACGAGGGCGCGCGCCATCGCTTCTACATCCATAAGATCGACGTCGCGGTGGGTCCGGTGGCGATCGCAACGGCCGGAGGCGATTGCCTGGTCAAGCGAACCAAGGACGGCTGGCGCTTCAAGCAGTTCAAGCTCAGCATCGATCCTGCGATGTTCGGCGATGCCAAGCCACTCGTGGGCCCGCTCCCGACGAACTAGCTTCCCGACGCGGCGCGTCGGTGCCTCCCATAGGAGCTGTCTGCCGGCTACCCGCCGGCGGGCAGCTCGCTCAGCTTTCAGGCGCGGCTTACGATCCCCCACCTGGCGAGAAGAAGCACAGCAGCTCGCCCGCATCGTTCATGCACAGATGGAAGAACCCGTCGGGCGAGAGACGCGCCTTCTGATAGGGGATTTCGAGCACGACTGTTTGGCGGCGCTCGGTCACCCACATCGGATGGCGGCCCGGCATGATCGTCACGACGAAGCCTGACGGTGTCTCCCGCACCTCGCTCACATCGATCTGCGCGCAATCGGCCTCCGAGCAGCATTCGAACGGGTAGTCCCAGCCGCCGAACGCTCGATGCGCATGCGTTTGCGTCGCGCCCGCGGAGAGCAGCATCGCGATCGTGATCGAGGCAAGAGCACGCATCAGCCGGTCCTTGCGCCGTGTCATCAACCTGCGCGCACAGCCGAAAACACTGCGCCAACCCAGTGAAAACCGGGCGCCCGCGAGCCTTGCGATGTCGGGAAGCGGTGCCCGGCAGATCGCGGGGCTGAAGGCCAAGTCGAACCTCGGCGGGATAATAGCGCCCCAAATGCGTCTTGTCTGTCAAGTGGCTTCTTGCACAGCGCCGAGCCACCTGCAAAGCTTGCATGATCGCACAAGGGCCTTGGGCCCCGGCAAACCCGCGACAGACGGGGCGACAGGGTGGAGACGACGATCGTGGCAAGCGCAGCCGCCGGCCAGGCGGATACCTTTCCCAAGCTCGTGCTGCGCAATGCGCGGGAGCGCGGCGCACGCGTCGCGTTCCGGCACAAGGACCTCGGCATCTGGCAGTCCTGGAACTGGGCCGAGGTCGCCGAACAGGTCCGCGCCTATGCGAGGGGGTTCGAACAGCTCGGCCTGAAGCGCGGCGAGAAGGTCGCCATCATCGGCTACAATCGCCCGCGCCTCTACTGGTCGATGGCCGCGGCGCAATGGCTCGGTGCGATTCCCGTCCCGGTCTATGCCGACAGCGTCGCCGACGAGATGGCCTATGTGCTCGACCATGCCGGCGCGGTCTTCGCCTGCGTGCAGGACCAGGAGCAGGTCGACAAGGTCCTCTCCGTCGTCGAGCGTCTGCCGAACCTGCGCCACATGCTCTATGACGAGCCGCGCGGCCTGCGCGACTACGACCACGCCAAGCTGCACGATATCGGCGAGGTGATCGAGGCCGGCCGCGCCGCGCTCAAGGACGCAACGGTTTCAGCCGCGCATGATCGCGAGATGGAGCAGGGCGCGAGCAACGATCTCGCCATCATCCTCTACACCTCCGGCACGACCGGGCGGCCGAAGGGCGTGATGCTCACCCATTTCAACGTCATCACCGCCGCAGAGATCGGCTGCGGCTTCGACGGCCTCAACGAGAACGACGAGATCATCGCCTATCTGCCGATCGCCTGGGTCGGCGACCACGTCTTCTCCTATGCCCAGGCGATCATCGCCGGCTTCTGCGTCAACTGCCCGGAAGGCCCCGAGACCGTCGTCGACGATCGCCGCGAGATCGGCACCACCTATGCCTTCGCGCCGCCGCGCGTCTTCGAGACCATGCTGACGCTGACCATGGTGCGCATGGAGGATGCCGGCCCGCTGATGCGGAAGGTCTTCCACTACTTCCTCGGCGTGGCGAAGCAGCATGGCGAGAAGATCCTGAACGGCGAGAGCGTGCCGCTTTCCGCCCGCCTGCTCTACAAGCTCGGCGACATCATCATCTACGCGCCGCTGCGCAACCGCTTCGGCCTGACCAACATCAAGGTCGGCTACACCGCCGGCGAGGCGATCGGCCCCGAGCTCTTCCGCTTCTACCGTTCGATCGGCGTCAACCTGAAGCAGCTCTACGGACAGACCGAGGCCGGCGTCTACATCACCATGCAGCCGGACGGCGAGATCAAGGCAGACACCGTCGGCAAGCCGGCGCCGCAGGTCGAGATCCGGATCGCCGACAATGGCGAGGTGCTCTACCGCTCGCCCTCGATCTTCCGCGGCTACTACAAGGACGAGGAGAAGACCGCCGAGACGATGACCGAGGACGGCTATGTCCGCTCGGGCGATGCCGGCTTCTTCGACGAGAGCGGCCACCTCAAGATCATCGACCGCGCCAAGGATGTCGGCAAGCTCAACTCCGGCGAGCTGTTCCCGCCGAAATACATCGAGAACAAGCTGAAGTTCTATCCGAACATCAAGGAGGTCGTCGCCTTCGGCCAGGGCCGCGACTACGCCACCGTCGCGCTCAACATCGACCTGACCGCCGTCGGCAACTGGGCCGAGCGCAACAACGTCGTCTACGCCTCCTATCAGGAGCTCGCCGGCCATCCGCAGGTCTACGAGATGATGGCCAAGCACGTCGACGAGGTGAACCGCTCGCTCGCGGCCGAGCCGATGATGGGCGGCGCCCAGATCAAGCGCTTCCTGATCCTGCACAAGGAACTCGACGCCGACGATGGCGAGTTGACCCGTACCCAGAAGGTCCGGCGCGGCTTCATCGCCGAGCGCTACGCACCGCTGGTCGAGGCGCTCTACAACGGCGCGACTGAAGCCGACATCTCGACCGAAGTGACCTTCGAGGACGGTCGCAAGGGCGTGATCTCGGCGACGGTCAAGGTCGCCGACGCGAAGATCTATCCGGTCTCAGCTCCGGCGACGAAGGAGGCGGCATGAACGCGCATTCCACTGACGTCGCCGGCGAGCCGATCACTCGCAAGGGCGAGGTTCTGCTCTCGGTCGAGAACGTCTCGCTGCGCTTCGGCGGCGTGAAGGCGATCACCGACGTTTCCTTCGACATCCGCAAGGGCGAGATCCGCGCCATCATCGGCCCGAACGGCGCCGGCAAGACCTCGATGCTGAACTGCATCAACGGCTTCTACCATCCGCAGGAAGGCCGCATCACCTACAAGGGCGTGCGCCGCGCCAAGGTCAGGCCACACCAGGCGGCGGCAGCCGGCATCGCCCGCACCTTTCAGAACGTCGCCTTGTTCAAGGGCATGTCGACGCTCGACAACATCATGACCGGGCGCACCCTCAAGATGCGCAAGGGCTTCTTCTGGCAGGCGCTGCGCCACGGGCCGGCGATGAACGAGGAGATCGAGCACCGCAAGGTGGTCGAGGACATCATCGACTTCCTGCAGATCCAGCACATCCGCAAATTGCCCGTCGGCAAGCTGCCCTATGGCCTGCAGAAGCGCGTCGAGCTCGGCCGGGCGCTCGCCATGGAGCCTGAGCTCCTGCTGCTCGACGAGCCGATGGCCGGCATGAACCTCGAGGAGAAGGAGGACATGTGCCGCTTCATCCTCGACGTGAACAACCAGTTCGGCACGACCATCGCCTTGATCGAGCACGACATGGGCGTCGTCATGGACCTCTCCGACCGTGTCGTCGTGCTCGAATACGGCCGCAAGATCGCCGACGGCACGCCGGCCGAGGTCAAGGCCGACCAGCGCGTGATCGACGCTTATCTCGGAGTGGCGCACTGATGGCCGCCGCAAGCAAGGACAAGAGCGCAAAGGACATGAGCGCATGAGCGACATCGCCGCGCAGCCCGCGCCCAATCTCCTCGCCAATGGCTGGGTCAAGGCCGGCCTGATCGTGGTCGGCCTCGTCGCCGCAGCGCTCATCGGCGCCCGCATCGATCCGACCGGCACGATCCACGCCATCTTCGTCGACCCGTTCAACCAGATGGCACAGGCGCCGGACCTGCTCGCCCAGACGATCTGGGAGGGCCTCGTCTCCGGCGTGCTCTATGCGCTGATCGCACTCGGCTTCGTCCTGATCTTCAAGGCCTCCGGCGTCTTCAACTTCGCCCAGGGCATCATGGTGGTGTTCGCGGCGCTGACCCTGGTCGGCCTCTATGAAAAGGGTGTTCCGGCCTTCCTCGCAGTCATCCTGACGCTCGGCGTGATGTTCGCCCTCGCCGTGACGATCGAGCGCGTGGTGCTGCGCCCGCTGGTCAACCAGCCCGACATCATCCTGTTCATGGCGACCTTCGGGATCACCTATTTCCTGATCGGCTTCGGCGAGGCCATCTTCGGCGGCAATCCCAAGCAGATGATCGCCGATCAGCTCTATCTGCCCAAGGGCGCGATCGACCTGAAGATCCTCGGCGGCATCGTCTCCCTGCAGAAGATCGACATCGCCGCCGCCATCATCGCCTCGCTGATGATCGCGGTGCTGGCGCTGTTCTTCCAGTACACCCGCATCGGAAGAGCCCTGCGGGCGGTGGCCGACAGCCACAAGGCGGCTCTCTCGGTCGGCATCTCGCTCAACCAGATCTGGGTGATCGTCTGGTTCACCGCCGGCATCGTCGCGCTGATCACCGGCATCATGTGGGGCGCACGCTCGGACGTCTCCTTCGCGCTCGAGATCGTGGCGCTGAAGGCGCTGCCGGTGCTGATCCTCGGCGGCTTCACCTCGATCCCCGGCGCCATCGTCGGCGGGCTGATCATCGGCATCGGCGAGAAGCTCGGCGAGTTCTACTGGGGGCCGCTGATCGGCGGCGGCATCGAGAGCTGGCTCGCCTATTTCATCGCGCTGGGTTTCCTGCTGTTCCGGCCGCAGGGCCTGTTCGGCGACAAGATCATCGAACGTATCTGAGAGGCTGACCCGTGTTCTACCGCGAAGCCGGCCAATACAAGTCCACTTACGCCGCCGACATGGCCGTGTTCCCGCTCCGGCAGGACCGGATCGGCATCGCCGTCATCCTGGCCATCGCCTTCATCGGCATCCCCTTGCTCGGCAACGACTTCTTCATCGCCTCGGTGATGATCCCGTTCCTGGTGCTCTCGCTGGCGGCGATCGGGCTCAACATCCTCACCGGCTATACCGGGCTGATCTCGCTCGGCACCGCCGCCTTCATGGGTGTCGGCGCCTATTCCTGCTACAAGCTGACCACGTTCTTCCCAGGCGTGAACATCATCGTCCTGATCCTGCTGTCCGGGCTGTTCTCGGCGGCAATCGGCGTGCTCTTCGGCCTGCCCTCGCTGCGGATCAAGGGCTTCTATCTCGCCGTCGCCACGCTCGCCGCGCAGTTCTTCCTGCAATGGGCCTTCGTGCGCGTGCCCTGGCTGTTCAACTACAACGCCTCCGGCGCGATCGAGGTGCCGCAGCGCACGCTGTTCGGCCTGCCGATCACCGGCGCAGCGGCGACACCCGAGACCCGCTATTTCGTCTGCCTCGGCCTCGTCGTGGGGCTGACCTGGTTCGCCTCGAACATCGTGCACGGCAAGCTCGGCCGCTCCTGGATGGCGGTGCGCGACATGGACATCGCCGCCGAACTGATGGGCATCAAGCTGCTCAACGCCAAGCTCACCGCCTTCGCCGTCTCCTCCTATTTCGCCGGGGTCGCCGGGGCGATGATGATCTTCCTCTGGTACGGCGGCGGCGAGGCCAACGACGTCTTCACCATCCGCCTCTCCTTCACCATCCTGTTCATGGTGATCATCGGCGGTCTCGGCTCGCTGATCGGCTCCTTCTTCGGTGCCGCCTTCCTGTCGGCCCTGCCGACGGCGCTGAAGTTCGGCCTGCCGGCGCTGGGCGTGCCGATCGGCGGCGCGGCGGCCGAGCACGTCACCTTCATGCTGGTCGGCGCACTGATCATCATCTTCCTGATCGTCGAGCCGCACGGCCTCGCCCGACTCTGGCAGATCGGAAAGCAGAAATTGCGGACGTGGCCCTTCCCCTACTGACCAGCGCGCTTTCCGTTCGGCTGGAGCCAGCCGAACGACAAGAATTCGCGCAAGATCAATGGGGAGAGAGACCCAAGGACAACGACCCGCCGCGGTCTTCAAGCGGCGGGCAAGCGAAGACGGGACGGCTCGGCCGGACCCGGCAACCACGGAGGAAGGCCTATGAAAACGAGCAGCATCATCAGGAGCGTCGCCGTCGGCGCGCTTCTCGCCGCCGGGGCGATCGCCGCCCCGGCCAATGCGCAGGAGACGATCTACTTCTCGAACAACGCCTATCGCACCGGCCCGTTCTCTGGCTCGGGCATCCCGATCGGCGACGGCATGCGCGACTACATCAGCATGATCAACGAGCGCGACGGCGGCGTGAACGGCGTCAAGGTCATCTATGAGGAGTGCGAGACCGGCTACGACACCAAGAAGTCGATCGAGTGCTACGAGCAGGTCAAGTCGAAGACCATCGTCTACAGCCCGTGGTCGACCGGCGCGACGCTGGCCGCGATCCCGCGCGCCCATGTCGACAAGCTGCCGATCCTGTCGATGGCCTACGGCCTCTCGGCCTCGGCTGACGGCACCAACTTCCCCTGGGTGTTCATCCCCCCGCTGACCTATTGGGACGGCGCCTCGGTGATGGTGAAGCACATGGCGGCCGAGCTCGGCGGCATGGACAAGCTCAAGGGCAAGAAGCTCGGCCTGATCCATCTCGATGCGCCCTTCGGCAAGGAGCCGATCCCGGTGCTCGAGAACCTCGCCAAGAAATACGGCTTCGAGCTGAAGCTCTATCCGGTGGCCGCCGCGGACATGCAGAACCAGGGCTCGCTCTGGCTCTCGATCCGCCGTGACCGGCCGGACTTCCTCTACAACCAGGGCTGGGGCGCGATGAACCCGACCGCGGTCAAGGAAGCCATCAAGAACAACTTCCCGATCAACAAGCTGGTCGGCGTCTGGTGGGCCGGCGGTGACGACGACGCCCGCGCCGGCGGCGCCGAGGCCAAGGGCTACCGCTCGCTGAACTTCAATGCGGCCGGCCAGAACTTCCCGGTGATCCAGGACATCCTCAAGCATGTCGTGGAGAAGGGGAAGAGCACGACGCCGAAGGAGAAGGTCGGCGAGAACCTCTACAATCGCGGCGTCTACAACTCGATGCTCGTGGTCGAGGCGATCCGCACCGCCCAGAAGCTGACCGGCAAGAAGGTGATCACCCCCGAGGACATGCGTCGCGGGCTCGAGAACCTGAACATCGACGAGGCCCGCCTCAAGGAGATCGGCATGGCCGGCTTCGCTTCACCGGTGAAGGTCAGCTGCACCGACCATTCCGGCCACCACAAGGCCTATGTCGCCGAATGGGACGGCACCAAGTGGACCCAGAAGGGCGACTGGATCGAGCCGATGAAGGACGAGGTCCGGCCGCTGATCGAGGCCAACGCCAAGGACTATGTCGAGAAGGCCGGCAATTGGCCCAAGCGCACCGAGCCTTGCGAAAAGTCGTCCTGATCTGACGAGCGCCAATCCTTCTCCCCTCCGGGGGAGAAGGTGTCTGCGAAGCAGACGGATGAGGGAAGTCCAGCACCCGCCCTCATCCGTCCGTCCCTCATCCGACCCGGCTGACGCCGGGCCACCTTCTCCCCCGAGGGGAGAAGGAAGGAGCGCGCAAGATGTCGACCGCCACCCTCGAGAAACCCGCAGCCGCCGCGGCGACAGACACGATCCTGTCGCTGAACAATATCGAGGTGATCTACGATCACGTCATCCTGGTGCTGAAGGGCGTCTCGCTGACCGTGCCGCGCAAGGGCATCGTCGCGATCCTCGGTGCCAACGGCGCCGGCAAGACCACGACGCTGAAGGCGATCTCGAACCTGCTCAAGGCCGAGCGCGGCGAGGTCACCAAGGGCTCGATCGTCTTCGACGGCGAGCGCGTCGACAAGATGTCGCCGAACGAACTGGTGCGCCGCGGGTGCATCCAGGTGATGGAAGGCCGGCACTGCTTCGGCCATCTCTCGATCGAGGAGAACCTCCTGACCGGCGCCTTCACCCGCCGCGACGGCAACGCCGCAATCAAGCGCGACCTCGAGAAGATCTATGAGCTCTTCCCCAGGTTGAAGCAGCGCCGCAACTCGCAGGCCGGCTACACCTCCGGCGGCGAGCAGCAGATGTGCGCCGTCGGCCGCGCCATGATGAGCAAGCCGAAGATGATCCTGCTCGACGAGCCGTCCATGGGACTGGCGCCGCAGATCGTCGAGGAAATCTTCGAGATCGTTCGCCAGCTCAACGACAAGGAGGACGTCTCCTTCCTCGTCGCCGAGCAGAACACCAACATGGCGCTGCGCTACGCCACCTATGGCTACATCATGGAAACCGGCCGCGTCGTCATGGACGGCGAGGCGAAGATGCTGCGCGAGAACGAGGACGTGAAGGAATTCTATCTCGGCGTCGCCGAGGGCAACAAGAAATCCTTCCGCGAGGTCAAGAGCTACAAGCGCCGCAAGCGCTGGCTGTCATAGTCCGGCCCGTTTCGGCAGGGCATGTCCAGCCCATGCTCTACCTCATCGTCGCTCTCGTCATCCTCGCGCTGATCCTCGGTCCGCAATTCTGGGTCCGCCACGTCATGGACAGGCACGCCGCCGACAGGCCCGATCTGCCCGGAACCGGGGGCGAGCTCGCGCGCCATCTGCTCGACCGCTACGGGCTCGACAAGGTGGCTGTCGAGACGACCGCCGATGGCGGCGACCACTACGATCCCGATGCCCGCATTGTGCGGCTCTCGCCCAGGAATCATGACGGCCGCTCGATCACAGCGGTCGCCGTCGCCGCACATGAGGTCGCGCACGCCATCCAGCATGCCCAGGGCAGCCAGCTCTTTGCGCTGCGCACCCGCCTCGCCCGCCTGCTCGGCACAGTCGACAAGATCGCCATGGTGGTGCTGGTCGCGGTGCCGATCGTGATGATCTTCACGCGGGTGCCGGCGATCGGCCTGTTCCAGTTCGGCGCCGTCATCGCTTTGCTCGGCCTCGGCGTCGTCGTGCACCTGTTGACGCTGCCGGTCGAATTCGACGCCAGTTTCGGCAAGGCGCTGCCGATCCTCGACTACGACAAGTACCTCCACCCCGACGACATGCCGGCGGCGCGTGGCGTGCTGCGGGCCGCAGCGATGACTTATGTCGCGGCATCGCTGATGGGACTGCTCGACTTCCTGCGCATCCTGCGCGTCATCCGATAGGCGACCTCAAGGGCAAGAGCGATGAGCGAGCACTACGACGATCTCGAGACCCGGCCGCCCGAGCGGCGCGAGGCCGACCTCTTTGCCCGGCTGCCGGCCGTGCTCGCCGCCGCGCTGGCGACGCCGGGCTATGCCGCGCATCTGAAGGGCGTCGATCCGACCGGCGTCACCGACCGCGCCGCGCTCGCCAAACTGCCGGTTCTGCGCAAGGCCGACCTGCCGGCGCTGCACAAGGACAGCCCGCCCTTCGGCGGCTTCGTCGGCGCGCCGCTCGGCTCCTTCGGCCGGCTCTTCACCTCGYCCGGTCCGATCTTCGAGCCTGAGGGCGCCGGCATCGACCCCTGGGGGACGGCACGCGGCCTTTACGCCGCCGGCTTCCGCAAGGGAGACGTCGTGCTCAACACCTTTGGCTATCATCTGACGCCGGGCGGCTTCGTCATGGATTCGGCCGCACGCGCCATCGGCTGCGCCGTCATCCCGGCCGGCCCGGGCAATATCGAGCAGCAGATGGAAGTGATCGGCGCCTATAATCCGAGTGCCTATCTCGGCACGCCGGACTTCCTGAAGCTGCTGATCGAGGCGGCCGACAGCCGCGGCGTCGACACCTCCTGCCTGAAGCGGGCGATCGTCTCGGGCGCGGCCTTCCCGCCCTCGCTGCAGGCCTGGGTCCGCGAGCACGGCATCGACGCCTACCAGCTCTATGCTACCGCCGATATCGGGCTGATCGCCTATGAGACCAGCGCCCGCGACGGGATGGTGCTCAACGAGAACCTGATCGTCGAGATCGTCCGCCCCGGCACCGGCGACCCCGTTACGGAGGGCGAGGTCGGCGAGATCGTCGTCACCAATCTCGACCCGCAGCACCCGCAAGTTCGCCTCGCCGTCGGCGACCTCACCGCGGTCCTGCCGGGAGCCAGCGCCAGCGGCCGCACCAACCAGCGGATCAAGGGCTGGCTCGGCCGCGCCGATCAGACGGCGAAGGTCAAGGGCATGTTCGTGCGACCCGAGCAGGTCGCCGAGATCGCTCGCCGGCATAGCGAAATCGCCAAGCTGCGCCTTGTCATCGGCCGGGCCAACGAGCTCGACACGATGACGCTCAAGGCCGAGATCTATGCCGAGCCGAAGGGCTTCGTCGACGCGGTCTCCTCGACCCTGCAGCAGGTGACCAAGCTGAAGGGCTCCGTCGAGGTGCTGCCGCTCGGGGCGCTCCCGAACGACGGCAAGGTCATCGCCGACGAGCGGCCGGTGGGATAACCCTCACCACGCGATCGGCTCCTCCCCTTTCGCCTTCAGCCAGTCATTCGCCTGGCTGAACGGCTTCGAGCCGAAGAAGCCGCGCCGTGCCGAGAGCGGCGAGGGATGGGCACTGGCGATGACGAGATGCCTGCTCTCGCCGATCAGGGCGCGCTTGGCCTGCGCCGGTAATCCCCAGAGCATGAACACGGCATGCGGCCGCCGCTGCGATACGGCCGCAAGGATTTCGTCCGTCACCGCGCGCCAGCCGAGCTTGAGATGCGAGCCGGCCTGCGTCGCGCCTTCGCGCACCGTCAGCGCGGTGTTCAGCAGCAGCACGCCCTGACTCGCCCAAGCCGAGAGATCACCGCCCGCGGGCGCGGCAAGGCCAAGATCCTCGGCCCGCTCCTTGTAGATATTGACCAGCGAACGCGGCAGAGGCGGTGGCCCGACATAGGAGAAGGCGAGCCCGTTGGCATGGCCGGGCGTCGGGTAAGGGTCCTGGCCGAGAATGACGACCCGCGCCTGATCGAGCGGCGTCAGCGCGAGTGCCGCCAGAAAGCGCTCCGGTCCCGGCGCCACGACCTGGCCGGTAGCGCGCTCGGCATCGACGGCGGCGCAGGCGCGCGCCACCGTCCCGTCGCGGAAGACGGAAAGGTCGCGCCAGGAGGCTGAAGCGGGCGAGGCCAGAAACACATCAAGCGCCGCGCGATAGGTCATCGTCGATGTCATCGTGATCGGGTCATCCATCGTCATTCGGGCGAACCGCGGAGCGGYGCAACCCGGGACTCCAGATCATCGCAGGCCATGATGACCCGGTCGAGCTGCGGCAGGATCAGCGGCAGAGCGGGCTGACGCTGTTGCTGATCATCCGAACGAGGCTGAGCGCGGCCATCTCCGACGATTTCGGATTGTCGGCGAGCGCCCTATTCTCGATGGTCACGCTGAGGCGGCCGAAGGCGCCGCGCGCGCTCAGGCGATGGCAGTTCGCAGTGATCCCGGGATCGGCGATCAGCTCGACGCGGGTCCGGTCCAGCCCGATGCCGGCGAGCGCCGAGATCACCGCGACATTGGCATTCTGGGGAAAGCGCCGAGCTGCCTCGCGGGCCGAGCCGGTGAAGAAACTCGCCGGCGCGGTCAACGCGTCGAGCGCGACGAGCGCCTCGGCCGGCGTGCCCCGCCAGGCCGCTGGCGGCTTGACGATGGCGTGGACGACCTCGTCGAGCGGCAGCGCAGAGGCGGCCGCGAGTGCATCGATGCCGGCGAGTGCGCCTGATGTGACGACGAGCTGGCTGCCGGCGGCTTCGGCGACCGAGATGAGGCGCTCGAGCAGCGCCGCGTCGGCGAGGGCACCGGCCGAGGTCACCGCGAACATCCCAGCTTGCCGCAGGGCGCTCTCACCCCAGAGCGCAACGGCCGGTTGCCCCGCCGCTTCCGCCACGATGTCGAGATCGAGCCCGGCCAGTTGCTCAGGGTCGGTTACAAGGCTCGTGCCGTGCGGAACATCCTGCGCGCGCTCGGGCGAGCGCACGCCAATGGCGACGAGTGAGACGGCCTCAGCGACCGCCGATCGCGACAGCAGCCGGACGACATGCCGGTTGATCGCGCCCCAGCCGACCAGCGCGATCCGGAGCGGCTTGCGCCGGCGGTCCATCATCGCCCTGCCGTCCGCAAGGCGAGGTCGAGCAGCGCGCCGCCATTCAGCCCGTCGAGCATGCTGAAGTGATGCCCGGCGCAGATCAGCGGCTCCGGCGCCTGCCAGGCCGTCGCCAGTCTTGCGGATTGTCGCTTGAACGCCTCGCTCTCGCCCTCGCCGACTGCAAAGGCAAGCCGAGTACCGGCAGGACGCGGCCGGCCAAGTGGGCTGAGCCGCGCGGCGCGCCCGACATCATCGAGGCCGAGCAGGCGCCCGATCGGCAGATGGCCGAGCGGTTTCAGATCATAGAGGCCAGACAGCAGCAGCGCCGAGGCCAGGGGCGGAGCCCCGGGATCGCACAATGCCATCGCGGCGAGATGGCCGCCGGCAGAGTGGCCGCTGATGTGCAGTTGTGCCGGATCGAGATCGAGCGCCTCGGCCTCGCGGACGAGGAAATTCAGCGCCGCGACAGTCTGGGCGATGCTCGCTTCCAACGGCGTATCCGGCGCCAGCCCGTAATTCGGCTGGGCGACCGCGAAACCGGCGTCGAGCAGCCCTTGCGAGAACTGCGCGTGCTGGGCCTTGTCCGACGCCTGCCAGTAGCCGCCATGGATGAAGACGAAGATCGGCGCGCGCTGGACACCGGCCGGGCGATAGAGATCGAGCGTCTCGAAGCGGCCGGGGCCATAGGCAAGGTTGAGCCCGCCATGGCCGGCGCGGAAGACGGCGCCGTCCCTGCTCCATTGCCGGAACAGCGCGGTCATGTCGGCCTGAAGGCGCGGGCTGTACTGCCGGCCGAGCTCGCGCAGCGGATAGCCGTCGACCTCGATGTCGGGCAGCGGCTGCGGCATGGCGTGGCGGGCGCGGATCGTCAGGCCGAGCTCGGTTCCGAGTCGCAGACGGATCGGCGGGCGGAAGCCGGCGAAGACCTCGCGATAGGCCAGCTCGACCGTGTGGCGCGAGAGGTGGAAGGCGGCGGGGTCGGCGCTCTCCCAATCCATTCCGGTCAAGTGATGCGGGCCGCAGCCGGCTGCGACCAAGCCGGCGAGGATTTCGCTCAGCGTGTCGCGCAGGGCTTCTACAGGATCAGCCGCGATGCTGCGCGCGACGATCTCGTTATCAGACACCGACATAGCGATGCACCAGTTCCGCATTGGCCGCGAGGTCGCTGCTGGAGCCCGACCAGACCGTGCGTCCCTTTTCGATGATGTAGTGGCGGTCGGCGAGGCGTTTCAGCACCGCGATGTTCTTGTCGATCAGCAAGATCGACTGGCCCTGCGCCTTCAGCGCCTCCAGACAGCGCCAGATTTCGGCCCGGATCACCGGCGCCAGCCCTTCCGTCGCCTCGTCGAGGATGAGGAGCTTGGGATTGGTCATCAGCGCCCGGCCGACCGCCAGCATCTGCTGCTCGCCGCCCGAGAGCGTGCGGGCGGACTGGCTGGCACGTTCCTGAAGGCGCGGGAACAGGGCGTAAACCCGTTCCAGCTTCCAGGGCGAAGAGCGTCCGAGCCGGTTGGCGGCGGTGGCGACCAGGTTTTCGCGCACGGTGAGCGTCGGGAAGACCTGCCGGCCCTCCGGCACGAGGCCGATGCCGCAGCGGGCGATCGCTTCCGGCGTATTGCCCTTGAGCGGACGGCCGTCGAAGCTGATCTCGCCGCCCTTGGGCGACAGCAGCCCCATCAGCGAGCGCACCGTCGTGGTCTTGCCCATGCCGTTGCGGCCGAGCAGGGTCACGACCTCGCCTTCGCCGATGTCGAGGCCGACATCGAACAGCACCTGGCTGGCGCCATAGGCCGATTGCAGGTTGCGCACGCTCAGCATCAGGCGTCCCCCTCGCCGAGATAGGCGGTGCGCACGTCCGCGTTGTCGCGGATTTCCTGGGCCGTGCCGGTCGCGATGATCCGGCCATAGACCAGCACCGAGATCCGGTCGGCGAGCGCGAAGACGGCATCCATGTCGTGCTCGACCAGCAGCATGGTGACGCGGCCCTTCAGGCCCGACAGCATCGTGACCATCTGCTCGCTCTCGGCATGCCCGAGGCCCGCCATCGGCTCGTCGAGCAGCAGCAGGCGCGGCTCGCAGGCGAGCGCGATGGCGAATTCGAGCTGCTTCTGCTCGCCATGGGAGAGATCGGCGACCCTGACCTCGGCCCGGTGGGCGAGGCCGGCGGCCGTCAGATGCTCGCGGGCACGCTGGCGCAGACTCCGGTCGCGGCGGGCGTTTGCGAAGAAGCGGAAGCTGTGCCCCTGCCGCGCCTGCACCGCCAGCGCGACATTGTCGAGCATGCTGAAATCGGGCAGCAGCTGGTTGATCTGGAAGGTGCGGGCAAGGCCGCGGCTGACGCGCTGCGGCGTCGCGAGCGCATCGATCGGCTCGCCCTCCAGCCTGATCTCGCCTTCGTCGTGGCTGAGCTCGCCGAACAGCTGGGTCAATAGCGTGGTCTTGCCGGCGCCGTTGGGGCCGATCAGCGCATGGATCTCGCCCTCGACGACATCGAGATCGACGCTATCCGTGGCGATCAGGCCACCGAAGCGCTTGCGCAGCCCGCGGACGCTGAGGAGCAGCTGGGTCATCGCTCGCTCCTGCCAATGCCGAGCCGGCTGAACAGCCCGTTGAGCCCGCCTTGCGTGAAGAGGACGACGAGCAGCAGGATCGGCCCGAGGACGAGCTGCCAGTGCTCGGTCCAGGAGGTCAGCACCGTCTCCAGGATGACGAGGGCGGCGGCGCCGAAGAGCGGGCCGAGTAGAGTGCCGACGCCGCCGAGGATGACCATGATCATCAGCTCGCCCGATTTGGTCCAGTGCAGCATGTCCGGGCTTACGAAGCGCAGATAGTTCGCCATCAGCGCGCCGGCGAGGCCGGTGCCCATGCCGGAGATGACGAAGGCGGCGAGCTTGTAGCGATAGGGCGCGATGCCGATCGCCGCCATGCGCCGCTCGTTCTGGCGGATGCCGGCGAGCACCATGCCGAAGCGCGAGCCGACGATGCGCCAGAGCGCGAGGAGCACCAGCGCCGCGACGGCAAGACAGATGAAATAGAAGGTGATGTCGTCGCGGGTGTTGAGGCCGAAGAGCTCGTTGCGGCGGCGGATCGTCATGCCGTCATCGCCGCCATAAGCCTTGAGCGAGACGAACAAGAAGAACAGCATCTGCGCGAAGGCGAGCGTGATCATGATGAACTGCACGCCGCTGGTGCGCAGGCACAGCGCGCCAATCAGCAAGGCGAGCAGACCTCCCACGAGGATCGCGGCCGGCAGCGTGATCAGCAGCTGGCTCGTGCCCGGGATCATGCCGAGAAAGAGGCTGTCGTCGACATAATTGCGGTAGAGGATGCCGACGACATAGCCGCCGACGCCGAAGAAGGCGGCGTGCCCGAAGGAAACCATCCCTCCGAAACCGAGCGCGAGGTTCAGGCTGGCGGCGGCGATCGCATAGATCAGCACGCGGGTCGCCAGCGGCACCAGGGCCGGTTGGCCGAGCGCCTGGACGAGGAAGGGCAGCGCGACGAGCCCGAGGGCCAATGCGAGCAGCATCAGTGCACGGCCGGTGCTCGGCGCGGGGGAGCCGGTGTGGGTGATGGCGTCCTCAGACATTGGCGGGGAAGAGTCCCTTGGGCCGCACCAGCAGCACCACGGCCATCAGCATGTAGATGCCCATCGAGGCCAGGCCGGCGCCGAGCGCATCGGCTTCCGAGCCGGTCATGACCTGCCGCAGCAGGCCGGGCAGGAAGGCGCGCAGGGAGGTATCGACGAGCCCGACGATCAGCGCACCGAAGAAGGCGCCGCGGATCGAGCCGACGCCGCCGATCACCACCACGACGAAGGTCATGATCAGGATCTGCTCGCCCATGCCGACCTGCACGGCGAGGATCGGCCCGGCCATCAGCCCGGCGAGGCCGGCGAGCAAGGCGCCGAGCCCGAAGACGGCGGTATAGAGCAGGCGGATATCGACGCCGAGCGCCCGGACCATCTCGCGATGCGTCGCGCCGGCCCGGACCAGCATGCCGATGCGGGTGCGGTTGATCAGTAGATAGAGCCCGAGCGCGACGAGAAGGCCCACGGCGATGATGATCAGCCGATAGATCGGATAGGTAAGGCCGGGCAGCAGCTCGACCGAGCCGTTGAGCGCCGGTGGCACCGAGACGAAGAGTGGCTGGCGCCCGAACAGGAGTGTAACGCTCTGGTTGAAGATCAGGATCAGCGCGAAAGTCGCCAGCACCTGGTCGAGATGGTCACGCGCATAGAGCCGGCGCAGCACGAAGAGCTCCATCGCCATGCCGACCAAGGCAGCGGCCGCAAGGCCGGCCAGGATGGCGATGATGACCGAGCCGGTCTGCGCGGCGGCGAAGGCGGCGGCATAGGCGCCGACCATGTAGAGTGAGCCATGGGCGAGGTTGATCACACCCATGATGCCGAAGATCAGCGTCAGCCCGGCGGCGAGCAGGAACAGCATCACGCCGAACTGCAGGCCGTTGAGCAATTGTTCGAGAACGAGCGTCATTGCGGGTCACGTCCGGCTGGCGACGGGATGGGCAGGCAGCGGCCCATCCCGTCGATGCGGGAGCTTATCGGCGGTTCAGAGCTTGCAGTCCTTGGCATAGGCGTCGCTGTGATTGCTCAGAACCTTGCCCGAGGTCTTCAGCACCGGCGTGCCGTCCGCGCCCTTCTCGACCTTGAGCGCGTACCAGTCCTGGACCGGGTGCTGGTTGGGGCCGAACTTGAAGGCGCCGCGTACCGACTGGAAATCGGCCTTGGCGAGCGCCTTGCGCAGCGCAGGCACGTCGGTTTTGCCGCCGGTCGCCTTCAACGCCGAGGCGATGGCGAGCGCGGTATCGTAGCCCTGGCTGGCGTAATAGGTCGGCACGCGGTTGTAGGCCTTTGTGAAGGCCTCGACGAAGGCCTTGTTCGAGGCGTTGTCGAAGTCGGTGTTCCAGTGCGCGGTGACGCTGAGGCCGAGCGCGGCCTCGCCGACGGCTTTCAGCGTGGTCGCGTCGAGCGAGGGCTCGGCCAGCACCATCGGAGTTTTGCCGAGGAGGCCGGCCTGCTGGTACTGGCGCAGGAAAGCGATGCCGAGCCCGCCCGGGTGGAACTGGAAGACCACGTCGGGGTTGGCCGAGCGGATCTGCGCCATCTCCGGCGCGAAGTCGGTCTGGTCGAGGCGCGTATAGACCTCGCCGACGACCTCGCCCTTGAACAGGCGCTTGAAGCCGGCGAGCGCATCCTTGCCGGCCTGGTAGTTCGGCGCGAGGATGAAGGCCTTCTTGTAGCCGAGATTGGTGGCGTGCTGGCCGGCGCTCTCGTGCAGGCTGTCGTTCTGCCAGGAGACGACGAAATAGTTCTCGTTGCACTCCTTGCCGGCGAAGTTCGACGGCGCCGCATTGGGGCTGACATAAAGCGCCCCGGCATCGACGATATCGGGCACGGTCGCACCGGCGACGTTCGAGAAGACGATGCCGGTCATGATCTTGATGCCATCGGTCTTCAGCATCTTCTCGGCGATCTGCTTGCCCTGGCCGGGCTTCAGCGCGTCGTCCTCGACCACGAGCTCGACCGGCGCGCCGCCGAGCTTGCCACCATTCATATCGATGGCGAGCTTGAACGCGTCGCGGATGTCCTGGCCGAGATAGCCGCCCGGCCCCGACAGCGTCGTGACCATGCCGATCTTGACCGGCGCTTGCTGGGCCAGCGCCGGCATGGCGACGGCGGCTGCCAGCATCATTCCCAGGCATACTGATTTACGGTGCTGCATGGTTCCCCTCCTCCGATCATTTGCGTCGGATTGTCAGAAATTATTTTAAGCTTAAAGCAATTTCCAATCGGCGCGCAAGAGCCGCGAAGGCGCCGGCGAACCGGCGCCTTTGTCGTCGCTCAGAGCGCGACCCAACCGGCCGGCGGCTTCCTGCCGGGATGGACGGCGCCGCACTGCTTGCAGGTGCGGGCCTTCTCGTCGGCGAAAAAGGCTTCGTAGAGCGGCGGCAGGTCCTTCACGAGATCCCCGACCTTGAGCTCGATGCGATGCACCAGGCCGTTGCATTCAAAGCAGTACCACTCGAAGCCGTCGACCTGATCGGCATGGCGCGCCGGCTCGACCACGAGCCCGATCGAGCCCTCCTGCGGGCGCTGCGGCGAATGGCGCACATGCGGCGGCAGCAGAAAGACGTCGCCCTCGCGGATCGTGACGTCGTAATGCTTACCGTCGTCGACCAGCTTCAGCATCATGTCGCCCTTGAGCTGGTAGAAGAACTCTTCCACCGGGTCGTCATGGTAGTCGGCGCGCTGGTTCGGCCCGCCGACCACCATCACAGTCATCTGGCCGTCGTCGAACACCTTCTTGTTGCCGACCGGCGGCTTCAGCAGGTGCTCGTTCTCCGCGATCCACGTCTTGAAGTTGAAAGCCTTCAGCCGTCCTTCGGTCGCCATATCCGTCTCTCCCGTCGTTCAAAGCCCTAAGTCTCAGCCAGCCTTGGCCAGCGGTGCTCCGGCAAGCGTCAGGCCGCAAGTCTCGAAGGCGGCACGCGTCGCGGCCTTCTCGGCTTCGGTCAGCTCCAGCATTGGCGCACGCACGCGCCCGCCGACCTGGCCGAGCAGGTCCTGCCAGTATTTCTGATACGCATGCGGCTTCTCGGCCGGCCGCGTCGTGCGCAGCGCCTCGCGCACCGGGTTCAGGCTGTCGCTGATGGCATGGGCCTTCTCGACCTCGCCGGCAAAGGCGAGATCGGTGTAGTCGCGCATGCGCCGATCGGCCGCCGTCTGGATCAGATAGGGCGGCGAGGAGCAGAGATAGACCTGCCAGCCGAGCTCGACGATGTTGTCGAGCCATTCCTCTTCGGAAGCGGTGCTGACCAGGATGCGGTCGCCGGCGAGCCGGGTCAGCTCGGCATACATGGCGCGCGGCACGCTGTACTTGATCGCGACGACGTTCTCGATGTCGGCGAGGCGATTGCAGAGCTGCGGGCTCATCAGATAGCCGGAGTCCGGATGGCTCCAGAGCGCGATGCCGATGTCGACCTGTTCGGCGATGGTCCGATAGTACTGATAGAGCGTCTCGTCCTGCGCCTTGAAGAAGTGCAGCAGCGGCGCATGCACGACGATGTAGTCGGCGCCGACCTTCTGGGCGTGCTTCGCCAGATCGATGACGACATCCATGTTCTGGTCGGAGCAGGACATGATCGTCTGGCCGCGACCGGCCGTGGCCTCGACCGCGAGCTCGAAGCTGCGCTTGCGCTCCTCGACCGACATCGAGAAGAACTCGCCCTGCTTGCCGGCGATGAACAGGCCGTCGATGCCGAGATCGTCAGTCCAGTGCCGGATATTCTCGCGGAAACCATCCTCGTCTATGGCGAGCGAATGGGTGAAGGGCGTGAGCGCGGCCGCCCAGATGCCCTTCATATTGGCGCGGGTATAAGCCTTCGCGTCCTTCCTGGCGTATTTCATGCGGCTGCCTCCTTGTCGCCCACCGGTCAGATCGCCATGCGGTGCGAAACGGTCTTGATGATCGTGTAGTGCGAGAGCCCCTCGGCACCGCCCTCGCGGCCATAGCCGCTGTCCTTGACGCCGCCGAACGGCACCTCGGCGACCGAAGCCTCCAGCGTGTTGATCGAGACGTTGCCGGCCTCGATCTCGTCGGCGAGGCGATCGGCCCGGCTGGCGGAATGGGTGAAGGCATAGGCGGCAAGGCCGAAAGGCAGGCCGTTCGCCTTGGCGATCGCATCGTCCAGCGTCGAGACCGGATTGATCACCGCGAGCGGCCCGAACGGCTCCTCGCGCATGATCCTCGCATCATCGGGCACATCGGCGAGCACGGTCACCGGGAAGAAATAGCCGCGATTGCCGATGCGCTCGCCGCCGGCGAGAACGCGCGCACCCTTGGCCCTGGCGTCAGCGACCAGCACCTCCATCGCCTCGATGCGGCGATGATTGGCGACCGGGCCCATCTGCGTTCCGGCATCGAGACCGTTGCCGACCACGACCGAACGCGCCTTCTCGGCGAAGGTCCGGGCGAAGGCCTCGTAGATCGGCTCCTGCACGAAGAACCGCGTCGGCGAGGTGCAGACCTGGCCGGCATTGCGCGATTTGCGGATCGCCGAGGCCGTCGCCGCCGTGACCGGGTCGACGTCGTCGCAGACGATCACCGGGGCATGGCCGCCGAGCTCCATCAGCACCGGCTTCATATGATCGGCGGCGATCCGGGTCAGATGCTTGCCGACGGCGGTCGAGCCGGTGAAGGCGATCAGCCGGGTCTGCTCCTGCGGGATCAGATAGGAGGAGATGTCGGCCGGCACGCCGAAGACGAGGTTGAACACGCCGGGCGGCAGGCCGGCGTCGTGCAAGGCGCGGGCGATGTGGAGCGCACCCGCTGGTGTCTCTTCGGCCGCTTTCAGGATGATCGAGCAGCCTGCGGCGAGTGCGCCGGCGATCTTGCGCGCCGGCTGGCTCATCGGAAAATTCCAGGGCGAGAAGGCCGCGACCATGCCGATCGGCTGGTGCATCACGACATATTTGATGCCGGGCTCGCTCGGGATCACCCTTCCATAGGTGCGCTGGCCCTCGGCCGCATCCCATTCGAAGAATTCGCAGCCGCGGATCACCTCGAGCTGCGCCTGGGCGAAGGGCTTGCCGTGCTCGAGCGTGATCGCATGGGCGATCTCGTCGATGCGGGCTCTCATCAGCGCCGCCGCCTTCAGCATGATCTCGCCACGGACGCGCGGCGACATCCGGCTCCAGACCCTGAAGCCTTCCCTGGCCGCGGACAGCGCATCGTCGAGATCGGCACGAGCGGCAACAGGAAGCGCGCCGATCACGCTCTCATCGGCCGGGTTTAGCACCGGCAGGCTGTCGGGAGTCTTGCGCCAGGCGCCGCCGATATAGAGCTGCAAATCTGGATAGGCGGTCATGAAAAGCCTCGAACGGAGCGGCCAACGGCGCAATGTCGAGGCATGATGGCCTTGGCCATCACCATATGGAATTCAGCTTATTTGTCTGAATTCAGATGATCTGCTTATAAATATCGCCATGGCAGTCACGCTCCGACAGATCCAGGCCTTCCTTGCCGTCGCCGAGCTCGGCACCTTCACCAAAGCGGCCGAGCGTCTGCACATGGCGCAGCCGGCGCTGTCGCAATTGGTGCGCGAGCTGGAGCAGGCGCTCGGCATCCGCCTGTTCGACCGCACCACGCGCCGGGTCGAATTGACCGAGGGGGGCCGGGAGTTCCAGGGCGCCTCCGCCAAGATCCTCCACGATCTCGACCTCGCCATCCAGAACGCCAACGATCTCGCYGAACGCCGGCGCGGCAAGATCACCGTCGCCGCTCCGCCGCTGCTCGCCGCGGCGATCCTGCCCGAGGCGATCGCGGAGATGCGCGAGCGCTTTCCCGGTGTGCAGGTTGCGGTGCTCGACGCGCGCACCGACACGATCGTCGAGGCTGTCAGGCTGAACCGGGTTGATTGCGGCCTCGGGACCTTCGCCGCCGTCGAGGACGGCATCGAGCGCATCCCGATGGCCCGCGACAATCTGATGCTGTTCTGCAGCTCCGGCAGCCGCTTCGCCGATACGAGTGTCGACTGGCGCGAGCTGCAGAACGAGCCGCTGATCACGCTGACGCGCGACAGCGGCATCCGGCTCCTGGTCGAGGTCGCCTATGAGACCGTCGGCATCCCGCTCGTCCCGGCCTATGAAGTCTCGCAGATCACCACCGCACTCGCTTTGGTCGAAGCACGGCTCGGCGTCGCCGTGCTCCCGACCTATGCGCGTGCCGCCGCGCCGCATCGCAGGGTTCTCGCCCGGCCTCTGGCGAATCCGGCGATCGCGCGCGACATCGTCCTGATCCGGCCGAGCGGCCGCTCGATCTCGCCGGCGCTGGCGACGTTCGAGACCGTACTGCGCCGCCATGTCCGCCGCCTGACGCCGGCCGACATCGACTGAGTTCGGCACCGCCGATACTAGGAAGCGCCTGCCAATTCGGCCTGGAGGAAGGCCATGAAGGCGGGATCGTCGGCATAGGCGACGTTGATCCGCATGCCGGCCGCTCTTTCGTCGGCGTCGGGCTGGTGTCGCTCGGGCATGAAGACCGTGCCCGGTGCGATGAAGATGCCCTGCTCGGAAGCCCGGCGGGCGAGCGCCAGGTCGTCGAGGCCCGGCGGCAAGCCGACCCAGAGATAATAGCCGCCGCCCTGGCGAGCGAAGACCGGTAGGCCGAGGCGCTCCAGCCCGACGAAGGCAGTGCGGGTCGCCTTGCCGATCCGCTCCTTCAGGCGCTTGAGATGGTGGCGGTACTGGCCGCTGGCGATCAGGTCGCTGACCAGCCGCTCTAGATAGCCGGAAGAGTTGACCACGGTCAGCATCTTCATGTCGCAGAGCGAGCGGGCGAGCGCCGGGCTCGCGGCGACATAGCCGATACGCAGGCTGGCCGAGAGCGTCTTCGAGAAGGTGCCGAGATAGATCACCCGCTCGAGCTGGTCGAGCGCGGCGAGCCGCGGCGCGCTTGCCGGCATCACGTCGGCGAAGGGATCGTCCTCGACGATGGTGAGATCGTGCTGGGCGGCGAGCTGCAGCAGGCGATGGGCGATCGGCAGGGCGATCGAGCCGCCCGTCGGGTTGTGCGCCAGCGACTGGGTGAAGAACACCTTCGGCCGATGCCGGGCGATCTGCGCGGCGAGATCGTCGAGGTCAGGCCCATCCGGCAACCGCCGGACGCCGGCCATCTCGATGCGGGCGAGCTTCAGTTTGCCGAAGAGCGGATAATAGCCGGGGCTGTCGACCAGCACCGTGTCGCCGGGCTGCAGCAACTGGCGAATGATCAGATCGAGCGCATGGTTGGCGCCGAAGGTCATCAGGATCTGCGCCGGCGAGACCTGGATCGAGCGCTCGGCGAGCATCAGCCCGACCTGTGTGCGCAAGGGCGCATAGCCGACGGGGTCGCCATAGCCGTGCTCGATCGGCAGGTCGCCCTTGCCGCCGCGGACGCGCAGATGCCGCCCGAGCTCTGAATCCTCCATCCAGGAGCGCGGCGGGCGGCCGTCGCCGACGCGGACCGGATGGACCTGGCAGAGCTGTTCGCGCAGCAGCGAGACGATGTCGATCGCCTCGCTCATATGCGGCAGCGGCGCCTCGCTCGGCCGCTGTCCGGGCGCGCGGACATAGAAGCCGGCGCCGCGACGGGCTTCGAGACGGCCGCCGGCGACGAGCCGGTCATAGATTTCGACCATCGTGTTCTTGGAGACGCCGTATTCGCCGGCGGCCAGCCGCAGCGAGGCCATGCGCCGGCCCGGCTGGAGCAGCCCCTCGTCGATCATCCGGCTGATCCGGGTGACGATCGCGCCGGTGCGGTTGCTGTCGGCCTGCTCGTCCATCAAGCCTCGCATCTGTACCAGTCAATTCACTGGTACAGAGAATGGGACATTGCGGAAATTGTGCCTTGCCGCTCTCCGGCGATTGTCCGAGCTTGTCAACCGAAGAAGCGCCGATGCCGATCGCGCGGCGCAGCAAAAACCCCGGCTGGGGAGGAAACGACATGACGACGGCCGAGGCGCACAGCGCCGCCGGACGCGAGGTGAACTCGCGCATCGAGAACTACCGCAATCTGAGCTGCGCCGAGCGGCTGGACCAGGCTGTCGCGGCGGCCAGGCTCTCCGATGCCGACCGCGCCTTGCTGGCTCAGCCCGGCGCACTGCCGCTCACCCTCGCTAACGGTATGATCGAGAACGTCGTCGGCACCTTCGAACTGCCGCTCGGCATCGCCACCAACTTCACCGTCAACGGCAAGGATTACCTGATCCCGATGGCGGTGGAGGAGCCCTCCGTCGTCGCCGCGGCCTCCTATATGGCGCGGATCGCCCGCGGCTCCGGCGGCTTCCGCACCTCCAGCGACCGGCCGATCATGCGGGCGCAGGTCCAGCTTCTCGGCGTCGGTGATCCCGAGGGCGCGCGTCACAAGCTGCTGGCGGCGCAGGCCGAGATCGTCGCCGCCGCCAATGCCAGGGACAAGGTGCTGATCTCGCTCGGCGGTGGCTGCCAGGGCATTGAGGTCCATGTCTTCCCGCAGACGCCGCGCGGACCGATCGTGGTGATGCACCTGCTCGTCGACGTGCGCGACGCGATGGGTGCCAACACCGTCAACACCATGGCCGAGACGGTGGCGCCGATCGTCGAGCGCATCACTGGCGGCACGGTGCGCCTGCGCATCCTGTCGAACCTTGCCGATCTCAGGCTGGCGCGCGCCAGCATCACCATCCCTGAGGCGGCGCTGGCGACCAAGGAATTCTCCGGCCGGCGCATGATCGACGGCATGCTCGACGCCTATACCTTCGCTGCGATCGATCCCTACCGCGCCACCACCCACAACAAGGGCATCATGAACGGCATCGACCCCGTGGTGGTCGCGACCGGCAATGACTGGCGCGCCATCGAGGCCGGGGCCCATGCCTATGCCGCCCGCAGCGGCCGCTACACCTCGCTGACGACCTGGGAGGAGGATCGCGACGGCAATCTCGTCGGCTCGATCGAGCTGCCGATGGCGCTCGGCCTGGTCGGCGGTGCGACCAAGACCCATCCGCTGGCACAATGGTCGCTCAGGCTGCTCGGCGTCACCAGCGCACAGGAACTGGCCGAGGTCACCGTCGCGGTCGGCCTCGCCCAGAACATGGCGGCGCTCAGGGCGCTGGCGACCGAAGGCATCCAGCGCGGCCATATGGCCCTGCACGCCCGCAATATCGCCATCGTCGCCGGGGCCGAGGGTGCCGAGGTCGAGGCGATCGCCGCCGAGCTCGCCCGCACGCACGACGTCCGCGTCGACCGGGCACGCGAGCTGCTGGCGGAACGGCGCAAGGGCTGATCCGCACTTCATCTTTTCCAGGACTCACCACAGAACCGCAGCAAGCGGACGACAACCGGAGGAACGTTCATGGATAATCGCATCACCCGCCGCACGCTCAGTGCCCTGCTGGTCTCGACCGGCATGGTGCTATCGTTGCCGGCCTTCGCGCAGAACGAGATCAAGATCGGCTACAATGCCGACCAGTCGGCCTCGGGCGCGGCTGAGCTCGGCCTCTCCGGCCTCTACGGCTTCCAGGCGGCGATCGACGATCTCAACGCCCAGGGCGGCGTCCTCGGCCGCAAGGTCGTCGGCGTCGTCCGTGACGATGCCGGCGCGCCGCCGAAGTCGATCCAGAACATGAACGAGCTGATCGACAACGAGAAGGTCGCAGCCGTGGTAGGCCCGACCAACTCGGGCAATGCCCTCGCCTGGCTGCACATCCCGCAGCAGAAGAAGGTGCCAGTGATCTCGCATGTCGCAACCGCGACCGACATCACCGCCCGCTACGCCAAGGAGCCGCAGAACTACATCTTCCGGGTGTCGATGGTCGATCGCGAGCAGCTCGCTTTGCTCGCCGCCTATGCGGTCAAGGCCTCGAAGAGCAAGAACATCGCGATCATCGCCGACACCACCGGCTACGGCCAGGCGGCGACCAAGGACCTGCAGGAGATCCTGACCCTGCACGGGATCAAGCCGGTCGGCATCGAGAAGTTCGGGCCGAAGGACACCGACATGACCTCGCAGCTCGCCAAGCTGAAGGCGGCCGGCGCCGACATGATCATCACCGGCTCGCTGGCCGACGCGACGGCGCAGGTGCTGAAGAGCATGGAGAAGATGGACTATTACCCCGGCCTGCTTTCGACCTGGGGCTCGATCAACACGCCGCTGGTCAACATCGCCGGCCCCAAGCTCGCCGAGAAGACCGTCTTCGCGGCATCGACCACCGAGGACGCCAGCGACCGGGCCGCGGCGCTGCACAAGCGCCTCGTCGCCAAGCATCCGAACATGCCGGCCTTCGTCTCGGCCGCGCAGGGCTATGACGCGGTGATGCTGATCGCCGCCGCGATCAAGCAGGCCGACGGCACGGACGGCCCGAAGCTGCAGGCTGCGCTCGAGAATCTTGGTGCGGTGCAGGGCATCATCAAGAAGTACGAGAAGCCCTTCAGCAAGGAGCAGCACGAGGCGCTCGGCGTCGCCGACTTCCACCTGGCACAGTGGAAGGACGGCCGCGTGGTCAAGCTCGACGACGCGGTGGTCAAAGGCCTGACGGCGGCCGATCTGAAGCGCTGACGTCTCCATCGGGCTTCCGCCCGTCATGGTCGGCCTTGTGCCGACCATCCACGTCTTCGCTTGATCGATCGAATGCGGTGTTCAAGACGTGGATGCTCGCCACAAGGGCGAGCACGACGAGGCCGGAGCGGCTTTGGCTGGTCATGGCGGAGAGACGATGACGGCATTCCTTCAGGCTCTGGCCAGCGGTCTGGCCCTGGGCGCGATCTACGGGCTGATCGCGCTCGGCTTCAACATCACCTACGCCACGACCAAGACCTTCAATTTCGGCCAGGGCGCCTTCCTCGTCCCGGGCAGCCTGGTCGGCGTTTCACTCCTGCTGCTGGCGGCGGGCAAGCCGCATTTCGGCAATCTGACCCAGGCCGAGATGACGATGACGGCCTATGTGCTGGCGACGATCGCCAGTGTCGTCGTCGTCGGCGCGATCGGCATCGCGCTCTACTACTGCGCGATCAAGCCCTTCGTCGGGGCCGGCGGCCTCAACTGGGTGCTGAGCACGATCGGCTTCGGCATCATCATGCAGAATACCGCGCTGGCGATCTGGGGCCCGGCCTCGATCGCGGTGCCCTCGCCGCTCGGCAGCGAGGTCTGGCGCATCGCCGGTGCCGGTATCCGCCCGCAGGAGGTGCTGATCGCCGTCGTCGCGGTCGCCGTCATGGTCGGGCTCGACATCGTCCTGCGCAAGACGCGCTTCGGCAAGGCGCTGCGGGCCGTCGCCTTCAACCCACAGGCGGCGGCGATCGTCGGCATCAATGTCGAGACGATCGTCATTCTCGCCTTCGTCATCTCCTCGGCGCTCGCCGGGCTCGCCGGCATCCTGATCGCGCCGATCACCACGGCTTCCGTCTTCATCGGGCTCGGCATCGCGCTGAAGGCCTTCTCGGCCGCGATCGTCGGCGGCCTGACCAGCCCGCGCGGCTGCATGCTCGGCGGCTTCCTGCTGGGGATCGTCGAGGCGCTGGTCGGGCTCTGGCGCGCCGAGATGCGGGAGATCACCATCTTCCTGCTGATCATCATCGTCCTCGTCGTCCGCCCGGGCGGGCTGATGGGCGCGCGCAGCGTGGAGAAGATCTGATGCCGGCGCTCGCCCATGCCCTCGGGGTGGCGGCGCTGGCGATGGCCCTCGCGCTCGTGCCCCTGTTCGGCTTCAACGATTTCTACCTGCAGATCCTGTTCACGATCGGGGTGAACTATCTCGCCGCCGCGGGCCTCAACGTCCTCGTCGGCTATGCCGGCCAGAAATCGCTGGGGCATGCCGGGCTCTTCGCCGTCGGCGCCTATACGGCGGCGATCGCCAATATCGAATGGGGGCTCTCTCCCTGGCTCTCGCTGCTGCTGGCCTGCGGTTTCGGCGCTGTCTTCGGCCTCGTCATCGCCATGCCTTCGGTGCGCGTCTCCGGCCCGAGCCTTGCCATGGTGACGATCGGCTTCGGCATCGTCGTCGAGAAGATCGTCACGGAGTGGACCGACATCTTCAAGGGCCAGGCCGGTTTCTACGGCATCAATGCACCCTCGCTCGCCGGCACCAGCTTCACCAACCTGCACTGGGTCTGGTTCGTCGGCGCGCTCTGCATCGCCACCCATCTGATGCTGCGCTCGCTCCTCGCCGGCCGCTATGGCCGCGCCTTCCTTGGCGTGCAGATGGCCGAGCCGGCGGCGCAGTCGGTCGGCATCTCCGTGGTGCGCGCCAAGACACTGGCCTTCGTGATCTCGGCGGTGACCTGCGCCCTCGCCGGCGCCGTCGTCGCGCAGCAGAACCAGTATTTCAACTCGGACTTCATCACCTTCAACCTGTCGATCTTCCTGCTGGTCGTGGTGATCTTCGGCGGCTCGGGCTCACTCTACGGGCCGCTCTTCGGTGCGGTGATCCTGACCCTGCTTGACGCCTGGCTGGCGCGCTGGCCGGCGCTCCAGCACTTCACCTATGGCGCGCTCCTGCTGTTCTCGCTCTATCTGATGCCGAACGGCATCGCCGGGGCGGTCTCCGGCCTCGCTGCAAGGTGGCGGCCGCGCAAGGCGGCTATACCCGGCATCACTGGCCACAGCGCTCTGGCGGCAACCTCAGCAGCGGCGGCGAGCGGCGAGATCCTCGTCGTCAAGGACCTCTACAAGGCCTATGGCGGCATCGTTCCGGTGCGCAACATCTCCTTCGCCATCACTGCCGGCAAGGTCCATGCGCTGATCGGTCCGAACGGCGCCGGCAAGACGACGCTGCTCAACCTGCTCTCCGGCCATGTCGCGCCGGGCAGCGGCTCGATCCGCTTCGAGGGGCAGGAGATCGCCGGCTGGCCGGCGCATCGCGTCGCCTCGCTCGGCATCGCCCGCACCTTCCAGAACCTCAAGCTGTTCGGGGAGCTTTCGGCCCTCGACAATGTCCTGCTCGGTGCGCACCGGCACATCGAGACCGGCTTCGTCGCCTCGCTGCTCGGCCTGCCGTCGAGCCGCCAGGCGGAGGCCACCGCCCGCGCCGACGCATTGGCGCTGCTCACCGATCTCGGCCTTGGCACGCGCGCTCATGAGCCAGCAAAAAGCCTGCCCTATGGCCTGCAGCGGCGGCTCGAAATCGCCCGCGCGCTGGCCTCGAAGCCGAAGCTCCTGCTGCTCGACGAGCCCGCCGCTGGCCTCAACCCGCAAGAGACGCATGAGCTCGGCGAGGTCATCAAGCGCATCCAGCAGGCCGGCGTCACCGTGCTGCTGATAGAGCATCACATGGACCTCGTCATGGGCATCTCGCAGCATGTGCTGGTGCTCGACTATGGCGCGCTGATCGCCGAGGGACGGCCGGAAGCGATCCGGCAGAACCCGAAGGTCATCGCCGCCTATCTCGGCGCCGATGAGGATGTCGCCGCATGACCATGCTCGCGATCGAAGGTCTGAAGGTCCGCTATGGCGCGGTCGAGGCGCTGAAGGGCATCTCGCTCACCGTCGGACAAGGCGAGGTCGTCACGCTGATCGGCGGCAATGGGGCCGGCAAGTCGACGCTGATGCGGGCGATCGGCGGGCTGGTGAAGGTCGCCAACGGCACGATCCGCTTCGAGGGCCGCGACATCACCGGCATCAGGGGTCATGACTGCGTGCGCCTCGGCATCGGTCACTCGCCGGAGGGGCGCCTGGTCTTCGGCGACCAGAGCGTGCGCGACAATCTCGTGCTCGGCGCCTATGCCCGCCGCGACGAGGAGGGCATCGCCAGCGATATCGAACGCTATTTCGGCATCTTCCCGCGCCTCGCCGAGCGGCAGGACCAGCTTGCCGGCACGCTGTCCGGCGGCGAGCAGCAGATGCTGGCGATCGCCCGCGCCCTGATGGCGCGGCCAAAGCTGCTCCTGCTCGACGAGCCCTCGCTCGGTCTGGCTCCCCTGATCGTGCGCGAGGTGTTCTCGGTGATCCGCCGGCTGCGCGAGGAGGGCATGACGATCCTGCTGGTCGAGCAGATGGCCAATCAGGCGCTCGCCATCGCCGACCGCGCCTATGTCATCGAGACCGGCACGATCACGCTCGAAGGCACCGGCGCCGAGCTGCTGCGCGACGAGCGCGTCCGCTCGGCCTATCTCGGCGCCTGAAATGGCCGACAGCGTCACCATCGTCGAGGTCGGCCCGCGTGACGGGCTTCAGAACGAGAAGGCCGAGATCGCCACCGCGGACAAGCTGGCGCTGATCGACAGGCTCGCCGAGGCCGGCCTCTCCCGCATCGAGGCGACCGCCTTCGTCTCGCCGCGCTGGGTGCCGCAAATGGCCGACCACGAGGCGGTGATGCGCGGCGTCAATCGCCGGCCGGGCGTCATCTACTCGGCCCTCGTCCCGAACGAGAAGGGCGCGGAGGCCGCGCTCACCGCCGGCGCGCAGGCGCTCGCCGTGTTCACCGCGGCGTCGGAGAGCTTCTGCCGGAAGAACACCAATTGCACGATCGCGGAGAGCATCGAACGCTTCCGGCCGGTGATGGCGCTGGCAGAGCGTGCCGGCGTGCCGGTGCGCGGCTATGTCTCCTGCGCGCTCGACTGCCCCTATGAGGGGGAGATCGCGCCCGAGGCGGTCGCGACGGTCACAGCCGAGCTGCTCGCGCTCGGCTGCAACGAGATCGCCCTGTCCGACACGCTCGGTCGCGGCACGCCGGAGCGGACGGCGGCGATGGTCGAGGCCGCCTTGCGGCGGGCACCGGCCATAATGCTGGCCGGGCATTTCCACGACACCTCCGGCCGCGCCATCACCAATGTCGCGGCGGCCTGGGAGCTGGGCTTGCGCGTCTTCGACGGCTCGGTCGGCGGCCTCGGCGGCTGTCCCTACGCACCCGGCGCGGCCGGCAATCTCGCCACCGAACGACTGGTCGCGCATTTCGAAGCCAGGGGCATCGCGACCGGGATCGACACCACCCGCCTGGAGGCAACGGCCGAATGGATCGCCGGCCGCAGGACAGCCGCAGCACGATAGCAGGGCGGCCTGACGCCGCCCCGCCAAGACGCGTGATCAGGCGACGAGAAAGCCGGCGTCGACGGGATCGTCGCGGTTGATCGTCCAGCGTGCGGTTCCGAGCAGGCCCGCGGTGCCCTTCACGGTCGGGCGCACCGCGCGGGTACCGTTCAGGCTGGTCTCGCCGATCAGGCAGCCTTCGAAGGTGCCGGAGCCGAGCAGGCCTTCCGAGCGGATCGGCTGCTGCAGCTTCATCAGGCCGCGCGCCTCGTACATCGCCATCATCGCGCTGGTGCCGGTGCCGCCGGGTGAGCGGTCGAGCTGGCCGGCCGAGAAGACGTGGACGTTCTTGTAGAACGCGCCTTCGATCGTCGGCTCATGCCAGAAGGTGACGAAGTTGAAGTTGTTGATATGCGCCGAAGCCGGGTGCTGGATCGCGACCTTCTGGCGAAGCTGCTCGCGGGCGATGATGCCGAGGCGCGAAAGCTCGGAGCCGTTCTCCGGCGAGATCTTGAGCGAGGTGCCGCGTAGGTCGATGATGCCGAAATAGTTGCCGCCCCAGACGATGTCGGCCTTGAGCGAGCCCACGCCCGGCAGGTCGAACGGCACGTCCTGCGCTGCGACATAGGCCGGCACATTCTCGAAGCGGGTCCAGAGCACGTCCGGGCCGTCATTGGCGACCTCGGCGGTGACCAGCCCGGCGGTGGTCTCGAAGCGGATGGTGGTGCGGCCGTTCTCGCCGCGCCGGACGAGGCCGAGCGCGACCATCGCCATGCCGACCGCGATCGTGCCGTGGCCGCACATATGGGAATACTGGGTGCCGTCGATATAGATCAGGCCGGCATCGTAGTCCGGGCTCGATGGCGGCGTCAGGAACACGCCGAACATGTCCTTGTGCCCGCGCGGCTCGCGCATCAGGGCGCAGCGCAGCCAGTCATAGTTCTCCTCGAGGAAGCGGCGCTTCTCTAGGATGCTCGATCCGGCCGGGTACGGAATCCCGCTATGGATGATGCAGAGGGGTTCACCCTCGGTATGCGTGTAGACGACGTCGAAGACATTCTGCTGGCGCATGTGCGGCTCCTTTGAAAGGCAGTTGGTCGAGAGGGTTAGCGGCGTCGCTCCGAGAGCACGTCGAGGCCGATGGTGAGGTCGAGCAGCACGATCACGACAGCGGCGACGATGATCGTCAGGCCGGAGACCGCCGCGATCGTCGGGTCGATCGTGTACTGGACGTAGTTGAACAGCTTGACCGGGATCGTGGTCAGCTCGGCGGTGGTGTTGAAGATGCTGAGCTCGACATTGATCCAGGAGGCGATGAAGGCGAAGATCGCGCCGCTGACGAGCCCGCTGCGGATCTGCGGCAGGGTCACCAGGAAGAAGGTGGTCAGCGGCCGGGCGCCGAGATCGGCGGAAGCTTCCTCCAGGCTGCGCTGCTCGTCGCTGAGCTGCGGCAGCACGGCCCGCAGCACGAAGGGCATGATGATCACGACATGCCCGACGAGCAGCGCCGGAAAGCTGCGGACGAGGCCAATCGCGCTGCCATATTGCAGCAGCGCCGCGCCGAGCACGACATGCGGCAGGATCAGCGGCGACATCAGCGTCTCCGACAGGAGGCGGCGGCCGGTGAAGCGATAGCGCGCGATGGCAACCGCCGCCGGCACCGCCAGCAGCACCGCCACGATCGTCGCGGCGACGGCGAGCAGCGTGCTGATCAGGAAGGCCGAGACATAGGACGGATCGCCCAGCATCTTGCCGTACCAGGCGAACGTCAGCCCCTGCGGCGGGAAGGCGAGGAAGCTGGTCGTGGTCAGCGACGCCCCGACGAGGACGACGAGCGGCAGTGCGAGATAGGCCAGCGCGGCGAAGGAGACGATCCGGACGAGGGCCGACACCATCTCAGGCCCTCCTCGGTTCACTGAGGCGTCCGGCGACGGCGACGAGCGCCAGCGTCAACACCAGCATGGTGATGCTGAGCGCACCGCCATAGTTGAAGTCGAAGACCGAGCTGTATTGCTGGAAGATCAGCATCGAGAAGACGGTGATCCGCCCGCCGCTGAGCAGCGCCGGCGTGACATAGGCGCTGACGGCCAGCATGAAGACCATGACGGCGCCGGCCATCAGACCGGACAGGCTGAGCGGGAAGATGATCGTGCGGAAGGTGCCGGCCGGCGTCGCGCCGAGATCGGCGGAGGCATGCTCCAGCGCCGGATCGACCTTGGCGAGCGCATTGCCGACGGCGAGCACGATGAAGGGCAGGAGGATGTAGACGAGGCCGATCAGGATGCCGAGCTCGGTGCCGAGGAAACGCATCGGCCGCTCGATCAGGCCGAGCCCGATCAGACCGTCATTGACCAGGCCGTTGCGGCCGAGCAGCACCATCCAGCCGAAGGAGCGGACGATATTGCTGGTGAACAGCGGCACGACCAGCAGGATCACGCAGAACCGGCGCCAGGGCCGCCACTGCACGATGCGGACGAGATACCAGGCGAGCGGATAGCCGATCAGCACGCAGACCAGCGTGGTCAGCGCGCCGATGCGGAAGGTCACCCAGAGTACGTCCCAGTGATAGGTGTCGGCGAGGATGCGGACGTAATGCGCGAAGGTCGGCTGGCCCGCGGACGTGGTCAGGCTCGCGATCAACACGACCGCCATCGGCGCCAGGAAGAAGGCGACGAAGAAGGCCGCCGGCAGGGCGCAGAGCAGCAGGACCGGGCGCAGCGTTCCGCTCATCACGCATCCCCCGGCACGAGGCGGAGATCCGAGAGGCGGATATTGGCGAGGACGGGCTGGCCAACGCTCAGGCCGGCCAGAGCGGACGGGGCGAGCCGGGCCGTCAGGGCACCACCACCGAGGGTGAGCGTAACCGAGGCATGACTGCCGACATGGATGATGTCGGAGAGAACGACCGGCAGAGCGAGATACCCGGCGACGGGCTCGGCGGTGACGAGGATATCCTCTGGCCGCAGCACGCCGGTGAGGCTGCCCTGCGGTGCATCGGCGGCGGGAAGAATGATCGCGCCGTCGAGCAGCGAGAAGCAGCCGTCGCCGCGCCTGTTGACCGCGAGCAGGTTGGCGTCGCCGATGAAGTCGGCGGCGAAGCGGGTCGCCGGACGGGCGTAGATGTCCTGGCCGCGGCCAATCTGTTCGATGCGGCCACGGTTCATCAGCACGATCCGGTCGGCCATGGTCATCGCCTCCTCCTGGTCGTGCGTCACGAACAGGAAGGCGATGCCGAGACGGTGCTGGATCTGCTTGAGCTCGCTTTGGACTTTCTTGCGCAGCTTCAGGTCGAGCGCGCTCAAGGGCTCGTCGAGCAGCAGCAGTTGCGGCCGGTTGACGATGGCGCGGGCCAGCGCGACGCGCTGCTGCTGGCCGCCGGAGAGTTGCGCCGGCAGGCGTTCACCGAAGCCCGCGAGGCCGACGAGCTCCAGCGCCTCGGCCGCGCGCTTGGCCGCTTCGTCCTTGGCGACGCCCTGCCGGCGCGGCCCATAGGCGACGTTCTCGGCGACGCTCATATGCGGGAAGAGCGCGTAGCTCTGGAACACCGTGTTGAGCGGGCGCCGATAGGGCGGCAAACGCGTCACATCCTCGCCCGCCAGCCGGATCGTGCCGGCCTCCGGCGTCAGGAAGCCGGCGATGCAACGCAGCAGCGTGGTCTTGCCGCAGCCCGACGGCCCCAGCAGGGCGATGAATTCGCCCTGCTCGACGGCGAGGTCGATCGCCGTCAGCGCCGGCTGCCCGCCGAAATGCTTGGACAGACCGTCTATGGCGAGGATGGGAATCATGCTGCGGCTCGCGATGCTCGTTGCCGTGCGCTCACTTGCGGGCGATCTGGCGGTTCCACTCGTCGACGACGCGTGCGCGCAGGCCGTTGATCTCGGCCCAGTCGAACAATTGCAGGTTCTTGACCGAGCCGGTCTCGCCCCAGGGCAGCTTGCGGGCGGTCTCAGGCTTGACCGTGACGTTCTTCACGGAGGGGCCGAGATAGAGCTTCTCGGCGAGGCAGCCGGAGGCTTCCGGCGTCAGTGCCTGGTTGATGAATTTCGCCGCCGCGTCCTTCTTCGAGGTGCCCTTGACCAGATGCAGGCGGGCATCAGTCGCCCAGGCGCCTTCCTTCGGCACGACGAAGCCGATCGGCAGGCCTTTGTCGGCAAGATCCCAGGCGCCGACGTTGAAATGCGCGCCGATGATCGCCTCGCCGCTCTGATAGGCATTGGTCGCGGCACCCGAGGAATCGAAGAACAGCGCGGCCTTGAGCTCCTTGATCTTCTTGAACGTCGGAGCAAGGTCGCCGGCCGGATGGCCCCAGATCTTCGACAGGAACATCACGAAGGGCACGCCGGAGGAATTCGCCGGCGAGGGAATGGTGACGGCGTCCTCGAACTCCGGCTTCCAGAGATCGTTCCAGGAGGTCGGGACAGCCTTGACCTTCTGGGTGTTGTAGGTGAGCCCGAGCGAATAATAGCCGGTGCCGACCGCATAGGTGGTCGCGCCGCTCTTGTAGATCGCTTCCGGCAAGGTGTTGGTGAGATTGGGGATCGCCGCCGGGTCGAGATTGTCGGTTACCTCGGCGGCGAGAGCGAGCTCGCTGATGCCGCCATCCATCCAGGCGACGTCGATGGTCGGAGCCGCCTTCTGCTGCTGCAGCTTTGCGAGGGTGACGGTCGAGGTGCCGATCTCGGCATTGACGGCGATGCCGGTCGCCTTGGTGAAAGGCTCGGCGACGCAAGCTTTGAAGGCGTCGCCCCAATTGCCGCCATACCAGGCGACGGTGATCGACGCGGGCTGCTGCGCCAGTGCCGGGGCGGTGAGCAGGGTGGTGGCGAGCATGGCCGCGGCCAGCCGGATGGGTCGGGTCATCGTCGTTCTCCTCTGCCGAGCGTCTTTGCGCTTCTGTCAGGATATGTTGGCGCGCAGGCCGCAAAAGGCACTAGAATGCGCCGGCCCAAAATTTGAATAATCACGACATGAGCACCGAGCAGCTCCTTCAACCCACCGGCGACCGGTCGCAAGCTGCCGCAGTCCCCGTTTCGCGGCTGCGGATCGGCTTCCTTCTGCTCGACCAGTTCACGCTCGCCGCCTTCTCCGGGCTGATCGACGTGCTGCGGCTGGCGGCGGATCATGGCGGACGCAGCCGCCAGCTCCATGCGAGCTGGACGGTAATGAGCCTCGACGGAGAGCCGCGGCGTTCAAGCTGCGGCGTCTCGGTCACCCCGAATGCAGGCCTGCTCGACCCGGCCGGCTTCGACTATCTAGCCGTCTGCGGCGGCAACGACTACCTGAACGACGCCCTGCCCGAGAGCCTGCTCGGCTATTTGCGCCGGGCGGCGACATCCGGCGTGCGACTGCTTGGGATCTGCACCGGCACCTTCGCCATCGCCCGGGCCGGCCTTGCTGGCCCGCGCCGGGTCTGCGTGCACTGGAACGTGCTCGACGCCTTCAAGGAGCGCTTTCCCAAGGTCTCGGCCGGGGTCGAACGGCTCTTCATCGACGAGGGCGACCTGATCACCTGCGCCGGCTCGACCGCTGCGATCGATCTCGGCCTCTATCTCGTCGCCCGCCATTGCGGGCGGGACAAGGCCCAGCAGGCGATGCGGCACATGATGCTGCAGGACATGCGCCCGGCCGAGATGCCGCAAGCGCATTTCTATGCCGAACTCGCGCCTAATCTCGATGTCAGGGTGCAGCAGGCCGCGCAGTTCATCGAGCAGCGGCTCGACAACCCGCCACCGATCGCCGCAGTCGCGCGCTATGTCGGGGTCAGCTCGCGCCAGCTCGAGCGGCTGTTCGGCGCCTCGCTCGGCCAGAGCCCGGCGGCCTTCCAGCGCAAGCTCAGACTCGACTATGCGAAATGGCTGATCCTGAACAGCAGGCGCTCGCTCACCGACATCGCCATGGGCGCAGGCTTTTCCGACAGCGCCCATCTCTCGCGGGATTTCAAGGCAGCCTTCCGCGAAACCCCGCGCTCCCTGCGGCAGAAGGCACAGCCCGGCTGAGCCGCCCCGCCCGTCAAAGACAGGCGGCGATCGCTTCGAGCTGTGCATCCAGCGCGGCTCCCCGCGCCGGGAAGCGGCCCTCGAGGGCCGAGGTGCCGATGGTGAAACCGGCAGCGCCGGCTCGCCGAACGGCCTCGATCTGCTCGGGACGGTCGATCGAGCCTGCGACGATCACCGGCTTGTCGGTAGCTCCGCAAATGGCCGTCATCAGCGCGGGAACGTCGACGCCGGAGCGATAGGCGAGCAGGTCGAGCCCGTCGACGCCGTCCCGGCCCGCAAGGGCGCGGGCGCTGGCGGCGATCTCGTCGATCGAGCCGTTCAGCACGCTCGGATGCCCCGCGATCTCGCCCGGGAAAGGGTAGTAGCGGATACCGCTGCCGCGCAGCAGCGGCAGGGCATCGTCGACATGCGTCCCGCCCAGCAGATGGTCGACGCCGAGATCGATGGCGGCGCGTACCGACATGATTTCGCTGGCGCGGTCGAGCGAGACGACTTCGAGATAACTCGACGCACCGCCGGCCTTGATCATGCGATCGAGATCCCTGAGCGCGGGAAGCGGCAGCCCGACATCCTTGAAGCCGATATGGCGGACGCCGGCAGCGAGCGCAGTCGCGACATGACCGGCGGCCTCCGGCACCGTCCGGTCATGGCGCGTCAGCATGAAGATGAAGTCGAGGTCAGCCATGGCGATGATCCTGGTCGCGCGCGGCCGCGAGGCGGCACGCATAGGCGAAAGCGGTTTCGAGGCTGGCGGGCTCGGCGATGCCCTGCCCGGCGATGTCGAAGGCCGTGCCGTGATCGGGGCTCGTGCGGATGAAGGGCAGGCCGAGCGTGATGTTCACCCCCTTGTCGAGGCCGAGATATTTGACCGGGATCAGACCCTGATCATGGTACTGCGCCACGACGATGTCGAAACGGCCGGCGCGTGCTTGCATGAAGACAGTGTCGCCGGGCCAGGGGCCGCTCGCGTCGATCCCTTCACGGCGCGCCGCAGCGACCGCCGGCGCGATGATCTCGATTTCCTCGCGGCCGAATAGGCCGCCCTCCCCGGCGTGGGGATTGAGCCCGGCGACAGCGATGCGCGGCGCCGCGATGCCGAGCGCCTTCCCACCCGCATGGGCCAGGCGAATGGCCGACATCTGCGCGGTAAAATCGGCGCGTTCGATCGCCTCGCGCAGCGAGCAATGGATCGTGACGAGAACCGTCCGGATCTCGTCATTGGCGAGCATCATCGCCACACGACCCGCCTTGCCGCGATCGGCCAGAATCTCGGTATGGCCGGGGTAGCCGAAGCCTGCGGCCGCCAATGACTCCTTGTGGATCGGCGCCGTGACGATCCCGGCGACCTGCCCGGCTGCAGCCAGCTCGATCGCCACGGTGATCGCATCGAAAGCGGCCTTGCCGCTTCGCGCATTGACCGTGCCGAGCGGAGGAGGCGCGTCGAGGCGGGAGGATGCGAGGACATCGATCGTGCCCGGCTCGTACGCGGCTTCGTCTACCCCCGCTATCGTCCGCAGCTGGAGCGAGCTGCGCAGGAGCGCCAGGGCATGGCGCATGACCAGCGGATCCCCGATCACGATCGCAGGCCGCGCCTTGCCTTCTCCCGGCGACGTCTTCTCAGACAGTCGCCGAGCAAACAATTTCGCGACGATCTCCGGCCCGATGCCAGAGGGATCCCCCATGGTGATCGCAATGGGCAGGGCTGTCGCTCTCATCGGGCGCTCTCCAGCAGGGCAAGCCGGCTGCCACGCCTGAGAAGCGGCGTTGGCGCCTGCCGTGGCGATGCCAATCTGCAGGGAATTGCTCATCGTCATGCCCGTGAGGATGGCAGAATTGTCAGCGCTGAAAATGCATATGTTCTGACGAATATTGGTGATAAATCATCACCAATGAAGCGTTCTGAGATCCCCTCGCTCGATGATTTGCGCGCCCTGGAGGCGGTGGCCCGACTTGGGTCCGTGCGAGCCGCCGCAACGGAGCTCGCCTTGACGCATGGGGCCGTCAGCCGGCGGGTTTCGAAGCTGGGCGCGGATATCGGCGTGCCCTTGCTGGGAGCGGATGGGCGCGGCGTGCGACCGACAGCCGGCGGCGAGACCCTGGCGCAGGCGACCGGTCAGGCGCTCGGCCTGATCTCGGAGGCGCTCGTGGCGATCCGGACCAGCGCCGCGCCGGCGCCGATCGTCCTGTCCTGCGAGCGATCGCTCGCCATGCGCTGGCTGATCCCGCGCCTGTCCGAGTTCCAGGATGCCTATCCGGCGATCGAGGTGCATCTGTCGACGGGCGGAGGCGCACTGGATTTCGCGCGCGAACGGGTCACCGTCGCGATCAGGCGGCTGGATTTCGCGCTCGATCCGGGCTGGGCGGTCACGACGTTGATGCCTGAACGGGTCGGCCCGGTGATGCCGCCATCGCTGCGCCGGGCTTTCGATAGTGGTGACTATGTCGCGCTGGGATCGCGAACCCGGCCGCAGGCCTGGCAGGCCTGGCTCGACGGGCAGCCGAACGCGCCTCGCCCCCGTTCGATCCGGCTGCTGGACCATCATTTCCTGATGATGGAGGCAGCGCTCGGCGGCCTCGGCGTCGCGCTCTCGCCGCAAGCGATCGCGGCGAACGATGTCGCGGCAGGGCGGCTGGAGGCACCGGCCAGCTTCTCTCCGGACGGAACCGCCTATGGTCTCATCCAGCCCCGAGCTTCGGCGATCAGCGAAGACCTGTCGGCGCTGCGAACCTGGCTGATGACCCAGGCCGCAGCACTATGAATGACGACGAGGCTCCGGCCGCTCAGGGAATGACCGGCGCGCGATAAGTGAAGGTGTGCATCAGGGCGACCGCGAGCAGCATCACCACCGGGAAGTGGATGAAGAACTGCATCGAGGTGTAGCCGATCAGGTCCTTCGACTTCAGCTTTAGCACGCCGAGCAGCGGCAGCATCCAGAACGGGTTGATGAAGTTCGGCAGGGTCTCGGCGATGTTGTAGACCATCACGGTCCAGCCGAGATGCGCGCCGATCTCGTTAGCGGCCTTCATGATGTAGGGCGCCTCGATGATCCATTTGCCGCCGGCCGAGGGGATGAAGAAGCCGAGGATCGCCGAATAGATCCCGACGATGAAGGAGAACACGCTGGCGTCGCTGGCGAGGCTGACGAACCAGTGCGCGATCGTGTCGGAGAGCGAGGCGCTCCCGGCCTTCACCCGCGTCAGCATATAGGCGATGCCGCCATAGAACGGGAACTGCAGCAGCACGCCGGCGACGCTCGGCATCGCCTGCGAGAAACTGACCAGGAAGCTGCGCGGGCGCCAGTGCAGCAGCGCGCCGACGAGCAGGAAGACGAAGTTGTAGGTGTTGAGGCCCGACATGGTGATCAGCGGATTGCCGGACTTGAAGGTCTCGTAGAACCAGCCGGCGGCCAGCACGACGATCAGGATCGTCAGGAGCGGGCTGAATTCGAGATAGTCGCCCGGCCGGGTCGGTTTCTGCTCGGCCTTGACGTCGGTGAGGTCGACGCCGAGATCGGCCGCCGTCTTGGCCGCGGCATCGGACGGGGTGGTGTAATAGCAGATCGCTGCCGAAAGCAGCGTGCCGACCACGATCACCAGGAGGTTCTGCCAGGTCAGGATCGTCTCGTAGAAGCTGATCACGCCAGTGATCGGCATCAGCGAGGGCGGGATGCTCGCCGGATTGGCCTGGAGCTGCGCCGCCGAGGAGCTGATGCCGAGCGTGAAACCGAATCCGAGCCCGAGATAACCGGCCGCGCCGGCCGCGCGATAGTCGAGGCGGATGTCCTTGCGCCGCGCGATCTCGCGCACCAGCAATCCGGAGAAGATCAGGCTGACGCCCCAGTTGACCAGCGAGAGCAGGATGCTGACCACGCCGACGAAGACGACGGCGCCGCGACCGGTCGTCGGCACGGCGGCGGCCTTCCGCATGAGCGCCGCGACCGGCGGCGACAGCGCGACGATGTAGCCACCGATGGCGACCAGCGCCATCTGCATGGTGAAGGGGATGATGCTCCAGAAGCCCTCGCCGAAGGCGGTGCTGACCGCAACCGGCGAGCCGCCATGCGCGATCGCGGCGAGCGCCACTGCCACGGTCGCCAGCAGGACGAAAATATAGGCGTCCGGGAACCAGCGCTCGGAAAAGGCCACCATGGTCTGCGACAGGCGCACGAGGACGCCTTCGCGCGGCGCTGCCGCGCGTTCGTTCAGGATCGTATCTGTCATTGTCCCCTCTTATGGCGGTTTGCCGCCGTTGGTTTGCAGTCAGGCGTCGAGAACGAGGTCGCTGAGCGGCACCGCGCAGCAGGTCAGGCAGTCGTCGGGCGCGCCGTCATAGGGCGAGAGATGGCTGGCCGTGCCGGAGACGACACGCAGGCGGCAGCTCTCGCATTGGCCGCTGCGGCAGCCGCTCGGCAGCGACAGTCCTGCCGCCTCGGCGGCATCGAGCAGGCTGCCTGATTGCATCGACCAGTCGAAAGATGTCCCGCTCCGCTCCAGCACGATCCGGCGCGGCGCCAGGTTTGAGGGTATCTCGATCTGGGAAACGAAGACCTCGCTGAAGACGTCGAAGCCCGGCAGGCCAATGCTGGCCAGGGCAACCTTTGTATCGGCGACGAAGCCGTCGGGCCCGCAGAGATAGGCCAGCGGCCGGCGCGCGCCGTGCGCGAGGCCCTGCCTTGCGATGTCCGGCCGGCCGGCATGGTCATAATCGCGGTCGAGCTGGTCTTGCGGCCGCGGCCGGGTGAAGGCGCGGATCACCCGCAGCTCCGGAATTCTGGCGGCGATCATCTGCAGCCAGCCGCCGAAGGGCTGCTCGGCGCCGTTCCGGCAGATGTAGACCAGCTCGACCGAAGGCGGACGCTGCTCCGGCGCGATCCGCGCGAGCGCGGCGAGGTAGCCGATGAAAGGCGTGATGCCGACTCCGGCCGCGACCAGGATCACCGGGCGATTGCCGGTCAAGGGCGGGGTGAAGATCCCCGCTGGCGGCTGCAGCGTGACGATACTGCCCGGTGCGAGCTGGTGCAGCCGCGTCGACATCCGGCCGGGCGGCATGCCCCCGCTGCCGGCCGCGATCCGGCGCACTGCGATCTCGTATTCAGTGGGGTTCTCGGTCGGTCCGGTCAGCGAATAGCTGCGCGACAATCCCGTTCCGGGCTCGGTGAGCTGAACATACTGGCCGGGCAGGAAACCGGGCAGCGCCCCGCCATCGACGGGCGCGAGGCCGAAGGCAAGGACATCCTCGGCCTCGCGCCGACGCGAGCTCACCCGGAAGGTGCGTTCGCCCGTCCACCAGCCGCGGGAGGCCGCGTCGTCGCGGATGATCTCGCAGGCCACCGCCCGCAGCGGCACCGAGCCGCTGATCGGGTCGCGGTCGCGGTCCGACAGGATCGCATTGATGTTGCGCGTCGCCGCTCCCGTCACCGACCCGCCGGGACGCCCGAGCGGCGTGCAGGCCTCCCACCAGCCGAACTCGGCAATCACGGTCCCGGCCGGCTGCGTCGGCTCCAGCTTCGCCCTTAAGCGCGCCTCGCCGTCGCGCGTGCGCACGGTCACCCAGTCGCCGGCAACGATGCCGCGCGCCTGTGCATCCGCCAGGCTGAGTTCGACCGAGGGGTCGGGCGCCTTGCGCCGTAGCGAGGCGACATGGCGATGCGACGAGTGGACGAACCAGCCGGACTTGGCGGTCGAGAGCAGCAGCGGCAATTCGGCCGGGCGCCCGGCTGCGCTCGCCGGCTCGACATGGCAAGGCAGCGCCGGATGGCCCAGCGCGAGCAGTTGTTCGGAATAGATCTCGACCCGGCGGCTCGCGGTCGGGAAGCCGGCGACGCCACCTTCCGTGCGGACCGCAGCGTATTTGCGTTCCGGATTGGGCTGCGGCACGCGGATGCCGCCCGGCTCCTCCCGCAATTGCGCGACGCTGAGCCCGAGCGGTTCGAGCTGATGATTCCAGCCGGCCTCGATCGAGCCGCCGAAGAAGGCATCGGCATGGCCAAGCCGGCAGGCAAGTTCGAAGGCGATGTCGTAATCGGCCCTGACGTCGCCGCGCGGCGGCACAATGGCCTGGCGCAATTGGATGTGCTCGACCGCTTCCTGCGTGATCTCGAAGCCGAGCCTGAGCGCCTCGCGCTCCCAGGGCATGCTCGCCGGCAGGACGATGTCGGCCTGCTCGGCGGTGGGGTTCATGAACATGTCGACATGGACATGGAAGTCGAGCGCCTGTAGCGCCGCGCGGTTGCGCCCGGAATCGCCCTGCGACACCACGAAATTGGTGCCGAAGCTCATCAGTGCGCGGACACGGTAGGGCTCGCCCTCCAACACCGACCGGCAGAAGTCGCGGGCAGTGATCCAGCCCTTGGCCGGCGGACCCAATGGCAGCTCGGCGAGTCCGAGGGCCTTGCGGCGCTGCGCTTCCGGCAGCAGGGCATAATCGTTCACAGCGCGGAAGGGCGGCGCGCTCGTCCAGACATTACCGCCGATGCGGTCGCTCGCGCCGGTCAGCGCATAGAGCGTGCCGATAGCGCGCTCGATCATCGTCGCATTGGAATGCTGGCCGACGCCGGTCCAGGAATGATAGGCGAGGCGCGGCGAGCCTTCGAACAGCGCGTAGAAGCAGGCGAGGTCGTCTGTCGCGAGGCCAGTGATCCCGGCGACATGATCGGGCGTGAAGGCGCTGGCCTCACGCGCCAAGAGCCGCATCACGGTGGCGCAGGAGATCGTCCGTCCGTCGGCACCTTGCAGCGTCGCTTCGCCGTCGAGGACAACGTCCTGCGGCCGCGCCAGAGCCTCTGATGTGTCATAGGCCACAGCCGAACCATCCGGACGCAGCAACACGAAGGCGTCGGCCGCTCCATCAGCCCAGAGGTCCCGCGCCCGCAGCAGGCGCCCGGTCGCGATATCGACCAGCATCGGGGCATTCGTCCATTGCCGGACGAAGGCGTCGTCATAGCTGCGGTTGATGAGGAGATGGCGGATGGCGCCCATGGCGAGCGCTCCATCGGCGCCCGGCCGGATGCCCAGCCAGAGATCGGCGCTCTCGCCGGCACCGCCGCGCTTGGGATCGACCACCGCGACGGTCGCGCCGCGCTTGCGGGCCTGCGCGATGCGGGTCGCCTGCGCCAGCCAGGTCCGCGTCGGGTTATGGCCCCAGAGCACGATCGCGTCGGCATTGTCGTAATCGGCGGCGCCGATGCCGCGGCCATAGGTCAGGGCCTGGGCGAAATCCTTGTGCCAGCCGCAGATCTCGACCGCATAGATCAGATTGGGGCTGCCGAAGCAGCGGATGAAACGCTCGACCCATTCGAAGCTATCGACCATCGGCGTGCCGCTCGGCGTGGTCACCGCGAAGGCGACCGTCTCGGCCCCGGTTTCGCGGCGGATCGTGCCGAGCCGCTCGGCAATCGTGTCGAGCGCCTCAGGCCAGTCGATCTCCACCCAATCCGGCGTTTCGGCGCCACGCGGCGTCGTGCGCTTCAGCGGCCTGGTCAGTCGCAGCGGGCTCTCGACCAGCTCGGGCGCCGCCCGCCCCTTGGCACAGAGCGCTGCCCCGGTCGGATGGGCCGGATTGGGCGAAACCGCGACGAGACGGCCGTCCTGCACATGGTTCAGCGAACCGCAGCGGGAGCGGCACAGGGTGCAATACCCCTCTTTGATCTCGGCATTCCGCATATCGGACATAAGGTAGTGTATTACGCGTGACGCGCTACTTCAAGTCCGAGATGCGACTCGCCATATCCGGGTTGAACGTGGCAGAGAGCACCAACTATTCGGCGCAAGGTAGGAAACGGATGCTGCTGGTCTCGGGAGACGCCAATCTGCGCGAACAGGTCGTCGATCAGCTGCGGATCGCGATCGTTTCGGGTGAGATGCCGCCGGGCACGGTCTGCTCGGTGCCCTCGCTGGCACGTACGCTCGGCATCTCCACCACGCCGATCCGCGAGGCCCTGCTCCAGCTCACCTCCGACGGGCTGCTCCAGCCGATGCGCAATCGCGGCTTCCGGGTCGTCGATCCCTCCCTCGACGAACTGCGCGGCATCTTCGAGGTGCGCATGCAGCTCGAAGCCTCCGCCTTCCGCAAGCTCGTCAGGATGGGGGCCGAGGATCTCTCGGAGCTGCAGGCGCAGGCCGACACCATTGCCGAATCCGTCGAAACCGGGGACGTCCCGCGCTATCTCGCCGCCGACCGGGCTTTTCATGCGGAGCTGCTGGCGCTCGCCGGCAACGAGGTGCTGGCCGACATCGTCCTGCGCCTACGCGACCGGATGCGGCTCTACGGGATCCGCTCAACCCACGGCCTGGAGCGACAGAAAGCATCCGTGCCCGAGCATTACCGCATCATCGAGGTGATCCGGCAGGGGCTGGAGGACGAGGCCGAGGCGCTGATGACCAGCCATGTCATGGCCTGGGAGCCGATCTTCACCGAGGCRATCGCGCAGAGAAACAGCCGGTCCGATTAGAACCCGTCCCTAACCCGTCAGCGCCGCTTCTCCTTGAGGCGAGCTGGGGTTGTCCCGACGAACTGCGACGGAACAATCGGCGGCTGCCCGGAGCGCTCCAGCACTTTGCGCCCCTTCGGAGCCAGCAGGAAGGCGACGAAGCTCTCCGCGAGACCTCGCCCACCCGCTGCGACCGGAATGGTGACGGCGTTGCGGATGGCCTGATCCAGCGAGTCGACATCGGCGGGATCGGTGCTGTGATCATTGGCGCCCATCCCCCCGTCCGGACTTCACCCAAGGAGATCACCTTCTTCGACGACACCGGCATCGGTCTGCGGGATCCAGCGGCGACCTGCCACGATTGCGATAGGCGGCGCAGCTGGAGAATGGGTATGAGCAGCCCGGCCTCAACGTTAAATTGCTTTAGATTTCTACCGCTACCTGCAATTTGTTGTTTTGCGCACACTGGAACGCTCCCTTCGAGACATCGCGGCTCCGGGGGAAGCATGCCGAGGACGAGTAAAGGGCCGGCAGACCGACAGAAAGTCCGCGATTTATACCAAACACTGCTTAAGAGGCAGAATGACGCCTAGAGCGCTTTCCGGGCGATCTCGATCGCAGAGCTTCAAAAAGGCGCGAGCTTTCGACCCAACCCAATCGCTAGCGCGTCCTGTGCTTCTTCACTAGACCCAAAGCAGAAGTCCCTCTCCGTCTCTCTGTTGCGCGCCCTGAACGACAAAACCCCGCCGCGGTTTGCGACGGGGTTTTTGGTGATTTGGTTGCGGGGGCCAGATTTGAACTGACGACCTTCAGGTTATGAGCCTGACGAGCTACCGGGCTGCTCCACCCCGCGGTAAGTTTTTTAAACGGCAACGCGGCGCTGGGTGCTTTTGGGCACCTGGCGCCGCGCGCTGTTAGTCATGTGATGCGGGTTATCCGTGTCAGGCCCGGCAACGACCTACACTCCCGGGTCTTGAGCAACAGTACCATCAGCGG
>NZ_JBFUKM010000014.1:0-190538 GCF_056400825.1 Allobosea sp. P4_H5 | reverse complement strand
GGTCCCGGCGGCCGGCCGCCCAGCCGTGGTGGCGCCGGCAAGCCACCCTTCCGTTCGCGCGATGGCGAGGAGCGGCCCCGGCGCGCGCCGGCTGAGGGCGCCGAGCGCCGCCGCAGCGAGGGTGAGCGCCCGGCAGCGCCACGCTTCGAGAAGAAGCCGTTCCGCGAGCGCCCGAGCGGCGAGCGGCCTCCGCGCGAGGGCGGTGAGCGACCATTCCGCGACCGGGGCAGCGACGAGCGCCGCGCCAGCCGGCCGCCGCGCGATGGCGACCGGCCAAGCCGCGACAGGACTGGCGGCGACAAGCCCGGCGGCTTCGGGCGTCCTTCTCGGGACGGCGCACCGTCGCGCCCGCCGCGCGATGGAGACCGTCCCTTCCGCGGGCGCGGTGACGACGAGCGTCGTGCAGCGCGCCCCGCCCGCGACGGCGCACCGTCCCGGCCGCCGCGGGACCGCGGCGATCAACCTGGCCGCAGCGAGCGCCCCTTCCGCGAGCGCAACAGCGACGGACCCCGCACTGCCCGCCCGCCACGCCGCGACGACCGCGGCGAAGGCCGCAGCTTCGGCGGAGGCAAGCGCTTCGACGCGCCGCGCGGCAGCAATCCGACCCGCAGCCGCCCAGACCGGGCGCATCGCAACGCCGCCGAGATCGCCGAGGCTGTCTCGGTTCCGGCCGCGCCGCAGGAGCCCGAGCGCATCGCCAAGGTGATGGCCCGCGCCGGCGTCGCCTCGCGCCGCGACAGCGAGGCGCTGATCGCGGAAGGCCGCGTCAGCGTGAACGGCAAGGTGATCGAGAGCCCGGCGCTCGATGTCGGCCCGAACGATGTCGTGCTGGTCGATGGCGAGCCCTTGCCGGCGCGCGAGCGCACCCGGCTCTGGTTCTACCACAAGCCGCGCGGCCTGGTGACGACCAACCATGATCCGGAGGGGCGCCCGACCGTGTTCGACGCGCTGCCGGAAGACCTGCCGCGCGTGCTCTCGGTCGGCCGGCTCGACATCAACACCGAAGGCCTGCTGCTGCTCACCAATGATGGCGGGCTGGCGCGCATGCTCGAATTGCCCGAGACCGGCTGGCTGCGTCGTTACCGCGTCCGCGCCTTCGGCCAGGTCAATCAGGGCCAGCTCGATACGCTGAAGGGCGGCGTCACCATCGACGGCGTCCAGTACGGGTCGGTGATCGCCCAGTTCGAGCGCGAGCAGGGCGCGAACACCTGGCTGACCGTCGACCTGCGCGAAGGCAAGAACCGCGAGGTCAAGACGGTGCTGGAGCATCTCGGCCTGCAGGTGAACCGGCTGATCCGGGTCTCCTTCGGCCCGTTCCAGCTCGGCGACCTGCCCGAGGGCGAGGCCGAGGAGGTTCGCTCCAAGGTGCTCAAGGACCAGCTCGGGACCGAGTTGATGGCCAAGGCCGGCGTCGATTTCGACTCGCCGCGGCGCGACGAGAACCGGTCGGACGACAGGCCCGCCCGTGGCAGGCCCGCGCCCGCCGGCGACGACCGGCCGCGCCGCCGTCCCCGCGAGGAGCAGGCCGAGGAGGCCCGCCCGCTGCGTGGGGACAAGCCCTGGACGCGCGGCGTCTGGCGCGATGTCGAGGCTGAGCCGCAGCGCGAGCGCAAGGCGCCACCGCGCCGGGGCGCCGATCCAAAGGAAGAACGGCAGGCGCGCGAGGCCACCGGCACGGTCACCCGCGTGCGCGACAAGGCGATCGCCGACCCGAAGGGTCGCCGCGTCAAGGTCGAGCGCATCGCCGCCAAGCCTGGCGACGCGCCGCGCGAGGACAGGCCGGCGCGCGCGCCACGCGGCGAGCGTCCAAGCCGTGCGCCACGCGAGGAGAGCTTCGGCCGCGATCGCGGCGGTGAAGCACCCTGGCGCGGCAGCGGCGACTGGGCCGACAAGTCGCCGCGCGGCAAGCGCCCGCCAGGTGCCGGCGCTGGTGCCGACGAACGCCCTGCCCGCCCCTTCCGCGGCAAGCCGACCGGCGACCGGCCAAGTGGCGATCGTCCGGGCGGACGAGGCCCGCGCCCAGGTGGCGACAAGCGCCCACCACGGTCCGGTCCGCCACGATCCGGTCCGCCGCGCTCTGGCGGCGGGCGTGACCGTCGCGGCTGAGGCCTGATCGATGCGCATCGTCGGAGGGCGCTTCAGCGGCCGGTCTCTCGTCAGCCCGAAGCCGGGCATCGGCGCGATCCGGCCGACCTCGGATCGCCTGCGGGAATCGCTATTCAACGTGCTGGCGCATGGCCATGGCGATGCGGCGGATGGCGCGCGCGTGCTCGATCTCTTCGCCGGCACCGGTGCGATGGCGTTCGAGGCGCTCTCGCGCGGCGCCGCCTTCGCGCTCCTGGTCGATGACGGGGCCGAGGCGCGCGGGCTGATCCGCGAGAACCAGATGGCGCTCGGGCTCGCCGGCTATAGCCGCATCTTCCGCCGCGACGCGACCAAGCTCGGCCCGATCACCGGCATGGCGCCATTCGATCTCGTCTTCTGCGACCCACCCTATCGCAAGGGGCTGGGCGAAAAGGCCCTCGCCTCGGCGCGCGAGGGCGGCTGGTTGGCGAGCGATGCGCTGATCGTGCTGGAGGAAGCCGCCGACGCCGGGATCACGCTGCCGGACGGGTTCGAGGAGCTCGATCGGCGCGATTATGGCGAGACGCAGGTGCGATTTCTGAGGGTGGCGTGAGCGTCGCCGTGCCCGCCACACGGGCATAGAATGTAATCTTATCCCCGGCCCGATTTTCGCGCTTAATCTCCGTATCCGTCGCGGAGATGCGCACGGATGCTTCCCAAAAACTCGCTTTCCCAATCCAGCCGTCCAAGGCCGCTTAGCGCTCGCGCGCTGGCCTGCCATATCGCCGGCGAGCGCATGATGGCGGCCTTCGCCCGCCTACAAGCCTTCGCCGAAAAGGCCGGCTTCAATCCCGATCAGCCACGCGCGCAGGGAGGTGGTCGCGGCAGTGGCCGGGGCGGCGGCCAATGGATCTATGTCGAAGGCTATGCGCAAGGTCGGCAACCAGGCATCGGCGACAATGGCGGGCCGAAGCTTGATCCGGAAGAGCCGGCCAAGGAGCCGCCGAAAAAGAAAACATCGCCCATCAAGGCAGGCAAGGCGCTGGCGAAGAGGGTCGCATGGCAGCTTTTGCGATACGCCGGGCCGGTCGGCGCTCTCATTACCGCAGCCGAGTTTGCGGAGAACTACTCTCAAATCCCCTCGATTACGTCCTATCAGGATGCCCCGAAGACGCTTGCAGAACTCCAGCAGAATGCCGGTACGGGGCGCCCGGGCTATGAGGATCACCACATCGTCGAACAGGGAGCGGGTCGGCACGAGGGGTTCTCGCGCTCGCAAATCGACGGTGCCGATAATGTGGTCAGCGTGCCGACATACAAGCATCATGAGATCACCGGCTGGTACAACCAGCCGAACAAGAATTTCGGCATGCAGACGCCACGGAACTATCTGCGCGGAAAGGACTGGTCCGAGCATGTCCGCGTAGGGCACGAAGCGATGCGCACATTCAAGGTGCTGAAATGAAACAGCGAAAGAACTTAAAATCGCTATCGAACGCCGAAATCGTCAATCTCTTCGAACAGCTCTGCATCGAGCAATACGACGCGATGGAGGGCGACGAACAGGCACGTGTCAATCGCCTGGTCTGGCGGATCCATAACCTCGAAATGGAACTCAAGTCGCGCCCTGGCGATCAACGGTATGAGCTGATGCGGCTGTTCGGCCACCCGAATATGCAAGTTCGGCTTTCTGCCGCAGAAGCCAATCTCGCCGTCGACTATGCGTCTGCTCGGCGCGAGATTCAGGCGATCAAAGATTCACAATGGTTTCCGCAAGCCGGCCACGCGGGCATGACCCTCTATTTTCTCGATACCGGAGAATCCAAGCCCACGTGAGTTGGACTACCTTCTTCCGAACAGCTTCTCTATATCGCTGAGCTTCAGCTCGACATAGGTCGGCCGGCCGTGATTGCACTGGCCGGAATTCGGCGTCGCCTCCATCTCGCGCAAGAGCGCGTCCATCTCCTCGGGGCGCAGGCGCCGGCCGGCGCGGACCGAGTTGTGGCACGCCATGGTCGCCAGCACATGGTCGAGCCGGCGTTCCAGCGAGCCGGCATCGCCATGCTCGGCGAGCGCGTCGGCGACGTCGCGGACGATGCCCTGGAGATCGCCGCCGGCGACCGCGGCCGGCGCCTCGCGCACCAGCACCGCGCCGGGGCCGAAGCTCTCGATGACGAGACCGAGCGAGGCGAGATCGGCAGCCGCGGCGTTGAGCCGGTCGGCGTCGACCGGATCGAGCTCGACCACCTCGGGCAGCAGCATGGGCTGGCTGATGACGCCGCTCTTGGCGCGCTCGGCCTTCAACCGCTCATAGACCAGGCGCTCATGGGCGGCGTGCTGATCGACGATCACCATGCCGTCACGGGTCTGGGCGACGATATAGGTGCCGTGAACCTGGGCGCGAGCCGCACCGAGTGGCCGGTCGAGCGCATCCTGCGGCGGCTCGGCAAGATGGGCTCTCGCATCGGCCGAGGGCATGGCGAGATCGGCGAAGCCGGCCTGCATCGGCTGGGCGGGAGTGGTGGCCTCAGGACTACGCCAATCGGCGACGCTGCCGAAGTTCGGGCGCTGGATCGTGGCCGGCCCGCCGCCGAAGCCGCCGCCCGAGAAGACGGCGCGGAAGGCGTCGAGCGTGCGGGCGCCGCCGGTGGTGGTGGCGCGGTGGCCGGCGCCTGCCAAAGCCGCCTTGAGGCTCGACACGACGAGGCCGCGCACCAGCGCCGGATCGCGGAAGCGAACCTCGCTCTTGGCCGGGTGGACGTTGACGTCGACGACGGCGGGGTCGCAGAGCACGTCGAGATAGAGCACCGGGTGCCGGTCGGAGGGCACGACATCGGCATACGCGCCGCGAACCGCCGAGAGCAGCAGCTTGTCGCGCACCGGCCGGCCATTCACCGCCATGTGAACGCCCGCCGAGGTGCCGCGATGGAAGGTCGGCAGGCCGGCGAAGCCGGAGAGCCTAACGCCCTCGCGCTCGGTCTCGACCGGCAAGGCGTTCTCGGGGAAGTCGCGGCCAAGCGCACGGCCGAGGCGGCGCAGATGGCCCTCATTGCCGATCGGCTCGGCCGGCCAGTCGAAGGCGCCGGCATACTCGCCCTCGAGCGAGAAGCGCACCTCCGGATGGGCGATGGCGAGCCGCCGCAGCATGTCGGAGACAGCTTGCGCCTCGGCCCGGTCGCTCTTCAGGAATTTCAGGCGGGCCGGCGTGAAGATGAAGAGGTCGCTGACCTCGATGCGGGTGCCGGGCGCGGCCGCAGCTGGCCGCACCGCTCCCTTGGCGCCGGCCTCGACCACGAGAGCGCAGCCCTGCGCCGCATCGCGCTGACGCGAGGTGATCGAAAGTCGCGCGACCGAGCCGATCGAAGGCAAGGCCTCGCCGCGGAAGCCGAGCGAACGGATGGCGAAGAGGTCGCCGTCGGGGAGCTTGGAGGTGGCGTGGCGCTCGACGCAGAGCGCGAGGTCGTCGGGGCTCATGCCGATGCCGTCGTCGACGACGCGGATCAGCTCGCGCCCGCCGGCCCGGATGGTGACGGCGATGCTGGTGGCACCGGCATCGATCGCGTTCTCGACCAATTCCTTCACCGCCGCGGCCGGCCGCTCGATCACCTCGCCGGCGGCGATGCGATCGACCAGGACGGGATCGAGGCGGCGAATGCTCATGCGAGCTCCTCGGCCGGGAGCGTCAGACCAGCCCGACCGGCCGGCCGACGGCCTGGACGAGCAGCTTGCCCTCGCCGAACAGGCGCTGGGCGACGTGCCGGACATCGGCGAGCGTCACGGCGGCGAACCGCTGGTTGCGGGTCTCGACGAAGTCCGGCTGCTCGCCGCGGATCGCAAGGCCGAGCAGTTCGCCGGCGATCTTCGGCGAGGTGTCGAAGCGCAGCGAATAGGAGCCGATCAGATAGCGCTTGGCCTCCTCGACCTCGTGCTCGCTCGGCCCTTCGGTCACGAGCTTGGCGATCTCCTCGCGGATCACGCTCATCGATTCGGCGACGCGGTCGTTGCGGGTCGAGGTGCCGCCGACGAGGAAGCCGGTCTGGCGCAGCGGCATCAGGCTGGAGGATACGCCATAGGCGAGACCGCGCTTCTCGCGCACTTCCATGAACAGGCGCGAGGTGAAAGCCGAGCCGCCGAGGATATGGTTCAGCACGGTTGCGGCGATGAAATCGGGATCGTCCCACATCAGGCCGGGGCCGACGAAACGCAGCACGGTCTGCGGCACGTCGAGATCGACGATATGGGTCTGGCCGAGCCCTGCGACCGGCAAGGGGGCTGCCGGCTCGACACGCGGCCCCCCGGCCGGCAGTGAACCGAAGAGAGCGTCGAGCCGCGAAGCCAGCTCGCTCGCGGTGATGTCACCGACGGCGACGACCTTGAGGCCGCCGCGGGTGAAAAGGCCCTGCGTCAGCGCCTTCAGTGCCGCAGGCTCGATGCCACCGACGCTGGCAACATCGCCGCGCTCCGGCCGGCCATAGGGATGGCCGGGAAAGGCGGCGGCGAAGAGCGCGTTGCGGCACATCACGTCCGGGTTCTGCGCCTGGCGCTGCAGGCCGGCGATCACCTGCGCCTTGACCCGCGCCACCGCATCGGCGTCGAAGCGCGGCGCGTTGAGCGCAAGGCCGAGCAATTCGAAGGCGACCTCGCGATGCTGCGACAGCGTCTGGAGCTGGCCGTGGAAGTCGTCGCGGCGGGCATCGAAGGAAAGATTGATGGCGTGGTCGGCGAGCCGGCCCTGGAAGGCCTCGGCATCGAGATCGCCGGCGCCCTCGTCGAGCAGGCCGGAGACGAGATTGGCGCTGCCGGCCGCATTGGCCGGGTCGCGGTTGGCGCCGCCGTCGAAGGCGAAATCGAGGGCGAGCAGCGGCAGGCTGTGCTCCTCGACCAGCCAGGCTTCGACACCGCAGGCAGCGGTGACACGCTGGACGGCGAGCGAGGGACCGGGAGTGGCGGCGGTGGGAGCGAGCGAAACGGTCATCGGCAATCCTCGGCGGCGGACCTGCGCCCGCCTATCATGGCTTTAAGCGCGATATCAGGCGGCGGCCGGCAGCAGCAGGCCGGTGACCGAGCGATCGGGCCTGAGATAGCGCCTGACAGCTTCGACGACCTGCTCGCGCGTCACCGCCTCGATGCGCTGCGGCCAGAGCAGCACGTCCTCGACGGTCTCGCCAACGGCGAGCGCCGAGCCGAAGATGCGGGCGAGCGAGGACTGGCTGTCGCGGGCGAAGATCGTCTCGGCGACGAGGCGGGTGCGGGCGCGGGCGAGCTCCAGCTCGGTCGGCCCCTCGGCGATGAAGGCGGCAAGCGCCGCATCGAGCCCGGCTTCGAGCGCCGCCATCTCGACACCCGGACGCGGGCTGACCGAGAGCTGGAAGGCCGAACGATCGACCATCGAGCCCATGAAATAGGCGCCGGCACCGGCCGCGAGTTCCTGCTCGACGCAGAGCTTGCGATAGAGCCGCGAGGTCGTACCCCCGCCGAGAATCTCGGCTGCGAGCTCGAGCGCGAAGGCCTCGTCACGCTCAGGCGAGACATAGGTCGGGGCCAGCCAGGCGCGGCGCAGCGAGGGCTGCTGCACGCGCGGATCGGAAAGCGCGACGCGGCGCGCAGCGCGCGGTTCCGGCTCGGCCGGGCGCTTGCGGGCAGGCGCCTCGCCGCGGGCGGGAATCACGCCATAGGTCTCCTGGGCGAGACGCAGGACCTCGGCCGGCTCGACATCGCCGGCGACGACCAGGATGGCGTTCTCGGGCGTATAGAAGCGCTGGTAATAGGCGAAGGCGTCGTCGCGCGAGAGCCCCTCGATCTCGTGCTCCCAGCCGATGATCGGCGTCCCGTAGGGGTGGTGGACATAGAGCGCGCTGGAGAACTCCTCGCCGAGCTGGGCGGCGGGGTCGGCGTCAACGCGCATGCGCCGCTCCTCCAGCACGACATCGCGCTCTGGCGCAACCACGCTCTCGTCGAAAGCGAGGCCGGTCATCCGGTCGGCCTCGTAGTCCATCATCGCGCGCAGGTGCTCCTTCGGCACGCGCTGGAAATAGGCGGTGTAGTCATAGGAGGTGAAGGCGTTCTCCTGGCCGCCATAGCTCGCGACGATCTTCGAGAACTCGCCGGCCGGCCATTTCGCCGTGCCCTTGAACATCAGGTGCTCGAGGAAATGGGCGATGCCAGACTTGGCGGCCGGATCGTCGCCGGAGCCGTTGCGGTACCAGACCATATGGGTGACGACGGGCGCGCGATGGTCGGGCGCGACCACGATCTGGAGCCCGTTGGCGAGCCTGTAGGATTCGATCTGACTGGCTGTATTGGCGGGAGCGGTGTGCACCGTCATGACCTTGAAAAGCTCCTGCAGATCGCGAAGTCCAGAAACGAAGCGGCTCGGGCCCGCATGGACCCGAGCCGGGAAAGGGGCTCGTGCTCTAGATAGTCCGGCTGCAGCCGAAAACCAACGCAGCGCAGGACAATGGCATGCAGCCTATTGGTTTTCGTAGACCTTCTGGCCGACGAGGAACTCGCGCTGGCCGACAGCCTGCTTGTCCTCGCGCGGACCGGACTGACCGGGGCCGAGCGCGGCCGTCGCGGCCGGGCGGCGATAGCCGGTCGGCGGCTCGTGCAGATAGCGGCGGGACGGCTCGGTGCCATAGGCGAGATTCGAGGTATCGGTCTGCGCCTGACGTGCCGCCATCTCGCGGCCGATACGGATCGGCTCGATCTGGTTGTTGCCGGTATTGTGGTCAGGAACGATACCTTCGGGCCCGTTGCCGCGCCCGTTCACGCGACCGCGGCGCAGTTCCTCCTGCGACATCAACGGCCTGGTGTTGGCGCGGTAGGCCTCGGTGGTCGCAAACAGGATGTTGGAGCTGTCGCGGTCGGCCTTGCGGCGAGCGACATCCGGATCATCCGGCCAGGCGGCGCTGCGGTTGGCGCCAGCTTCCTGCGGCTTCGGCAAGGTGGAGGACGGCGGCACGACCAGCGGGGCGCGCTGCTTGTACTCGATATCCGCCTTGTCGCGGCCGAACAGGCCCATGCCATCGACCAGATTCTTGAAGAGCATGCCTTCCTGGGCGAAAGCAGGGGTCGTCGCCAGCAGCAGGCCGCCGGCGAGCAGCATGCGCGAAGCGCGGATCCGATAAGCCATCTCACCTCTCCATACCGATACCTGCCGGCGTCTTGCCTGAGCGACGCGGCGAAAGCATGGCGGGCCTTTTAACCCATATCCGGCAAAATCGGGAGCCCTTTTGCCGGATTGCCGTAAATGAGCTGTGGCCGGCCTGTTTGCGAGCCGCGGAGACGCGCTCAAGCCGCCTTGGAACGCCCCGCCCCCGGTCTCAGCGATTCCCAGAGCAGACCGAGCACACCGAAGACGATCGCCGCGTCGGCGATGTTGAAGATGTACCAGCTGAAGCTGCCGACGTGAACATGCACGAAGTCGACGACGGCGCCGTAGACCATGCGGTCGAGCCCGTTGCCGAGCGCGCCACCGATGATCAGCGCAAGGCTCACCACCGTCAGCCTGTCGTCGCTGCGCCACATCCAGCGCCAGAGCCAGATCGCGGCGACGACGGAGAGCACGACCAGCGCCCAGCGACCGATATCGGTCGACTGCTGGAACAGGCCGTAGGAGATGCCGCGATTCCAGGCGAGCACGATCTCCAGGAAGGAGGCGAGCTGGAACGGTCCCTCCTCGGCCAATCTCAGGCCGAAGAGCAGCCAGAGCTTCAGCGCCTGGTCGAGCACGAAAGTCAGCACGACGATCCAGGCGCCGAGGCGGCGCAGCGATGGCGTCTGCGCGCTCACGCAGCGCGCCCGAGCTCGCGCAGCGCCTTGGCGTCACGCGGCGTCACCTCGGGGAAGCCGGGCTCGGCCGTCGCCGGATCGAAATACTTCCAGGAGCGGGCGCATTTGATGCCCGAAGCGCGCGCCGGCACCACGGCGACGCCAGGCACGTCAGGCAGGCGGAAGGCATCGTCTGGCCCCTCCCCGTCCGCGATCCTGGCGCCGGAGGTGATGCAGATCTCGGCGAGGTCGAGCCCGCTCAGCGCCGCACGCAGATCGGGATCGGCGATGTGGACGACCGGTGCGGCCTCGAGCGAGGAGCCGATGCGCTTGGCGGCGCGCTCCAGTTCGAGCGCGCCGGTGACGACGCGGCGCACGCGCCGGACCTTGCTCCAGCGCTCGGCCAGTTCCGGATCGAGCCAGGCGCCATCCGCCTTGGCGAAGAGCTCCAGATGGACGGACCCATCGCTTTCCTTCACCTGCGGATAACGGTCGAGCCAGGCTTCCTCGGCGGTGAAGACCAGGATCGGCGCGAGCCAGGTCGTCAGGCAGCGGAAGAGATGGTCGACGACAGTCAGCGCGCTCCTGCGGACATGGCTCGAGCGCGGATCGCAATAGAGTGCGTCCTTGCGGACGTCGAAATAGAAGGCCGAGAGCTCGGTGTTCATGAACTGCGAGAGCAGGGTCACGACCTTCTTGTAGTCGTAGGTGCGGTAGGCCTCCTCGACCTGCGGCCCTAGCTCGGCGAGGCGGTGCAGCATCAGCCGCTCCAGCTCAGGCATCGATGCCGGATCGGAAACGCGGATCGCCTCGTCGAAATGGGCGAGCGTGCCGAGCATCCAGCGCATGGTGTTGCGCAGCTTGCGATAGGTCTCGACGAAGGTCTTGAGGATCTCCTTGCCGATACGCAGATCGTCGGAATAATCGGCAGCCGCGACCCAGAGGCGCAGGATGTCAGCGCCGCTGTCCTTGATGATGTCCTGCGGCGCGGTGACGTTGCCCTTCGACTTCGACATCTTCTCGCCCTTCTCATCGAGACAGAAGCCGTGGGTCAGCACCACGTCATAGGGCGCGCGACCGCGCGTGCCGCAGCTTTCGAGCAGGCTGGAATGGAACCAGCCGCGATGCTGGTCCGAGCCTTCGAGATACATCACCTTGTCGCGGCCGCCATCGACGATCCGATGGGTCTTGAGATCGGCGCGCTTCTCCAGGGTGAAGGCATGGGTCGAGCCTGAATCGAACCAGACGTCGAGCACGTCGACGACACGCTCGTATTTGGCGGGGTCGTAGCCATAGGGCTTCAGGAAGCGCGCACCGTCGGTATCGGTGAACCAGGCGTCGGCGCCCTCCTGCTCGAAGGCCTCGGCGATCGCGGCATTGACCTTGTCGTCGACCAGGATCTCCTTGCTCTGCTTGTCGACGAAGACGGTGATCGGCACGCCCCAGGCGCGCTGACGCGAGACCACCCAGTCGGGCCGGTTGGCGATCATGCCGTTGATGCGGTTCTCACCAGCGGCGGGGACCCATTCGGTCTCCCTGATCGCCTTGAGCGCACGGTTACGCAGCGTGTCGGCATTGCCGCCGGCGGTCGGGGCCGGCGCCGCCGGATCAGGCGCGCCGGCATCGCCATAGGGCTTGTCCATGGCGATGAACCATTGCGGCGTATTGCGGAAGATCACCGGCTTCTTCGAGCGCCAGCTGTGCGGATACTGGTGCTTGAGGCGGCCGCGCGAGACGAGGTTGCCGGCGGCGGCGAGCGCCTTGATCACGACCTCGTTGGCATTGCCCTTCTCGCCCTTGTCGGTGATGACCTGCGCGCCCTCGAAGCTCGGCGCCTCCTTGGTGAAGCGGCCATCGGCATCGACGGTGTAGGGAATTCTCGTCTCGATGCCGCGCTCGGCGAGCATGCGGCCATTGGCCATCCAGACGTCGAAGTCCTCGCGGCCATGGCCCGGCGCAGTGTGGACGAAGCCGGTACCGGCATCATCTGTGACATGATCGCCGTCGAGCAGCGGCACGTCGAACTCGTAGCCCTGGCCGCGCAGCGGATGAGCGGTCGCGAGCCCGGTGAGATCAGCGGCGCTGACGTCGCGCTCCAGCTCGTAAGCCTCGACCTTGGCGGTCTTGAACAGCGCCTCGGCGAGGTTCTTCGCCAGCACATAGCGCGCCCCGACCTTGGCCCAGTTGCCTTCCGGGGCCGCCGTGACCCGATAGAGGCCATAAGCGATCTTGTGGTGGAACGAGATCGCGCGGTTGCCGGGGATCGTCCAGGGGGTCGTCGTCCAGATCAGCACCGACGCGCCCGCGAGCGGCCCCGAGCCGAGCACCGGGAACGCCGCGAAGATCGTGTCGCTGGTGTGCTCCTCGTACTCGACCTCGGCCTCGGCCAGGGCGGTCTTCTCGACCACCGACCACATCACCGGCTTGGAGCCGCGATAAAGCATGCCGTTCTCGGCGAACTTCATGATCTCGCGGGCGATCTGCGCCTCGGCGCCGAAGGCCATGGTCAGGTAGGGATCGTCCCAGTCCCCCTCGACGCCGAGGCGCTTGAACTCGGTGCGCTGGATATCGACCCATTTCTCGGCGAAGACGCGGCATTCCTTGCGGAATTCGACGACCGGCACGTCGTCCTTGTTCAGGCCCTTGGCGCGGTACTGCTCCTCGATCTTCCATTCGATCGGCAGGCCGTGGCAGTCCCAGCCCGGGACGTAGTTGGAGTCGTAGCCCAGCATCTGCTGCGAGCGCGTCACCAGGTCCTTCAGCACCTTGTTGAGCGCATGGCCGATATGGATGTTGCCGTTGGCATAGGGCGGGCCGTCATGCAGGACGAAGCGGTCGCGGCCCTGCCCGGCCTCGCGCAGCTTGCGGTAGAGGTCCATCTTCGCCCACCGGGCGAGCAGTTCCGGCTCGCGCTGCGGCAGGCCGGCGCGCATCGGGAATTCCGTCTGCGGCAGGAACAGCGTCTGCGAATAATCGGTGGTCTCGGGCTTCTCGGCGGTCTTATCGGTCATGATCCGGCTCGGCAGTGCGGATGGCGGCTCAGCATGCGGTGCGGCGCCCATCCTTGAGATGTCACGGGGAAGCGATCGTCGTCCCGGCCTGCGCAAGCGCCCGCGCGGTCAGCGCAGGGCGGCAGCCGGGCCGGTAATTCGCAGGGGCGAAACGAGGTGCAGAGCGGACATCAGCGGCTTCTAGCAAAGGGCGCTCAGGGAAGGAAGGGTGGTGTCGCCGCCAGGATGCCGCGTGCGCTTGCGCTGTCGGCATCCATCTGGGCGATCAGCGCCTCCAGGGAGTCGAATTTCGCCTCGCCGCGCAGGTAGCCGACGAAGGCGACATCCACCGTCTTGCCATAGAGGTCACCGGAGAAATCGAAGACGAAGGTCTCGAGCTTTGGCGCGCCGTCGTCGAAGGTCGGCCTGCTGCCGAAGCTGGCGACACCATCGTGCCAGGCACCGTCGATCTTCATGCGAACCGCATAGATGCCGAAGCGTAGGCGGCAATCTTGGGTAAGATGCATGTTGGCGGTGGGATAGCCGAGATCGCGGCCGCGCTTGTCGCCATGGGCGACCTCGCCGCGCACGAACCAGGGGCGGCCGAGCAGCGCCGCAGCATGGCCGACATCACCGGCTTCGAGCGCGCTGCGCACCAGCGTCGAGGAGACCGGCTCGCCCTGGAAGGCGAAGGGCGGGACGACAGCGACGGGAATGCCGGCATGGCCGGCGCGCGCCTGCAGCATTTCGGGCGAGCCGGTGCGCCCCTTGCCGAAATGGAAATCGTAGCCGCAGACGAGACCGGCGGCGCCGAGCTGACCAAGCAGGAGGTCATCGACGAAGGCCTCGGCCGGAATGGCGGCGACCGCGCGGTCGAAGGGCACGACGAAGCTTGGGTTCAGCCCGAGGCTGGCGAGGAGCGCGACCTTGATCGGCTCCGGCGTCAGCCGGAACACCGGCTGTTCCGGCCGGAAAACCGTGCGCGGATGCGGCTCGAAGGTCAGCGCCGCGGCGCTGGTCCCCTGCCGCACCGCCATCTCGCCGGCGACACGCGCGAGCTCGGCATGGCCGCGATGGACGCCGTCGAAATTGCCGAGCGCCAGCACCCGGCCGCGCAGATCGGCCGGCACCGGCTTGCCGGGTTCGAGGATGAAGGCGGGCAGCGCACGAAAACGCGCCGCCTCGGTGAATGAGGTCATGGAACGCAAGGTCGACACCGGGACGCCCCGGCTACCGCCGTGTTTGGCCCCAAGCGACGGGGAGCGTCAAGGCCGGTTCAGGCTTGCGCCGCGCGCGGCAGCGCCACCCAGGCTTCGCCTTCCAGCACGGCCTTGCCGTCGACCAGGCATTCGCAGAACAACCGGGCGCGGCGGCGCTCCGGCACGAGCTCGACCACTTCGACGCGGGCGGTGACGACGTCGCCGATCTTCACCGGCGCAAGGAAGTTGAGCGTCTGCGAGAGATAGACGGCGCCCGGCCCCGGCAGGCGCGTGCCGAGCAGGGCCGAGACCAGGCTCGCCGTCAGCATGCCATGGGCGATGCGCTGGCCGAACTTGGTCGAGGCGGCGTAGCGGTCGCAGAGATGGATCGGATTGGCGTCGCCCGAGAGGTCGGCGAACAGCGAGATGTCACGCTCCATGACGGTGCGCATCAGGCTTTCGCGCTGGCCGACGACCAGATCCTCGAAGGTATGGACTTGATAGAGCGTGCTCGCCATCATCGGTCGGCTCTCGCAACTGCAGCACGGCCCAAGGCCGTCTGAATCCGGAATCGAGCAGGCAGCCTCTCACACCTCGCTGCACCGCACCATTGAACTTTGGTGCCTGTTGCCTTGTTCCGGCATCCCCCGAAGGTCGTATGCCGCTAGGTCACTCGGCGACCGGGTTAACGGCTTTGAAACGCCGAGCACCTATCACAATTGACCCAAGGTCGCTGCTCTGCGAGAGCGACCCCGCGCTGGCGCCGTTGGGCCCTGCTGACTACTGGATTGGAGCGCCGTCATGGCTGTCGACCCGTCAATGCCGATCCTGGTGGTGGACGACTATCAGACGATGGTGCGGATCATCCGCAACCTCTTGAAGCAACTCGGCTTCGAGAATGTCGACGACGCCTCCGACGGCAATGCCGCGATCGCCAAGATGCGCGACAAGAAATACGGGCTGGTGATCTCGGACTGGAACATGGAGCCGATGACCGGCTACGAATTGCTCCGCCAGGTTCGCAACGAGGACGCAATTTCCGAGACGCCGTTCATCATGGTGACGGCGGAATCGAAGACCGAGAACGTCATCGCCGCCAAGAAGGCTGGCGTGAACAATTACATCGTCAAGCCGTTCAACGCGCAGACGCTGAAGTCGAAGATCGAGGCGGCCTGCGCCGCCTGAAGTTTTACCAGGCCAGATGCGGCATGGCGTAGTCGGGCCGGTGGCTCTGCCGGCCGAACCAGCCCTGCAGCGCCTCCTCCGACAAGCCCGCCATCTCACCAGCATGGATGCCGGCAACGCACATCAGCGAAGCCAGGCCATATTGCGCAGCGCCGGCGATGTCGGTGCGGATCGCATCGCCGATCGCCAGGATGCGCGCTTTCTCGACCGTCTCGCCACGCAGCTCCTGGCCGATACGAATGGCGAGATCATAGATCGGCGCATGTGGCTTGCCGGCATAGATCGCCTCGCCGCCGAGCTTCTCATAGGCCACCGCAAGTGAGCCGGCGCAGGGCACGATGCGTCCGCCGCGATCGACGACGAGGTCCGGATTGGCGCAGATCAGCGTTAGACCGCGGTGAGCGAAATCCGCAAGCTGTTCGGCATAGCTCTCGGCCGTCTCCGTCTCATCGTCGAACAGGCCAGTGCAGAGGACGTAATGCGCCTCAGCGGGGCCGACGCGCGGCGCGTCGAGCCCTGCCATCAGCGGCAGGTCGCGGGACGGGCCGAGATGATAGAGCGGCTCGCCGGCGCGGTGGGCGATCAGGTCGCGCGCGACGTCGCCGGAGGTGACGATCGCGTCGAAGGCGTCGCCGGGCACGCCGAGCTTGCCGAGCTGGACGGCGATCTCCGAGCGCGGGCGCGGTGCGTTCGAGACCAGCACGACGGTGACACCGCCCGCGCGCATCCGGGCGAGGGCGTCGCAGGCGGCGGCGAAGGGCGCAACGCCGTTATGGACCACGCCCCAGATGTCGCAGAGGCAGAGCTCGTACTGGCCGATGACGGGCGCAACCCCGGACAGAAGGCGGGTCGATGACGGCACGGCTGAAAGCTCCCACGAACAGGCGCGGCCTGTTTACGCGGCTTCGCCGGCACAGGCCAGCGCTTCCGTCGTGAGGGGATTTTCAGGCAGTGGCGCGGCGCAGGATATCGCGGAAAGGCACGCGCTTCACAGCCGGCGGCGGCGCCATGGCGGGATGTTCCACCACTTCAGCGGAGGCCGGTGGCGCCATGGCAACGGCGGGCACCGGTGTCGACCCGGCGTCCGACTGCGGTTCAGCGAAGACCTCGGGCCTGACCGGCCGAGGCGGCGAGAAGACGATGCCCTGACCGAAAGCGATGCCGAGATCGAGCATGTCGGCGACCATCGGATCGTCCTCGACCTCCTCGGCGACGAGCTGGATCGAGCCGCGCGCGAGTTGAACCGCGATGTCGCCCGCCGCGATGTCGGCGAGCTTGCCACCGCGCGCCTCGGCCAGCAGCAGCGCCGCCGAGACCTTGACGAAGCGCACGCCGCGATCATGCAGCGAGACCGGATCGAAGCGCAGATCGGCGACATGGTCGAGCGCGAAGCGCACGCCATTGGCCGACATGGCGCCGAGCAGGCCGAGGCTCGCCGGCTCCAGCGCCCGGAAGACGCGCTGCGGCACCTCGATGACGAGATTGCCGATGTGGTCGTGGTATTTTTCCAGGATGCGCGACAGCGCCGCCAAGGCGCGCGACGAACCCCAGGTCGCCGCGCTGAAATTGCAGGAGACGAAGAGCTCGCCCGGCTTGCTGCCGAGATGGCGGGCGATGGCGAGGGCGCGCGTCAGGACAAGCGCATCGAGCGTCGGGCCGAAGCCGCGCTCCTCGACCGTGGTCAGGAATTCGGAAGGAAGCAGCAGCGTCTTCTCGTCGAGCCTCAGCCGGACGAGCGCTTCATATCCCCGCGTCCGGCGCTGCGGCAGGCTGACGATCGGCTGGAGATGGACCTCGACCTGCCCCTTCGCCAGAGCTTCGCTGATCAGGGCGGCGCGCTCCTCAGCAGCGCGGCGCTGCGCTGCCTCGGCCGGGTCCTGCCGTGTCGCGACCAGAGGCTCGGGAGCGCGGAAGTCGGGACGTTCAGGGACCAGCGCGGCAATCCGCGCCGGTTGCGGTGGCGGTGGATTGGCAAGCCGGCCTTCAATACGGCTGAGCTGGTCGTCATGCTCGCCCAATGTCGTCGCGACCTGCTGCAGGAGATCGCCGAGCAGGCCGACCTCGGCCGTCAGTTCGTGGAGCATCGCCTTGGCCGGCGCGGCGTCGGCCTCGCCCATCGGCATTTGATCGAGGCGCTTGGCCATCGAGTCGACGCGAATGGCGTTGGTCGCGAGGCGGACCTTGACCTCGCCGATCGCCGCGAGCAGTTGCTCACGCTCGCGCGCCGTGTTGCGACGCGCCAAGGCTGCCGCTCCGGCCAAACCGAGCCCGGCGCTCAGCAATCCCAACGCATTGGCGAGATTGCCCGGCAAGAGCAGGATCGCGGCGGCGCCCAGCGAAAAGCCGACGACGCCGCTGGCGGCCGGAGAGAGAGCGCTGAGGCGGGTGCGAGCCAAGGGCTGAAATCGCGCAAGGGGTTGAGGGGCAACGCAACGCTACGAATCAGCTGCGACAGCCACAGAATAGCGGCCAGATTCAGCAACTGCGAGGCCCATCGACGGATTGCGCGACCGAACCTTGCCGGAGTCCCCTGCTCCCGGTCTATCGCAACTGCAGCCCGACTTGGCCGATCGCGGCCAGGATGCGGTCGATGACCGGCGAGGAGAAGCCCTTGCGGGTGAGGTAGAGCCGCGCATCGAGGGCAAAGAGCGGCTCGGCCTGACCCAGCATCCGCAAGGCTTCCTCCAGCCCGTCCCGATCACCGGCGGCGGCGCTCGCCACGGCACGTGCGACCAAAGCGAGCGGCGTCTCCTCCGCCTTGATCAGGGACGCCTGACTCTCCGCGAGCTTGTTCGTGCCGGTCAGATACGCCGCGAAGTAGAGGAAGACATCATACCAGGAGGGGCGGCCATTGCTCAGCGCAGCGGCCAGCTCGAGCAAGGGCAGACCCTCGGCCGCCCGGTCGAGCTGGACGTAGCGCGCCCCGAGATCGGCCATGATGTCGGGATCATAGGGGTTGCGCGTCATCGCCTCCCGGCCGGATTTGAGCGCTTCCTCGGTCATGCCGCGCAGGAACTGCGCCTCCATCAGAGCCTGATGAGCGCGCGCGCTCGCCGGCGCCAGCCTCACGGCAGTGACCGCGGCGGCAAGGGCCCGGTCGAGCGGCGAACCGGACCGGGCGTTCAGACCGGCGGCGTATTCATCCGCGGTCAGCAAGGCCAGATGCGACCAGGCCGGATGGAATTCGGGATCGCGCGCGACCAGCGCATCGAGGCAGCTGCGCGCGGCGAGATGATCGTCCGCCTTCATGTGCCGGCGAAAATTGAGCGCCTGGTAGATGCAGCCGATCCCGGGCGGCAGCGTGGCGAGCCTGAAATCGGCATGCAGGATGCCGAAGGGCTGAGCCAGCCGGATCGCCACGCTCTGCGCCAGCTGGCGCAGTTCCGTGCCGTCGCTCACGGCCGCCAGGCTGCGCGCGCCGGAGGTGGTCCAGACGACGCGCCCGTCCCTTGCTGCGCTAAGACGCACGAACCCCTCGACCTTGTCGCCGGCTCGCGACGTGTTGAGGGACAGGACATAATCGGCCGCCTCCTCCGGGCGCAGCGCCGTACCCGGCGACTTGACCACGAGCAGGTCGTCGAAGCGGGCCATGGTGTCGACGAGATGACGCATGAACAGCCGCGCCGCATCCTCGACAGCGGGATCGACGATATCTCCGGCGATCACAACGGCAATCACGGGCAGGCTCGCAGGCGCCGCGACCGGCTCGAGAGGCTGCGCCGAAGCGGACTGGTCGGGCGCATTGGAGGTTGCGGGCCGCGGCGCCTGCACGTCCCCGCTCGAGACGGCGACGCCCAGCTCCGGCCCGGTCCCGGCCTGATGCCAGGCGATGAACGCGATCGCGCCGGTCAGAACCAGCGCGGCAGCCGCATAAGCCCAGGCGCGCCATCGCCTGCCGGGGACTGCTGCGGGCTGTGCAGGCTCGAAGCTCGCGGTTGCAGCCTCGGGCTCCGGAAAGCCCTGCCGCGTGAAGCTCGGTACATAGGCACCGACCGGAATCGCGATCCGCACGGGATCGCGCACGCCCTCAGCCGCGAAATAGAGATTGAGCGCCTTGCGCAGGCGCCCCGCCTCGACACGCACGATCGGGTCAGACTGCGGGTCGAACTCGGGCGGGCGTCCGAACGCCTCGACAGCAATGGTATAGCCCTTGAGCTCGGCGGCGCGGCCGGCCAGGGCCTGCTCGACGACATAGCTCAGGAAGGCGATCAGCTGCGGCGCGCTGCGAAAGATGTCAGACGCAACGACACGGTCGAGCTGCGCGCGGATATCCTCCGGCGCGATCGTCCCGCTTCCGTCCCGACCGGCAACGCCTACAGTCATTGGGGCGTAGTCCAGTGTTACCCCCTTGTTCAGACTACGCCAGAAACGACGTAACGTCACCTGCCCCGAGCGGCGGCCGCCGCTCGCCGGACGCAGGCATGCCCCGAGCCGACATGGATTTACAGCCCCGACCGCGCTGCTAGGTTGAGGAAGCCTTAAAACCCAAAACGGGACCGGATCATGACCTCTGCGCCGAGCGCCATCAGCTCCCCGAACGATCTCGAAGCCTACTGGATGCCGTTCACGGCGAACCGGTCGTTCAAGCAGAACCCGCGCATGGTCGCCCGGGCCGAGGGCATGTTCTACTACACCCCTGAGGGCAAGCCGGTGATGGACGGCACTGCCGGCCTGTGGTGCTGCAATGCCGGCCACGCCCGCGAGCCGATTATCCAGGCGATCCAGGCGCAGGCGCGCGAGCTCGACTACGCCCCGTCCTTCCAATACGGCCATCCTAAGGTCTTCGCGGCGGCGGCCCGGATCGCGGCGCTGGCGCCGGGCGATCTCGACCATGTCTTCTTCGCTGGCTCAGGCTCGGAAGCGGCGGATTCGGCGCTGAAGATCGCGCTCGCCTACTGGAACGTCTCGGGCAAGGGCTCGAAGACCCGGCTGATCGGCCGCGAGCGCGGCTATCACGGCGTCGGCTTCGGCGGCATCTCGGTCGGCGGCATGGTCAACAACCGCAAGTTCTTCGGCGGGCTTTTGACCGGCACCGACCACATCTCCCACACCTATGACCGCGAGAAGCAGGCCTTCAGCAAGGGCGAGCCGGAATACGGCGCGCATTTCGCCGATGATCTCGAGCGTGTCGTCGCCCTGCACGACGCCTCGACCATCGCCGCCGTGATCGTCGAGCCGATGGCAGGCTCGACCGGGGCGCTGCCGCCGCCGAAGGGCTATCTCAAGCGCCTGCGCGAGATCTGCGACAAGCACGGCATCCTCCTGATCTTCGACGAGGTCATCACCGGCTTCGGCCGCCTCGGCTTCGCCTTCGCCGCCGAGCGCTACGGCGTCATTCCGGACATGATCACCTTCGCCAAGGGCGTCACCTCCGGCACGGTGCCGATGGGCGGCGTGATCGTGCGCAAGCACATCTACGACGCCTTCATGAACGGCCCCGACAACGTCATCGAGCTGTTCCACGGCTATACCTATTCCGGCCACCCGCTGGCGGCGGCGGCCTCGCTGGCAGCGCTCGACATCTATCGCGAGGAGGGCCTGTTCGAGCGCGCTCGGGCGATGGAGGATAGCTGGGCCGATGCAGTGATGAGCCTGAAGGGCGAGCCGAACGTAGTCGACATCCGCACGCTCGGCCTGGTCGGCGCCGTCGATCTCGCACCGCGGGCGGACGGTGTCGGCAAGCGCGCCTTCGAGGCGATGGATCGCTTGTTCCGCGAAGAGGGCCTGATGGTCCGCACCGCCGCCGACACGATCGCCTTCTCGCCGCCGCTGATCATCACCGAGAGCCAGGTCGACGAGCTGATCGGCAAGCTGCGGCGGGTGATCAGGGCTGTGGCGAACTAGCCGCCAGCCATGGACCGGCGCGCCTTCCTGGCAGGTGCGGGCGCGGCATTGACGGCCATTCCGTCGGCCGCGCAGGTGTCGGCGCGCGCCTGGCAGAAATCGTCGCTCGCAGAGGCTGGTTTCCGGCCCGATGCGAGCGAGCGCATCGAAAAGGCTTTCGCGGCCGGGGAGCTCAGCGGATTGCACGGGCTCGTCGTGCTGCGGCACGGCAGGATCGCGATCGAGCACTATTTCGCCGGCGTCGACGAGATCTGAGGCGACAGCCGCGGCCTCGTCAGCTTCAACGCCGACGAGCTTCATGATCTGCGCTCGGTGTCGAAGAGCATCGTCGGCCTCGTCTATGGCATCGCTCTGGCCGACGGATTGGTTCCGAAGCCCGACGCGCCGCTCCTGGCGAGCTTTCCGGACTATCTCGATCTCGCTGGCGACGCTGACCGGCAGCGGCTCAAGATCGAGCATGTCCTGACCATGACCATGGGTCTCGCCTGGGACGAGTCGCTGCCCTACAGCGACCCGCGCAACAGCGAGATCGCGATGGAGAACGCCCCGGACCGATACCGCTTCATCCTCGACCGGCCGATCGCTCGTCCGCCGGGTGAGGCCTGGACCTATAGCGGCGGCGCGACGGCCCTGCTCGGCCATCTCGTCGCCAAAGGCAGCGGCAAGCGGCTCGGCGAGTTCGCCAGGGAGCGCCTGTTCGCGCCGCTCGGCATCGATCGCTTCAGCTGGACCAACGGCCTCGACGGTCGGGAAGCTGCGGCATCAGGCCTGCGCCTGCACCCACGCGGTCTCGCGGCGATCGGGCAGTTGCTGCTCGACAAGGGCAGCCATGCCGGCCGGCAGATCGTTTCGGCGGACTGGCTGGAGCAGAGCCTGACGCCACGCACGCAGACCAAGGACGGGCTCGGCTACGGCTACCAATGGTATCTCGGCCGGGATCGCTCCGGCGAACCCTGGTACGGCGCCTTCGGCAATGGCGGCCAGCGCCTTGTCGTCGCTCCCAAACAGCAGGTCGTCGTCGCCATCACCGCGGGCAACTACAACAAGCCTGGCAACTGGCAGCTGCCGGTCAAGCTGACGAACGAGTTCGTCTTTGACGCGCTGGCGCAGTAGCCGACAGGCCACTCACCCCCGCTGCAGCTTGTTGTAGCGGGCGATCAGTCTGTCGCGCTTCAGCCGCGACAGGCGGTCGATCCAGAAGATGCCGTCGAGCTGGTCGATCTCATGCTGATGGCAGACAGCGAGCAAGCCATCCGCGTCCTCGCTCTGCTCCCTGCCGTCCAGATCCTGATAGCGGAGGCGGATGCGGGCGTGGCGTTCCAGCTCGTCCGTGACACCCGGCATCGAGACGCTACCCTCGGTGTGGCGGGTGGTTTCTCGCGAAACCTGGTCCAGCACCGGATTGGCATAGACTTGGACCTCGCCCGGCGTCAGCTCCAGCACGACGAGCCGCGACGACACGCCGATATGCGGCGCGGTGATGCCGATGCCGGGCGCTGCCCGCATCGTGTCGAGCAGGTCTTCGGCAAGCGCACGCAGATCCGCATCGAAGCGCGTGACCGGCACTGCAGGGAGGCGCAAACGTGGATCGGGAAAGTTCAAAATCGGCCGCACAGGCATGAATTCAAGTTTTCCCCGGTCCAAAGTCAGCTGAGTCTAGTCCCATGCCGCTCAAAGCGACCATAGGGGAAAGACTTGAGTTGTCTGGTTGAGCCACCATGACGCCAACAAGGCAGCCACCTCAGCGTGCGACACGCCAGGCGACGAGCAAGGCGAGAGCCGCCGGCACGACGAAGACCACGGCCAGGATCGGCAATTCCTCGCGCACCGAATAGCCGGCTTTGGTGACGCCGACCCACATGTTGACCAGCGAGATCGCAAGCCAGGCCGGCATGAAGAGCTTGGCCGCCGTCGCGAATGCCGGTTCGGCCCCGCCCCAGAGCTTGCCGAACAGCAGGAACAGCCCGAGCAGGACCACGCCGCCGCCGATCACCATCGCCATGTGCATGCGCCGTTCCTCAACTCGGGAAACCCGCTCGTGCCGTCTTGATAGCCTTGCGAGGATAGACGGGAGCTGAATGAATGCTTCAGCTTTCAGCAAGGAAAGCGGTCGGCCACCTCAGGAAGAATGGCCGACCGGTACCTCACTTCGTCGTGTAGCCGCCATTGACCAGGATGGTCTGGCCGGTCATCCACCAGCCGTCCGAGACGAGGAAGCGGATGAAGGGGACGATGTCCTTGATGTCGGTGAGCCCGGTCTTCGAGAACGCCGACAACGCCGCCGCCGTCTTGTGATAGGCGACCGCATCGGCGCCTTCCGCCGGATAGAAGAAGGGCGTGTCCATCGGGCCCGGGCCGATCGCGGTGACCGAGATGCCGCGCTCGCCGAACTCCTTGGAAGCGGCGCGGGTGAAGTGCTCGACCGGAGCCTTCATGCCAGCATAGGCGGCATAGAACGGGGTGAAGGCGCCGAGCAGCGAGGTCACCAGCGTAGTGATCTTGCCGTTGTCGTTCAGCGCCTTGCCGGCCTCCTTGAGGAAGAAGAAGGCCGATTTGGAGTTCACCGCGGCCATCTCGTCATATTCAGCCTCGCTGATCTCGGCCATCGGCTTCTTCAGCACCTTGCCGACGGTGTTGATCGCGATGTCCGGCCGGCCGACGGCGGCGATGACATCGGCGAAGAGCTTCTCGACGGCGCCGGCAGTGGTGAGATCGGCCTGGAAGGCAGCCGCCTGCGCACCCGCAGCCTTGACGGCGGCCACCGTCGTGTCGGCATCGGCCTTGGTCGCGGCGCTGTTGTAATGGATGGCGACCGCCCTGGCGCCGTGGGCGGCGAGATCGCGAGCGAGCAGTCCGCCGAGATTCTTGGCTCCGCCGGCGATGATGACGGTCTTGCCCTTGATGCTGTGGTCGGCCATGGCCTCGTCTCCTGCTGTCGCTGCGAGCCCTGCCCGCCTCGTCAGCAAGGTAATCAGCCGATTGTTCCGATAAAGCTGGATAGGCTGACATGACTTGTCAGCCAGAGCGAACAATCGCATCGTCCCGGCCATGGACCGGATCGAGCTCTTCGCCACTTTCGCCCGCGTCGTCGAATGCGCCAGCTTCACGCGGGCAGCGGCGACACTCGGCCAGCCGCGCTCCTCGGTCTCGGCGGCGATCCGGTTGCTGGAGGACCGGCTGGGGACGCGGCTGCTGCACCGCACGACCCGCCATGTCGCGCCGACGCAGGACGGGCTCGCCTTCTATGAGCGCTGCCTGAGATTGATCGCCGAGGTCGAGGAAGCCGAGACGCTGTTCCGCAGCGCTGGCGACGGGCCGGCCGGCAAGCTCCGGATCGACGTGCCCGGCCGGATCGGCCGCCTGATCATCGCCCCGGCCCTGCCCGATTTCCTGAACCGCTACCCGAATCTGGCCGTCGAACTCGGTGTCACCGATCGCGCCGTCAATCTGGTCGAAGGCAGCGTCGACTGCGTGCTGCGGGTCGGACCACTCAGCGATTCCAGCCTGATCGCGCGCAATCTCAGCGAGCTCAGGCTGATCAATGTCGCGAGCCCGGCCTATCTCGCGCGGTTTGGGGTGCCGGAAAGCCCGGAAGACCTCTCAGCGCATGAGGCAGTGCATTACGCCTCGCCCTCGACCGGCGCGGTCGAGGACTGGCAATGGCTGGAGGGCGAGCGGCCGCACAGCCGGGCGATGGCCGGCCGCGTCACCGTCAACAGCGCGGAGGCCTATATCGCCTGCTGCCTTGCCGGACTCGGGTTGATCCAGATCCCGGCCTATGACGTCGCCGTGCACCTGGCCGCAGGCGAGCTGGTCGAAGTGATGCCGGAGCACAGGGCCGAGCCGATGCCGGTCGCCCTGCTCTATCCGCACCGGCAGCATTTGTCGCGCCGCCTCAAGGTCTTCGCCGACTGGCTGGAGCCGCTCCTGAGGGAGCGGCTCTTCGCCTGATCAGGCCGCGGCCTTCTTCTCGGCGCTGCCGTAGAAGCTCTCGCCGGTCTTGGCCATGCGCTTCAACAGCCGGTTCGGCTTGAAGCGCTCGCCATGCTTCTTGGCGAGGCTCTCGCAGAGCTTCACGAAGACGGCCGCGCCCATGTTGTCGATGTAGCTCAGCGTGCCACCGCTATAGGGCGCAAAGCCGAAGCCGATGATCGAGCCGACATCGGCCTCGCGCGGATCGGTGACAACGCCTTCCTCATAGGTCTTGGCGGCTTCCAGCGCCTGCGTGACCAGCAGGCGATGCTTCAGCTCCTCCATATCGACCAGCTCGGGTTCGAGCCGGTTCTTGGTGAGCTCAGCGAGGCCGGGCCAGAGCCGCTTGGGACCAGCTTCCGGATAGTCGTAGAAGCCCTTCCTGTTCTTGCGGCCGAGGCGGCCATGCTTCTCGACCATCTCGTTGAGAAGCTTCTCCTGCGCCGGATCCACTGAAGCCTCGCCGAGCTGCGCCTTGGTCGCCTTCAGCACCTTGTAGGCGAGATCGACCGCGACCTCGTCATTGAGCGAGAGCGGGCCGACGGGCATGCCGGCCTGCTTGCCGGCGGCCTCGATCATCGCCGGCGGCACGCCCTCCATCAGCATGAGGTGGCCCTCGCGGATGTAGTTGCCGACGCAGCGATTGGCGTAGAAGCCTCTGACGTCGTTGACGACGATCGGCGTCTTCTTGATGGCCCGGACGAAGTCGAGCGCCATGGCGAGCGCCTTCTTGCCGGTCTTCTTGGCCATGATGATCTCGACCAGCAGCATCTTCTCGACCGGCGAGAAGAAGTGGATGCCGATGAAATTCTTCGGGCGCTCGCTGTGTTCGGCGAGGCCGGTGATCGGCAGCGTCGAGGTGTTGGAGCCGAAGATGGTCTTGGGACCGACCACGGCCTCGACCTTGGCGATGACCTCGGCCTTGACCTTGGGATCCTCGAACACCGCCTCGACGATGAGGTCGCAGCCCTTGAGGTCGGCATAGTCGGCCGAGGCCTTGATCCGGCCGAGCAGCGCGTCGCGATCGGCGGTCTTGGCGCGGCCCTTGGTGATCTGGTCGGTGACCAGCTTGTGCGAATAGGCCTTGCCCTTCTCGGCCGCCTCGATGTCACGATCGACCAGCACGACCTCCAGGCCCGCCAACGCCGTGACATAGGCGACGCCGGCACCCATGAAGCCGGCGCCGACGACGCCGACCTTCTTCAGCTTGCTCGGCGGCACATCGGCCGGGCGACGGGCGCCCTTGTTCAGCTCCTGCATCGAGACGAAGAGCGAGCGGATCATCGAGGCCGCCTCCTTCGTCCGCAGGATCTTGGCGAAGTAGCGGCTCTCGACCTTGAGGGCGAGGTCCATCGGCAGCTGCAGGCCCTCATAGACCGCGCTGAGGATGGCGCGGGCGGCCGGGTAGTTGTCGTTGGTCTCGCGGCGATAGATCGCGCTGGCCGGCGGCCAGATCTGCATGCCGGCCGGCGAATGGACCTTGTTGGAGGGCAGCTTGAACTTCGGGTCCTCCCAGGGCTGCTTGGCCTGCGGGTTGGCTTTCAACCATTCCTTGGCGGCGGCAACGATCTGGTCGCGCGGCAGGACAGCATGGACGAGGCCGGAATTGCGGGCCGGCAGCGCCTTGATCTGGTCGCCCTTGAACATCATCTGCAGCGCGTCGCCGGTCTGCATCAGGCGCGAGACGCGCTGCGTGCCACCGGCGCCGGGGAACAGGCCAACCTTGATCTCGGGCAGACCGACGCGGGTCGAGGCATCATCCGAGACGACGCGGAGCTGGCAGGAGAGCGCGAGCTCGAAGGCTCCGCCGAGGCAGACGCCATGGATCGCCGCCGCAAACGGCTTCCCGCAGGTTTCGAGCTTGCGATAGAGTTGGCTGAGCTTGCGGCTCTCGTCGAAGAAGCGTTGCATCGCGATCTGCTCGCCCTGCTCCTTGGCGAGCTTGACGTAGAGGTCGCGCAAGCCCTGCAGCATGGTGAGGTCGGCGCCGCCGGAGAAGGCTTCCTTGCCGGAGACGATGACGCAGCCCTTGATGGCTTCATCGCCCGCGACCTTGTCGACGACCTGGTTGAGCTCTTCCATCACCTGCGGGGTGATGACGTTCATCGAGCGCTCGGGCATGTCCCAGGTCAGGGTGGCGATGCCGTCGGCGTCGGTCTCGAAGCGGAAATTGACGAGGTTCATCGGCTCTCTCCTCAAACCCGTTCGATGATGGTGGCGACGCCCATGCCGACGGCGACGCAGAGCGTGACCAGCGCGGTCTGCTTGTTGGTGCGCTCGAGCTCGTCGAGCACGGTGCCCAAAATCATCGCGCCGGTGGCACCAAGCGGGTGGCCCATGGCGATGGCGCCGCCATTGACGTTGAGCACGGCGTCATCGATGTCGAAGGCCTGCTGGTAGCGCAGCACGACCGAGGAGAAGGCCTCGTTCAGCTCGAACAGGTCGATGTCCTTGACACTCATCCCGGCCTTTTTCAGCACCAGCTCGGTGACGTCGACCGGGCCGGTCAGCATCAGCGCGAGGTCGGAGCCAGTGGTGGCGAAGGCTTTGATGCGGGCGCGGGGCTTCAGACCCGCGGCCTTGCCGGCCTTCTTCGAGCCGACGAGCACGGCAGCGGCGCCGTCGACGATGCCGGAGGAATTGCCGGCATGGTGGACGTGGTTGACGAACTCGACATCCGGATGCGCCGCGGTCGCGACGGCATCGAAGCCGCCCATCTCGCCCATCTGGACGAAGGAGGCCTTGAGCGAAGCCAGTGCCTGCATGTCGGTGTTCGGGCGGATGGTCTCGTCGCGGTTGAGGATGATCAGGCCGTTGACGTCGGTGACCGGGATCACCGAGTTCTTGAATCGGCCCTCTTCCCAGGCCTTGGCGGCGCGCTTGTGCGAGCGCACGGCATAGGCGTCGACGTCGTCGCGCGAGAAGCCGTACTTCGTCGCGATCAGGTCGGCCGAGACGCCCTGCGGCATGAAATAGGTGTCGATGGCGACGGACGGGTCGACCGCGATGCCGAAGCCCGAGGCGCCCATGCCGATGCGGGACATGCTCTCGACGCCGCCGCCGATCGTCATCTCCTTCTGACCGGACATGACCTGCGCCGCGGCGAGGTTCACCGCATCGAGGCCCGAGGCGCAGAAGCGGTTGATCTGCACGCCCGGCACTTCCTTGCCGTAGCCGGCCTTGAGCGCGACGGTGCGGGCGATGTCGGCGCCGGCCTCGCCGACCGGGTCGACGCAGCCGAAGACAACGTCCTCGACCAGCTTGGTGTCGAGAGTGTTGCGCTCCTTGATGGCGCGCAGGGTCTGCGTGCCCAATTCGATCGCGGTGACTTCGTGGAGCGAACCGTCCGTCTTGCCCTTGCCGCGCGGTGTCCGGACGTGATCGTAGATGAAGGCTTCAGCCATCAAGGCCTCCCGGGCTGGCCGCAATTGCGGCTCGTTTCGGTCCCCGCCGTCATGGCCGGGCTTGGCCCGACCATTTCACGACGAGGCAATTCTGCAAGAGATGCCCGGGCCAAGGCCCGGGCATGAGGTTCACGTTCAGAACTGCTCGGCGCTCAGCGCCATCGTGGTGTCGGAGCCGGAGGTGATCCGCGCCAGATGCGCAGCGGTCTCGGGGAGCGAGCGCTCCATGAAGAAGCGGGCGGTGACGAGCTTGGCGTTCATGCGCTCGGTCGCGCCATTGGCACCGGCCTTGAGCTTGTCCTGCGCGACCTTGGCCATCTTGGCCCACATATAGCCGAGCGAGACCAGGCCGAGCAGATGCATGTAGTCATGCGCGCCGGCGCCGGCATTGTCCGGCTTGGCAAGCGCGTTCTGCATGAACCACATCGTCGCCTGCTGGAGATGGCCGAGCGAGGCGGCGAGCGAAACCAGGAGCGGCTTCAGCGCCTCGTCGCCCTCGTTCTCCTTCACGAAGGCGCCGACCTCGTTGAAGAAGGCCATGATGGCGCGGCCACCATCGCGGCCGAGCTTGCGGCCGACCAGGTCCATCGCCTGCACGCCGTTGGCGCCCTCGTAGATCATGGCGATGCGGGCATCGCGGACGAACTGCTCCATGCCGTGCTCGGCGATGTAGCCATGGCCGCCATACATCTGCTGGGCCTTCACCGCATTGTCGAAGCCGACATCGGTGAGCACGCCCTTGAGTACCGGCGTCATCAGGCCGAGCTGGTCGTCGGCGGCCTGGCGCTCGGCGTCATCGCCGGAGCGGTGAGCGACGTCGGACTTGATCGCGTTCCAGATGACGAAGGCGCGGGCAGCTTCGTTGAAGGCCTTGATCGACATCAGCGTACGGCGCACGTCCGGATGGACGAACAGCGGATCGGCCGGCTTGTCGGGGTTCTTGGAACCGGTCAGCGCCCGTCCCTGCAGGCGGTCCTTGGCGTAGGCGACAGCGTTCTGATAGGCGACCTCGGACTGGGCCAGCCCCTGGATCGCGACGCCGAGGCGAGCCTCGTTCATCATCACGAACATGGCGTTGAGGCCCTTGTTCTCGGTCCCGATCAGCCAGCCCCTGGCCCCGTCATAGTTCATGACGCAGGTCGAATTGCCGTGAATGCCCATCTTGTGCTCGATCGAGCCGCAGGAGACATGGTTGTTCGCGCCGACCGATCCGTCGGAACCGACCTCGTTGCGCGGCACGACGAAGAGCGAGATGCCCTTGACGCCCTGGGGGGCGCCCTCGATGCGGGCGAGCACGAGATGGATGATGTTCTCGGTGATGTCCTGCTCGCCGGCCGAGATGAAGATCTTGGTGCCGGTGATGGCATAGGAGCCGTCGCCGTTCGGCACGGCCTTGGTCTTGATCAGGCCGAGATCGGTGCCGCAATGCGGCTCGGTCAGGTTCATCGTGCCCGACCAGGTACCCTCGGCCATCTTTGGCAGATAGGTGCGCTTCTGCTCGTCGGAGCCGTGGACATAGAGCGCGGCCATCGCGCCCATCGTCAGGCCTGGATACATGGCGAAAGCCATGTTCGCCGACGAAGAGAACTCGTTCATGATGGCGCCGAGCGTGTACGGCAGGCCCTGGCCGCCGTATTCGGGATCCATCGCGAGCCCGACCCAGCCGCCGGCGGCGTAGGCTTCATAGGCCTGCTTGAAGCCCTTCGGCGTCGTCACCGAGCCGTCGGCATTGCGCTTGCAGCCTTCCTGATCGCCGGAATGGTTGATCGGCTGCAGCACCTCCTCGCAGAGCTTGGCGCCTTCGCCGAGCACGGCCTCGACCAGGTCCGGCGTCGCCTCGGCAAAGCCCGGGAGGTTGTTGTAGCGCTCGAACTGGAAGACGTCGTTGAGCAGGAACAGCGTGTCCTCGACAGGCGCCTTGTAGACCGGCATCGCATCCCTCCCTGGCGTTTCGTGCAGTCTTTGTGACGAAGCTTGCCGGCTCGATATGACAGCGGCGCTTCGAGATAGTTCATATATAAACTATCTAGTCACAGCTTGCCAAGGGGCCAGCCCACTTTTTCTTCCGGACAGCGTCGTCGGGTGAGATTGGCGCGCCGCACGCGGTACGTGCAAACGAAAAATGCCCCGAACCGGCGAGGGTTCAGGGCATCGTGATCGTAGCGGGTGCCGGTCTCAGGACCGGGCGGCGTCAGGCGTCGAGGCTCGCGAGCGTGGCCTCGAGCTCGGCGATAGCGGTCTCGATCTCGGTACGCTGGCTGCGCAGCAATTCGAGTTGCTCGGCGATCTGGCTGCGGCTGAGCTGCAGGCCCCCGACCGAGGCGGACGGTTCCTTGCCCTTGATCTCCTTGCCTTCCTCGTTGGCGAGCATGGCGCGGATCTCGACCAGGGTGAAGCCGAGCTGCTTGCCCTTGAGGATGAGGGCGAGCCGGGCGCGGTCGCGGCCGGAATAGATCCGGGTCAGGCCGGAACGGGCTGGCGCGAGCAGGCCGCGCGATTCGTAGAAGCGCAGCGTGCGCAGGGTGACGCCGAATTCGCGGGCGAGGTCGCTGATGGTGAAGCCATCGGCTTCGGCGGGATTCGTGGTCTGCGGGGAGGCGGAGCGGCCGTCGTGACTTGGTGTGGCCGCCAGAGCTGAGCTTTGGCGCGGCATGTCTGATCCTTAAGGTTGCGGAGCGGGGACGGCTACCCATTGGAGGGCGCCCCTGCGTTGCCGGCAATGTACGCGCGACGGCTCCCTTACGTCACGTCGTTAGCCGCCGGCCGGGGGTAAGTTACCGTTATGCCCGGCCCGGGCAACCTGCCTCGGCAGGCGTTTCCGGAAAATTAACGTCCAGCCCCTCGATCTTAACGCTCTATTTACCGTGACGGCGAAAAGTCAGTGCCGCGGTCTCCAGTATCGTTCGCATCAACCCGATGTTCATGATTGCCGAGATCGCAAGGGCGCCGCCGCCTGAGGGGGTTGCGAGCGCCTTTGGTCGAGATTGCCCCTCGAGGCGAGCGTGACATGGCGACCAGCCTGCCCTGGAGCGTCAAGGGCGTCGATCCGCGCACACGCGACGCGGCGAAGGCGGCCGCGCGTCGCGCCGGGATGACGCTCGGCGAGTGGCTCGACAACAAGATTCGCGAAGAGGCCGGAGAGCCGGAGATCGTCGCACAGGACGCCGAGGAGCAGGACATCGCCGCGCTCTCCGAGCGCCTTGCCCGCCTCTCCCAGGGCGGCATGCAGACGGCTGCGGCCCCGCAGGCCGCCCCAGCCAGACCCGAGTTCACGCGCGACCGCATGGACGCGTTCATAACCCAGGCCGCCATGGCCGAGCGCCTGACGCGCGACAGCAATGCGCGCACCGCAAGCGCTCTCGACTCGATCGCACAATGGATGGAGCGCACCGAGGGCCGCCTGTCGCATGGCGAGCGCGCCACGGTCGAGCGCCAGGAGCGCGCCACCGCCGTGATCGCCGACGCGATCAAGACGATGGGCACCCGTCTCAGCGACATCGAACGCCGGGCCGAGGAGGTGAGCCGCAGGCCGGCTGCGCCACCCCCGCCCCCGCCGCAAGCCACGCGCCCGGTCGTGCTCAGCCGCGACGGCCTCGCCGCCGCCGTGTCCGACATCCGTTCGCGCCAGCGCGCCCTCGACGGCGATGCGCGCGCCGCCGCCTTCGAGCGGCCTGTCGCTGCCGCGCCGACGCTCGCGAGCCTGCGCGAGGATCTGCGCCAGCTGAACGATCGCATCGCCCCGGCCCAGCCGGCGATGCGGCTCGAGGAGCAGCGCGCCGCCTACAAGCCGCTCGAACGGGCGATCGGCGAGCTCGGAGCCAGGCTCGACCGTCTCGACGGGCGTGAGCGACTCGACCCCGTCCTGAAGCCGCTGGCGCGGATCGAGGCCGAGATCGGCCGCCTGTCCGACGGGCGCTCACAGGAAAGCTACAACCGCTTCGAGCTCGAAGTCGCCCATCTCGCCGCCAAGGTCGATGCGCTCGCCGCACGCGGCGGCGACCGCCAGACGATCGCTCCGATCCTGAGCGAACTGGCCGAGTTGCGAGAGATCGTCTCCACTCCGGACGGCCGGCGCTTCGACGACCTGTCGCTGCAGCTCAACGCGCTGACCTCGGATGTCGGGCGCCTGCGCGACGACACCCGCGACCTGCGCAGCCTGTCGCTGGCGATCGAGGATGTGCGCGAGAGCCTGCACACCGATCGCCTGCGCGAGCGTACCGGTGACAGCGCCCCGCTGCTGGCCCTGTCGCGCCAGGTCGAATCGCTCGCCCAGAAGCTCGACTCGCTGCCGACGATGAAGACCTCGGTGATCGACGGGCAGGTCGACCAGCTCGTCGCCCGCCTCGGCGAACTCGACGCCATCGGCCGCCCGGCCTCCAACGAGCTCGCCGGGCGCATCGAATCGCTGGTGATCAAGCTCGAAGACCTGGCCGACCGGCCGCCAAGCCGGCTCGAAGACCGGATCGAGACGCTGACCGATCGCGTCGAGCAGCTCGCCGCGTCGGGCAGGCTCGCCCAGATGGTGGACGATGGCGGCGCGCCCCTCGCTCGGGTCGATATGCGCCCGGTCGAGGACATGCTGCGCGGCCTCGCCGCCAAGATCGACGAGGCCGGCCGGCCCGGCGCCGGCTCCGATTCCTTCGATGCGCTCGAACGCCAGATCGCCGGCCTGACCCAGCGGCTGGACCAGCAGGCCGCGACCCGCTCGGCCGAAAACGGCATCGAGCGGACGCTGCAGGACCTCGTCGTCCATCTCCAGGGCATGCGCGAGGACACCACGGCAGCGGCCGAGCGCGCGGCGCGCGCCGCCATGGCCGACCTGCCGCCGTCTCGCGGCGCCAGCCTGTCAGAGCTCAGCGACCTGATGAGCGGCCTGCGCGAGACCCATGTCTCGACCGGACGCGAGACCCAGGATGCGATCGGCGCCGTGCACCGGACGCTGGAGACCATCATCGGTCGCCTCGGCGATCTCGAAGCCGAGCTGGGCGACGACCGGCGCGGCGGCGCACCCACGCCGCGCGTGCGCACGCCTGCTGCGGCCGACGAGATCAAGGCGGTGGCTCCCGCCGTCCCGATGGCCGAGCGCTTCGCCGCCGAGACGCGCCTGCCGCGCACCGGCGGGCTCGACCTGCCGCTGGAGCCGGGCTCCGGCAGGCCGCGCCCCGAGGCACCAGCCCCGCAGGGCAATGATCCGCAGGCCGTCCGCCAGAGCCTGATCGCCGCGGCGCGTCGCTCGGCCAAGGCCGCCAGCGACGCTGCGGCTACCAACCCGGCCGCGACCGAGACGACCAAGCCCGGCAAGGCGGCCAAGTCCGCCTCCGGCAGCGGGCGCCTCAAGGAGATTCTCGAAAAGCGCCGGCGGCCGCTGCTGCTCGGCCTCGCCGCGCTGGTTCTCGCGATCGGCGCCGCCCAGGTCTTCTCCAGCAGCCAGCAGGGCAGCGCCAAGAAGCAGGTGGTGAACGAGAGCAGCAGCCGGACCGAAACGGCCCGGCCCGGCCCCGCCGAAGTTCCTGCAGCCAAGACAGCCCCGCAAGGGGCCCCGACTGAGCCGGCGGCACCGCCGGTGAAGGACCAGAGCTCGGCCCTGCCGCCGTTGCAGATCGGCACGACGCCGGCGCAAGCCGCTATTCCCGCGCCGGCCCAGACGGCGAGTGCCGAGTCGCCGCCGCCGGCAGCCTCCGTGCCCTCCATGGTGGCCTCGCTGCCGCTGCAGAGCCCGTCCGAAGCGGTCGAGACCGTCACCGGCATCGGCGAGCTGCCCCCGACTGCGGGCACCACCGGCCTGCGCAAGGCGGCGCTCGCGGGCGATGCCCGCGCCGTCTACCAGATCGCAGCCCAGGCGGCCGACGGCCCCGGCAACCGCGACCCGAAGCTGGCGCTGCGCCTGTTCGAGCGCGCCGCCGTCGCCGGTCTCGGGCCCGCGCAGTTCCGCCTCGGCAACATGTTCGAGAAGGGCATCGGTACCAACCGCGACCCGGCGCTGGCCAAGGTCTGGTATGGGCGCGCCGCCGAACGCGGCAACGCCAAGGCGATGCACAATCTCGCAGTGCTCTACGCCGAAGGCGCCGGCGGCAAGCCGGACTACGCCACGGCGACCGACTGGTTCCGCCGCGCCGCCGAGCATGGCGTGCGCGACAGCCAGTACAACCTCGCCATCCTGCTCGGCCGTGGGCTCGGCGCTCCGGCCGATCTTGGCCAGTCCTATCGCTGGTTCGCCATCGCGGCAGCCCAGGGCGACGAGGATGCCGGCCGCAAGCGCGACGAGGTGGCGAGCCGGCTGCCGGCCGGTGATCTCGCCGCCGCCAAGGCGGCGGCGGAGAGCTGGAAGCCGAAGCCGCTGGAAGCGAATGCCAACGAGGTCACGCAGCCGGCCAAGGGCTGGGACGAGCCGCCGGTCGCCGCCAAAAAGCCGGCCAAGCCGAGCCGCGGCTGAGCTTTCGGTGCAGGCCGGACCTGCACCGAAAGCCACTCAAAACTGCACAAATTGAAAAGGTTTCCGCTGTAGCGTCACCGCTACGGCGTGATTTCCGTTTGGCCGGTCTCGGCTGAGCAGCAGAAATTCGTGCCGGCTCAGCACGTCGGGCATGTTCTCGTCGCAAAAGTCGTATCCACTTTTGCGGCCATGCTCGACATGGGGTGGCATCGACGGCCGGCAAGGTTTGGAAGCGTGCAGATCTATCTCCCGATCGCGGAACTGCCGATCAGCATTTTCCTGGTGCTCGGGCTGAGCGGCGCGGTCGGCTTCATCTCCGGCTTGTTCGGCGTCGGCGGCGGCTTCCTGCTGACGCCCCTGCTGATCTTCCTCGACATCCCCCCGGCCGTCGCGGTCGCGACCGTCGCCGCGCAGGTCGCCGGCTCCTCGATGACCGGCGTGCTGACCTACTGGCGACGCAACGCGCTCGACTTCAAGCTCGGCGGCGTCCTGGTCACCGGCGGCATAGTCGGCACGATTATGGGCGTGCTGTTCTTCAACTCGATGCGGCGACTCGGCCAGCTCGAGCTGGTGATCACCCTGGCCTATGTCACGCTCTTCACCTGCATCGGCGGGTTGATGCTGTTCGACGCGGTGCGTGCCGCGCTGCGCGACCGCAGGGGCAAGCCGGCCCGTCGCCTGCGCGAAGCCGGCTCGCACCCGCCCTGGATGGGCCTGCCGCTGCGCATGCGCTTCCCGCGCTCCCAGCTCTATGCCAGCGTGATCCCGATCGCGGCGCTCGCCGTGATCATCGGCTTCATCGGCGCCGTGCTCGGCGTCGGCGGCGGTTTCATGCTCGTGCCGGCGCTGATCTATTTCTTCCGCATCCCGCCGGCCGTCGTGGTCGGCACCTCGCTGTTCCAGATCCTGGTCACCATGACCGGCGCGACGGTGCTGCACGCCGTCACCAACCAATCGGTCGACATCATCCTGGCGATGCTGCTGCTGGTCGGCGGCGTCATCGGCGCGCAGTTCGGCGGCCGGGCAGCGCGCAATCTCAACGTCTCCTCGTTCCGGCTGCTGCTGGCGCTGCTGATCCTCTCGGTCGGCCTGCGCTTCGCGGTCGAGCTCTTCCTGCCTCCGAGCGAGCCCTATTCGGTGGTCGTGCCGGAAGGAGCGCAGCGATGAGACATGCGGCGCTCGCCCTCATAGCGGCCTGCCTCGCGGCCCTCGCTTCCCTCCCCGCGAAGGCCGAGGCGCTGATCGCGGCACTGTCGACCCACCGGATCGCGATCGCCTCCAACTTCACCGGCGACCAGCTCGCGGTATTCGGCCTGGTCGAGCGCGATGGCCGTTCCGTCGCGCGAGCCGACCCCTACGACATCGTCGTCACCGTCCGCGGCCCGCGGCGCATGCTGATCGTGCGCGAGAAGGAGCGCGTCGGCCCGCTCTGGATCAACCGCACCCAGCGCCGCTTCCCGGACCGCTCGATCTATCTCTCGGTCGCGACCAACCGGCCGATCAAGGAGATCCTGTCGGAAGAGGCAGCGCGGCGCGACAAGATCGGCCTGGCCAATGCGCAGCGCACACCGACGGGCTTCGACTTCGAACTCGATATCGCCCGCTTTCGCGAAGCGCTGATCCGGACGCTCGAAGGCAAGCAACTCTATGCGCTGGACGAACGAGGCGTGACCTTCCTGTCACCGGCCCTGTTCAGCTCGCAGATCAAGATCCCCGCGATCGCGCCAACCGGGCCCTATGAGGTCGAGGTCCTGCTCTATGCCGGCGGCTCGATCCTGGCGCGCCAGACCACCAATTTCGAGGTGGTGAAAACCGGCGCAGAACAGCGCATGACCTCGGCCGCACATGACCGGCCGCTTCTCTACGGCCTGGCGACCGTCACGGTGGCGCTGCTGCTGGGCTGGCTGGCGACGGTGATCTTCCGGCGCGACTGAGCTTTGGATTGCACATCGGATTGCTTCGAATAAGTGGATACGACTTTTCGGTCCGATGCTTCAGCCCGACAGCATCTCATAGGCGAGGAAGGGCGCGATCGTGCCTTCCGCTACGCTCGTCAGCTCGTCGGCGAGCTCAACCAGCCCGTCAGTCTCGGTCAGCGAGGTCAGCACGCCGGCGCCATCGCGTGGGTGCTTGCGCGCCACGGCGATGCCGTCCGGCCCGCGAGCCAGCGAGACACGGACGTATTCGCGTCGACCCGCCTTCTTCTTATAGGGAAAGCCGAGCCTGACCGGCAGTCCATGCAGCCTGATCGGTTGCGTGCCTGAGAGCAACGCGATCACGGTGCGGGCAACGAAGGCGAAGGTGACGAAGACCGCGACGGGATTGCCGGGCAGGCCGATGAAGGGCGTGCCGGCGACGAGCCCCATCGCGACCGGCCGGCCGGGCTTGATCGCGACCCGCCAGAAGGCGAGTTCGCCGGCGCGCTCGACCGCCGCCTTGACGTGGTCCTCCTCGCCGGTGGAGACGCCGCCCGAGGTCAGGATCAGGTCGCAGCTTTCCGCAGCCTGGAGCAGTCGTGCGGCGAGGCTCTCCGGCTCATCCTTGAGGATGCCGAGATCGACGACCTCCGCTCCGGCGCGGGCGACGAGCGCGCGCAACAAGCTGCGATTGGCATCATAGATTCCGGCCGGCGGCAGTGCCGTGCCAGGCTCGTTAAGCTCATCCCCGGTCGAGAAGATCGCCACGCGGACGCGGCGGCGCACAACGACTTCCGTCAGGCCGAGCGCGGCGAGCAGCGCCAGATCCTGAGGGCGCAGGCGCCGGCCGGCGGCCAGCGCGACCTGGCCGCGCGGCAGGTCTTCGCCCGCCGGCCGGGCGTTGGCGCCACGCTTCAGCCCTGGCGGCAGGATGACCGCGCCAGCCTCCAGCGTGACGTCCTCCTGCATGAAGACGGTATCGGCACCCGCCGGCATCGGCGCGCCGGTAAAAACGCGCACGGCCATCCCCGCCGTCGCGACGCCGGCGGCGTCGGCGCCGGCAGCAACCCGGCCCGAGAGCGGCAGCTTGGTCTCACCAGCTGTGGCAAGGTCGGCGAAACGCACCGCATAACCGTCGACGGCAGAATTGGTGAAAGGCGGCAGATCGAGCGGCGCGACGACATCCTGCGCCAGCACGCGCCCATCTGCCGCGGGGAGCGGGATCGTCTCGATGCCGGTCACCGCTGCGATGCGCTCGGCGGCATGTTCGGCCGCCTGCTCGATCGTCAGCATCGGCCCGAAGGCGTCGGCATCCGCGCTGAGCTGCGCCATCGTCAGAGTTCCTCTTTCGCCCGGGCCAGCACCGTGTCGAGCTGCTGTGCATTGGCGAAGAGACAATCGGCGATGGCGGCGACGTCGTCGAGCCCGATCACCGGGCGACCGGCATCCGGAAAGGCGGTGTCGCTGGCGATCGCGACGATGCTCGAATCGTCCGGATGCAAGGGCGGCTTATCGTTGGCGGCGCGATAGATCTCGAGCTTGGCGTGCGGATCGCGCTTGAAGCCCTCGACGATGACAAGATCGACCGGCGACAGCCGCGCCAGCAGCTCCGGCAGCGCCGCTTCCGGCTCGTCGCGCAATTCGCGCAGCAGCGCCCAGCGCTTGACCGATGAGATCAGCACCTCGGAGGCCCCGGCCTGCCGGTGCGCCCACGAATCCTTGCCGGGCGTGTCGAGATCGAAGGCGTGATGGGCGTGCTTGATCGTCGAGACCCTGACGCCGCGGCGATTGAACTCCGGGATCAGCTTTGTGAGGAGCGTCGTCTTGCCGGCTCCGCTCCAGCCCGCCAGTCCGATCACGCGCATCGACAACGACATCCTCAAAAAGACAAAGCCGGGCGCGAGACGCGCCCGGCTGTCATCGTGCAAATGCCGTCAGCCGGTCAAGCGCGGCAAAAGTTCACTCTGCCGGCTGCAGCTTGCCGTCATGGACGTGCCCCTTCTTCATCTCCTCGGCGACCCAGAGCGAATGGTGCTCCCTGGCCCAGTTGAGATCGACCTCGCCGGAGCCCATCGCGTCGAAGGCGCCCTCCATGCCGACCGTGCCGATATAGATGTGGGCGAGGATGGCGGCGACCATCAGCACGCCGACGATGCCGTGGACCACGTTCCAGAATTGCAGGTTGAGCACGCCGCCGGCCGTCGCGGGGAAGAGCAGATAGACGCCCGAGACCCCGAGTGCAGCGCCGCCGATGACTACGGTCCAGAACACGATCTTCTGGCCGCCATTGAAGCGCTTGGCCGGCGGGTGGCCCTTGCCGACGATGCCGCCGCCGGCCGCGAACCAGCGGACGTCGACCATGCCGGGAATGTTGTCCTTGATCCAGATCAGGAACATCAGCGCGATGCCGAGCATGAACGGCCAGGCGAGATAGTTGTGCGCCCATTTCGCCACGATCGAGACGTTGGTGAACGCCTCCGGCCCAACCAGCGGCAGCAGCAGCGCCTTGCCGAAGGTGACGTTCAAGCCCGACAGCGCCAGCACGATGAAGCAGGCGGCAGTGAGCCAGTGGACGAAGCGCTCGAAGCCGTTGAAGCGCGTCAGCGTCTGCCCGGAGGGACCGCCCTCGATCCGGATGCGGCCGCGAATGAGATAGAAGGCGATCAGCGCAATCAGCATGCCGAGCACCGCGACCGCGCCGATCCTGGTCATGGTGTTCTGGTGGAAGGCGCGCCATTCGCGACCGGCGGGGCGCTCCAGCGTCGCGGCCTTGGTGTCGGGGATGGTGATGCGGCCCTGCAACTCGGCCGAAGGGTTACCCTTCAGCGCATCGAGGAACTGCTTCTCCCTGACCGAATCGGCGGTCGGGTTGATCTGCTGGGCGGAGCCCGGCTGGGCGAAGCCGACCGCGATGGCGAGCAGCAGCGCCGTGACGAGGAAGCGGAGATGAGCGCGCAGCGACATTGCGGCATCCTTTTCGCGAAGGCAGCGTCAACCTGGGGAAGAACGCACCCGACCTTTTGCCAGGCCGTGATGCGCCCCCCTCCCCCAGCTCAGATCGTGATGGTTTCCCGATAGGCGGTCTGCCAGCCCCAGGCTCCCGAGCCGTAGCCGCGCTTGACCACGCGTTCCTTGTAGATCTGCGCGATCACCTCGCCGTCGCCGGCGAGCAGCGACTTGGTCGAGCACATCTCGGCGCAAAGCGGCAGCTTGCCCTCGGCGAGACGGTTCGAGCCGTATTTCTGGTACTCGGCCGGTGACAGGTCGACCTCCGGGCCGCCGGAGCAATAGGTGCACTTGTCCATCTTGCCGCGCGAGCCGAAATTGCTGACCTTTGGATATTGCGGGGCGCCGAACGGGCAGGCGTAGAAGCAGTAGCCGCAGCCGATGCACAGGTCCTTGTTGTGCAGCACGACACCGTCGGCGGTGTTGTAGAAGCAGTCGACCGGACAGACAGCCATGCAGGGTGCGTCCGTGCAATGCATGCAGGCCATCGAGACCGAGCGCTCGCCGGGCTTGCCGTCATTGATGGTGACGACGCGCCGGCGGTTGATGCCCCAGGGCACGTCGTTCTCGTTCTTGCAGGCGGTGACGCAGGCGTTGCATTCGATGCAGCGGTCGGCGTCGCAGAGGAATTTCATCCGGGCCATGGTTCAGTTCCTCCTCACGCCGCCGCGATCTGGCAGAGCGTGACCTTGCCTTCGTGCATGGCGGTCACAGGGTCGTAGCCGTAGGTGGTGATGGTGTTGACGGATTCGCCGAGCACGATCGGGTCCAGCCCCTTGGGGTAGTTGCCGCGCTGGTCGACGCCCTGGAAGAAGCCGCCGAAATGGAAGGGCATGAAAGCCGCCCCCTTGCCGACCCGCTCGGTCACCAGCGCCTTGACCCTGGCCTTCGAGTTGTTCTCCGGGCCGGTAACCCAGACCATGGCGCCGTCCCGGATGCCGCGCTCGGCCGCATCCGCCGTGTTGATCTCGACGAACATGTCCTGCTGCAGCTCCGCCAGCCACTTGTTTGAGCGCGTCTCCTCACCGCCGCCCTCGTATTCGACGAGGCGGCCGGAGGTCAGCACGATCGGGAACGACTTGGCGATGCCCTTCTCGACCGCCGCCTTCTGCACGGAGGTGTGCAGGTTGGGGATGCGCAGCGTGCGCTCGTCCGGCCTGGCCGGCCATTTCGCCACGAGGTCGACGCGCGGTGAATAGATCGGCTCGCGGTGGACCGGCACCGGGTCCGGCAGGTTCCAGGCATTGGCCCTGGCCTTGCCGTTGCCATAGGGCACGCAGCCATGCTCCATCGCGACGCGCTGGATGCCGCCCGACAGGTCGGTCGACCAGGAGACGTTGTCGATCGTGTTGCCGCCGATCCAGGAAATCGTCGCCAGCTCCGCCGGCGTCAGGTCCTTGTCCCAGCCGAGCTTCTTCAGCACACCCATGGTGAACTCGGGGTAGCCATCCTTGATGTCCGAGTTCAGCGAGTAGGAGCCGCCCTCGGCGAGCAGGGTGTCCTCAACCTTGCTGCCATCGGGCAGCGTGCGCTCGCGGGTGAGGCCGAAGCGCGGACGGAAGGTGCCGCCGCCATCCTTGGCCGCAAGCGAGGTGTTGTAGAGGATGTGCGTGCCCGGGTGCTTGTATTCGGGCGTGCCCCAGCACGGCCAGGGCAGGCCGTAGAAATCATTCTCGACCGGCGAGCCTTTGGCGCCGCGCAGCGTCACGATGTCGAACTTGTCCTGGTTCGCCATGTGCAGCTTCAGGCGCTCGGGCGACTGGCCGGTATAGCCGGTCGACCAGCCGCCGCGGTTGATCTCCCTGAGGATCGATTCCGCCGTCGGCTCCAGGCCAATCTTGCCCTGGACCATCTCATAGGGCCGGAACATCTCGGTGGCGAAGCCGAGCTTCTGCGAGAATTTGTAGATGACCGCGTAGTCGCTGGCGGATTCGAAGATCGGTTCGACGACCTTCTCGCCCCATTGCACCGAGCGGTTGGAGCAGGTGCGCGAGCCAGAGGTCTCGAACTGGGTGCAGATCGGCAGGATGTAAGTGCCGTTCTTGCGCCCACCGAGCGAAACGAAATTGGTCGGGTGCGGATCGCAGACGACGAGGAGCTCGAGCTTCTCGAGCCCCTTCACCGCATCGGGCATGCGCGGGATGGTGTTGCCGCCATGGCCCATGACGAACATGGCCTTGAGGTTGTCCTTCTGGTCGACCTGCTCGGCCGGCAGGTTGGCCGCGTCGAACCAGCGGGTCGAGGTGTGGCCCGAGGTCTCCATGTTCTGCTTGCGGGTGCGCGCAGCGCGGCCGCCCTTGGCCGGCACCTCGTCGAAGCGCGAGACGAAATAGTCGTAGTCGACGCCCCAGACGCGGGCCCAATGGCGCCAGGCGCCTTCGACCAGGCCGTAATAGCAAGGCAGGTTCGAGATATCCAAGCCGAAGTCGGTCGCGCCCTGGACGTTGCAGTGGCCGCGGAAGATGTTGGCGCCGGTGCCACGCGCGCCGACATTGCCGGTCGCCAGCAGCAGCGTGCAGATGGCGCGGACATTGGCCGTGCCGACCGAGTGCTGGGTCACGCCCATGCACCAGACGAAGGTCGCCGGCTTCACCGTGGCGAAGGTCTGGGCGACGCGCTTCATCTGCTCGCCGGGGACGCCGGTGATGTCCTCGACCGTCTTGGGATCGTATTTCTCGACCTCCTTGCGGACGTCGTCCATGCCGTGGACGCGCGCGGCGATGAAGGCCTTGTCCTCCCAGCCGTTCTTGAAGATGTGCCACATCAGGCCCCAGATCACCGCGATGTCGGTGCCGGAGCGGAAGCGGACATAATCGGTGGCGTGCGCCGCGGTGCGGGTCAGGCGCGGATCGAAGACGATGACGTTGGCGCGCTGCTGCTCCTTGCCGGTCAGGATATGCTGCATCGAGACCGGATGCGCCTCGGCCGCGTTCGAGCCCATGAACAGCACGGTCTTCGAATTGCGGATGTCGTTGTACGAGTTCGTCATGGCGCCGTAGCCCCAGACGTTCGCGACGCCCGCGACCGTGGTCGAGTGGCAGATGCGGGCCTGGTGATCGACGTTGTTGGTGCCCCAGAAGGCCGCGAACTTGCGGAACAGGTAGGAGCCTTCGTTGGAGAACTTGGCCGAGCCGAGCAGATAGACCGAATCCGCGCCGGACTTGGCCCGGATCTCCATCATCTTGTCGCCGATCTCGTTGACCGCCTGGTCCCAGGACAGGCGCTGCCATTGCCCGTCGACCAGCTTCATCGGGTACTTGATGCGGCGATCACCATGGACAAGCTCGCGCACCGAAGCGCCCTTGGCGCAATGGCTGCCGCGATTGATCGGGCTCTCCCAGGCCGGCTCCTGGCCGACCCAGACGCCGTTGTTGACCTCGGCGCGGACGGTGCAGCCCACCGAGCAATGCGTGCAGATGTTCTTGACGACCTTGGTCCCGGTAGCCGGGCCGAGCTCGGCTGCCTCCGCCTTGCGGACGGCGCCGATCTGCAGGGCGCCGGCGGCCGCGACGCCACCGGCGACGAGGCCGGAGCGGCGCAGGAAGGAGCGGCGGTCCATCACGCCTGAGGCCAGGCCTCCAAGGGCGCTCTGCAGGCGGCCGCGCTGGACGTCGGCGGATTTGCGCTTGATCAGCATGACGCCGGCCTCCTCAATAACGGTTGACGCGGTAGAAGTCTTTGACGTGCTCGCTCTCGCGATAGCGCGCCTTCGTCTCGTCCTTGCCGGGATCGACGGCGGCGGCAGGCGTGACCGCGACTGGAGCGACGGCCACCGTCGCGCCGGCGCCGAGCGCCTTGAAGAAGTTGCGGCGGTCGAGAGCCGTCTCCTTGCTCTTCTGCGACATCGTCGTCTCCTCCGTGCCGTACGTCATGCGGGCAGGCTCGCGGCCTGCGTCTCGATCGAAAGGTAGAGGCTGCCGACCCGGCCGACAGCGCGGTAGAAGCGCGCCGTCTCGGCGGTTTCGAGATCGGCGAAGAACCGGTCGGCCCAGGGCCGGATATGGCGGGCGAAGAAGGAGGCCTCGTCGACCCCCTCGCCCGAGACCTCGCCGCGGATCAGCTTGGCCTCGATGTCCATCAGCACTGCGATATGGTCCTCGGGCTCGCCGACGCGCTCGGCGCGGGCGAGACCGAGCTTGCCCATGTCCTCGCGCACCAGAGCGAGCGGGCGCTCGTGCAGGAAGCCGGTGAGGTAGTAGGAGGCGTAAGGCAGGAGCTCGCCGCGGCCGACGCCGATGAAGAGCTGGAAGAATTCGTCGCGGACCTGCTCGGGGCTCGCCTCGGCGGCCGCCTCGGCCAGCGCGAAATGGGCCATGCCGAGCGGCGAGGCGTCGCCGCGCAGGCCCTGCAGGGCAGCCAGCGTCTCGGCTGTGGGGGCGCGCCAGAGCAGCGCACCGATCAATTCGAACTCCTCGGCGCGGGCGGCGTCGATCTCGTCGATCGCAGGCGCAGGGGCCTCGATGATGATCGGCTCGTGCGGATAGAGGTCAGGTCGAAGGTCGCTTCGCGAGACCCCGGTCAGGGCTTCCACTGAAAGCACGCGATCAGCCGGGACACGCTTCCAGGTCGAGATCGCCGGCTGCGAGACGCCGACCGCCCGCGCCAGCGCACGCACGCCGCCGGCCGCTTCGATCGCCCGTTCCAGAGCCTGGTCCCGCATGAACGAAGGCGTCTCCAATCCCGCATCGGCACGCGCGAGCGCGCCGAAACACGGCATGATAATGAGACCTTATCGCCCTAGATTGCAATTGTTCTGAACTGAAGCTCAGAGCGGTGTCGCACCGCCGCCGCGTCGCCTCGAGCGTTGCTGGGACGGTGGAATTTCGGGTGTTTTTTGCGCTGCAACAGAATTGCCGCCTGAAGAACCACCTGTTTCAGCGGCATTTTCAGTAGATTTTCGGGAAACACCCCCGTCGCTCAACCGCACCGGCTGGGGATCGTCAGCCGCCATTGCCAAACCCTGCTGCGCCGCAGCAGAATCAGACCCGCTCTCGTCATTAGACGAAGGTCGAACAACTGCGACGTCGTTACGCACCGCCTCGGTCGGGTCGGCAACCGGCTCGGGCGGCTTGCCGAAGATGTTGGCCAGCATCTCCTCGACATTGTCCGACTCGCTGAGCGGCCCATAGCCCGGCGCGCCACCCGGCGTGTTCCAGTCGAGCGCGTAGTCACGGGCCGGGTCGAGATAGCTGGAGATCATCGGATCGCTCTCCCAGGCGCGCCGCAGCGCCTTGAGCTTCCACTCCTCGGGTACGTTCTGCTTCAGCCAATGAGCGAGGTCGAAATCCTTGTCGATGAGATCGAGCGAAGGCGGCTCGACCATCTCGGGCTCTGGTGCAGGCGCAGCGGGGTCAGCCGAGACAACCGGTTGAACTGGCGACTCTGTGACAACCGGCACAGCCGGCTGCTGCGCCTCTTTCTTGCGGCGCGCCCAGCGGCCGAGAAACCCTTCGCCCTGATCCTCGTCATCGGGGCGTGACATCAATCCTCTCCGCGATCGAGACCGGGCCGCGGCCGCATTCCGCCCTTGCGCGGATCATGTTCGGTCCGCTTGCGCTTGACGAATTCGCGCTCGACATGATGCGCCTCGAAGAAGGCGAGCACGGCCTCAGCAATCGCGACCGGCATCGGCACGGCCTCGACGATATCATCGACATTCTCAAGGAAGACCTCGCCCTCGGACGGATCGGCCGTGACGCCGACCAGCTCCAGCGCCGGCTCGATCCCGGTCGGCCTGACGGAGACCCAGAGCCTGGCCCGGCCTGTTGCGAAGTTCTCGCGAAAATGGGCGGTGTCGACCGAATGCAAGGTCAGCACGGCCGAGCCGAGATAGAACTGCTCGCGCCTGTCATCGCCGGCGAGCCGGCTCCAGGGCGCGAGCGGCGGCGGCTCGGGTAGCACCGCGATCGGCGCCCAGGCATGGTCGGCCCAGGGCGAGTCGAGCTTGCGCCGCTCGACCACGACACCGACCTCGTGATGTTGCTGCATGGCCTCGTCCTCAGTTCGCCATCTCGTGCACGGCGAGTGGCAGGCCGGTCACCAGGTTCTGCGGCTTCATCCTGACGATCCGGTCGCCATCCATTGCCAGCATCAGATAGATAGGTGCTCCCTTGGCCGCCGGCAGCACCGGCACCTCCGGTGGCAGCGTCAGACGATAGAGCGCGATCAGGCGCGAGGTCTTGTCCTCGTCAAGCGTATCGCCGTTCCAGAGCGCATTGCCGATCGCCGTCGCCTGCGCGTCGAGGCCGACGAACCAGCGCCAATTTGCATCCCGGATATTCTCGACGGCTTCGATCGCGACCTCGAAACCATGGATCTGCCGGATCCAGTGCACGATCGCCTTGCCGAGCGCGACGCGGCCCGAAGGTTTGCCGCCCAAATCGAGCACCATGTCGAAAGCGTCCGAGCGCTGCCAGTAGCGGTCGGCATCCGCCTGCTTGAGGATATCGAGCGAGGTCACGGCTGGGCCGCCCAGCATGGCGAGCAGCGGCGAGGCATGCCGGTCGGTCTCGTGCCCCTCGATCATCTCGGCATCGGCGAGCAGGATGGTATTCTCGTGCAGGGTGACGCGCTGCGGCCGGAACAGGCATTCGGCGGCGCGCACCACGAAGGGATCGCTCTCCTCGTCGAGCCCGGCCCGCAGGATGACGTGGACGAGCTGGTCGAGGAATACAGGCGGAATGCCGGAGACGCCGCGGCGGATGATCCCGGCATAGGCGCCCTGCAAGGTCGGCGCCGCCAGCAGGCGCTCGCGCCAGCCGAGCAGGAAGCGCCAGTTCTCGCGCGCATCGGCATCGGCGATGGCCGCGACCTCGCGTTCTGCGACCTCCGCCTGCGGCTCCGCCATCAGCTTGCCGTGCAGCGCCCGCTCGGCTGCGCAGGCCTCCTCCGGCGGCAGCACCTCCGGCCGCGCCAGATAGGCCTTCAGGAAATCATCGGTGACGACGAGCCCGCCGCCCTCCTCGCGGTCGAGCAGGAGATGACCGGAGCTCGCCCAGAAATGGGTCATCGCGGCGCGTCCTTGATCAACTGCATCAGGTCGACATGCTCCTGAGGCTCGTCCTCTCCATCGGTCTCAACGAACTCGAAGGCGCGGAACGCATCCTTCGGCGTATCGCCGCGCGGCATCAAGGTCCGAAAGCGCTCGCGGATCTCGCCATCCTCGAGCGTGCGATGCAGAGCGAGCAAGGTCTGCGCCGGATGATCGCAGAGCGAGGCGGCAAACGCGATCTCCTCCTCCGCGGCAGCCCGCGCGGCCGCGAGATCGGGCGCGCCGAGTTTGTCGACGAGTTGCGTCGCAAGCTGGGCAACCGCTTCCTGGCGTTCCTCCACCGTCACTTCGGTGACGACTGCGAGCGTGCTCCAGCCGAAGCTGTCGATGCCGAGGAAGCCGGATCGGAAGGCGACGCGGCCCTTGGTGTCGAGCCCGGCGACGCTTTCCGGCGTGAACAGGAAGGAGCCAGTGACGAGCCATTCGCCGGGCTCCGCGGCCTTGCGGAAAACGAAACCATCCGACGGGTCGAGCCGAATGGCGCGCGGGAGCTTGAGGGCGCTCACAGCTTCGGCGCTCCGCTTTCGCGGTCGAGCCAGTCGACGCCGGCCAGTGCCTCGACCATGCTCTTGCGCTCGGTTCCGTGCTGCGAGGTCGCAATCAAATCGCCATTCGGCTCGATGCCGTGGCGGACGCCGACCACCTTTTCCAGCCTATCGAGCCAGCGCCGCGCCGCCGCTTTGGCGCCCTCCTCCTGCCAGTGGCTGACACCGAGCATGAGATGGCGGCAGAAGGCCTCGATCAGGTCGACGGCGTCGACCTCCTCGAAGCCCTCCTCGGCCATGCCGACGCCGGTCTGGCCAAGCTCGAAGGGCGACATCGTCGTCGCCCTGACCATAGCGCCGAAGACGAGCCAATCCGGCACCTGCCCTTCCGGGCAACCAGCCGGCCAGCCGAGGCGCCCGCCGCCGATCAGGCCGAGATCATAGGTCAGCGCATCCGGCCAGCGGAACAGCACCGGCCGCTCCGGCGGCGAATGCACGGCAAGCGCGTCGGCCAGCGCGTTCATGGCGAGGTAGTGGGCGAGCCGGGCCTCGGCGAGGATGGCATCGGGCTCCAGCACCACCGCGAACTCGACGATGTCGAAACGTCGCACCCAGACCAAAGTCGCGGCGCCAGCCTCGCCTGCAATGGCTTGCGCATGGGCGAAGGCGTCGCCGGATTCGCGCAGGGTGACGAGCGAAAAGCCCGGCGGCAGCACCGGCTCGCGCCTGAGATCGTCCTGCCTGATCGGCCCTGCCGCCATCATCCGCCGCCTAACGTCTCATCCCAAGGGAGAGGCTTGCTTCTTTGGAGCCATTCCAATTCCATATAAGATGAGATTATCGCAAGCGCGACCAAAGACGCTGCTGCGACCTTGAGGATGCCTGCCCGATGACCGATGTCGCCCGCACGCTGATGGTCTGCTCGTGCGAAGACACGATGCCGCTCGACGGCGCGGCGATCCGGCGCGGCTGCAGCGGTGCTGCGGTCAGCGAGCATCGCCATCTCTGCCGCAGCCAGGTCGAACGCTTCCACGCCATGCTGGCTAAGAGCGATGCCATCACCGTCGCCTGCACGCAGGAGGCACCGCTGTTCGAGGAGATCGCTGCAGACCTCGATTACATCGGCGATCTCACCTTCACCAACATCCGCGAACAGGCCGGCTGGTCTGACGAGGCCAAGGCCGCCGGCCCGAAGATGGCCGCCCTGCTCGCCGCGGCGAGCGAGCCCATGCCGCCGGCATCCTTCACCACCCTGACCAGCAAGGGCATCGCGCTGATCTATGGCCGCGACGAGATCGCGATCACGCTGGCGCACCGGCTCGCCGAGCATCTCGACGTCACCGTGCTGCTGTCGCGCCCAAGCGAGATCGCGCCACCGCGCAGCGACGAATTCCCGGTGCTGAAGGGCACGATCGCGCAGGCAAGCGGCTGGCTCGGCGCCTTCGAGCTCACCGTCAACGACTATGCCGCGCCGAGCCCGTCCTCGCGTGGCAAGCTCGTCTTCGAGGCGCCGCGCAATGGCGCGGTCTCGCAATGCGATGTCGTGATCGACGTCTCCGGCGGCACGCCGCTCTTCCCGGCCGGTGACCTCCGCGCCGGCTATCTGCGCGCCGATCCACGCGATGCGGCCGCGGTCGAGCGGCTCGCCTTCCAGGCGAGCGGACTCCTCGGCGAGTTCGACAAGCCGGCCTATGTCGCCCTGAACGAAGGCCTCTGCGCCCATGCGCGCTCGCAGAAAACCGGTTGCACGCGCTGCCTCGAGCTTTGCCCGACCGGCGCGATCACCCCGGCGGGCGATCATGTCGCTATCTCGGCCGAGATCTGCGCCGGCTGCGGCGCCTGCGCCGCCGTCTGCCCGACCGGCGCGGTGACCTACACGCTGCCGCCGGCCGATGCGCTGCTGCGCAAGCTGCGGACGCTGCTGGTGACCTACGCCGAGGCCGGCGGGCGCGAGCCGGTCGTGCTGCTGCAGGACAGCGACCATGGCGAGCCGTTGATCGAGGCGCTCGCGCGCCATGGCGCCGGCCTGCCCGCGCGGGTGCTGCCCCTGCGCGTCAACGAGATCACCCAGACCGGCCTGGAAACCTTCGCTGCCGCGCTTGCCTTCGGCGCCTCCGCCATCCGCGTGCTCGGCCGCGCCAAGCCGAAGCACGACCTCTCCGGCCTCACCCGCAATCTCGACTATGCCAACGCGCTCGCCGGTGCGCTCGGCTATGGCGAAGCCCGCGCCGCGCTGATCGAGGCCGACGATCCCGACGCCCTCAACGCCGCCTTGTCGAAGATCACGCCCGGCCCCAATGTCGCGCAGCCAGCGCGCTTCCGGCCGATGGGAGCCGGACGCCCGCTGCTGCGCCAGGCGATCGGCGAACTGCACGCCGCCGCGCCGGTGCCGGTCGCCCACGTCGCGATGCCGCCACTCGCGCCCTTCGGGACGATCCATGTCGACGCGGATGGCTGCACGCTCTGCCTCGCCTGCGTCTCCGCCTGCCCGGTCAGCGCGCTCGGCGACAACCCGGAGCGGCCGACGCTGACCTTCCAGGAGGACCTTTGCGTGCAGTGCGGGCTCTGTTCCGCCACCTGCCCGGAAAAGGTGATCACGCTGGAGCCGCGCGTCGATTTCGACGCCTGGAAAGGCGGCCGCCGGATCGTCAAGCAGGAGGAGCCGTTCCACTGCATCGCCTGCGCCAAGCCGTTCGGCGTCCGCAGCACGATCGAAAAGATCGCAGCCAAGCTCGAGAACAAGCACTGGATGTTCACCGGCGAAGGGGCAAAGCGCGCCTCGATCCTGCGCATGTGCGAGGATTGCCGGGTCGAGGCTGTGGTCAACGAGAGCTTCGACCCGCACCTCTCGCCGCAGCGCCCACCGGTGCGCACCACCGACGACTATCTGCGCGAGCGGGCGGAACGGGGCGAGGATCCGCTGAGCTAGTTCAGCGCGTCACCTTTTCCAGCCAGTCGACCAGCGCCTGCCGATCCTGCGCCGAGCCGATCGTCTGTTCCGGCATCTTGGTGCCGGGCGTATAGGCGTTCGGGCCGACCTCGAACAGCTTCGCCACGCTCTCCTTGCTCCAGACGATGTCCATGCCCTTGAGCGCGTCGGAATAGACATAAGCTGGCGCGGTGGCGATGCGGCGGCCGAAGATGCCGTGCAGGGTCGGACCAGCGCGGTTGCCATCCGCCGGCGTCAAGGTGTGACAAGCCGCGCAGGCGCGGAAGATCTGGGCACCCCGCTCGCCCTGGAAGGCGGCGAGCGCATCCTCGCCGGCACGCGGCACCACCGCCCCGACATGCTCGCCAGTGACGGCGTTCCAGCGTCGGACCAGCCGGTCGGCGCCCCCGGAAAGCAATTGCCTGCCGTCGGGCAGAAAGGCGAGCGACCAGACCGGCAGGCCGGGGCCGACAAGCGTGGCGCGGATCGTGCGCGCCTTGCGGTCGATCAGCGCGACCTGGCCGCGCAGGCCGCCGGCCGCGATCGTCGCGCCATCGGGAGAGATTGCGAGCGCGATCAATGGCGTCTCGCCGACGGCAATCTCGGCACGCTGCGTTCCATCCGGCCCGAACAGGCGCAGGCGACCATCGGCAGCAGCGACTGCGATCTCACCATCGGGCGCAACGACGACGCCGTTGAGCGGAGCGGGCGTGGTGACGATCAACGGCGCCCCGCGATCCGCCGGCCAAAGCCGCAAGCTCGCGTCATAGCCGGAGGAGACGATCATGCCGCCCGGAGCGAAGGCGACGCCGTTGACTGGTCCCTGATGGCCTTCGAGCACACGGGCCGCGCCGTCGGCCAGGGCGGTGACGCGGACCGTCCCGTCCCAGGAGGCGGAGGCGAGGTGCTGCCCTTCCGGCGAGATCGCCAGCGCCGCGACCGGCCCCTTATGCCCTTCGATGACCTTCGCCGGCTCGGGCGCATCGCCGCGCCAGAGCGCGATCCTGCCGTCCTCGCCGCCGGTGGCGAAGCCCAGATCGTTGATCGAGACCGCCGCGTTGACCGCCCCCTGATGGAAACGCAGGACCTTGATCGCGCTGCCGCGCGAAAGGTCCCAGAGGATCGCCGACTGATCGAAGGAGCCGGTCAGTGCGGTCGCGCCATCGGCCGAGACCGCGGCGGCACGCACCGGCCCGCCATGGCCGCGCAGTTCCTGGGCAGAGGCCGGCAACGCTGCGATGAAAAGCGCGAGAAGCGCAGCGCCTATCCTTCTCCCCTCGGGGGAGAAGGTGGCAGCGCGCAGCGCTGACGGATGAGGGCCGCGCCGCCGCGCCCACCTTCCCTCATTGCCCTGAGCCATCCTTCCCTCATCCGTCTGTTTCGCAGACACCTTCTCCCCCGAGGGAAGAAGGGTAAAGGCCTCTGTTGCTCCCTCGCGAAAAGCCATCATATGAAGCGCAACATCGTTTGATTGGCCTTCGCCCATGTCTTCCATTCCGCTCAATCTGCGCGGCCTGAAGTGCCCCCTCCCCGCTTTGCGCGTGCGCAAGGCGCTGAAAAGCGCGGCTCCAGGCGATCTGTTCCTGGTCGAATGCACCGATCCGATGGCGGCGATCGACATCCCGAATCTGACGCGCGAGACCGGCGACGCGATCGAACTCAGCAGCAGCGAGGGCGAGTTGCTGGTCTTCCACATCCGCAAGGCCGCGGCCTAGCGTCACGCCAGCTCAACGGAGGCCAGATCGTGGCCCTTTCGCAAAACGACATCCTGCGCGCGCTCGAACTGGTGAAGCTGCCGGCGAGCGGGCAATCGCTGGCGGCATCCGGCCGCATCGGCGACATCCTGATCGACGGCGGCAAGGTGATCTTCGCGATCGGCATCGACGCGACCGAGGCCAATGCGATGGAGCCGGTGCGCAAGGCGGCCGAGAGCGCAGTCGGCGGCATTCCCGGCGTGACGCAGGTCTTGGTCGGCCTTACTGCCGACAAGGCGCCGGGGCGAGCCCCCTCGCAGGCGGCGGAGGCACGCCGGCAGGCACATGGCCAGCCTGCGCCCGGCGGCCCGGTGCCGAAGGCAGCCGGCATTCCCGGCGTCAAGCAGATCATCGCGGTAGCGAGCGGCAAGGGCGGCGTCGGCAAATCGACCACCACCGCCAATCTCGCTGTCGGCCTGGCGACACTCGGCCTCAAGGTCGGCGTTCTCGATGCCGACATTTACGGCCCGTCCGTACCCAAGATCTTCGGCATCACCGGCAAGCCGCGGCTGGTCTCGGGCCGCACGCTTGCGCCAATGGAAGCCTATGGCCTCAAGATCATGTCGATCGGCTTCCTGATCGACGAGGAAACGCCGATGATCTGGCGCGGGCCGATGGTGATCTCGGCGATCACCCAGATGTTGCGCGAGGTCGCCTGGGGCGAACTCGACGTGCTCGTGGTCGACATGCCGCCCGGCACCGGCGACGCCCAGCTCACCATGGCGCAGCAGACCCCGCTCGCCGGCGCCGTGATCGTCTCGACGCCGCAGGATCTCGCGCTGCTTGATGCCCGCCGCGGCGTCGCCATGTTCAGGAAGGTCGAGGTGCCGATCCTCGGCATCGTCGAGAACATGAGCTATTTCATCTGCCCGGAATGCGGCCACCGCTCCGACATCTTCGCCCATGGCGGGGCCCGGCATGAGGCGGAGCGGCAGGGTGTGCCGTTCCTCGGCGAAATCCCGCTCGCCATGCCGATCCGCGAGACCTCCGATGGCGGTCGCCCGATCGTGGCGAGCGACCCGGACAGCCCCCATGCCAAGGCCTATGTCGCCCTAGCGCGGCAGGTGAAGGCCGGCCTCGCCGGGCCGGCGCGGGCCGCACCGCGGATCGTGATCGAGTAAGGCCAACCGCTAGGCCCGAAGCGCCGAAATACCAGGCCTATCGGCCTGCGCCACGAGCTGGTCGGAAGACGCTCTCTCCGCTTCCGCCTGTCGCTCCATCAGCATCCAGATATGGCCGAACGGATCGAAGAGCGAGGCGACCCGCCTGCCTTCGGTATCGGTCTGGACGCGGTCACGCAGCGCGGCACCAGCGACGATCGCTTGCGCGAAACAGGTCTCGATATCGGGAACCGTCAGCAGGATCGTCATGCTGACCGCCCCGGCCGCCTTGGGGAAGAACGGGCCGCCATAGGACGGCTCCTCCTCGCGGCGCGGATTGGAACCGGCGACGGAAACACGGGTTCCACCGATGAGCATCTCGACCCCGGCGAGCTCGCCGTCGACCCTATGTGTCTTGAATTGCCGCGCCTCGAAGGCCTCGCTGTAGAAATCCGCGGCCTCCTGCTCACGCCCGTGCTGCACGAAAATCGCCAAGCCCAAGCCGATGGTCTGCTTCATGTCGAATCTCCTGATCCGTCGCCGCTGGAATAGAGGGCGGGCGAAACCGGCGGATTCTTGATCGATCCGCGGCGAGCTCGCGCACGGCCCATCACCGATCGGCGATGACAAAGAATTTTGTTCATGTTATGTTCTATCATGAAAATGATGGAGACGCGACCATGCCCGTCCTGCCAACGCGCCATATCAGCATCACGATCGACCGGCCGATCGAGGAGGTTTACGGCTTCCTCGCCGATCCCATGAACTTCCCGAAATGGGCGGAGGGGCTCGGGGCTGAGTTCAGCCATGTCGAGGGCATGACCTATCGCGCGAAGACACCTATGGGGCCGATGCGCGTGATGTTCAGTGAGCCCAACCGCTACGGCGTGCTCGACCACGCCGTGGTGCCCGACAACGGCGCGCCGATGCACAACCCGATGCGTGCGCTGGCGAATGGCAGCGGCAGCGAGGTGGTGTTCACGCTGTTTCGGCGGCCGGAGATGACGGAGGACGCGTTCGCGCGTGATGCCGAATGGGTGGCCGCCGATCTCGCGCGCTTGAAAGCGCTACTGGAAAGCTAAGCCAGACGCCTCAGAGCCTAACGCTGCTGGTCGCATAGGCAACATCGACCGGGCGCTGATAGGTCGCCAGCACCAGGCTCGCCCCATAGGCGGCAATGGCGGCAAAGGCGACGGCGATGACAAAGGACTTCATGCGACTTCCCCCAGAGGCAGGCGAATAAGCTTCGCTTATCAGTTGAATCTAGGGGCGGTGCTGCGCCCGATCAAGCATCACCCAGCGCGGCATGGAGCCGCTCGGCCTCGGCAAGATCATCAGGCCGGTTGGCGTTGAAGAAGGGATCGACCGGCTCGACCGGCCATTCGACCGAGACGACGCCATGGCGCGCTGTCCAGCGGTCGATCTTGCGCTCGTCCTCGACAGTGAGCGCATGGCGCAACTCCTCGCGCAGCGCGATCGGCCAGAGCCCGATCACCGGATGGGTCCAGCCGCCCGAGGCGGCGCAGGCGAGCGGGACATTCCCCGCCACGCGCGCTGCATGCAGCCGCATCACCAGATCGCGCGGGATGAAGGGCGTGTCGGCGGCGACGCTGACCAGCCACTCCGCGCCCGGCCGGTTCGCAGCGAGCCAGTCGAGCCCGGCGAGGATGCCGGCGAGCGGCCCGGCGAAATCCGGGACGCTGTCGGCCACCACAGGCAGGCCGTATTCGGCAAAGCGAGCGGGGTCGCCATTGGCGTTGAGCAGCAGCCCGTCGCATTGCGACGCCAGCCGCTCGATCACATGGGCGAGGATCGTACGGCCGGCGATCGTACGCAGCGGCTTGTCGCCGCCGCCCATGCGCCGGGCGAGCCCGCCGGCAAGCAGGAGGCCGAGGGTCGGCGGGCCGGGATCAGTCATCGCCGGATCCCTTGCGACGATGCTTGCCGCCTTCGTCCTCGACGCTGTCCGGGTCCTGGTCGAAGACGATGCGGTCCTCACCGGCCAGCGCCAGGAAGCGCTTGCCGCGGGCGCGGCCGATCAGGGTCAGGCCTGCCTTGCGGGCGAGCTCGACGCCCCATTCGGTAAAGCCCGAGCGCGAGACCAGGATCGGGATGCCCATGCGCACCGTCTTGATCACCATCTCCGAGGTCAGCCGGCCGGTGGTGTAGAAGATCATCTTGCCGGGATCGACATCGTGGCGGAAGAGCCAGCCGGCGACCTTGTCGACGGCGTTGTGGCGGCCGACATCCTCCATGTAGACCAGCGGCTTGTCACGCTCGCAGAGCACGCAGCCATGGATCGCGCCGGCTTCCAGATAGAGCGAGGGCGTAGTGTTGATCTTGCGGGTCAGGGCATAGAGCCAACTGGTGCGCAGTTCCGCCCTGGGCAGGACGATCTCGTCGATCGCCTCCATCAGGTCGCCGAAGGCGGTGCCTTGCGCGCAGCCGGAGGTCAGCGTCTTCTTCTTCAGCTTCTGCTCGAAATCGGTGCGCTCGGGCGTGCGCACCACCACGACCTCGAGCTCCTCGTCATAATCGACCGCCTCGACCGGGTCGCCGCGCCTCAGCATGTTCTGGTTGAGGAGATAGCCAAGCGCGAGATACTCGGGATGGTCGCCGATCGTCATCATCGTGACGATCTCCTGGCTGTTCAGGTAGAGCGTCAGCGCCCGCTCGGTGACGACGCGGGTCTCGACGCGGGCGCCGCTATGGTCGATGCCGACAACCGTCGCGCCAAGGCGAGTTGCGGCCGGGTCGGGCCGGATCAGGTAGTCGTCGAGGAAGTCGCTGCCAACAGGCACGGGTTAGCTCCTTGCGGGCCGTCAGGCCGGCTGGCGCAGCGCCGCCATCGCCCAATCCGTCACGGCGGCAGATTCGGGCGGCAGTCGCTGCCAATCCTCGCCGGCGAACTCGGACCAGGCGGCGAGCATGTCGTCGCGCACGGCGGTCAAGAGCGGCAGGCCGGCGACGACGCCGGCGGCGATCTCGGCGCGGAGCCCCTGGCCCAGCACCTCCTGCTTGCCGAACTTGTTGACGATGACGAGGTCGACCGGCCCGGACAGCGCGCCCGAGACGGCGGCGCCAGCGGCAGCAAGTCCGGCCGCGTCGAGCCGGCAGCCGGCCGAACCGGCACCGCGATCCTCGCTGATCGGGAAAAGCTGGCCGGAGGCAAGGTCCTCGAGCGCCATGCTGGCGCAACCGCTCATGCAGTCGCCATTATTGTGCTGGACGACGCCGCCAAGCCGGACGGCCTCGCGCTTCAGGGTATCGGCGACCTCCGCCATCAGTTCGTCGATGGGGAAGCCCGAGGAATAGACGATCGCGGCAAGCGGAGCAGTCATCGTCTGCCTTCATCCCACGGAACGGGGTTCACGGCCAGTGAACTTTAGGTGTTCCAATCTGCATGAGATGCTTCGCCAGTGTTGCAGCGCACCTACAGTCGAAGCCGGCAACGGGCGCTAGGGTGGGCTGGGCTGTTCCCGGCATCCTGGCCGGGCGCGGCTCGCCGAGTACCTGCTTGCCCATGATCCGCCCCAACGCCCAGACGCCCCTCGACCCTGCGACCGACGCCGCGCTGCTGCTGCGCCGCATCGGCTTTGCGACGCTGGCGCTCGCCCTGCCATTGGCCTCGCTGGTCTCACGCCGCGCCGCCGTCGTGCTGGTGCCGATCGGGGTGATCCTTTTGTCGATCGCTGCGCTGATCGAGGCGCCGCGCTGGTTCGCCGGCAACATCCGGGCTTCGATCTTCAGCCGTGCCGGCCTGACGCTGTGGGCGCTGGTCGGCTGGGCCGTGCTCTCGCTGATCTGGAGCCCCTATACCGGCTCGGCCACCGAAAAGGCGGCCAACCTGTTTCTTGCCGTGGCACTCGGCTTCGCCGGCGCCGCGGCGCTGCCCGAGCGCATGCGCGCCTCGAATCTCAACCTCGCCGCGCTCGGCGCCGGCGCCGCTGCGATCTTCGCGCTCGGGCTGCTTCTGACCGAAGCGCTTGGCCCGGTCGACTCACGCGCCGCCGACGCCGCCGGCAGCGTCGAGCGCGGCATCAGCGTCGTGCTGATCATGTCCTGGCCGGCGCTCGCCTGGCTCCTGTCGCGCGAGCGCGGGCTGACAGCGCTGGGACTGGCGCTGGTCGTCGGGCTGCTTGCGCTCTCGCGCATCGAAGACGGCGAAGCGATGGCGATGCTGTGCGGCGCGATTGCCTTCGGCGCGGTCAGCGCCAACCGCATCGTCGGCGCGCGGCTGATGGGCGGGATCATGGCTGGGCTGATGCTGCTCGCCCCGCTGCTGCCCTTCCTGCTGCTGCCGTTCTTCCGGCTCTCGCCGGCGGTGTTCAGCACGGTCGGCGTCGGCCTCGACATCTGGGCCGACATCATATCGAGCCGGCCAGTGCAACTGATCACCGGTCATGGACTCGATACCGTGCTGCGCGGACGCACCACCGGGGCGCTGCCGCTGGAGGTGCCGACCACCATCCTGTTCGAGACCTGGTACGAGCTCGGCCTGGTCGGCGCGGCGACGGCGGCCCTCTGCCTCTATTTCGCGGTCAGCGCCGCTGGCCGCATGCCGGGCGCGCTCGCCGCCGGCGGTGTCGCGGCTTATGTCACCGCCTTCGCGCTGGCGGCGCTCGGCTTCGCCTCGTTCCAGACCTGGTGGCTGATGACTCTGACCGCCGTAGCGCTGCTGTTCACCGCGATCGCGCGCGGCCAGTACCGCACCGAGCGGCCGGTGGCGCCGCTCGGCCGGCGACCGAAGGCGCCGAACGTTCCGGTTGGAGAGTGAGCGGGCGCGGCTTTTCCCGCCCGCTGCGGAGCGCTATCGTTGCGCGTCCGTCCCGATCGGAAAGCGAGGCCGCGATGCTTGCCGCAGACGATCCGCTCATCCTCGATCTCGTCGAATGGGTCGCGCGCGAGGAGCGCAGCCATGCCGATCTCATGGAAAGCTGGCGCACATCCTGCCCGCGCCTGACGGTCTGGGAGGACGCGGTCGAGCATGGCTATCTCGCACGGCAGGGCAGGCTGATCACGGTGACGCGCAAGGGCCGGGAATTACTGGCTGAGCGGCGGCCGTTCCTCCCTTCTCCCCTTGCGGGAGAAGGTGGCCCGGAGGGCCGGATGAGGGGTCGCGCTGCCCTATCCGACGACGGCGTATTCCAGGCGCGAAGACCGTAATCGTCGCGCGACCCCTCATCCGTCTCGGCTTCGCCGAGCCACCTTCTCCCGCAAGGGGAGAAGGGGTACGTCCCTACGCCGCTTCCCGCCCGGCATTCACCGCATGGCAGGCGACACCATCGATCGCCGGCGGGTTCTCGATGCGGCAGCGGTCGAAGACCAGCGGGCAGCGCGGATGGAAGGTGCAGCCCGATGGCGGGTTGATCGGGTTCGGAATCTCGCCCTTCACGCCCTCATGCGGCTTGCCGATCATGGCAAGGTCGGGCACCGCGTCGAGCAGCATCCTGGTGTAGGGGTGGCGCGGCGCGGCGAAGAGCTGCTTGCCGTCGGAGACCTCGACCAGGCGGCCGAGATACATCACGCCGATCCGCGTCGCCATGTGCCGGACGACCGCGAGGTTATGGCTGATGAAGAGATAGGTCAGCCCGAACTTCTCCTGCAGGTCGCGCATCAGGTTGAGGATCTGCGCCTGGACGGAGACGTCGAGCGCCGAGGTCGGCTCGTCGCAGACGATGAACTCGGCATTGGAGGCGAGCGCACGGGCGATCGCGATGCGCTGGCGCTGGCCGCCGGAGAATTCGTGGGGAAACTTCTTAGCGTCGTCCGGATGCAGGCCGACCAGCGAGAGCAGTTCGCCAACGCGCTCTGCGACCGCCGCATCGCCCTGGATGATGCCGAAGGCGTGGATCGGCTCGGCGATGATCCGCCCGACACGCCAGCGCGGATTGAGCGAGGCGTAAGGGTCCTGGAAGATCATCTGGATGCGCTTGCGCAGGCGCTGGCGCTCCTGGGCGACGTTGACGTCGTTCATCGAGACGCCGTCGATCGAGACCGTGCCGCCGGACGGGTTCAGGAGGCCGACGACCATGCGCGCCACGGTCGACTTGCCCGAGCCGGACTCGCCGACGAGCGCGAAGGTCTCGCCCTTGCGGATGTCGAAGGAGACGCCGTCGACGGCCTTGAGGAATTGCCTGTCCTGGCGCTCCAGCACCCGGTTGAGCCAGGGCCTGGAGACGTCGAAGACGCGCTTGAGGTCACGGACCTGGACGAAGGCTTTGTCGCTCACGCCGCGATCTCCGTCTTGCCGGCCGGCGCCTTGGCCTTGTCGTAGAGATGGCAGGCGACCTGGTGGCCGCCGACATCGATGAGTTCCGGCCGGTCGATCCGGCAGCGGTCGAACACCTTGGCGCAGCGCGGATTGAAGGCGCAGCCCTGGGGGATGCTGGAGAGCCTGGGCATCGAGCCCGGGATCTGCACGAGGCGTTCGGCATCGCCAGTGATCGACGGAATCGCGCCCATCAACCCCTGTGTATAGGGGTGGAGCGGCTGCTTGATCACGTCGCGCACCGGGCCGATCTCGGCGACGCGGCCGGCATACATCACCGCGACCCGGTCGGCCGTCTCGGCGATCACGCCCATGTCGTGGGTGACCAGCATCACCGAGGTCCCGCGTTCCTTGCAGAGCCGCTTGATCAAGCCGATGATCTGCGCCTGCACCGAAACGTCGAGCGCGGTCGTCGGCTCGTCGGCGATGATGAATTCGGGCTCGGCGCAGAGCGCGAGCGCGATGACGACGCGCTGGCGCATGCCGCCGGAGAATTCGTGCGGATAACCGTCGATGCGCCGCTCAGGCGCGGGGATGCCGACCTCGTCGAGCAAGGCGATGGCGCGCTTGCGCGCATCGGCGGCGTTGAGATCGGTGTGAGTCTGGATCGTCTCGATCAGTTGCTCGCCGACCCGGTAGAGCGGGTTGAGGCTGGTCAGTGGGTCCTGGAAGATCATGCCGATGCGCTTGCCGCGAACGCGGCGCATCTGCTCCGGCGGCAGGTGATCAACCCGCTCTCCGGAGAGCACGACCTTGCCATCGGCGATGCGACCGGGCGGATCGATCAGGCCGATGATGGCCGAGCCGGTGACCGACTTGCCGGCGCCGGATTCGCCGACCACGCCGAGCACCTCGCCGCGGGCGATGTCGAAGGAGATCTTGTCGAGCGCGCGCAAAGTGCCGCGGCGGGTGACGAACTCGACAGTGAGATCCTGGACGGAGAGGACGGTCTCGCTCATCGGCTCACCTCAACCGCGGGTTCAAGGCGTCGCGCAGCCAGTCGCCGAGCAGGTTCACCGCCAGCACCAGAATGGCGAGCGTCACGCCGGGGAAGGTGACGATCCACCAGTCGCCGGAGAACAGGTAGCGATTGCCGATCGAGATCAGCGTTCCCAATGAGGGCTGGGTCGGCGGCAGGCCGACGCCGAGGAAGGAGAGCGTCGCCTCGGTGATGACGGCGAGCGCGAGGTTGATGGTCAGGATGACCAGCACCGGGCCGATGACGTTGGGCAGCACATGGCGCAGCATGATGAGCGGCGCCGGCAGGCCGACGAGGCGGGCCGCCTGGACATAGTCCTTGTTGCGCTCGACCAGGGTCGAGCCGCGGATGGTGCGGGCGTACTGCACCCAGAACGAGAGCCCGATCGAGATCACCAGCACGTAGAGCGCGGTGTCCTCGCGGTTGGCGTGCTTGAAGATGCCGCGGACGACGCCGTCGATCAAAAGCGCGATCAGGATCGCCGGGAAGGTCAATTGCACGTCGGCGATGCGCATGATCAGCGAATCGACGCGGCCGCCGAGATAGCCGGCGAGCAGGCCGAGCGTGATCCCGATCGTCGCCGCCAAAGCGACGCCGAGCAGGCCGACGATCAGCGAGACGCGCAGTCCATAGAGAATCGCCGAATAGAGATCACGGCCCTGGTCGTCGGTGCCGAGGATGAACTTGGGATCGCCGCCCTGCTGCCAGGCCGGCGGGATGTTCGCATCGGAGAGGAAGACGGTCGCCGGGTCGAACGGGTTGGTCGGCGCGATCCAGGGCGAGAAGAAGGCGCCGATGAACAGCGCCAGCACGATCACGGCGGCGACCATGGTCACCTTCGAGCGCAGGAAGCTCGCGAGGATGTCGCTGTCGAGGATGCGGGCCCAGAGCGAGGGCGGCTGTTTCGAAGGGGAAGCGGGTTGCGCGCTCATGACCGGCCTCAATGCGCCCCGATCGTCGCGCGCAGGCGCGGATCGACCAATGCGTAGAGCAGGTCGACGATCAGGTTGATGCTGACGAACAGGAAGGAAATCAACATGAGGTAGGCGGCCATGATCGGGATATCGACCTGCTGCACCGCCTTGAGGAAGAGCAGGCCCATCCCCGGCCACTGGAACACCGTCTCGGTGATGATGGCGAAAGCGATGATCGAGCCGAGCTGCAGGCCGGCGATGGTGATGACCGGCACCAGCGTGTTCTTCAGCGCATGGCCGAAATGGATGGCGCGCGTCTTGAGGCCGCGGGCGCGGGCGAACTTGATGTAGTCGGTGCGCAGCACCTCGAGCATCTCGGCCCGGACGAGGCGCATGATCAGCGTCATCTGGAACAGGCCGAGCGTGATCGACGGCAGGATCAGCGCCTTCCAGCCCGAAGCCGTCAAAAGCCCGGTCGTCCACCAGTTGCCGAGCTTGACGACCTCGCCGCGCCCGAAGGAGGGCAGCCAGCCGAGCGTGACCGAGAACAGGTAGATCAGCAGGATGCCGATCAGGAAGGTCGGCAGGCTGATGCCGACCAGCGAGACCGTCTGGAAGATCTTCGCCAGCCAGCTGTCGCGGCGCAGCGCCGTGTAGACGCCCATGGGTATGCCGACCAAGAGCGAGAACAGCGCCGACATGAAGGCGAGCTCCAGCGTCGCCGGTGCGCGCTCGCCGAGCAGCGAGATCACCGGCAGGCGGAACTGGTAGGAGACGCCGAATTCGAGCCGCGCGGCGTTGTAGATGTAGCGCGCGAACTGGACGACCACCGGCTCGTCGAGGCCGAGCGTCTGGCGCAATTGTGCGACCTGCTCCTGGGGCGTGTCGACGCCGACCATCTGGTTCACCGGATCGCCGACGAAGCGGAACATGGCGAAGGCGATGAGCGCGACCGCGAGCATCACGATCAACGACTGGAACAGGCGGCGCAGGACAAATGCGAGCATGGTCGCCCTTACAAGGAAAACGAGACCACCCCGTGCGGGACGGCGTCTGTGCTGCAGATGGAGAAAGGGCGCGTGAGCTCTTCGCCTACGCGCCCTTCAAGCCTCACTGCTCCTTGGTGGCGTAGTAGAGCAGCACCGAATTGTCGGCGCGCTGGGCGAGCTTCACCTTCTTCGACACCCCCCAGGCTAGGGCTTGCTGATGCAGCGGGATGTAGGAGAACTCGTCGACGGTCATCTTGAAGGCCTCGCCGATCATGGCGTTGCGCTTGGCGGTATCCGACTCGACCAGGATCTTGTCGGTCAGCTCGTCGACCTTCTTGTTGCAGTAGTTGCCGAGGTTCGACTCGCCGCGGGAGGAGCCTGCAACGTCACGGCAGCCGAGAATGTCATAGAGGACATTGTGGCTGTCGAAGGTGCCGGGGGTCCAGCCGAGCAGGTAGAACGAGGTCTTGTAGCCGCCCGGCTTCAGCACCTTGGCGAAATACTGCGCCTTGGGCTGGGCGTTGAGGTTCACCTTGACGCCGATGCGGGCGAGCATGCCGACCACGGCCTGGCAGATCTGGCCGTCATTGACGTAGCGATCGTTCGGGCAGTCCATGCCGAGCTCGAAGCCGTTCGGATAGCCGGCCTCGGCGAGCAGCTTCTTGGCGGCCTCGGTGTCGAACTTGGCGCGGATGAAGCCGGCGGTCGAGAACAGCTCGGGGGCGATCATCAGCGGCGAGGGCGTCGAGAGCCCACGCATGACGCGGCTCTTGATCGTCTCGATGTCGATCGCCTGGAAGAAGGCCTGGCGGACCTTGACGTCCTTGAACGGGTTCTTGCCCTTGACGCTCGATTCCAGCAGCTCGTCACGAGTCTGGTCGAAGCCGAGGAAGATGGTGCGCAGCTCGGGGCCGGTCAGCACCTGGGCGTTGCCGGAGGCGTTGACGCGCTGGATGTCCTGGATCGGAACCGGCTCGATCACATCGACCTCGCCGGAGAGCAGCGCGGCAACGCGGGTCGCATCCGAGGAGATCGGCGTGAAGATGATCTCCTTGATGTTCCCTTCGATCTTCTTCCAGTAGCCCTCGTTGAGCTTGAAGACCGTCTTCACGCCCGGCTGGTGGCTCTCGATCTTGTAGGGACCGGTGCCGTTGGCGTTGAGCGAGGCGTGGCTCGGGGTGGTCGCGGCCGCAGGCGTCGGGGCGACGGCGTTGTTCGCCTCCGCCCACTTCTTCGACATGATGTACCAGGTGTCCCACTGCGCGTTCAGGATCGGGTTCGGCGTGGTCAGGATCACGTCGACCGTGTGGTCGTCGACCTTGACGAACTTGGCGCTGGTCGGGATGCGGGTGGTGAAGTTCGAGCCCGTGGCGCGGACACGTTCGGCCGAGAAGAGCACGTCATCGGCGGTGAAATCCGAGCCGTCATGGAACTTGACGCCCTTGCGCAGGAAGAAGCGCCATTTCAGGCCGTCGTCGGACACTTCCCACTTCTCGGCGAGGGCCGGCTCGATCTTGAGGTCCTTGCCGCGCGCGGTCAGGCCCTCATAGGGGTGGCCGAGATGGGCGTTGGTGGTGGTCTCGTTGACGGTATAGGGGTCGAGCGACTTCAGCTCGCCCTGGTTGGCGTATCGCAAGGTCTGGGCTTGCACAGCCCCGCACATCAAGGCCAGGGCGGCAACGGCTGCCAGGCAATGGGTCTTGAACGACATGTGAGACTGCTCCCGTTTGGTTAGAAACCACTCCTCCCCAGGAGCGGTGCCGGCTGCCTGCTTATTTTGGCGGCGGACCGACGAAGGCGGCAGATTAATGACGGTTCGAAGCCCGCGTCCAGTGCGGTCGATCGACTTCGTTCCAGATCGAACTTTGTTGCGAATCCAACTAATGCAACGCACGAAGCTGCGAAGGGCGGGGCAGAAGCCTGCAATGAAGCATCCCCCGCCCTGCGCGCTCAGCGGGCCAGCTCCACGATCAGCGCGCGGACGAAACTCGTCCCGGCGTCGAGCTGGGCCACGGTGAGGAACTCATCTGGCTGGTGCGCCTGGGCGATGTCGCCGGGGCCGCAGACCACGGTCGACCAGCCTGCCGCCTGGAACAGACCACCCTCGGTGCCGTAGGCAACGACGTGGTTGGCATTGTCGCCAGTGACACGCCGGGACAGCGTCTCGGCCATCCCGTCTTTCTCCGGCGCCAGCGGCGGCGTCTGCGAGGTGATCTCCATGGTGATGCCGGTTTCGGGGGCGATCGCCTTCATCGGCGCCTCGAGCTCGACGATCTTCGCCCGATAGCGCGCGACATAGTCGGCATTGTCGCCAGGCATGACGCGAACCTCATGGCTGAAGCTGGCGTGCTCGGCGGTGATGTTGACCGCCGTGCCGCCGGCGACGACACCGACATGCAGCGTCGAATAGGGCGGCTCGAACGCGATGCCAGGCTGCGCCTTCGCCTTGTTCTCCTGCATGACGTCATCGTGCCAGGCGATCAGCTTGCCGGCGACCATCACCGCCGGCACGCCGATGTCAACGCGGCTCGAATGCACGGCGTGGCCGCGCACCGTCGTCTTCATGCGGGTGCCACCCTTGTGGCCGGTGACGACCTGCATCATCGAAGGCTCGCCGACGATCACCGCCGAGGGCTTCAACCCCGCCGCCGCCATCGCGTCGATCATGATCGCGGCGCCGATGCAGCCGACCTCCTCGTCATAGGAGAGCGCAATGTGGAAGGGCCGCTTCAAGCCCGCTTCCAGCATCTCCGGCACCAGCGCCAACGCGATCGCATCGAACCCCTTCATATCGCAGGAGCCGCGGCCATAGAGCTTGCCGTCGCGTTCGGTCAGCGTCCATGGATCGGAACTCCAGTCCTGGCCCTCGACCGGCACGACATCGGTATGGCCGGAGAGGACGATGCCGCCGGCGACTTTGGGGCCCACAGTCGCGTAGAGATTGGCCTTCTCGCCGTCCGGGCTCGGCACGATCGTGCTCTCGATGCCATGCGAAGCCAGATAGTCGCGGCAGAAATGGATCAGCTCGAGATTGCTGCGCCAGGACTCGGTATTGAACGACACCAGCTTGGCCAGCATCTCCTTGGGGGAATATCGCACGGGTAAAAATCTCCAGAAATCGGCCGAGAGGCATGAACCGTGCCGGCAGGCTACGCTGGCATTGCCTGTCGTCAATCGCTTCTGCGCGCTTGACCGGGCTGCACCCGGCGCGCTCATGTGCCGGCCAAGCAAAGCTTCCCTGTGAGTCCGCCATGTCCTTCGACGTCACCCTCGCCGACATCCAGGCCGCCGCCACCCGCATCGCCGGCAAGGTCCGGCGTACGCCGACCTTCATGAGCGCCGGCCTGTCGGCCCGGCTCGGCGTCGAGACCGTGGTCAAGGTCGAGAGCCTGCAGCTCGCCGGCTCGTTCAAGGTCCGCGGCTGCTACAACAAGCTGCTCGGCCTGTCCGAAGCCGAAAGGGGGCGCGGCGTCGTCACCGTCTCCGGCGGCAACCACGCGATCGCGGTCTCGCTGGTCGCCAGCATGCTCGGCATCAAGGCGCTGGTGCTGATGCCGAAGAACGTCGCACCGCTCAACATCCGCCTGACGCAGGAGGCGGGCGGCGAGGTCGAGCTCTGCGAGGACGCGCTCGCCGCCTTCTCCAAGGCCGAGGAATACGAGGGCAAGGGCATGACCCATGTCCATTCCTATGACGACCCGGCGATCATCGCCGGGCACGGCACGGTCGGCCTCGAGCTCGCGGCCGATGCCGGCGGGCGGATCGACCATGTCTTCATCTCGATCGGCGGCGGCGGCTTCTCGGCCGGCGTCGGTGCGGCGCTGAAGGGGCTGGACCCGGCCGTGCGCATCCATGGCGTCGAGACCGAAGGCGCGACGACAATGACCCAAGCGCTGGAGGCCGGAAAGCCCGTGCCGATCCGCCCGACCTCGATCGCGCGCACGCTCGGCGCGCCCTTCGCGACCGAGCGGACCATGGCGGCGGCGCGCCAGTTCCTCGAGGAGATCGTGGTCGTGCCGGATGCGGAAGCGGTGCGCGAGCTGGTCTGGGTGCTGCAGAACGGCCGCGTCCTGCTCGAACCGGCGGCGTCCTGCACAGTAGCCGCAGCGATGGCGCGCAAGGATCAGTTCAAGCCGGGCGAACGCATCGCACTGGTGCTGTGCGGCTCGAACGTTTCGCTCGATGACATCGAGCGCTGGCGGCAGGAATTCGGCGTCTGAGGCGAACAAAAGCGCGCAGCTTGCGGCGCGCGCTCGTTTCGTGTGCAGCTCCTAAGGAACGACGCTGCCGCGAGCCCGCCCGCCGGCGACGCGACAGGAACAGCTCGCGCCGAGCTCGGCCGGATTGATCAGCTGGCAGGTCCGGACCGGCGTCCGGCAGTAGTCGCCAATGCCTGACGACACCGGAGCGGCGTAATAGGGCCTGCGGTAATAATAATAGGCCGGCTCGTCGTAATACGGCGCGCCATAGTAATAGGGATAGGCTGCAGCGCTCCCGAGAATGGCACCGGCGGCCAAGGCCCCGCCGCCCCATCCCCAGTCACCGCCATAATAGCCGCGCCGCCCATAATAGCCGCCGCCATACCAGCGGTTAGGGCGATAGCCCCAGTTGCCGCCACCACCGCGGTAGTAACCGCCGCGATAGCCGTAACCTGCGCCGCCCAAGGCGGCACGATTGCCACCGCCGAAGCCGCCACCGGACAAGGCCCGGCCTCCGCCGCTGAGAGCACCACTCACGCGGGGACCGCCGCCTGGAAAGGCACCGCCGCTCAGGGCCTGCGCGGAGACGTCGTTGGCGGAGAAGGCGAGCAGGGGAACAAGCGAAGCGGCAAGAACGATCAGGCGGCGCATGGCAGCCTCCCTCGGCGACAAGGACGGTCAACCATTAACGCGCGCGCACTGCGGCTGTTCCGTGGCGCCGGCCCGGACAGCCGAGCCGCGACCCGCCTCAGAAATAACGCGCCAGATTCCGCCTGATCCGCTCCAGCGGCGGCACATCGACCGCCGGCGGCACGAAGGCCCTGCCGGTGATCGTCTCGAAGGCCCGGATGTAGACCTGCGAAGTCTGCTCGATCAGCTCGTCCGGGATCGCGGGGATCGGCTCGTTATAGGGGTCGCAACGCGCCGCGACCCAGTTGCGTACGAAATCCTTGTCGAAGCTCTCTGGCTTCTCCCCCTTCGCAAAGCGCTCGGGATAACTGCTGGCGAACCAGTAGCGGCTCGAATCGGGCGTGTGGATCTCGTCGGCTAGGATGATCCTACCCTCGGCATCGGTGCCAAACTCGTATTTGGTGTCGGCGAGGATGAGGCCGCGCTCGGCGGCGAGCTTCTGGCCGCGGGCGAAGAGTTTCAGCGCATAGTCCGACAATGTTTCCCACTGCGCCTGGGTCAGCAGGCTCTGTTCCAGGATCTGCGCCGGCGAGAGCGGCTCGTCATGGCCGCCGTCGAAGGCCTTGCTGGTCGGGGTGATGATCGCCTGCGGCAGCGCCTCGTTGTCCCGCAGACCGTCGGGGAAGCGGGCGCCATACATCTCCCGCTGGCCCTGCTTGTACATGGTCAGGATCGAGGTGCCGGTGGTGCCGGCGAGATAGCCGCGCACCACGATCTCCACAGGGAGGATGTCGAGCCGCTGGCCGACCACGACATTCGGGTCGGGGTATTCGAGGACATGGTTGGGGCAGATGTCTGCGGTCTGCTCGAAGCAGAAGCGCGCCGTCTGCGTCAGCACCTGGCCTTTGTAGGGGATGCAGGCGATGGCGCGGTCGAAGGCGCTGAGCCGGTCGGTGGCGATGATGATCCGGCGCCCGTCCGGCAGGTCGTAATTCTCGCGGACCTTGCCGCGATAATGGTTCGGCAGCTCCGGGATCGTGACATCGCGGATCGTGTTCGCCTCGGACATGGCAGTGCTCGTCAGCTCGGGATCGCCCGGAGCGACACTCTCCGGTTGCGTGGCTCTTAACGCTTTCGCAGCGATGTGGACAGCGGGGCGCCACGCATTCGCCAGCCTCCCACCCCTCATGCCGCATTCGGCTTGGACAGGACATATGGCTCCGGGCTAGCGTGCGCGCTTGGCAACCCGTTTTCTGCCGACCTGCTTTCCGCAGGGCCGCGACCTGTCGAGGACACCATGCCCAAATCCGATCTCATCGCCGCGATCGAACCCGAGATCAGCGCGATCCGCCGCGACTTCCACCGCCATCCCGAGCTGCTCTTCGACGTCGAGCGCACCGCCGGCATCGTCGCCGACAAGTTGAGGGAATGGGGCGTCGATGAGGTCGTCACCGGGATCGGGCGCACCGGCGTCGTCGGCGTGATCAAGGGCAAGGGCCAGGATTCCGGCAAGGTCATCGGCCTGCGCGCCGACATGGACGCATTGCCGATCCATGAGGAAACCAATCTCGAGCATCGCTCGACCGTAGCGGGCAAGATGCACGCCTGCGGCCATGACGGGCACACCGCCATGCTGCTGGGCGCCGCCAAGTATCTGGCGCAGACCCGCGATTTCGACGGCACCGCGATCGTGATCTTCCAGCCGGCCGAGGAAGGCGGTGGCGGCGGCCGCGAGATGTGCGCCGACGGCATGATGGAGCGCTTCGGCGTGCAGGAGGTCTACGGTCTGCACAACATGCCGGGGCTGCCGATCGGCCAGTTCGCCATCCGCAAGGGGCCGATGATGGCGGCGGCCGACAAGTTCCTGCTCAAGCTCGAAGGCCGCGGTGGCCATGCCGCCAAGCCGAACGAGACGATCGATCCGCTGGTCGCCGCCTGCCAGCTTGTCACCTCGCTGCAGACGATCGCCTCGCGCAATGCCGATCCGCTCGATTCCCTCGTCGTCTCGGTGACGGCACTGCAGGCGGGCACGGCCTTCAACGTCATTCCGCAGCATGTCGAGATCAAGGGTACGGTCCGCACGCTTTCGCCAGAAATGCGCGACCTCGCCGAGAAGCGCCTGCGCGAGATCGTCACCGGAACCTGCCAGGCCTTCGGCCTCAGCGTCACCATCGAATATGATCGCGGCTACCCGGTCACCTTCAACCATGCCGGCCAGACCGACTTCGTCACCAGCGCGACGAAGAGCGCCTTCGGCAAGGAGGCGATCGACACCGCGGTGCCGCCGACCATGGGCTCGGAAGACTTCTCCTTCATGCTCGAAGAGCGGCCGGGCGCCTATATCTTCATGGGCAATGGCGAGTCCGCCGGGCTGCACCACCCCGCCTATGAGTTCAACGACAAGGCGATTCCCGTGGGCATGACCTACTGGGCGAGCCTGGTCGAAATGGCGATGCCGCAGCGCGCGGCATGAGCGACATCGACTGCCTGGTGATCGGGGCCGGCGTCGTCGGCCTCGCGACGGCGCGTGCGCTCGCGCTCGCCGGCCGCGAGGTCGTGATCGCCGAGGCCGCGGACGGGATCGGCACCCAGACCTCGGCCCGCAACAGCGAGGTCATCCATGCCGGCATCTACTATCCGCCGGGCTCGCTGAAGGCGCGGGTCTGCGTCGAGGGGCGCAAGCTCCTCTACGCCTATCTGCGTGAGCGCGGCCTGCCGCACAAAGCCTGCGGCAAGCTGATCGTCGGCACCCATGCCGGCCAGCGGCCGGCGCTAGAGACTATCGCGGCACGGGCCGAGGCTTCTGGCGTGACCTCCCTGCGCTGGCTCGATGGTGCTGAGGCCAAGGCGCTGGAACCGGAAGTGACGTGCGAGGTTGCCCTGCTCTCGCCTGAGACCGGCGTGGTCGACAGCCATGCGCTCATGCTGTCGCTGCTCGGCGAGTGCGAAGCGGCCGACGGCTCGCTGGCTCTCAATACGCCGATCCTGGCCTGGCGCCGCGAGGCCGATGGCTTCAGCGTCGATTTCGGCGGCGAGGACCCGGCAACCTACAGCGCGAATACGGTGGTCAATTCGGCCGGCCATCGCGCACCGCGCCTGCTCGGCAAGCTCGACGGCTTCCCGGCCGAGCATGTGCCCAAGCAGTCCTTCGCCAAGGGCAACTACTTCTCGCTGCTCGGCAAGCAGCCGTTCTCGCATCTGGTCTATCCGGTGCCGGAAGCGGCGGGCCTGGGTATCCACGCCACCATCGACATGGCCGGCCGCGTCAAGTTCGGCCCCGATGTCGAATGGGTCGAGGACGACCAGGACCTCATCGTCGACCCCACCCGCGCCGAAAAATTCTACGCGGCGATCCGAACCTACTGGCCTGCCCTGCCGGACAATGCGCTCGTCGCCGACTATGCCGGCATCCGGCCGAAGCTGCACGGGCCGACCGAGCCGATGCCGGATTTCCGCATCGACGGGCCGGCGGTGCATGGCGTGCCGGGGCTGGTCAACCTGCTCGGCATCGAGAGCCCCGGCCTGACGAGCTCGCTCGCGATCGCGGAGCTGGTGGTGGAGCGGTTGCGCTAGGCGCGACTGGTTGCACGTCATGGTCGGGCTTGACCCGACCATCTCAGGACGGAGGGGCGCCCTATCCTGCCTGAGATTCCCGGGTCTGCGCTTCGCTCCGCCCGGGAATGACGTCTACCGCATCACGCCACTTCCGCCCCCAACTGCGCGCACCAATGCGCCAGCCGCGCCTTCATGACGCGCTCGCGGCCGGCCTCCAGCGCCTTCTCGTCGAGCCGCTCGATCTCCTCGAAGGCGAAAGCGACTTCGCCATACGCGTTCCAGGCGGCCTGCAGGCTGCGTCCGCGATGGCTGCCATGGCGCAGCGTGAACCAGATGCGGTTCTGGATCGTCGAGAGATCGGGCGCATGCCCGGCCCAGCGCTCGCCGGTCACAAGGCAGCGCACCAGATAGATGCCGGCCACGACCTTGCGCTCCCTATAGGCCGCGACGGCGACCTTCCTGTCCTCGTGACGCATCGCATCCTCCATGTTTGAAGTTGCGGAAAATATCACCCGGGCAATATTGACTCAAGTATTTTTATCCGGGTATTTAATGACATCACTCAGGAACCGACCATGTCCGACGCCGACCGCCTTTCGACCGCCTTCGACGGCAACAGCATCCTGGCTCGTGGCCGCCTGGCCGAGGTCGCCCTCGCCGTGCGGCAACGCCTGAGTGAGCGTCCGGAGGCAGCGCTGCTGACCTTCGACGATACGAGTGGGCGGGTGATCGATCTCGATCTGCGCGGCACGCCGGCCGAGGTCGTCGCGAGACTGGGCGACGAGCCCCGCGGCCGCGGCCGGCCCAAGCTCGGCGTGGTCGCGCGCGAGGTGACGTTGCTGCCGCGGCATTGGGAGTGGCTGTCGGCGCAGCCGGGCGGTGCTTCGCAGGCCTTGCGGCGCCTGATCGACGAGGCGCGGCGTGGCGATCGCGGCGAGACGCAAGGACGCATCGCCCGCGAGGCGGCCTACTGTTTCATGAGCGCGCTTGCCGGCAACCTGCCCGCCTTCGAGGAGGCGACGCGCGCACTCTTCGCCAATGACGAGATCGGCTTCTTCCGGCAGGCGGCGGGCTGGCCGGCCGACATTCGCACCTATGCGCAGGAGCTCGCCTGGAGCGCGATGCGGAGCGAGGACTGAAGATTTGGCGGGTTTGCGCGGACCCGCGCCGTCATTCCGGGGCTTCGCGTCAGCGAAGAGCCCGGAACCCAGAACCAATGCGCCTACACACCAAGGCGCGCTGGCTGCAATCTTTCCGGAACCGACATCGGTTCTGGATTCCGGGCTCAGGCTTTCGGCCTGCCCCGGAAAGACGGCATCAGCCGCGCAGCTCCGCGACCCTCTCGCGCGCTTCCCGCGAGAGCTTCGTCACCTGCGCCCAGTCGCGATTCTTCACCGCATCGGCCGGGACGAGCCAGGAGCCGCCGACGCAGATCACCTGCGGCAAAGCGAGATAGTTGCCGAGATTGGCGAGCGAGACGCCGCCGGTCGGGCAGAACTGCATCTGCGGGAACGGCCCCGACAGCGCCTTCAGGCCGGCGACACCGCCAGCCTGCTCGGCCGGGAAGAACTTGCAGGTCAGGCGACCCGCCGAGACGGCGCGCATGCAGTCCGAGGCGGTGGCGACGCCCGGCAACCAGGGTAAACCGGTCTTGCGCATGGCCTCGTCGACGCTTTCGGTGAAGCCGGGGCTGACCACGGCGAGCGCGCCGGCATTGTGGACCTCGGCCGCCTGGGCCGGCGTCACCACCGTACCGGCGACAGGCAGGATGCCGGGCACCTTCTTCGCCACGATCTCGAGCGCCGCCATCGCAGCCGGGCGGCGCAGCGTGATCTCGATCACGTCGATACCGCCAGCGAGCAGGGCTTCCGCCAGCGGAACGGCGATCTCGGCCTCGTCGATGACGACGACAGGGACGACGCCACAGGCCTTGAGGCGGGCGATCTCGGGGGCAATCGACATCGGCAGAACTTCCTTTCGCGCCTCGCTTACGCCTTGGCCCAGTAGACGTCGAGCCCCTGCGGGCGGGCAAGCAGCAGGCCGACCGGGAAGGCCGCCGGCAATTCGACCGCCGAGGCCAGGATCTCGTCCTTCTCGTGGCCGGAAATCAGCAACGCGACATGGCCGGCGCCCTGCAGTCTGGCCGGCGACAGCGAGAGCCGCGGCGGAAGGTCGGGCGGACTCGCCGCAACGGCATGCACGGAAGCCGGCGCGGTCAGCGCCGCCGTCTCGCCCGGGAAGAGCGAGGCAATGTGTCCGTCGGCGCCCATACCGCTGACGACGATGTCGAGCGGCGGCAAGGTCTTCAGCACGCGGTCGAGGCTGGCGGCAGCAGCGGACAGGTCATCGCCGGCATTGTGGAAGGAAACGAACGGGGTTCGTCCTTCGCGCAAGGGAGCGAAGGTCGCCCGGATCATGCGCTCGTTCGACGCCTGGTCGCCGGGCGCGACGAAGCGCTCATCGGTCGGCATCAGCGTGATGCTCTCCCAAGGCAGGTCATGCGCGCCGAGCGCGACAAGAAAGCGCGCCGGCGTCGTGCCGCCCGGCACAGCGACGAACGCCCTGCCCTGCTCCACCACAAGTGCGCGCAACCGGACCGCGACCGCCTCGGCCAGCGCCTCAGAGGCATCGGCCAGCGTCTCGAAGCGGTGGCGGATCAGCGGTCCGGCCGCGCTCACTCGCCGAACTCCGGATCGGCCCAGGAGCGGCCCTCGCGCTCGATCAGCCCGATCGCCTGCGACGGCCCCCAGGAGCCGGCGGCATAGCGATGCGGCAGGGGATAGTATTCCTGCCAGCCGGCGAGGATCGGGTCGATCCAGGTCCAGGCCTGCTCGACCTCGTCGCGCCGCATGAACAGGGTCTGGTCGCCGCGGATCACGTCGGTGAGCAGGCGCTCATAGGCATCGGGCGTGCGCACGTCGAAGGCGGTCTCGTAGCGCAGGTCGAGCTGGCGCGGCACGACCTTGAGCTTGCCGGAACCGGGCACCTTCATCATCAGCTGGAGCTGGACGCCGTCATTGGGCTGGAGCCGGATCACCAGGCGGTTGGCGTAGAGTTCCTCGCAGCCGGGGGCACGGCCGAAGATCGAATGCGGCACCGGCTTGAAGGTGACGGCAATCTCGGAATAGCGCTGCGCCATGCGCTTGCCAGTGCGCAGATAGATCGGCACGCCGGCCCAGCGCCAGGTATCGAGCTCGCAGCGGATCGCAACGAAGGTCTCGGTGCCGCTGCCATGGCCGAGTTCCTCGGCATAGCCCTTGACGCGCTGGCCGTCGATCGCGCCCGGCCCGTACTGGCCGCGCACGGTGTAGCGTTGGACATCGGGCCCGACGATCGGCCTCAGCGCCTTGAGCACCCTCACCTTCTCGTCACGGACCGCATCGGCCTCAAGCTGGTTCGGCGGCTCGATCGCGAACAGGCAGAGCAGCTGCAGCACATGGTTCTGGACCATGTCGCGCAGATGGCCGGCCTTGTCGTAATAGCCGGCGCGGGATTCGAGCCCGACCGTCTCGGCCACGGTGATCTGGACATTGTCGATGTCGCGGCTCGACCAGGAACGCTCGAACAGCGTGTTGGCGAAGCGCAGCACCAGCAGGTTCTGCACCGTCTCCTTGCCGAGATAATGATCGATCCGGTAGGTCCGGCTCTCCGGCAGGATGCGGGCGACGGCGTCGTTGATCTCGCGCGCCGAGGCAAGATCGCGCCCGAGCGGCTTCTCCAGGATGACGCGCGAGGTCGGCGTCAGGATGCCTGAGCTCGCGAGGTTCTCGCAGATCGGTATGAACAGATCCGGCGGCGTCGAGAGATAGAAGGAGCGCACGCGCTGGGAGTCGCCGAGCGCTTCCTTGAGTGCGCCATAGGTCTCGGGCTTGACCGCATCGAGCAGCACCATGGTGAGGCGGCGGCGGAAGGCGGCGATGCGGTCCTGCGACAGGCCGGCGGCGGCGAGCTTGCTGGCGATCTCGTTGGGGATGCCCTCGACATCCTCCTGCCTGCGGACGATGCCGAGGATGCGGCTCTCCTCCGGCAGCACGCCTTCCTCGTTGCGCTGGGCCAGCGCCGGAAAGAGCTTGCGCAAGGCGAGGTCGCCGCCGGCGCCGAAGATCACCAGATCGAAGGGCGGGACCGGCGTGCGCTCCGGCGCAGCCTCCGGCTTCAGCAGGCGTTCAGCGATGGCGTCCATGGCGGCATACTCCTGATCGGGCCGACATGCGGTCGGCGCGAAGTCTCGTCGATCGATCCGTCCCGGTCGATCGGAAAGCGCGCCAGTCGAACCGAATCCTGCGACGACAATGCGACCAAGCACACGGCTTGCCAAACGATTTAGGTAGTAGGGCCGCCATGCCGTTATTCTCGGGCGGAGCGAAGCGCAGACCCGAGAATCTCATAGCGATAGAGCGCCAGGCAGAGCCCCTTCCGGCCTGAGATGCTCGGGTCAAGCCCGAGCATGACGGCCTTCCCTAACCCGCCCGCCGAAACCCCTCGCTCGCAGTCAGCAATTGCTGGGCATAGGCCGTCTGCGGGGCGCGGGCGGCAAGCGTCGCGGCGGTCATCTCCTCGACGCCGCGGCCGAACTGCATGACCAGCAGCCGCTCGCACATATGGCCGACCACGGCGAGGTCATGGCTGACCAGGATATAGGTCAGCTTGCGCTCATGGCGCAGCGCCTGCAGCAGGTTCAGCACCTCGGCCTGGATCGAGACGTCGAGAGCCGAGGTCGGCTCGTCGAGCAGCAGGATCGTCGGCTCCAGCACGAGGGCGCGGGCGATGGCGACGCGCTGGCGCTGACCGCCGGAGAGCTGGTGCGGGTAGCGGAAGCGGAAGAAGGTCGGCAGGCCGACATCCTGCATGGCGCGGCTGATCTTGGCCTCGGCGTCGCGGATGCCGTGGATGGCGAGCGGCTCAGCCAGGGTGTCGTCGACGGTCTTCTTCGGATGCAGCGAGCCGTAAGGATCCTGGAAGACCATCTGGGCGGCGCGATAGAAGGCCTTGTCGCGGATCTTGGGCTGGCGCTTGCCGAGGATGTCGACATCGCCGCTCCAATCGCGATTGAGGCCGGCGAGCACGCGCAGCACGGTCGACTTGCCCGAGCCGGATTCGCCGACAATGCCGTAGCTCTCGCCCGGCGCGACCGCGAAGGAGAGATCCTTCACGACATGCGAGTCGCCGAAGGAGACGTTGAGCTTGTCGATGTTGATCGCGGAGTTCGTGCTCATGCCAGCGCCTCCCCGTCTTTCCGGGGCGGGCCGAAGGGCCGAACCCGGAATCCATGAACACTGTCTTCAAAGAACCAGCTGCACCGCTCGCGCATCATTCTGACATCGCAGTGGTTATGGATTCCGGGCTCGTCGCTACGCGACGCCCCGGAAAGACGGCAGAGCTTCAAGCGCAACATCATGCCAGCCATGCCGGATCGCGAGTGAGGGTGGCGAGCTTTTCGCGCGGATGGTCGAGATCGGGCAGGCAGCCGAGCAGGCCGCGGGTATAGGGATGCTGGGCCCGGTCGAGCTCGCTCGCTGCAAGCGTCTCCAGCGCCTTGCCGCCATACATGACGATGACGCGGTCGCAGAACGACTTCACCAGATGCAGGTCGTGGCTGATGAAGATCAACCCCATGCCGCGGCTGGTGACGAGGTCGTCGAGGATCTTCAGCACCTGCAATTGCACGGTGACGTCGAGCGCCGAGGTCGGCTCGTCGGCGATCAGGATCTCCGGCTCGGCGATCAGCATCATCGCGATCATCACGCGCTGGCCCATGCCGCCCGAGACCTCGTGCGGATAGAGATCGTAGACGCGCCCGGGCTCGCGGATCTGCACCGCCTCCAGCATCGACAGGCTGCGCTCCTTGGCCTGCCGCGCGCTCGCCTTGTGGTGGACGCGATAGGCCTCGGCGATCTGGTCGCCGACGGTCTGGACCGGGTTCAGCGAGAACTTCGGGTCCTGCATCACCATGGAGATGTGGCGGCCGCGCAATTTGCGGCGGCTCGCCCTGTCCATCGTCGTGAGGTCCTTGCCGCGGAACTCCATGCGTTTGGCCGTCACCACACCGGGGTGCGGGATCAGGTCGAGAATGGCGCGGCCGGTCATCGACTTGCCGGAGCCGGATTCGCCGACGATGCCGAGCCGCTCGCGGCCAAGCGTGAAGGAGAGTCCGCGCACCGCGTTGACGATGCCGGTCGGGGTGTGGAAGTCGACGCGCAGATCGTCGAGCGTCAGCAAAGCTTGATCAGACATGCGGCTCACCTCGCATCCAGCACGTCGCGCAGCCCGTCGCCGAGCAGGTTGAAGCCGAGCGCGACGATGCAGATGGCGATGCCCGGGAAGGTCGCGACCCACCACTGGTCGAAGATCTGCTCACGGCCGGTCGAGATCATCGCGCCCCATTCCGGGATCGGCGGCTGGGCGCCAAGGCCGAGGAAGCCGAGGCCGGCGGCGATGATGATGATGCCTGCCATGTCGTAGGTGGTGCGCACGATCAGCGAGGGCACGCACATCGGCACGACATGCTTCAGCACGATCCGCATCTGGCTGGCGCCCTGCAGGCGCATCGCCGAGATGTAGTCGGCATTGCGGATGATCATGGTCTCGGCGCGGGCGACACGGGCGTAAGGCGGCCAGGCGGTGAAGGCGATGGCGATGACAGCGTTTTCCAGGCCCGGCCCCAGCGCCGCGACGAAGGCGAGTGCCAGCACGAGCCGTGGGAAGGCGAGGAAGACGTCGGTGATGCGCATCAGCACGGTGTCGACCCAGCCGCCGAAATAGCCGGCGGCACAGCCGATCAGGAGGCCGAGCGGCCCGACGGTGATGACGACGAGCATGACGATGACCAGCGTGACGCGGGTGCCGTAGACGATACGGCTGAAGATGTCGCGGCCGAGCGCATCGGTGCCGAACCAGTGCTTGGCCGAGGGCGCCAACAAGCGCTGGTCGAGCGCCTGGGCGAGCGGATCATGCTGAGCGATCAGCGGCGCGAAGGCAGCCATCAGCAACAGCGCCAGCACGATCACCAGGCCGACCACGGCGGCCGGGTTCTTCCTGAAGGCGAGCCATTGCCGGTAGAGCTGGCCGAGCTTGGCCTGCCGGCGCGATTCCGGCGAGGTCGTGGTCAACCAGGCGTGCCAGGTGACGGGTGAGGAGGCGTGATCAGTCATGGCCATCCTCCTCAGCGCGCCCGCGGATCGGCCAGCCGGCCGAGGATATCGGAGAACAGGTTCACCGCGATGAAGACGGCGCCGACCACCAGTGTGCCCCCGAGCACCGCATTCATGTCGGCGTTGAGCAGCGCATTGGTGAGATAACGGCCGAGACCCGGCCAGGCGAAGATCGTCTCGGTCAGCACCGAGCCTTCGAGCAGGTGCATATAGGAGAGTGCGATCACGGTGACGAGCGGCACGAGGGCGTTGCCGAGCGCGTGGCCGCAGACGACGCGCCATTCCGACAGCCCCTTCACCCGCGCCGCCACGACATATTGCTGCTGCAGCTCGGTGATCATGAAGCTGCGGGTCATGCGGCTGATATAGGCGACCGAGAGCAGGCCGAGCACGGAGGCCGGCAGGATCAGGTGCCAGAAGGCGTCCACGAACGCCTCCCACTCGCCCTGCATCGCGGCATCGAGCATGACGACGCCGGTCATCGGCGTGACGAAATCCTGATAGGCGATCGAAAGGCGGCCGGGGCCGGCGACCCAGCCAAGCTTGGCGTAGAACAGCAGCAGTCCCATCAGGCCGAGCCAGAAGACGGGGATTGAGTAGCCGATCAGGCCGATCACGCGGGCGATCTGGTCGATCCAGCGCCCCTGGTTGACGGCAGCAAGGATGCCGAGCGGGACGCCGAGCGCTATGCCGATCAGCGTGCCGAGCGTCGCCAGCTCCAGCGTCGCCGGGAACACCGTCTTGATGTCGTCGGTGACTTTCTGCGCGGTCAGCACCGAGGTGCCGAGATCACCGGTGAAGACCTTGCCGATATAGACGGCGAATTGCTGCCAGTACGGCTTGTCGAGGCCGAGGGCGAGCCTGGCCTTGTCGTAGACATCCGCGGGAGCGCGATCGCCGACCACGGCCAGAACCGGATCGATCGGCATGACGCGCGCGATCAGGAAGGTGACCAGCAGCAGGCCGAAGATCGTGATCGCGACCGTGGTCAGCTCGCGGCCGAGGATCTTAGCCCAGCGAACGACACCACTCTTGGCGCGTGGCGGCAGTGCGGGCGGGGTCGGTGCAGTGATGGAAACCATCGTCGGCTCCGTTCTTCTTGTTCTTGGAGGGCGTCGGCCAGATTAGGTCGGGGCCAATGGCGAGAACCCGCCGCAGCCTGATGATGGGCTACGGCGGGTCCTGCTGGGCAAACGCCTCAGTTCTTGGTGATCGGAGCGTAGAAATTGGTGTCGGAGGTCGGTCCGATCACCCAGCCGGCAATGCCCTTGCGGTCGGCAGAGACTTCGACCTGCTGGAACATGATGACGAAGGGCGAGACCTTCTGGTGGTCGCGCTGCAGCTCGCCATAGACGTTGGCGCGCTTGGTCGCGTCGCTCTCCAGGACGTTGGCCTGGGTGAGCTTGGTCATGTCCGGGATATCCCAGGCATTGCGCCAGGCCAGGGTCTTCGACTTGGCCTCCTCGCCATTGTCCTCGTTGATGGCGAAGGTCTCGGCATTGGTGTGCGGGTCGAGATAATCCGGCCCCCACTGGCCAATATAGATGTCGTGGGTGCGGGCGCGGTACTTGGTCAGCGTCTGCTTGCCGTCGCCCGGAAGGATCTCGAGCTTGATCCCGGCCTGGGCCCAGGTCGACTGGACCGCCTGGGCGATGTCGGTGATCGGGTTGACCGAGCGGGTGTCCATGGTGACGGTGAAGCCGTTCGGCAGGCCGGCCTTGGCGAGCAGTTCCTTGGCCTTGGCGACATCGAGCTTGTAGGGCCTGTCGGTGATCGCGCCGAGGAAGCCCTTGGGCAGGAAGCTCTCATGGCCCTTATAGGTGCCCTCGACGATGTTGCGCTCGATCGAGTCGTAGTCGACCAACCACTTCAGGGCTTCGCGTACCTCGGGCTTGGCGAGGTTCGGGTTCTTCTGGTTCAGGCCGAGATAGAGGATATAGCCCTTGTCGCCCTGGACGATCTCGACGTTGGCGTTGCTCTTGACCGCGGCGAGCTGGTCCTTGGAAAGGTTGCGGGCGATGTCGATGTCGCCCTTCTCCAGGAGCAGGCGCTGCGAGGCCGGCTCGGCGACGTGGCGGACGATGACGCGCTTGGTCTTCGGCGCACCCTTGTACCAGCCCTCGTTGGCATCGAGCGCATACTGCTCGTTCGGCCGATAGACGCGGACCTTGTAGGCGCCGGAGCCGGCCGAGGCGAGCTTGAGCCAGCCATTGCCCCAGTCGCCATCCTTCTCATTCGCCTTGACCAGCTTGGAGTCGACGATCGAGGCGACGCCCGAGGTCAGGCAGTTCAGGAAGAAGGTCGGCGCGAAGGGCTTGGAGACGGTGACGGTGACGGTCAGGTCGTCGGTCGCCTTGACTTTCTCCAGCACGGTGTCCTTGTTCAGGCCGAACTGGGTGAGGATGAAGCCCGGCGACTTGTTCAGCGTGACCGCACGCTGGAAGGAATAGACCACGTCGGCGGCGGTGAGCGGATTGCCGGAGTGGAACTTGACGCCCGGACGGAGCTTGAAGGTGTAGGTCAGGTTGTCGGGGCTGACGGTCCAGCTCTGGGCGAGCTCGCCGATCAGGGCGTTGTTGTTCTTGAGATCGACGCCGATCAGCTTGTCATAGAGATTGGCGCCAACCTCGACACCGGAGAACTCGAAGGCCTCGGCCGGATCGAGCGTGATGATGTCGTCAATCTGCTTGGCCATGACGATGGTGTCTTTGGGCGTCTGGGCCTGGGCGGCGCTCGCCAGCAGAGCGGCGAAAGCGGAAGCCGCCATCAATTTCGCAACATGACGCATGGAAAATCCCCGTTGTGCTGTCTGCGGGCACTCCCGGGCGCCCGTTGGCGCGCACTCTGTGGCCAGATCATGGCCTATGTCCAGCGGGGACGGAGCAGTGTTCGAGAGATGGCGTCCAGCATGCACGCTTGTTGCGCAACAGCCTGAATTGCCGGCGCATTCCTGCGCAGGAACGGACTTGCCCCGCTTGTCCGTGCCGCTATCGTAACGATAGCGGCCAGCCCCGGCCGGTTCATGGCACAGCAGGACCCCCGCTCTTGGCCATCATCGCCGCACTGCATCACCTGACCCATTATCGCTATGACCGCCCGGTCACGCTCGGCCCGCAGATCATCCGCCTGAGGCCGGCGCCCCATTGCCGCTCGGCGGTGAAGAGCTATTCGCTCAAGGTCACGCCAGCGGAGCATTTCGTGAACTGGCAGCAGGACCCGAACGGCAACTGGCTGGCGCGCTATGTCTTCCCCGAGCCGGTCACCGAATTCCGCATCGAGGTCGACCTCGTCACCGAGCTCTCGATCATCAATCCGTTCGACTTCTTCGTCGCGAGCGAAGCCGAGGAATTCCCGTTCGCCTATCCGGACGAATTGAGCGACGAGCTCGCGCCCTATCTGGTCAAGGAGGAGGCCGGGCCGCTGCTCGCCGCATTCCTCGCCACGATCCCGCGCGAGAAGACCAACACCGTCAACTTCGTCGTCGATCTCAACGCCCGTCTCCAGCAGATGATCGCTTATGGCATCCGGATGGAGCCGGGCGTGCAGGAGCCCGAGCAGACGCTGGCGATCAAATCCGGCTCCTGCCGCGACACCTCCTGGCTGCTCGTCCAGATACTCAGGCATATCGGCCTCGCCGCCCGCTTCGTCTCCGGCTACCTGATCCAGATGAAGGCGGACGTCGATCCGCTGGAAGGGCCGCGCGGCACCGACAAGGACTTCACCGACCTGCACGCCTGGGCCGAGGTCTATCTTCCCGGCGCCGGCTGGATCGGGATGGACCCGACCTCGGGCCTGCTCACCGGCGAGGGCCACCTGCCGTTGGCGGCGACGCCGCATTACCGCTCGGCCGCCCCCGTCAGCGGCGTCGCGAGCTATGCCGAGACGCAGTTCGCCTTCGACATGAGCGTGACGCGCGTGCACGAGGTGCCACGCATCACCCTGCCCTTCTCGGATGCCTCCTGGACCGAGCTCGACGCGCTCGGCGAGCAGGTCGAGGCCGATCTGCAAGCGCAGGACGTTCGCCTGACCATGGGAGGCGAGCCGACCTTCGTCTCGATCGACGACCAGACCGGCGAGGAATGGAACACCGCAGCCGTCGGCCCGACCAAGCGCGAGCGCGCCGACGTGCTGATCCGGCGACTGCGCGAGCGCTTCGCACCGGGCGGCATGCTGCATTACGGCCAGGGCAAATGGTATCCCGGCGAGAGCCTGCCGCGCTGGGCCTTTGCGCTCTACTGGCGCGAGGATGGCGAGCCGATCTGGCGCAATGCCGCCCTGATCGCGCGTGAGCCCGGCACCAAGACGGGCGGCGACCGCAAGCACGAGGTCGTGCCGACATCGGCTGCAGTCGAGACACTCGCCGCGGGCCTGTCCGACCGGCTCGGCCTCGGTGCCGACTACGTGCTGCCCGCCTACGAGGACACCGGGCACTGGCTGGTGAAGGAAGGCCAGCTGCCGGAGAATGTCGACCCGCTCGACCCGAAGCTGTCGGATCCTGAGGAGCGTGCCCGCATGCTCCGCGTCTTCGAGCGCGGGCTCGGCAAGCCGAGTGGCTATGTCATCCCGGTGCAACGCTGGCAGGCGGCGGCGGACGACCGGCGCTGGCGCTCGGAAAAATGGAAACTCCGGCGCGGCAAGCTCTTCCTGGTGCCGGGCGATTCACCCGTCGGCTTCCGGCTGCCGCTCGGATCGCTGCCGCATGTCCCGGCGAAATCCTATCCGCATATCCATCCGCAGGACCCGTTGGAGCCGCGCGGACCGCTGCCGCCGGCTACGGCCGGCTCTCCCGGCGCGCCACGTGCCGCCGATCCCCCTCCCGCCTTCGCCGGTTCGATCCAGCCGACGCGGCCGGCCGGGAGCAGCGAGCAGCAAGCCCAGCGCCAGGACGTCGTCGAGCAGGAGCTCGGCGCTGAGTCGGTGCGCACCGCGCTCAGCATCGAGGTGCGCGACGGCGTGCTCTGCGTCTTCCTGCCGCCGGTCGAGCGGCTGGAGGATTATCTCGACCTGATCGCCAGCATCGAGGCGACAGCGGAAGAGACAGGCCAGCCGGTCCATATCGAGGGCTACTCGCCACCACATGATCCGCGCCTCAACGTCATCAAGGTCACGCCCGATCCTGGCGTCATCGAGGTCAACATCCACCCGGCGAAGAGCTGGGCGGAAGCTGTCGCGATCACCCGCGGTGTCTATGAGGAAGCCCGCCAGTCGCGGCTCTGCGCCGAGAAGTTCATGGTCGATGGCCGTCACACCGGCACTGGTGGCGGCAACCATGTCGTGCTCGGCGGCATCACCCCCGCCGACAGCCCGTTCCTGCGCCGGCCGGACCTCCTGAAGAGCATCGTGCTCTACTGGCAGCGCCACCCTTCCCTGTCCTACCTGTTCTCCGGCCTGTTCATCGGCCCGACCAGCCAGGCGCCGCGCATCGACGAGGCCCGGCACGACCAGCTCTACGAGCTCGAGATCGCGCTGGCGCAGACACCCGGCCCGCACGATCCCGCCGTCCCGCTCTGGCTGGTCGACCGGCTCTACCGCAACCTCCTGGTCGATGTCTCCGGCAACACCCACCGCACCGAGATCTGCATCGACAAGCTCTATTCGCCGGATGGGCCGACGGGCCGGCTCGGGCTGATCGAGTTCCGCTCCTTCGAGATGCCGCCGGATGCGCGGATGTCGCTGGCGCAGCAACTCTTGATCCGAGCCCTGATCGCCTGGTTCTGGCGCGAGCCGCAACAAGGCAGGCTCGTGCGTTGGGGCACCAGCCTGCATGACCGCTTCATGCTGCCGGAGATCGTCTCGCAGGATTTCCGCGACGTGCTCGCCGATCTGGAACGGGCCGGCTACCGCTTCGATCCGGCCTGGTTTTCGGCGCAGCAGGAATTCCGCTTCCCCTTCTTTGGAAGAGTCAACCAGGGAGGCGTCGAACTGGAACTGCGCCAGGCGCTTGAGCCCTGGCACGTCATGGGCGAGGAGGGTGCGATCGGCGGCACGGTCCGCTATGTCGATTCCTCGGTCGAGCGGCTGCAGGTCAAGGCGAGCGGTCTCACGCCGGGCCGGCATGTCATCACCTGTAATGGCCGCGCATTGCCGATGACCGAGATCGCCGCCGGGACCAGCGTCGCCGGCCTGCGCTTCAAGGCCTGGCAGCCGGCCTCTGGACTGCATCCGACGATACCGGTGCATGCGCCGCTGACCTTCGACATCGTCGACACATGGGCTGGGCGCTCGCTCGGCGGTTGCGTCTATCATGTCGCGCATCCCGGCGGGCGCAATTACGAGACACCGCCTGTGAATTCCTACGAGGCGGAAGCCAGGAGGCTGGCCCGCTTCGAAGCGATCGGCCATAGTCCGGGACCGCTGGCGATTCCCGCAGAAGAGCGCAATCCGGAGTTCCCGATGACCCTCGACCTGCGCCGCCCGCCGGGGGTTTGAGGTCAAGGATGGCTTTGCAGCGCCGATCGAGTTCGACGCGGACGCGCAACGAGCGCCGCAATGCCCTGCTCGCGGGCTATCGGCCGCTGCCCGGCGCTTATGACGAGCTGATGGCGCCTGACGGCTCGATCCGGCCGCATTGGGAGCCGTTCCTGGCGGAATGGTCGGCGCTCTCCGGCGACGAGCTGCAGCGCCGTTTCGGCCTCGCCGACCGGCATGTGCGCGACACCGGCGTCTCCTATCGCGTCCATGGCGACCTCGACGAGAGCGATCCCCTCGCCGGCGAGCGCTCCTGGCCGCTCAATCACGCACCGCTCGTACTCACCGGGCAGGAGTGGAAGACGATCGCCGCCGGCGTCGCGCAGCGCGCTGAACTGCTCGATACCGTGCTCGGCGACATCTACGGACCCGGCCGATTGATCGCAGAAGGCGCGCTGCCGGCCGCCGCCATTACCGGCAGTCCCGACTATCTCAGGCCGGTGCAAGGCACGGCCGGCGCGGGACAACTGCAGATCTACGCCGCCGATCTCGGCCGCGGTCCGGACGGGCGCTGGTGGGTGCTGAACGACCGCACCCAGGCACCATCCGGTGCGGGCTATGCGCTGGAGAACCGGCTCGCCCTCGGCCGCGCCTTCCCGGACCTGTTCCGGACGATGAACGTCGAGCGGCTCGCCGGCTTCTTCCAGGGCTTCCGCGCCGGGCTCGTCTCGCGCGCCCGGCGGGTCGAGCCGCGCATCTGCCTGCTGACGCCGGGCCAGATGCACGAAAGCTATTTCGAGCAAGCCTATCTCGCCCGCTATCTCGGCTTCCTGCTAGTCGAGGGCGGCGACCTCGTCATGCGCGACGGGCTGGTGCATGTGCGCACCATCGCCGGCTTCAAGCGCGCCGACATCATCTGGCGGCGCATCGACGGCGATTTCGCCGACCCTCTTGAACTCAATGCCGCCTCGGCGCTCGGCGTGCCCGGACTGGTCGAGTCGGTGCGGGCCGAGAACGTCGTCGTCGCCAACGGGCTCGGCTCCGGCGTGGTCGAGGCGCGGGCGCTGATGGGCTTCATGCCCCGGCTGGCGCGGGACGTCCTCGGGGAGGATCTAATCCTGCCGAACGTCGCGACCTGGTGGTGCGGTCAACCGCGCGAGCGCGGGATCGTGCTCGACCGGCTGGACGAGATGAGCGTCTCCGCCGCTTTCCGCGCCCCTGGCGACGGGCTCGACGGCGGCACCGTGCTGGTCGCCGATCTCGACAAGGCCGAGCGCGAGGCTTTGCGGGCTCGCATCGCCGAGCGCGGGCTCGACTATGTCGGGCAGGAGGTGGTCAACCTCTCGACCATGCCGGTGATGCAGGGCGGGCGGCTGGAACCGCGACCGATGACGCTGCGCGTCTTCGCCGCCGCGACGCCCGATGGCTGGCAAGTGATGCCAGGCGGCTTCTGCCGCATCTCCGAGGAGTGCGATGCGCGCGCCGTGACGATGCGCTCGGGCGTGCGCTCCAGCGATGTCTGGGTCACTTCCGACCAGCCGGTCGAGCAGGTGACTTTGCTGCCGAGCCCGGACCGGATCGGCATCCGCCGCATCGTCGGCATCCTGCCGAGCCGCGCCGCCGACAACCTGTTCTGGCTCGGGCGCTATCTGGAGCGCAGCGAAGCGACGCTCAGGCTGGTGCGCGCCTTGCTCGGGCGCCTGATCAATGCCGACGACCAGGCGCCGGGCCATGCCGAGACGATCAAGCGGCTCGCCAATCTGCTGGTCGCCTGGGGCGCGGCGCCGGCGGGCAGCAAGGCTCGGTCCATCACGGCGCAGGCGCGCTCGGCCCTGCATGATCTCGACCAATACGGCTCCGCCGCCGCCTCCGTCCGCGAGGCACGCCGCACCGTCTCCGTCATCCGCGAGCGGCTCTCGATCGACGCCTGGCGGCTGTTCGGCGATCTGCAGCGCCAGCTCGCCGACCCCGGCAAGCCGACCAGCGCCGGCGAGGCCTTCGAGATCGCCGATACCGCCTTGAAGTCGCTCGCCGCCTTTTCCGGTCTCTCACAGGAGAACATGGTGCGCGGCGCCGGCTGGCGCTTCCTCGACATCGGCCGGCGGGTCGAGCGCGGCGTCACCACCTGCCGCTTCGCCCGGCATTTCGTCGAGAACGACGCTCCCGGCAACAGCCTCGACGCGCTGCTCGACCTGACGGACTCGCAGATCACCTATCGCTCGCGCTACATGCTCGGCGCCTCGCTGCAGCCGGTGCTCGATCTCGTCATGCTCGATCCCTACAATCCGCGCTCGGTCGCCTTCCAGATCGAACGTCTCGACGCCGAGATCGCGGCGCTGCCGTGCCTCAACGACGATGGCATGCTGGAGGAGCCGCGCCGGCTCGCGCTCAAGCTCGCTGCCGAATGCCGCACCGCGGAAGCCAGCCGCCTCGACCGCACCGGCATCCTCTATTTCGAGCAATTGCTGATGGGGCTCTCAAACGCAGTGGCCGAGCGCTATTTCCTGCAGAACTCCAGGCCGGAACGCTCGCGGATGACGCGATTGGCGTAATGGACGCAGCGTGATCTACGACATTCGCCATCTCACGGCTTACGCCTATAGCCGGCCGGTTCCGTTCGCGCGCTGCATCCTGCGCGTGCTGCCGCGCGACGGCGTCGGCCAGCGTGTCCTGACGAGCCAGCTCTCCGTGATGCCGCGCGGTGCCGAGCGACGCGACGGTGTCTGCTTCTTCGGCAATCGCACGACGACGCTGACCATCGCCAAGCCGCATCGCGAACTCAGGATCGAGATGACCTCGCGGGTCGAAGTGACGCGGACGGTCGCACCCTTCCCGGCGCTGACGCGAGGCTGGGAGGAGGTCGCCGAACTCGCATTGCGGGCGCAGAGCCTTTCTCCGGATTCCCCCGCCCAATATCTCTATCCCAGCCGGCTGGCGCCGACCGTGCCGGAGATCACCGGCTATGCCCGCAAGAGCTTTGCGGCGAAGCGGCCGGTCTTCGAGGCGGCGAGCGAGCTGATGGCCCGCATCCGCAAGGAGTTCGTCTACGATCCCGAGGCGACCGAGGTCTCGACCCCGATCCGCGAGGCTTTCGCCGCGCGCCACGGCGTCTGCCAGGACTTCGCCCACATCATGATCGCGGGCTTGAGGGGCCTTGGCCTGCCGGCTGCCTATGTCAGCGGCTATCTGCGCACCATCCCCCCGGCGGGCCAACCACGGCTCGAAGGCGCCGATGCGACCCATGCCTGGATCATGCTCTGGTGCGGGCCGGAGACCGGCTGGATCGGGCTAGACCCGACCAACGACCTAGTCGTCGCCGACGACCATATCGTCACCGCGACGGGACGCGACTATGCCGACGTCTCGCCGCTCGACGGCGTGCTGGTCGGGCCGGGCAACCAGAAGCTCGACGTCAAGGTCGACGTGATCCCGGTGACGTGATGACCCGGCCAGCCATAAGCGGCATCCTGTTCGACAAGGACGGCACGCTGATCGACTATCAGGCGAGCTGGGCGCCGACCAATCTCGGCGCCGGCCGGCTCGCAGCCCGGGGCGACGCCGAGCTGGCGGCGCGGCTCCTGACGGTCGCCGGCGTCGACCCCGCGACCGGCTATGCCACCTCCGACGGGCTGCTCGCCTCGGGCAATACCGAGGACGTGGCGCTGGCCTGGGTAGAGGCTGGCGCTCCGTTCGACATGCTGGAATTGACCGATCGGCTCGATACGCTTTTTCGGTCCGCGGTCGTCGCGGCCGTGCCGGTCTGCGATCTTGCCGCCCTGTTCACTGGTTTGACCGACCGCGGGCTGGTCCTCGGCATCGCCTCCAGCGACAGCGAGGCGGCGGTCGCAGCGACGGCAGAGCGCTTCGGCCTCGAACCGCATCTCGCCTTCCTCTGCGGCTATGATTCCGGCCATGGCCCCAAGCCGGAGCGCGGCATGGTCGATGGCTTCTGCAGGGCGACCGGCCTTTCGGCGGATGCCGTCGCCGTCGTCGGCGACTCCAGCCACGACATGCACATGGCGGCGGCGGCCGGCGCTGGCCTGCGGGTCGCAGTCCTGACCGGGGCCGGCAGCGCCGAGACCTTGCGTCCGCTCAGCCATTTGCTGCTGCCGAGCATCGCGACGCTGGAGCAGGCCCTGTTTGCTTGAGAGGGTGCCGGCTCAGGCCGGATTCTGGAATTCCTCACCCTGCCATTCGGTCGGAACCTCGAAGCGGCGCGCGGCGATCTCGGCCGCCATCGCCTCGACCTTGCTCCGGACATCGGCTGGCACGGATGGGACAATGATCAGGCGCACGGCTTCCGGCGACTCCAGACCGATCTGTCTGATCTGGCCCACGGCGAGACGCGCCTGAACCAGGTCCTCCGTCGCATTGAAGAGCGCCCGCCCAGCATCGGCAAAGGCCGAGGCGACAAAGACATCCGGCACCACCAGCGTCCAGTCGCGGACATTGCCGATCTGCTTGGCGCCGCCTTCGCGGCAGGCCTCGATCGCACCCACCCGGCCGGCGTTGAGCATGGTGAAGATGATGTCGGCCTTGGCCGCTATCATCGCGGCGGCGACCTTCTTCGACAGTGCATTGTCGTCCTGGTTACCGGAGAAATTGGTCAGGACCTTCGCATCGGGATTGGCGTGGCGCACGCCGGCGGCATAGGCCGCCCGGCCCTTCAATCCGGGCGTCACCCTGATGCCGGACATATGGCCGACGACGCCGGTCCGGGTGGTCAAACCGGCGAGCATGCCGGCGAGGAAGGCCGAGTGCTCCTGCAGCACCTCGTAACTCGCAAGATTGGGACCCGTGACATTGCCTTGAGTGACGACGAAACGGATGTCGGGAAACTCCGCTGCAACCGTCTTGGCCGCTGCATTGTTCTGCCCGCCATGCGCAATGACGAGATCGGGGCGGCTGCCCGCCAGCTTGCGCAGTGCTGCAGTCAGATCCTCCGGCTTGGGCGCAACGCCCTGCTCGAAAGCGACCGCAACGCCGAGCCGGCTCTCCGCCAGCTTCAAGCCCTCATAGCCCGCCTGCATGAAGCCGTTGTCATCGACCTTGCCGGCGAAGAGCGCGGCGACCTTCGGAGCCGCAGCCAAGGCTCGGCCTGACAACGACGTCATTGCCGCGAGAGCGAGAACGCTACGACGGTGAAGCGATCCTGGCATGGTCTTGTCTCCGAAAAGCCGATCGGCCAGCCGAGCAAGACATATACCAGAGCACTCCGCCACGAGCAGATGGATCATGAAAAAGGGCCGCGCTTGCGGCGCGGCCCCGATAGTCCCGGATGACGCCCGGCTCAGGCGAGCGTGTAGGCGGTCTTCACCGTGGTGTAGAACTCGCGGGCATAGGCGCCCTGCTCGCGCGGGCCGTAGCTGGAGCCCTTTCGGCCGCCGAACGGCACATGGTAGTCGACGCCCGCGGTGGCGAGGTTGACCATCACCATGCCGGCCTCGGCATTGCGCTTGAAGTGCGTGGCATGCTTCAGCGAGGTCGTGCAGATGCCCGAGGACAGGCCGAACTCGGTGTCGTTGGCGATGGCGAGCGCCTCCTCGTAATCCTTGACCCGGACGACGTTGGCGACCGGGCCGAAGACCTCCTCGCGCGAGATGCGCATGGCGTTGGTGGTCTCGGTGAACAGCGCCGGCTGCAAATAGAAGCCGGGGTTCTCGCGGTTGAGCAGCTCACCGCCCCAGGCGAGCTTGCCACCTTCGTCACGGGCGATCTGGATGTATTTCAGGTTCTGGTCGAGCTGGCTCTGATCGACCACCGGGCCGATCGTGGTGCCGGCCTTCAGCGCGTCATCGACGGTGACGCCCTTCAGCCGCTCGATGCAGGCCTCGACGAAGCGGTCATGGATGCCGGCCTGGACGATCAGGCGCGAGGAGGCCGTGCAGCGCTGGCCGGTCGAGAAGAAGGCGCCCTGCACCGCGCATTCGACGGCGACCTTGAGGTCGGCGTCGTCCAGCACGACGAGCGGGTTCTTGCCGCCCATCTCGAGCTGGACCTTCTTCATCGGGTTGCCGGCGATGCAGGCGGCCGCGACCTTGCGGCCGGTCGAGACCGAGCCGGTGAAGGAGATCGCGTGCACATCCTTGTGCTCGAGCAGCGCCTGGCCGACGACCGAGCCGCGGCCCATCACCAGGTTGAGCACGCCCTTGGGCAGGCCGGCGCGCTGGATGATGTCGACCAGCGCCCAGGCCGAGCCGGGCACGAGGTCGGCCGGCTTGATCACGACGCAATTGCCGTAGGCGAGAGCGGGGGCGACCTTCCAGGCCGGGATCGCGATCGGGAAGTTCCAGGGCGTGATCATGCCGATGATGCCGACCGGCTCGCGGGTGACCTCGACGCCGACGCCGGGGCGCACGGAGGGGATGCTCTCGCCGTTCAGACGCAGGCACTCGCCAGCGAAGAAGGCGAAGATCTGGCCGGCGCGGGTCGCCTCGCCGATGCCTTCCGGCAGGGTCTTGCCTTCCTCACGCGAGAGCAGCTTTCCGAGCTCCTCCTTGCGGGCGAGGATCTCGTCGGAGGCCTTCTTCAGGATCTCGTAGCGCTCCTGCGGGGTGGTGCGGCTCCAGGCCGGGAAGGCGGCCTTGGCGGCGGCGACCGCATTGTTCAGGTCCTCGACGGACCCTTGCGAATACTCACCGACGACGTCGTTGGTGTTGGAGGGGTTGATGTTGCGCGAAGCGTTCTGCGAGCCGGTCCATTCACCGGCGATCAGGTTCTTGAAGGGAGCATTCATCGCAAAGCCTCGTGCCTAACCGAATTGAAACCGAATTGAGGAGCCGGTCTTAACCGTTTTATGTCGGCAAGGCCATGCAGGATGGCCCGATGAATGGCGATGCGGGCCCCGCCGTGAGCGCATGCAGCAGGGCCGAAAGCTGGTCGTTGGCCGCAGTTTATGGCCGCCATTTCAGCTTGCTTTCACCTTTGTCTGCTTTGCTCCGACGGTAATGAAGCTTGCTCGCGCCTTTCTCTCCCCGCCCGCTCACAACCAGGAGCAAGCAGCACCATCTCGCCTGCGTCCCTGGCGTGCAGCGATGCTGGTCGCGGGCATCGTCTTCGCCGCTGCCCTGTTCGGCCATCTCACCCGTCCGCTCGGTTTCCTCTCCACCTTCTGGCCCGCCAATGCCCTGTTGATGGGCGTGATGGTACGCAATCCTGGCTGGGCTGGACCGCTCGGCTGGGCGGGCGCGGCAGTTGGGTATCTCGCCGCGGACTTCGCCATGGGCGGCAGCCTCGGCATCACGCTCTGGCTGACGGCGGGCAACCTGACCACCGCCAGCGTCGGATATCTGCTGTTCCAGCGCGTCGCCGGAGCGGATCGCCGGCTCGAACGGCCGCAATCGCTGCTGTTCCTGCTGCTGATCGCCTTCGCCGCCGCAGCTTCGGCCTCGGCCGTCGGCAGCGGCTGCCTCGTCGTCTATTTCGGCCAGTCGCCGATTCAGGCCTTCGAGTTCTTCCTGACCAGCGAGTTCTCCAGCAATCTCGTGGTCCTGCCGATGGTTCTGACGGCGCCGCCGCTCGCCGAACTGGCAAGACGGTTGAGCGCGCACGCAGCGCCAAGCAGATGGCGACCGAAGGCGGTCCTTCCGGGCGTCACTTTGCTGGCTTCGATTCTCGTCGCCACCGCGATCGGCGGCACGAGTGCCATCGCGATCCCGGTTCCGTCGATCCTCTGGTGCGCGCTGAGCTACGGCATCTTCCCGACCGCGCTGCTGACCTTCGGGCTCGGCCTCTGGCAAAGCACGGTGCTGCTGTCCGCGCTGGCGCCGGGCACCACCGAATATGCCACCGCCCTCACCTCCCACCGCTTCGGCGTCGCCCTGTTCTCGCTCGGGCCGATCATGGTGGCGGCGATCAATGCCGCCCGCTCTCGCCTGCTGCGCGAGCTCGATCTTGCCGCCAACCAGGACGCGCTCACCGGGGTGCTCTCGCGCCGCGCCTTCCTCCTGCGCAGCGAGGCGATCCTGACAGGAACGCCCGCTGCGTCCCGGCCGGTGGCGCTGCTGATGCTGGATGTCGACCGCTTCAAGCGGATCAATGACGATCACGGCCATGCAGCGGGAGACGAGGCCCTCGTCGCGCTCGCCGGGCACATCGCGACGCTGCTGCAGCCGGGCGACCTGTTCGGACGGCTGGGAGGCGAGGAGTTCGCGATCCTGCTGCCGGATCTGTCCCAGCCCGCCGCCCTCGCTCTGGCCGAGCGAGTGCGCGACGGCAGCGCCCGGCTGCGCATCCCGGTCGACAAGCACGCGCCGCTCGCACTGACCGTCAGCATCGGCCTGGCCTCGGGCGCGGCGGGGGGCTCCCTGCAGCACTTGCTGCAGGAAGCCGATGCCGCACTCTACCGGGCGAAGCAGGCCGGCCGCGACCGCGTCGTCTCAGCGCGCCTCGCAGCCTGATCTCCGACGTCCTCAAAATTCGGCGTCGAGCTCCTCGAGTTCCTCCGGCTCGGTCTTCGCAGCCGCGATCCAGCTCTGCAGCGCCGGCCAACCGAGGACAGTCTGGCAATAAGCCCGGCTGAGCGGGTCGAGTGCGACGTCATAGGTCAGGAAGCGCAGGCAGACCGGAGCATACATCGCATCCGCCATGGTGAGCCGTTCGCCGAAGAGATAGGGCCCGCCATAGCTCGCGATGCAGTCGCGCCAGATCTCAATGACGCGGTCGATATCGGCCTGGGCTCCGGCCCAGAGCTTGAAGCCGGGATAATGCGCCTTGAGGTTCATCGGCAGGGCCGAGCGCAGATTGGCGAAACCCGAATGCATCTCGCCGGAGATGGCGCGGCAATGGGCGCGCGCGCCGACCTCGGCCGGCAGCAGCCCGGCCTCGGGCTTCAGCTCGTCGAGATAGCCGGCGATGGCGAGCGTGTCCCAAACCGTCGTGCCGTCATGGCGCAGGCAAGGCACCAGGAAGGAGGGTGAGAGCAGCAGCAGTTCGGCCCGCGCCGAGGGATCGTCGACCGAGAGCATGATCTCCTCGACCTCGAGACCTGCGAGCTGGCAGAGCAGCCAGCCGCGCAGCGACCAGGACGAGTAGTTCTTGCTGCTGATGGTCAGCGTGGTGGCAGGCATGCTCGGCATCCTCGGCGTGCGAAGAACCGGCGTAGCAAGAGACGTTCCAGTGGCGCAGGCGCGGGCGCGGCGGCGCGGGCACGCCGATTGCACGGGCAAACCGCCTCATGCAGGCGCGGCACGATCGGGATCGCCAGACGGATGCTCTATCTCGCCTATCAGGCCCAGTCCGACCTGTTCGACCCGGCGCGCGCGCTCGCCCAGGCGGCGATCGTGACGCTCGGCAGCCGCGCTTTGCTCGGCGAGCCGCTGAGCCTGCGTGCCGCCGCCGCCGGCTACGAGATGGTGACGCGGGCCGGACTTACCCACGAACGCCCGCCCTATGGCATCGCCAGCGTCCGCACCGGCAATCGCGACGTGCCGGTGACCGAAGAGGCGGCACTGACCCTGCCCTTCGGCACCTTGCTGCATTTCCGCAAGGGCAGCGATCTCGCCCAGTCGAAGGTGCTGGTGGTCGCGCCGATGTCGGGGCATTTCGCCACCTTGCTGCGCAACACGGTCGCAACGCTGCTGCAGGATCACGACGTCTACATCACCGACTGGCACAATGCCCGCGAGGTGCCGCTGGAGGCCGGCCCCTTCGGCTATGACGACTATGTCGATTATCTGATCCGCTTCCTCGACGTGCTCGGTCCGCAGGCACATCTGGTCGCAGTCTGCCAGCCTTGTGTGCAGGTGCTCACCGCGGCGGCAGTGATGGCGCAGGCCGGGCATCGCGCCCAGGCCCGCAGCATGACGCTGATGGCCGGACCGGTCGACACCCGCATCAATCCCACCGCGGTCAACCGGCTCGCCAGCGACAAGCCGATCGATTGGTTCCGCAACAACCTGATCTCGACCGTGCCGCGGCGCTATGACGGCGGCGGCCGCCGGGTCTATCCCGGATTCGTCCAGCTCGGCGCCTTCCTGGCGATGAACATGAGCCGGCACGTCAACGCGCATATCGATCTCTTCACCCACCTCGCCGCCGGCGAGACCGAGAAGGCACAGACGATCAAGGCCTTCTACGACGAGTATTTCGCGGTGCTCGACCTGCCGGCCGAATTCTATCTGGAGACCGTGCAGTGGATCTTCCAGGAGGCGCGGTTGGCGGCTGGCACGCTGACCTATCGCGGCGAGCGCGTCGACTGCAGCGCGATCCGCAAGACGGCACTGCTCACAGTCGAGGGCGAGCGTGACGACATCTGCTCGCTCGGCCAGACCGCGGCGGCACACGACCTTTGCCGCGGGATCAAGCCCTTCCGCAAGCGCCACCACATGCAGGCCGGCGTCGGCCATTACGGCGTGTTCTCGGGCCGCAAATGGGAGAGCCAGATCTACCCGATCGTCCGCAACATGATCCTGGCGAACAGCTGAGCGGCCAGCCTATTTCTCCTTGATCGACAGGCCGTTCTCGCCGACGGAAATCTCGACGCCCTCCGGCTGCTTCTTCTCCTGGTAGAGCGCATAGCCGACGGCCCCCAGGCCGAGGACGAGCAAGCCGATCAGCAGGAAAAGCGTGTTGCGGGACAGCGTCATCAGGAACTCCGTTGCAGATGCGCAGGAACGGCGCCCCCATCAACGCTGACGCCAGCGCCCGGTTCCGATCTACTCAGCCCGCGGGCTCGCTGCGGGACGCGGCGACCTGGGCGAGATCGACCTCCGAGCGGGCTGCCAGACGCCCTATCAGGAAGGTGGCGAGGCTGGACCAGGCCACTCCGAGGCACCAGCCGCCGAGTACGTCGCTCGGCCAATGCACGCCGAGATAGATCCGGCTCACGCCGATCGCGATGATCAGCGCCCAGGCCACCCACAGGCAGAGCCGGGCGATATCGGCGCGGCGCGAAGCGATGCCGGCGAAGCTCGCTATGCTCAGCAGCACCACCGCGGCAAGGAAGGCATGACCGCTCGGGAAGCTCGCCGTGAAGGTCAACGCTGCGTGCTCGACGATATCCGGCCGATCGCGGCCGATGCCGATCTTGAGCAGGGTGCTCGCCACCACCGCTGCCAGGACGGTAAGCACCAGGCCGAATGCGAGCGTGCGATGGCCGCAGAGACGCAGCGTCAGGGTCGCGATCACGGTCGCGATGCCGAGCCCGATGAAGCTGCCGAGCGCCGTCAGGTCGCGCATCATCTCGCGGAACCAGGCCGGGCCGATCGGCAGCGACGGGTTGGCCGGATCGCGGAACAGCATGACAAGGGCGCTGTCGAGCGCCGCAGCGCCATCGGAGACGACATAGAAGGCCAGCCCGACGAAACCGAAGGCCGCCGCGACAGGCAGGAGGAAGCGCGGCTGGAGGAGGAACATCGAATGCCTCATGAGGGGAACATGTGCTCGGCCGGGTGCGGTTCGATCTTGGCCGGCCGCGCCGCGATCACGCGCAGCGCACCCGGCAACAGGCGATAGGTAAAGGGGCTGGCGCGACGCTCGACCTCGCCGTCGAAAGTGACATGGCCGCGGCGCTTGTCGCGACGGACGATCGTCACCGCCGTACCGATCAACGAAACCAGATGCTGCGAATTGCGCCAGCCGCCGGTCAGCATCGAGAAGGCCGCCTTGGCACGCGACAGCAAGCCGCCGGTGTCGAGGATGTGGACCTCGAACTCGCCGCCGTCGAGGCGGCTGCGGCGCCATTCGGCGCCGTCGAACTGGTTGACGGTGACGAGGACGGCATCGGCCTCGACCTGCCGGCGCTCGCCGGCGATCTCCATCTCGATGCGGATCGAGCGAGTGAACAGGATCGACCGCGTCGCTGCGAAGAGGAAGGCGACGAGACGGCTGAACGGGAAGCGCCGGCGCGCATATTCGCGCTCACGCGCCATCAGGCTGAAGAAGCCCATGCCCGAGATCGAATGGAACAGCCGGCCGTTGACGCTGCCGAGATCCATTGAGACCGGCTCGCCCGCACAGATCGCAGCGATCTGCTCTTCGAGCGGGCCGGTGAGGCCGAGATCGCGGCCAAGCACGTTGACGGTGCCGAGCGGCAGCACGCCGACGGGCCGCTTGCAGCCGACCAGGACCGGCAAGGCGCCGTTGATGCTCCCGTCGCCGCCGGCGACCACGGTCGTCACGGCCTCGTCGGCGACCGCGGCGCGCAGACGTTGCTGCAGCTGGCGTGGGGGGACGACCTCAACCTCAGCTCGGCAACCCGCCGCATCGAAGGCCGCCTCGATGCGGCGCGCGAAGCTCTCCGCGCCCGCCTCCAGCACCGCCCCGGCGCGCGCATTGGCGATGACGCGGAAGCAGCGCGGCTGCGCCTGCGTTTCGAGCTCCAGCAACGGGTCTGACGTTTTCGCCATGTCAGGCGGCGATATGGACGTCCCTTCTGGCGGGAACAAGGCGGGCCACGGCATGCAACGGCTCGTCCTCGACTTCCTCGGTGATCACCTCGAAACGCCGTAGCGAGTGCGGGCCGAAGGAGGTCAGCATCGGCACATCGGTGGCGTCGCGACCGCGAGCGATGACGATCCGGCCGACACGCCGCTGATTGTGGCGGGGGTCGAACGTGTGCCAGCGCCCGCCGAGCCAGACCTCGAACCAGGCGTTGAAATCCATCGGCGCCGGGTCGGGGGCGACGCCGATATCGCCGAGATAGCCGTTGCAATATCGCGCCGGGATATTGAGGCAGCGGCACAGGGCGATCGCAAGATGGGCGAAGTCTCGGCAGACCCCGATGCGCTCGTTGAACGCCTCGAACGCAGTGCGGGTGTTGCGGGCGAAGGCGTAGCCGAAGCTGATATGATTGTGGACGAACCGGGTCACGGCCTCGACGCGGGCCCAGCCGGGCTCGACCTGGCCGAACAGGGTCCAGGCGGTGTCGGCGAGCCGGTCGGTCTCGCAATAGCGGCTGCCGAGCAGATAGGGCAGGACTTCGTCCGGCAAGTCGGCCGGAGCGGCCTCTGTCGCGGTGAGGTCGACGCCGTCAGGCTCGCCCCTGTCATGGACGAGACCTTCGCAGGTGATCCGCACACCGCCCGCCGGCGCGACCAGACGGCGGCAGATGTTGCCGAACGGGTCGAGATGCTGGTTCAAGGCGATCGTCCTGCCCAGGCTGCGGAGCGGGGTGACCTGCATCTCGTCGGGGCGGATCAGATCTTGCCGGCGCGACGGGTGGACGTCGAGCAGCGTGAGCAAGGCGGTCGGCTGCTCGCAGACAAGCTCGATCCGGTAGCCGTAGCGGATGTGCATGATGACCTCGGCGCTGCAACAAGAGAGCTTCCCCACCGCGGCGGGAGCGCTTCCAGCCGGCGCTCAATGACGCGCGGGCCCGGCCGAAGTTCCCGGCTCCTCATCGGCCTGAGCGCAAAAAAAGGTGCGGGCCTTTCGACCCGCACCACGCAATCACGACGATCCGGCTGGGGGGATAGCGACCGCCGCGAGTTGCGCCTTTGTGTGGAACGCAGGCCCTGGAGCGCGCTCTCACATCATCCAATACGGCATCGTGCCGTAGTAATCGTGCACCCGCTTGCCGTATTCCTTGTCGTGCCAGTCGGGCTCGCCGTCGGCGCCGTACATCGGGGCAGCTTCGAGCTTCTCGCGGGTCAGCGGGACAACATAGCCGCCCTTATCGACGTCGTAGTCGAGCATGCTCCACGGAATCGGATGGTATTTCTCGCCGAGGCCGAGGAAGCCGCCGAAGGACATGATCGCATAGGCGACCTTGCCGGTCGCCTTGTCGAGCATGACGTCATAGATCGAGCCGAGATGTTCGCTGGCGGTGTTGTAGACATCGGTGCCGGCGACACGCGCACCGGCGATCAGCGGGTTGGCGGCGTGAGAGGCTGCGGTCATCGTAGCGCTCATCGGTCCCTCCATGCATATCTGACGAGCCGGCGTAGGCCGGCTCGCTCCATCAACCCCAAGGAAGCGGCCTGGTTCCCGGAGCGAGCGAAAAAAACACGTCATCCAGACAGCGCCGCGACGAGCCCTCCCTGCCATCCGGAACACTCAGCGGGCGGAGTGTCAGCCGGTGCACGGAACAAATGCGGACGGGTGCGGTTTGATAGCCGATCGAACGCGGCTTCAAGCAACGCGATTCGTGCGGCGGGTGAACGCTGGTGCGGTGCTGCCCGCGCCGTTGGCCCTCGCCCTCATATAAGGAAACGCCCGATGACCATCCCGATGACGATGAAGAAACTCCTCCTTGTCGCCACCGCCGTGACCGCGCTCGGCGCCTGCACGCCACGCGAGGAAAGGACCGCCACCGGCGCATTGATCGGCGCAGGTGCCGGCGCCCTGATCGGCGGCGCTGCGACCGGCCGCGCCGGCGGCGCACTGGCGGGCGCCGCGATCGGTGGTGCTGGCGGCGCGATCATCGGCAATGCGACCTCCCCGGACCGGATCTGCTATGATCGCGACGAATGGGGCCGGCGCATCCGCTACGCCTGCTGAGGTTCCCGCGCTGTTGCGAGGAGCGTGAGCGACAAAGCTATCCAGCGGCCACGGAACTCTGTGTCCGCCTGGATTGCTTTACTGCGCTCGCAATGACGACAGCAGTCTTCAGACCGCCCCATATGGCCCGAAGCGGCCGACGAAGCGGTGGCGGCCTCCGGGATAGAGCAGCCGCACGGCGGTGATCGGCTCGGACTGGTTCCAGGTCCGGCGCTCGACCAGCAGGCAGGGAGAGCCGGCCTCGATCTTGAGCAATTCCGCTTCGTCCGGCTCGGCCGCTATGGCGCTGATCGCGTGCTCGGCCTGCGTCCACAGGCTGTTCTGCAGCAGCCAGTCGCCCGGCGGCGTCTGCGCGAAGCTCTCATCCGCGACCTGCGGCATGGCCGAGGGGTGAATCACCCGATCCTCCAGCACATGCGGCGCGCCATCGGCGAAATGCAGCAGAGTGAGATGGGTGACGTTGGCCGAGCGCCCGAGCTCGAAGCGGGCGGCGAGCTCACGAGAGGCCTTGCCGTCGCGCCGCTGCAGGATGCGATAGCTGTAGGCTTGGCCGAGCTCTTCGACCTCTTCGGGGATCGAGAGGATGTCGAGCATGGCGTGGCTCGCCGGCGGGCTCGCCACCACCGTACCCGAGCGGCGCCGACGCAGGATCAGCCCCTCGCGGGCGAGCTGCGCCAGCGCCCGGTGCACGGTCATGCGCGAGGCGCCGAGCTTCTCCATCAGCGCATGCTCGGGCGGCACCGACGTCCCCGGCGGCCAGGTTCCGGCGACAATCAGATCGCGGACGGCACGGCGGATCTGGTCGTAGAGCGGCCCGGCTCCGTCCAGCGTCACGGCGTCGATCTGAGTGGTGGACATGGCTCCCTCTAAGCACGTTCCGCAAAAGTGGGAACCACTTTTGCGATCAGAACTTGCTTATCCTTTTGATTTTGCGCGAATTCTTTCCGTTCGGCCGAGGCCGGCAGAACGGAAAGCGCGCGGGTTCAGCTGAGGAGAGTGCGGATCACCTGGCCATAGCGGGCAGCGATGCGGGCGCGGTCAATGTGCCGGCCACCGCTGACCACAGGCTTTCCACCGACGATCACCTCCGCGACCGGCAAGGCCGCGGCGGCGAAGATCGCGCTGTCGAGCGCGAAGTCGCCGGCCTTGCCGACGATTGCGGGATGTTCGACATCGAGGGTGACGAGATCGGCGCAATGGCCGACGGCGATCGCGCCGATGCTGCGGCCGCAGGCCTGGGCGCCGCCGGCGCAGGCATCCTGCCAGAGCCTCAAGCCCGCCGAGATGCCAGGCTCTGCCCAGAGCGCGCGGCGCCGGTCGCGCAGGCGCTGCGAATATTCGAGCACGCGCAATTCGCCGCCGGCACCGATCTCGACATTGGAATCGCTGCCGACGCCGATGCGCCCACCCTTCGCCCGGTAGCGAACGCCGTCGAAGATGCCGTCGCCGAGATTGGCCTCGGTGATCGGGCAGAGACCCGCGACCGCACCGGAGAGGGCCATGGCGTCGCGCTCGGCATCGCTGAGATGCGTCGCATGGATCAGGCACCAGCGCTCGTTCACCGCGGTGTTCTGCATGAGAAGCTCGACCGGGCGGCGGCCGGTGATGGCGAGGCTGTCTTCGACCTCGCGGGTCTGCTCGGCGACGTGGATGTGCAAGGGCACATCCTTGCGCAGCTCCGCGACCCAGTTGAGGTCTTCGAGCGCCACCGCGCGCAGCGAATGGGGTGCCATGCCGACGCGGGCATCGGGGAGGCCGGCGACGGCCTTCTCGCTGCCTTCGATCAGGCGCGCATAGGCATCGCGGTCGTTGAGGAAGCGGCGCTGGCCGGGCGCGGCCGGCGCCTTGCCGAAATTGCCGTAGCGATAGAGCACCGGCAGCAAGGTCAGGCCGATGCCGGTTTCCTCAGCCGCCGCCGCGATCGCCCCGCCCATGGTGGCGATGTCGGCATAGGCGGTGCCGTCCTTGTCGTGATGGAGGTAGTGGAACTCGGCGAGCGCCGTGAAGCCGCCTTCCAGCATCTCGACCATGGCCTGCGCCGCCACCGCCTGAACATCGTCGGGGCTGAGCCGGTCGAGGAAGCGGTACATCACCTCGCGCCAGGTCCAGAATGAATCCTCGGAGGCGCCGCGACGCTCCGCCAGGCCGGCCATGCCGCGCTGGAAGGTGTGGCTGTGCAGGTTGGGCAGGCCCGGAAGCGCAAGCCCGGCGAGCCGTGTCGCGCCCGCAGGAGCCGCCTGCCCCGCTGCGACCGACATGATCACTCCATGATCGAGCGTCAGCGTAACGTTCTCGGCGAAGCCCTCGGGCAGGAGCGCCTGGGCGAGATGCAGGGTCGCGGTTCCGGTCACGCGGGCTGTCCTTTTTTCATTTGCATATGCAAATGGAGCTTGCTATTTGCATATGCAATTGTCTAGCATAATCTGAAAGCAGACGAAGTCGAGAGGAAGCGACGTGGCGGCGACTCCTTCCCCCAGCCACCGAGTGTGGACCAATGCCCGGCTCGCGACCATGGTGGCCGATACGGGCACACCCTATGGCGCGATCGAGGACGGCATCGTCATCGCCCGCAATGGCCGCATCGTCTTCGCAGGCCCGAGCAGTGAGGTCTCGAGCCTCGGCCAGGCCGAGGTGATCGACTGCGAGGGCCGCTGGATCACGCCCGGGCTGATCGATTGCCATACCCATCTTGTCTATGGCGGCGACCGCGCCAACGAGTTCGAACTGCGCCTGAAGGGCGCGAGCTATGAGGAGATCGCCCGCGCCGGTGGCGGCATCGTCTCCAGCGTCAAGGCGACGCGTGCGGCGAGCGAGGACGAGCTCTTCGCCAGCGCGGACAAGCGCTTGTCCGCCCTGATCGCCGAGGGCGTCACCACCGTCGAGATCAAGTCGGGCTACGGGCTCGATGTCGACAGCGAGGTGAAGGTCCTGGCAGTCGCCCGCCGCCTCGGGCGCGAGCGCCCGGTCGGCGTGCAGACCACCTTCCTCGGCGCCCATGCCGTACCGGCCGAGTTCAAGGGCCGTTCGGGCGATTATATCGACCTCGTCTGCGGCCCGATGCTCGATGCCATCGCCGAGCAGAACCTCGCCGACGCCGTCGACGTGTTCTGCGAGGGCATCGCCTTCTCGCCGGAGGAGACGGCCCGCGTCTTCACCGCGGCGAAAGCGAAGGGCCTGGCCGTCAAGATCCATGCCGAGCAGCTCTCGAATCTCGGCGGCGCGGCGCTGGCCGCCGGCTTCGGCGCGCTCTCGGCCGACCATCTCGAGCATCTCGACGAAGCCGGCGTGATCGCCATGGCCAAGGCCGGCACCGTCGCCGTCGTGCTGCCCGGCGCCTTCTACTTCCTGCGCGAGACGGTGAAGCCGCCGATCGAATTGCTGCGCCAGCATGGCGTGCCGATCGCGCTTGCCACCGATGCCAATCCCGGCACCTCGCCGCTGACCTCGCCACTGCTGACCATGAACATGGGCTGCACCCTGTTCCGGCTGACGCCGGAGGAGGCGCTGGCCGGAATGACCCGCAACGCCGCGCTGGCCCTCGGCCTTCAGGACGAGATCGGCACGCTGGAGGCCGGCAAGGCCTGCGATCTCGCGATCTGGGAGATCGAGCGCCCGGCCGAACTCGCCTACCGCATTGGCTTCAACCCGCTTTACACCCGCATCCGGAACGGACAATGACCACGCTCTCGCTCACCCCCGGCAAGGCCCGCCTCGCCGACTGGCGCCACGTCATCGACGGCGCCACCGTCGCCTTGACCGAGACCGGCGCGATCGCCGGCGCCCAGGCGATCGTCGACGACATCGTCGCCGCCGGCACCGTGACCTATGGCGTCAATACCGGCTTCGGCAAGCTCGCCAGCGTCCGCATCGCCGACAGCGATCTCGCCAAGTTGCAGCGCAATCTCATCCTCTCGCATGCGGTCGGCACCGGCCCTGCCTTGCCGGACGAGGTCGTCGCGCTGATCCTCGCGATGAAGGCGGCGAGCCTGGCGCGCGGCGCCTCCGGCGTACGCCCCGTCGTGGTCGAGGCGCTTGTCGGCGCGCTGAAAGCCGGCGCGCTGCCGGTGGTGCCGGCCAAGGGCTCGGTCGGCGCCTCCGGCGACCTCGCCCCGCTCGCCCATCTCACCGCCGCGCTGATGGGCGTCGGTGAAATCCGCCTCAAGGGCGAAGTCCTGCCGGCCGCCGAGGCCCTGAAGCGCATCGGCCAGGCGCCTCTGGCGCTCGGCGCCAAGGAAGGCCTCGCACTGATCAACGGCACGCAGGTCTCGGCCTCGCTGGCGCTGACCGGCCTCGCCAGCGTCGCCCGCGTCTTCGATGCGGCGCTGATCGCCGGCGCGCTCTCGGTCGATGCGCTGAAGGGTTCGGACACGCCGTTCGATCCGCGCATCCAGGCGCTGCGCGGCCAGCCTGGCCAGATCAAGGTCGCGGCGCTGCTCCTCGACCTCATCGCCAGCAGCGAGATCCGCGAGAGCCATCGCTTCGGCGACAGCAAGGTGCAGGACCCCTATTCGCTACGCTGCCAGCCGCAGGTGATGGGCGCGGTGCGCGATCTCCTCGGCAATGCAGCGGCGACGCTCGCGATCGAGGCCAATGCCGTCACCGACAACCCGCTGGTGCTGGGACCGGGCGAGATCGTCTCGGGCGGCAACTTCCACGCCGAACCGGTCGCCTTCGCCGCCGACATGCTGGCGATGGGCGTCTGCGAGATCGGCAACCTCGCCGAGCGCCGGATCGCCCTGCTGGTCGACCCCGTCATGAGCGGCCTGCCGCCCTTCCTCGCCCGCGATGCCGGCCTCAACTCCGGCTTCATGATCGCGCAGGTGACCGCCGCAGCGCTGGCCTCCGAGAACAAGCAGCGGGCCTATCCCGCTTCGGTCGACACCATCCCGACCTCGGCCAACCAGGAAGACCATGTCTCGATGGCGACGCATGGCGCCTTCCGCCTGATCGAGATGGCGAAGAACGCAGCGAGCATCATCGCGGTCGAGTTGATGGCGGCCGCCGAGGCGATCGAGCATCATCGCCCGCTGAAGACCTCGCCGCGCCTCGAGCCGGTGCTGGCGCTGATCCGGGGCAAGATCGCGCCGCTGACCGAGGACCGCTACCTCGCGCCCGATCTCGCAGCGGCGACAGAGCTGGTGCTCTCGGGCGCGCTCGGCAAGGCCGCCGGCGTCGACAGCTTCGCTGAGCTCTCGGCATGAGCACCAGGGTCGTCTCCATCACGCGCGGGTCCTCGCCGCTCGTCCTCTCGATGCCGCATCCCGGCACCGGCCTGCCGGCCGAAATCGCGGCGCAGCTCAATGCGCGCGGAAAGCTGGTCGAGGACACCGACTGGCATATGCGCCAGCTCTACGGCTTCGCCGAGCGCTTCCAGCCGACGATCGTCGAGGCCGGGCTCTCGCGCTTCGTCATCGATCTCAACCGCGACCCGGCCGGCGTCTCGCTCTATCCCGGCCAGGCGACGACCGAGCTGGTGCCGATCACCACCTTCGATGGCGCGCCGATCTGGCAGACCAATCCCGACGAAGCGGAGATCGCCCGCCGGCGTGAGGCTTACTTCCAGCCCTATCACGACGCCCTCGCCGCCGAGATCGCATATGCCACGGCCCAGTACGGCTTCTGCCTGCTCTGGGACTGCCATTCGATCAGATCGGTGATCCCGCGCCTGTTCCCGGGCACGCTGCCGACATTGAACCTCGGCACGAACTCCGGCGCGAGCGCCGCGCCCGCCGTCGAAGCCGCCGCGACCGCTGCGATGGCCGGCAGCGCCTTCACGCAGGTCGTCAACGGCCGCTTCAAGGGTGGCTGGATCACCCGGCATTACGGCCGCCCGGCCGAGCACGCGCACGCGCTCCAGATGGAGATCGCGCTCTCCGCCTATCTCGACGACGAAGCGGCGCCCTGGACCTTTGCCCCCGCCAAAGCCGCCAGCCTGCAAGCCACCCTTTCCGCCATGATCGAGGCCGCGCTCGCCGCCGCCGCCCAGCTCGAACGGAGCAAGCCATGACCCGCCTGGACAATACTCGCGTCATCCGCCCCGCCACCGGCACCGAGCTCAGTGCCAAGAGCTGGCTGACCGAAGCGCCGCTGCGCATGCTGATGAACAACCTGCATCCAGACGTCGCCGAGAACCCGCAGGAGCTCGTGGTCTATGGCGGCATCGGTCGCGCCGCACGCACCTGGGAGGATTTCGACCGCATCGTCGCGGCCCTGCGCCAGCTCGAGGCCGACGAGACCCTGCTTGTCCAGTCCGGCAAGCCGGTCGGCGTGTTCCGCACGCACAAGGATGCGCCGCGCGTCCTGATCGCCAATTCCAACCTCGTGCCGCACTGGGCGAACTGGGACCATTTCAACGAGCTCGATAAGAAGGGGCTCGCGATGTACGGCCAGATGACGGCCGGCTCCTGGATCTATATCGGCACGCAAGGCATCGTGCAGGGTACCTACGAGACCTTCGTCGAGGCCGGGCGCCAGCACTATGGCGGCAGCCTGAAGGGCAAATGGGTGCTGACCGGCGGCCTCGGCGGCATGGGCGGCGCCCAGCCTCTCGCCGCGGTGATGGCTGGGGCCTCCTGCCTCGCCGTCGAGTGCAACCCGGACTCGATCGATTTCCGCCTGCGCACCCGCTATCTCGACGAGAAGGCCGAGACGCTCGACGAGGCGTTGGCGATGATCGAGCGCTGGACGAAGAACGGCGAGGCGAAGTCGGTCGGCCTGCTCGGCAACTGCGCCGAGATCCTGCCCGAGATGGTCCGCCGCGGCATCCGTCCCGACATGGTCACCGACCAGACCTCAGCGCATGACCCGGTCAACGGCTACCTGCCGAAGGGCTGGACCATGGGCCAGTGGAGGCAGGCGCGCGAGGGCAATCCGAAGTCGGTGGAGAAGGCGGCCCGCGCCTCGATGCGCGAGCATGTCGAGGCGATGATCGCCTTCCAGGACATGGGCATCCCGACCTTCGACTACGGCAACAACATCCGCCAGATCGCCAAGGATGAGGGGCTGGAGAACGCCTTCGCCTTCCCGGGTTTCGTACCGGCCTATATCCGCCCGCTGTTCTGCCGCGGCATCGGCCCGTTCCGCTGGGCCGCCCTGTCGGGCGACCCGGAGGACATCTACAAGACCGACGCCAAGGTGAAGGAGCTGCTCCCAGACAACAAGCACCTGCACAACTGGCTCGACATGGCACGCGAGCGCATCTCGTTCCAGGGCGTGCCGGCGCGCATCTGCTGGGTCGGCCTCGGCGACCGCCACCGGCTCGGCCTCGCCTTCAATGAGATGGTCAGGAACGGCGAGCTCAAGGCGCCGGTCGTGATCGGCCGCGACCATCTCGATTCCGGCTCGGTCGCCTCGCCGAACCGCGAGACGGAAGCGATGAAGGACGGCTCGGACGCGGTCTCCGACTGGCCGCTGCTCAACGCCCTGCTCAACACGGCGTCCGGCGCGACCTGGGTCTCGCTGCATCATGGCGGCGGCGTCGGGATGGGCTTCTCGCAGCATTCGGGCGTCGTGATCTGCGCCGACGGCACCGATGACGCAGCCGCCCGCCTGTTGCGCGTGCTCTGGAACGACCCGGCGACCGGCGTGATGCGCCATGCCGATGCCGGCTACGACATCGCGCTCGACTGCGCCCGGGAGAAGGGGCTGAATCTGCCTGGCATCCTGGGCTGAACCCACGTGTCATTCCGGGGTTCCGCGCCAGCGGAGAACCCGGAACCCACGACTGGGAGAGCCCGACCGGACCCTCACGTTATACCCCGTCGTAGGTTCCAGGTTCGCCCTTCGGGCGCCCCGGAATGACAAGGTGGCCGCTTGAATTCGAAGGACCGTTCCATGCGCATCATTCGCGCCGCTGACTGCCTGGTCATGCCGTGGAAGAACGGCGGCGGCACGACCACCGAGATTGCGGTCGCGCCCGAAGGCGCCTCGCTTGATGCTTTCGACTGGCGCATCAGCATGGCCCATGTCGGGCAGGATGGGCCGTTCTCGTCCTTCCCCGGCATCGGCCGGACATTGTCGGTGCTGACCGGGGCCGGCATCACCCTGGCCTTCGGCGATGGTGAGCGCGCCAGGCTCGATCGCACGAGCGCGCCCTACCCCTTTGCCGCCGATCGGGCGGTCGACGGGCTGCTGGTGGACGGTCCGATCGACGATCTCAATGTGATGAGCCGGCGCGGCCGCTGGCGGCACCGGGTCGAGCGCTTGTCGGGCGCAGACTCACTCACTGCGAGCGAGGGCCTGCTGGTGCTGGTCGCCCGCAAAGGTGACTGGCTCGCGAACGGCGCGGCGCTGCCCGCCGGCGACAGCGCGGTCCTGGATGCGCCAGGGCGTGTCGAACTTACCGTGAGCGGTGGTGAAGCGCAGCTTTATGCCGTTTGGCTGGCGATGGAGGCGCGGGGAACCCTCTCCTGAAAGGAGAGGGCAGGGTGAGGTGTTCGGGAGAGATATCGCGAGCCCCCCGCCTAACCGCGCGGTCAGCGTTCGCGACGCTGGTCTGAGTGCCTACACCTCACCCCTACCCCTCTCCTTACAGGAGAGGGGATCCCGCCGTGACACTCAAGCCGCCTGCCTCGGCTGCGGGCCGACATAGACCGATTGCGGCCGGATCAGTCGGCCGGTCTCGATCTGTTCGCGGGCATGGGCGAGCCAGCCGGTGGTGCGGCCGAGCGCGAAGACGCAGGTGAAGGCCTCGGGCGGGAAGCCGAGCGCCTCCAGCAGCAGCGCCGTATAGAACTCGACATTGGTTTCGAGCGAGCGGCCGGGCTTGCGCTCGCGCAGGATGGCGAGCGCCGCCTGCTCGACCGCCTCGGCATGGCGCAGGCGCCCGGCATCGGCGCCGAGCTTGGCAATCGCCTGCTTCAGCGCATCGGCACGCGGGTCGCGGACACGATAGATGCGATGACCGAAACCCATCAACCGGTCGCCGCGATCCAGTGCCGCCTCCAGCCATGGGCGGGCATTGGCCGGCTCGCCGATCGCGTCGAGCATCTCGATCACCGGCCCCGGCGCGCCGCCATGCAGCGGGCCCTTGAGCGCACTGATGCCGGCGAGCACCGCCGAGACCAGCCCGGCCCGCGTCGAAGCGACGACGCGCGCGGCGAAGGTCGAGGCGTTGAGACCGTGATCGGCGACGGTGACGAGATAGGTGTCGAGCGCCGCGGCCTGGGCTGCGGTCGGCGCTTCGCCGTGCAGCATCCGCAGCGTGTCGGCCGCCTGTGACAGCGCCGGATCAGGGGCGATCGGAGCAAGCCCGCGGTGCTTGCGGACTGCGGCAGCGGTGAAGACGGCCGGAGCGGCGAGCAGCTTCAGCGCGGTGTCAGCTCCCTCGCCGTCAGCAATCTGTGCCGTCCAGGCGCGGATTACCTCGACCGGCCCGAGATCGGCCGAGAGCGCGGTGCGTTCGACGATGCCGAAGAGATCGGTGCGCGCCTTGCCGAGCGCGGCCGGCAATTCATTGCTTCGCGGCAGGCCGGGCAGCAAATCGTCGAACATCAGCGCCGCCATCTCCTCGAAGCTGGTACGGCCGGCGAGCTCGGCCAGGCTGTGGCCGCGGATCACCAGGCGGCCGGCAGCACCATCGACCTCGGAGAGCACGGTATGGGCGGCGACGACGTCATCGAGACCATCGGACATGTCAGGAACTCCTCAAAAGCGTTCGTCTCGAAAATCGGCTCCCGCATTGCAACAATCAATCTTGAACAATATAATCAATATATCTGAGGGAGAGGCGATGCAGGACTGGTTGACGGCACAGGAGGCGATGGCGCGACTCGGCCTTAAGCCGCAGACGCTCTACGCCTATGTCAGCCGCGGGCTGATCGAAGCGCGCGGCGACGGCGAGGATTCGCGCCGCAGCCTCTACCGGGCCGAGGACGTCGCCCGGCTGGAGCATCGCAAGGCGCGTGGCCGGCGCCCGGCCGCAATCGCCGAGGATGCCATCGCCTATGGCGAGCCGGTGCTGTCTTCCAGCATCACCACGATCGAGCGCGGCGGCCTCTGGTATCGGGGGCAGGATGCCACGCGCCTCGCCGAGAGCGCCAAACTCGAGGACGTCGCGCGCCTGCTCTGGGATTGCGGCACGCAGCGCTTCCCGCCTTTGGCGACGATCGTGCCGCCGGGCGAGCCATTGGCGCGCGTCTTCGCGGTGATCGCGGCGCGGACCGCGACCGACCGACCAATGGTCGGGCGTGCCAAGAAGGCGCTCTATCTCGAAGCCGCCGCCGTGCTCGACACGCTGGTCGACGCCATCGCCGGTGGGCCGGGCGAAGGGCCGATCCATGCCCGGTTGGCCCGGGCGTGGGGCTGCGAAGCCGAAGGCGCCGAGCCGATCCGGCGAGCCCTCGTCCTGCTCGCAGACCACGAGCTCAACGCCTCGACCTTCGCTGCCCGCGTCACCGCCTCGACCGGCGCCTCGCTCGCCGCCTGCGCGCTGGCGGGGCTCGCAACGCTCTCAGGGCCCTCGCATGGTGGTGTCGCGCCGCGTGTGCTCGCACTGATGCGGGACATCGAGCGCGATGGGCTGGAGGCTGCACTGGCGGCAAGGCTGGAGGCCGGCGCCAAGCTGCCCGGCTTCGGCCATCCACTCTATCCCAACGGTGACCCACGGGCGCGAGCCCTGTTCGCAGCCTTCGGGCCTCCGCCGACCTATCAACGTGCGCAGGCCGCCATCGCGATGTTGACGGGGGAAGAGCCGAACATCGACTTCGCGCTGTCGGCGCTGGCAGCCAAACTCGCCTTGCCGGAGACAGCCCCGTTCCAGATCTTCGCTGCGGCGCGCTGCACCGGCTGGCTCGCCCATGCGCTGGAGCAGAACGAGACCGGCCGGCTGATCCGCCCGCGCGCCCGCTATGTCGGGCCAGCGCCCGCCTGAGAGTGGCGTGCGAGCGACGAGACCGCGACCCGTTCGTGCCGCGCCTTGATCCAGGCGCCCTGCTCCGCGATCCGGCCTTGGCGGCCTCCAGCATCCGCCCCATCTCCGCCGGCCGCAAGCTGCTGGCGGTCGCGCGATTGCGACCTAAGGCGAGTGAAACAAATGGAAGATGCGACTTTGCTCCAGAACCTGCCAAAAATGTGTTCGGAACAATTCGAGGGATTTGCGGCTATGACTGTCCTGGCAGTAACCCGCCCTAGCCCGCCGAGGGTCGCTCAGCGCCTGTCCGATAGCTGCTGGGCCGCGTCGCTGGAAAGCTGGTCGCGCGCCGAGGGATCGTTTCCCAACCAGAGCCAGAATCCGCTGATACGCCGCTTCGGTGAAGGACCCACAGGCGGCATTACCCCCTGGGCCAAGATTCCGCTGTTCGCCCAAGTCTTTCAGCTGCATTGGGCGGGCGTCGAAAGCCGCAACGCGGTCACCTATCTCACGCAGAACCTGTCACGCAGCTATGTCTTCTGCGCGTATTCGGTCGGCACCTTCACTCATTCGATCCTGATCCACCGCCTCGATCTCGAGGCCGGCAATGTGCGGGTGATGGACCCGGATGGCGGGCACTACGTGGTGCGCACCACGCGCTGGTTCGAGACCATGCGCGGCGGCTTTATCATGATGCGCCGCTGACGGCACAAGACCAACGGCTCCTACGGCGCCTTGGCCTGCAGCGTCTCGAAATCCTTGTCGAGCCTGGCGAGCGAGGCCGCGATGCGCTCGCGCCGCTCCTTGATCCAGGCACCCTGTTCCGCGACCCGGGCCTTGGCCGTCGCCAGCATCCGCTCCATCTCGGCCGGCTGCGGGCCGCCGACGGTCGCACGGCTGCGCACGATCGCGACGGGGTCGAGTGCGGCGCGGAACTCGATCTCGCTGATCGGGAGCTCCGCCGGATAATCCGTACCCTTGACCGCCGCGGCATAGATCCGCTGCGCCTCGGCATAGGGGAAATCGAGCGGCCTGATGTCGTGATCCTTGGCGTGGGTGACGACCTCGGAGGCAAAGTGGTGGCCGACGCGGAAGGGCAGCCTGTATTTGCGCATCAGGAGGTCGGCTAGTTCCTGCGAAGCGGTCCAGTCGCTGTTGAGCTCCTCCAGCGCCCGCGCGGGGCTGATCACCAGCCCCTTCAGTATGCGATCCCAGTTGGCGAGCACGGTGACCGCGCTCTTCACCATCGCGCTGTTGGGTCTGACATCCTTCGGATCGCTCATGCCAGGGGTGATGTTGTGGGCCTGGATTGCTGCCCCCATTGCGAGCGAGAGCGCGGTCGAGGCCTGCTGGCGCGTGGTGTTGAGCAGGCCGGGATTGCGCTTCTGCGGCATGGCGCTGGAGACATAGGTATTGCCGTCGCCCTCCTGCAGCAGCATCCAGGGTCGCGCGAAAGCGTATTGCGTCATGACGTCCTCGACGAAGGCGCCGGCATGGAGGGCAATGCTGGTGACGATCGCGCCGGCCTCGACCGGGTGTTCGGCCGAAGAGATCTGGCCGGCGTCATAGGCGTTGTCGACGAGCGCCGCGAAGCCGAGATAATCGGCCATGCGCTTGCGGTTGAGCGGCCAGCTCGTGCCGTTGAGCACGGTCGTGCCCATCGCCGAGCGGTCGATCCGGGCATAGGCCTCGCGGATGCGCTGGGCGTCGCGCTCGAGGCCGGCGGCATGGCCGAGCAGGGTGTGGCCGAGGCTGTTCGGCTGGGCCGCGACGCCGTTGGTGTAGTTCGGCACGATCGTCGCCGCATGCGTCTCCGCCAGCGCGACCAGCGTCGCCGTGGTGCGATTGAGCTGGTCGGCGAGCGCCAACATGTCGTCGCGCAGGATCGCGGCACGGTAGGTCGCATGCATGTCCTGGCTGGAGCGGCCGGCGTGCAGGAGCGTGACTTCCTGCCCGCCAGCCGCGATCAGCAGCGGCTCGAAGCTGATCACGGTCGAAGGTCGCTTGCCTCCCGGCTTAGCGCCGTCGCTTAGAACCTTGGACAGACCGCCCGCGATGCGCGGCGCCAGCGCCTTGTCGAGCAGGCCCTCATCCGTGTTGATCACGGCCGTGGCCTTGTTGATCTCGCCGAGCCAGAAGAACTCGTCGTGTGACTGACGCTCCTGGGCAAGCGCCGGAAGAGTAGACATCTGCGCCGCCACCGCGAGCGCAATCATCGATGATCGCACGATCGACCTCCGCTGGCTCCCCCGCCGGGCCGAAGCCTAGCGGGGGCATTGCAGCAGCTCAATCGTGCTGTCAGGCAGCCGGTCGATCGCGCCGGGCACCTGCGCCTTCTCGCTCATATAGTCCCGTGTCATCGGCAGCGTGCCGAGGCGCTTGGCAAGCTGGAGCTGGAAGACAACCAGGCCGTCATGGCGGAAGCTCGCCTCAGACGCGGCGAGATAGAACTCCCACATCCGCGCGAAGCGCTCGTCATACATCGCGACCGCTTCCTGGCGATGAGCGAGGAAGCGCTCACGCCAGGCCTTCAGCGTCTCGGCATAGTGCAGGCGCAGCACCTCGACATCAGTGACGATCAGCCCTTCCTGCTCCACCGCCGCCGTGACTTCCGATAGCGCCGGAATATAGCCGCCGGGGAAGATGTACTTGGCAATGAACGGGTTGGTCGCGCCCGGCGGCGTGCTGCGGCCGATCGTGTGGATCAGCGCGACGCCGTCATCTTCGAGCAATTCGCGGACCTTGCGGAAGTAGTCGCGATAATAGCCGACGCCGACATGCTCGAACATGCCGACCGAGACGACGCGGTCGAAACGCTCGGGCACGGCACGGTAGTCTTGCAGGCGGAACTCGACCGGCAGCCCGGATTCCTCGGCCCGCTTGCTCGAAGCCGCCAGCTGCTCCTCCGAGAGGGTGATGCCGGTGACGTTCGCCCCAGTCTCGCGTGCAATCGAGAGGCCGAGCCCGCCCCAGCCGGAGCCGATGTCGAGCACGCGCTGGCCCGGCTTCAGCGCCAGCTTCGCCGTGATGCGGCGCTTCTTGGCGGCCTGCGCTTCTTCCAGCGTCGCGCCTGGATGCTCGAAGAAGGCACAGGAATACTGCTGATCGGCATCGAGGAAGAGCCGGAAGAACTCGCTCTTCAGGTCGTAATGGTGATGGACGTTGCGCTTGGCCCAGGCGGGAGTGTTGTGCTGCTTCAGCCGTCGCACAGCCGTGCGCAGCTTGGTCAGAGTTCCGGCGAAAGCCGACGGCGGCTGTCGCGACAGGCCACGGATCAGGGTTTCGAGCAATTGGTAGATCGTACCGCGCTCGACGATGACACGGCCATCCATCACCGCCTCGCCCAAGGCGAGCTCGGGATCGAGCGCCAACTTGAACTCGGTCTCACGGTCGGCAATACGCAACTTGATTGTGGGCGCCGACCCTCGCCCGGCCGAATGGAGCGTTCCATCGGCGAACACGACATCAACCCGCGGCTCGCAAATGAGCCGGGACAACATATTCATGATCAGACTGCGCATGGCGCCACCTCACGGCAGTGCCCCTTCGCCATCAAAGATGGCAATCACCCGCGGCAGCGTAACAGTGGGTTCGGCGCAGAGCCGATCCACGCCCGCCGCATGCGGCTGTCAGCCTCCTGACAGGAAAAATGGGGGCGGCGACCCATTTTTGCCAGCCCGCCCCCCGTCCGGGCCCTATCTGATCATGCCCATGGTACGCGGCAGCCAGAGCGTCAGCTCGGGGATGAAGGTGATCGCGATCAGCGCTGCGAAGAGCGGGATCAGCCAGGGCAGGATCGCCATGGTGGTGCGCTCGACCGAGAGCTTGGCGACGCGCGAGAGCACGAACAGCACCATGCCGAGCGGTGGGTGCAGCAATCCGATCATCAGGTTGAGCGTCAGGATCAGGCCGAAATGAATCGGGTCGATGCCGAGCTTGAGCGCGATCGGCAGCAGGATCGGCACGACGATGGTGATCGCTGCGATGGTGTCGAGGAAGCAGCCGATGAAGAGCAGCAGCAGATTGACCAGGATCAGGAACACCCATTTGTTCTGGGTGAAGCCGAGGATCAGGTCGGAGAGCAGTTGCGCTGTCTGCGACACCGTCAGCAGCCAGGCGAAGATCGAGGCGGCGGTGACGATGAACAGCACCGAGGCCGTGGTCTCGATCGTGTCGAAGGTCGCCTTGGTCAGGCTGCGCATGGTCATCGAGCGGTAGCGCACCAGGCCGAGGAAGAGCGACCAGATCACCGCCGCAGCGGCGGCCTCGGTCGGGGTGAACCAGCCCATGGTCATGCCGCCGATCAGGATGACCGGCGTCATCAGCGCCATCACTGCCGAGAAGTTGAAATAATAGTCCATGGCCAGCAGCACGGCGAGCGCGATGCCGATGGCGAGGTTGGGATCGAGCCCTGCGAAGACCAGGAGATAGGCCAGCAGCGGGAAGCCCATCACGACCAGCACCTCGATGCCGGCCGAGCCGAGCTCGCGCAGCGAGAACTTGGTGTCCGCGCCCCATTTGTAGATGCGGGCGAAGATCGCGACGGTGAGCATCATGAACAGCGTCATCACCACGCCGGGGATGACGCCGCCGAGGAAGAGCGCGCCGATCGAGGTGTTCGCCATCATGCCGTAGATCACGAACGGCAAGGATGGCGGGATGATCGGCCCGAGCGTGGCGGAAGCCGCGGTGACGCCAACGGCGACCTCGGCCGAATAGCCATGGTCCTTCATCGCCTTGATCTCGATCGTGCCGATACCGGCGGCGTCCGCGATCGCAGTGCCCGACATGCCGGAGAAGATCACCGAGCCGATGATGTTGACCTGGGCTAGACCGCCACGCATCCAGCCGACGAGGGCGACGGCGAAGGAATAGATCCGGCCGGTGACGCCGGCGATGTTCATCAGGTTGCCGGCAAGGATGAAGAACGGCACGGCGAGCAGCGGGAAGCTCTCGACGCCGGCGATCATGCGCTGCGCCAGGATCACGTCCGGCACGGTGCCAGAGACGATGATGAAGGCGAGCGAGGCAACGGCCATCGAGATGGCCACGGGCACGCCGAGCACCATCAGGCCAAGGAAGCTTCCGAGCAGGATCAGCATGGGTCAGGCCTCCGAGCCGTCGAAGGCCGAGGGACGCTCCAGCACGGAGTAGCCGCTCCGCCAGTTCTGCCAGGCGACCTGGATCGAGCGCAGCGTCATCAGCGCGAAGGCGATGACGACGGCGTAGAACACCGGCGATTTCGGGAACTGGATCGTCGTCATCATCTCGTCGGGGATGAGCTCGGCATAGCGATGCACCAGCACTGTGCCATAGGCGAAGAAGCCGATGCGGATGATGTCCACCACGGTCGAGAGCGCCCGGCCAGCGCCGTGCGAGAGATAGCGGTAAAGGAAGTCGACCTGGATGTGCCTGGAGGCACGTACGCAGAGCGAGGAACCGAGAAAGACGACGACGATCAGCGCGTAGATCGCGATCTCCTCGGTCCAGGCGAAGCTGTCATTGAGGACGTAGCGGGTGAAGAACTGCGCCACGACGCAGGCGACCATCAGCCAGAAGGCGGCGAGCGTCACCCAGTCCTCGATGCCGTAGCCGGAGAGATCGGCCGGCGGCGGCGCCTCGTCGAAGACGTGGGCGATCTCCTCGCTGGTGACTTGGGTATGGACTTCCGGCGTCGTGGTCATGGCTTCTTCCGCTCTGGCGAAGACAGGCGGACCGGCCGGCACGAGGCCGGCCCGCTGCGGCGTCACTTGATCGCCTGGATGCGCTCCCAGTCGGCCTTGCGGTAGCCGTACTGCTCGAAGCTGACGTTCTTCTGGACGGCGGCGAGGAAGTCGGCCTTGTCGATCTCGGTGACCGAGAGGCCCTTGTCCTTGAAGACCTGGACGAGCTTCACCTCGTCATCCTGGATCTTCTTGGTGGCGCGCGTCGCCGCCTCCTGGGCGACGTCGGTGAAGAGCTTGCGATCCTCGGGCGAGAGCTTGGCCCAGAGCTGCTTCGAGACGACCGTGTTGAGATGGTCGACGATGTGACCGGTCAGCACGATGTGCTTCTGCACCTCGTAGAACTTCTTGGCGTCGATGGTGTTGAGCGGGTTTTCCTGCGCCTCGACGGTACCGTTCTGCAGCGCGAGATAAACCTCGGCGAAAGCGATCGGCGTGGTGTTGGCGCCGCAGGCGCGCGGCATGGCGAGATAGGCCGGCACGTCGGGCACGCGGATCTTCAGGCCCTTCATGTCGGCGCAGGTCTTGATCGGCTTGTTCGAGGTGGTGTGGCGCGTGCCGTAATAGGTCACGGCCAGGATCTGGTGGCCGCTCTTCTCCTCATAGCCCTTGGCCATCTCCTTGAAGACGTCGCTCTTCACATAGGCGAGGAGATGATCCGGGCCACGGAAGATGAAGGGATAATAGGTCACGCCGATCGGCGGATAGGCGCGGGCGGCGAAGCTCGAGCCCGAGATGATCATGTCGACCGTCCCGAGCGTCAGGCCCTGGTTGATGTCGGTCTCCTTGCCGAGCTGCGAAGCCGGATAGACCGTGATCTCGTATTTGCCGTTGCTGCGCTTCTTGATCTCCTCGGCGGCCCAGACCGACTCGGTGTGGAAGGGCTCGGAGGTCTCGTAGACATGGGCCCATTTCAGCTTGATCTGGGCCTGCGCCGGGGCGCCGGCGAAGAGAGCGCCGGCGGCGAGCGCGGCAAGGGCGTAGTGCAATTTCATCGTCTGTCCTCCCTGAAGGTCACGAATAGGGTCTGGCCTTGCGTCATTTGATCGGGCGCGGCCGGCGCTGACGCTCGCCTGCCCGCTTGAGGTCGACGTCACCGAAGCTCTGCGAAAAGCGCTCCTGCGAGGCCTGGAGATGGGCGTACATCGCCGCGCGCGCCGCATCGCGATCGCCGCTGGCGAGTGCCGCGTGGATGGCGCGGTGCTCGCGCGCCGCCGAGCGCCACGATTCCTCGTTCTCGAAATACTGCGCGAGCTGACGGAAATACGGGCTCATGCGCTGGTCGAAGAGCTCGCCGACGCAGCGCACCAGCACGGTGTTCCCCAGCATCGCGGCGATCTCGACATGGAAGGCGCGGTCGAGCGCGATCAGTTGCTCCGCCGGCAGCCTGGGCTGCTCCATCTGGTCGAGAATGCCGGCAAGCCCGGCCAGTTGCGCGGGCGTCGCCTGCCCTGCTGCCTCGGCGGCGAGCGCGCCCTCGACCAGGCGGCGCGCCGCCAGAACCTCGAACGGCCCCTCGACGGGAAAGCTGGCCCCGGCAAGATGCGCGGCGGCCTGTGCGGGATCGACGACATAGACGCCCGAGCCCATGCGGATGCGCACGCGCCCCTCGACTTCGAGCGCGATCAGCGCCTCGCGCACGGACGGGCGGGAGACGCCGAGCTTCTCCGCGAGCTCGCGCTCGGGCGGCAGGCGGCTGCCGACCGGGAATTCGTGCTGGTCGATGAGATGGCGCAACTGATCGGCGATCTGCCGATACAGACGTGGCGACTCGACGACTGCGAGCGGCATCAGCTCCCGGACCCTTCCCTGCACCGCCCATTTTGCGCGGCATCGATTTGGCCATGTGGTCAGGCCAATTTTCTCGACATCAACCACCATACCGGTCTGGTGTCAACGGGTTAGAACGAGTCGAAACACAGTGCGGCTGGTAGTTCGCAAGGTCGCCACCTCCTTCACGCTATTGCTTCTCATTTATAATATATTGAAATTAAATGACTTTCTTGACTTGTTGATTGTCAATAAACTAGGAGCAGCCTCGTGAGGCGGCTGCAGCGCAGCAAGCCCGGCACACCAGATACCCAAGATACGGAAACAGCCATGTCGCCCGCCGCCATCGTCATTCTCGCCGTCGGCATGTCGATCGACGCCTTCATCGCCTCGATCGGGCGCGGTGCAAGACTGCGCCAGGCACGCCTCGCGGAAGCCATGCGCACCGGGCTGGTCTTCGGCGCGATCGAGTCGCTGACACCGGTGATCGGCTGGGCCCTGGGACTGGCGGCAAGCCGCTATGTCGCGGCGGTCGACCACTGGATCGCCTTCTTGCTGCTCGCCTTCGTCGGCGGCCGGATGGTCATCCACGCGATCCGGTCATCGGGCGCCGGGACGGACGCGGAAGCGCAGCCCGAGCGCGGCCTCGCCACGCTGCTCGCCACCGCGATCGGCACCAGCATCGATGCAATGGCGGTCGGCGTCTCGCTCGCCTTCCTGGAGGTGAACATCGCCATCGTCGCGGCCGCGATCGGGCTCGCGACCTTCCTGATGTCGACCGGCGGCATGCTGATGGGCCGCTTCGTCGGCGCGCGCTTCGGACGCTGGGCCGAGATCGCAGGTGGCCTCGCTTTGATCGGGCTCGGCCTCTCGATCTTGCACACGCATCTGACCGCGGGCTGAAGCCCGCAGTCGGTCTTCAGGCCGTCAGTGCCCCTCGGCCGCGAGCACCGCCTCGACCCGGATCTCCTCGACCAGCCGCTCCTTCAGGGCGACGAACTCCGGCGTGGTCTTGATCGTGTAGGGCCGGGGATGCGGCAGCTCGACCGGGATGTCGGCCTTGATCCGGCCGGGCCGGGCGCTCATCACCACGACGCGCGAGCCGACGAAGATCGCCTCCTCGATGTCGTGGGTGACGAAGAGCACGGTCTTCTGCTCGCGCTCCCAGATGCCGAGCAGCATTTCCTGCATCAGCGCCCGGGTCTGGTTGTCGAGCGCACCGAAAGGCTCGTCGAGCAGCAGGATCTTGGGATCGTTGGCGAGGGCGCGGGCGATCGCGGTGCGCTGCTGCATGCCCCCGGAAAGCTGCTTGGGGAAATGGTCGACGAAGCCGGCAAGGCCGACGCGCTCGGCCCACTTGCGAGCGATGTCGAGCCGCTCGCGCTCCGCCACGCCCTTCTCGCGCAGGCCGAAGGCGATGTTCTGCACCACGCTCAGCCAGGGGAAGAGCGTATAGCTCTGGAAGACGAAGCCGCGATCGGCGCCCGGCCCGGTGACGGGGGCGCCATCGAGCAGGATCTTGCCTTCGCTCGCCGTCTCCAGCCCGCCGATGATGCGCAGCAGCGTCGACTTCCCGCAGCCGGAGGGGCCGAGGATGGTGATGAAGTCGTTGTCGGCGACATTCAGCGAGGTCGGCATCAGCGCGCGCGTCGGCTGGCCCTTGCCTCTGGCCGGGAAGACCTTGCCGACCTGGTCGATCAGAAGCTTGCTCATGCTTGCGCCCACGGAAACAGGCGCTGATTGATCGCCTTGAAGAGGAAATCCGAGACCAGCCCGATCAGGCCGATGACGATGATGCCGAAGATGATCTGCCCGGTGTTCAGCAACGCCTGGCTGTCGGTGATCATGTGGCCGATGCCGGAGGAGGAGCCGATCAATTCCGCGACGATGACATAGGTCCAAGCCCAGCCGAGGACGAGACGGAAGATCTCGGCGATCTCCGGCGCGGCATTGGGCAGGAGCACGCGACGCACCACGGAGGAATCGCTGGCGCCCAGCGTATAGGCGGCATCGACCAGATCGCGCCGGATGCCGCCGACGGCGACCGCGATCATCAGCACGAGCTGGAAGAACGAGCCGATGAAGATGACGAGCAGCTTCTGCGTCTCACCGATGCCGGCCCAGAGGATCAGCAGCGGGATGAAGGCCGAGGCCGGCAGGTAGCGCGCAAAGGAGACGAAGGGCTCGAGGAAGGCCTCGACCGGCTTGTAGGCGCCCATCAGGATGCCGAGCGGCAGCGCGAAGATGACGGCGAGGATGAAGCCGCCCAGCACGCGCCAGATCGTCATGCCGATATCGAACAGGAAGCCGTGATTGACGAGCAGGTTCCAGCCTTCGCCGACCATGGTCAGCGGATCGGCGAGGAAGAGCTTCTGCACATAGCCGCCGAAGGTCGCGATCGACCAGACGACGACGAAGAGCGCGAAGAAGGCGATGCCGTAGCCGACGCGGGCGCCGGCGGAGACAGGCTGGAGTGGTTTCATCGTCAGAAACTTGTTTCCTTCACGAGGACGGCGAGTTCACGCCAGGGCTCGATAGACCAAAAGCCGGAGGCCGACCCGGAGGTAGAGGGCAGGATGAAGACGCAGCTGCCTGCAAGGGGAGACGGCTGGAGGCCATAGGCGAGCCTGTGTCCCCTCTCCTCTTCCAGCACAGCCTGGGCAGCACGCTTGCCGTTGAACGCGACGATCGCCGGAGCGTACTTGCGAATCTTGGCCAGGAAGCCGGCGCTATCGACATGGTGCCGCATCAGCGCCGTGTCGGGTCCGGACGTCCCCTTCGCGACATCGGTGAAGCCGATGCCGTATCGCGGCAGTTCCCGAAAATCCGTTGAGCCGAGGGGCTTGGAGATCAGCCCGGTCTCGAACAGGGTCTTCCAGAACTTGTTGCCGGGGCCGGCATAATAGGCGCCCCGCCGGGCGGAGACCGTCCCGGCCTGCGTGCCGCAGAACACGACATGCAGGCCGGTGGTCAGCACATCCGGCAGGACGTCATCAATCACTTGCCGGCGACGTACTTGGTCTCGACCAGCGTGGCGATGTCGGGCTTGGCCTTGATCAGGCCGATCTCCAGCAGCAGCTCGGCCGCCTTGGTGGTGAAGGCCTGCCATTCGCCGGAGAAGAACGCCTTGTTGCCGGCAGAGTCCGACCAGCGCAGATAGCCGGCCGACTTGCCGAACTGCTCGCCGGTCTGCTTCACATCGGCGCCCATGATGCCATAGGCCTTGGCCTGATCGGCCTTGATCAGCTCCAGCGCCTCGAAATAGCTCTTGGTGAGTGCTACGGCGGCCGCGTCGTTCTCGGCCAGGAATTTCGGCGTGCAGCCGAAGGTGTCCATCACCATCGGATAGTCGAGCGTGGTGGCGATGATCTTGCCGGCCTCGGGCTTCTCGCGCACGGCCGAGAGGTAGGGCTCATAGGTCATGGCGGCGTCGTTCTGGCCGGCGATGAAGGCCTGCGCGGCCGGGCCCGGCTCCATGTTGACGACGCTGACGTCCTTCACCGACATGCCGTTCTCCTTGAGGATCCAGGCGAGGGCGAAATAGGGCGAGGTGCCGGGCGCAGAGGCCGCGACCGTCTTGCCCTTGAGGTCCTTGATCGAGCTGGTCGAGCCGCGCACGGCCATGCCGTCGGCGCCATAGCTCTTGTCGAGCTGGAAGATCTGCTTGGTCTTGATCCCGGCGGCATCCCAGACGATCCAGGTCTCGACCGTGGTCGCGGCGCACTGGATGGCTCCGGAGGCCATGGCGAGATGGCGGTCCTTCTGCGGGATCTTCTGGATCGTGACGTCGAGGCCGTTCTTGGCGAAGATGCCGGCTTCCTTGGCGAGCACCAGCGGCGCAAAGCCGGTCCAGCCGGAAATGCCGATGGCGACCTTGGTCTGCGCCTGCGCGCCACTGGCGATCATGAGGGCAGCAAGGCCGATCCCGGCCAGCATCCCGATACGCTTCAAACCAGTCATGACGAACCCTTCCCCACTTGTTCCCGCCTGCAGCGGACACCCCGGCCAACGCAGCCCGATCGCGCCCATAAAGCAAGCTTCGTTCCAAATCACGTTAAATGCATATGCAATTCCGTCAAGGCGCTGCGCTTGTTGGTTCTGCGCGAACTCTGCTCACCCGGCCGACCCCGACCGGGCGGAGCACGCGCTGATCACCGCCGCTTGGGAAAGCAATGACATTCTCTTGTTTGACACTCCCGCGGCGATCCCGTCCCCTCGGCATGACAGGCGCGAAGCGCCTTTGGCTATGGAAGAGGTTTTCCCGGATGAATGGCGCCGACCGCCTGTGCGACACGCTGCTGGTCAACGATGTCGATGTCTGCTTCGCCAATCCCGGCACCTCCGAAATGCACTTCGTCGCGGCGCTCGACCGCAAGCCGCAGATGCGCTGCGTGCTCGGCCTGTTCGAGGGCGTGGTCACCGGCGCGGCCGACGGCTATGCCCGCATGGCCGACAAGCCGGCGGCGACGCTGCTGCATTGCGGGCCCGGCATGGCGAACGCGCTCGCCAACATGCACAATGCCAGGCGCGCCTATACGCCGATGATCAACGTGGTCGGCGACCATGCGACCTATCATCTCCAGCACGATGCGCCGCTGACCAGCGACATCGAGAGCCTGGCCCGGCCGATGTCGCAGTTCGTGCGCCGCATCACCTCGCCTGAGGATGTCGGCCCGGCGATCGGCGAGGCCTATGCCGCCTCGCTCTCTTTGCCTGGCGTCACCACCGTGATCCTGCCGGCCGATTGCGCCTGGGGCAGCGTCGAGCCGGCGGAGCTGAAGCGGACGCCAGTGCCCGCGCCCAAGCCGGTCGATGCGGCCCAGATCCGCGCGGTTGCTGGCCTGCTGCGCAAGCACGGCTCGCGCGGGGCGATCATGCTGACCGGTTCGGCGCTACGCGAGGGGCCGATGAACATGGCCGCGCGCGTCTGCGCCGCGACCGGCGCGCAGATCTTCTCGCAGATGTCGAACGGGCGGATCGAGCGCGGCGCCGGCCGTGTCGCGATCCCGAAGGTGTTCTATCCGATCGACATGGCGCTGCAGCAGCTCAAGGACATCGACCTGCTGGTGCTGATCGGTGCCCAGGTGCCGGTCGGCTTTTTCGCCTATCCCGGCAAGCCCGGCCGGCTGGTGCACGAGAACTGCCAGGTCGAGCAATTGGCCGTGCAGGGCGACGACCTGCCGGGTGCGATCGAGGCACTGGTCGACGAACTCTCCGCACGGACGACGCCGCCCGCCTTCATCGCCGCACCGCAGAAAACCGACAGCGCGCTGCCGACCGGCACGCTCGACGCCGACAAGGTCTGCACCATCGTCGCGCGGCTCCTGCCGGAGAACGCGATCATCTGCGACGAGTCGGTCTCGTCGGGCCGCAGCTTCTACTATGACTGCCATGGCGCGCCGCAGCACGACTACATCCAGCTCACCGGCGGCTCGATCGGCGAAGGCATTCCACTTTGTGTCGGCGCGGCGGTCGCCTGCCCCGATCGCAAGGTCATCGGCATGCAGGCCGACGGCTCCGGCATGTACACAGTGCAGGGCCTGTGGACGCAGGCGCGCGAGAATCTCGACGTCGTCACCGTGGTCTTCGCCAACCGGACCTATGCGATCCTGCATGGCGAGATGCGCAATGTCGGCGTCAACGATTTCGGCCGCAACGCCAAGCTGATGCTCAATATCGACAAGCCGGCGCTCGACTGGGTCTCGATGGCGAAGGGCATGGGCGTCGAAGCCGGCCGCGCCACGACGGCCGAGGAGTTCGCCAGGCTGTTCAAGGGGGCGCTTGGGCGGAAAGGACCGTTCCTGATCGAGGCCGTGATCTGAAGGTCAGCCACGTCGGCACCTGCGCCCAGTTAGAACGCCGGGCGCAAGCAACGCGAACTCGCCACATCCGGCGGCGATTTTATTCGATTGTGGTTTGATAGTTGATTGTCGAGCAACCTGATCCGCCGCGGTTCGTCCCGCAGACTTTGACAGCGTATGTATCTAGCCCTTTGAAACCGGATTTTGGCGTGTAGCTGAAATTGAAGGCACCAGTTTGCACGAACTTTCCGTTTCTCGGAAAGGAAACAATGCTTGCACTCGTAAAGGCTGCCTGGCCTCCCGAGCGAAAGAAGTGTCCACAACCCTTGGAATCCGCGACCTGAACATAGGTCACAGTATCGTTCTGATCCAGGAAAAATGGATAGCCCGCAGGCGGTGAACATTTGGCTTCGGCCGCAGCGAAGGCAAAGACTGAAAAACAACCAGCCAAAATCAGAACTCTCATTTTTCTCCCCGGAGAGTTTCAACGGAGGAGAGATACCTTACCCTCACGCTAGGTCAACGGGAAAACACAACCCAGCGTCGCATAGTTGGTAGCCTGCCGCGAGCCGCGATTCGCGCAGCCCCTAAGGCCAATGCAATGATGTGGCGAACTCAGGCTTCGATGCTTATCTCGCCGGGATCAAGGAGGTTTGACATGACAGAACGTGCTGTACTCGCAGGCGGTTGCTTCTGGGGCATGCAGGACCTGATCCGCAAGCTCCCCGGCGTCGAGACGACCCGGGTCGGCTACACCGGCGGCGACGTGAAGAATGCGACCTATCGCAATCACGGGACCCATGCCGAGGGCATCGAGATCACCTTCGATCCCGCCAAGATCGGCTACCGGCAGCTGGTGGAGTTCTTCTTCCAGATCCACGATCCGACGACGCTGAACCGCCAGGGCAACGACCTCGGCACCAGCTATCGCTCTGGCATCTACTATGTCGACGAGACGCAGAAGCAGATCGCCGAGGAGGTAATCGCCGAGGTGAACGCCTCCGGACGTTGGCCCGGCCGCGTGACCACCGAGGTGAAGCCCGAAGGCGATTTCTGGGAGGCCGAGCCGGAGCACCAGGATTATCTGGAGCGCTATCCGGCCGGCTATACCTGCCACTGGGTCCGCCCGGACTGGGTGCTGCCGCGTCGCGAGGCCGCAGAGTAGCTAGGCCCCTTCTCGCCTCGGGGGAGAAGGTCCCGGCAGGGGGATGAAGGCAGAATGACTGGGTGAACGAAAAGGGTCGCTTACGCGGCCCTTCCCTCATCCGACCCGGCTGCGCCGGGCCACCTTCTCCCCCGAGGGGAGAAGGAAGCTATCCCTTGAACCCACCCAAGAACGCATCGAGGCAATCGCCGATCGCCTCGATCGCATAGCCGCCTTCCTGCACCACCAGCGTCGGCAGGCCGAGCGCCTTCACCTTCGCGCCGATCGTGCCGAAATCGGCGGCGTCGAGCTTGAGCACGCCGATCGGATCGTCCTTGTGGGCGTCGTAGCCGAGCGCGATCACCAGGGCTTCCGCACCGAACTCGCGGATGGCGCGGCCGGCGCGGTCGACCGCCGCTTCCATCTCGGCGCCGCCGGCACCATGGGCGAGCGGCAGGTTGAGGTTGAAGCCCTCGCCCGGCCCGTTACCGCGCTCGTCTGCATAGCCGGTGAAGAAGGGGTAGTAGTCTGCCGGATCGGCATGGACCGAGATCGTCAGCACGTCGTTGCGGCGATAGAAGATCTGCTGGGTGCCGTCGCCGTGATGGGCGTCGACATCGAGGATCGCGACCTTGCCGAACTTCGAGCGCAGGCGCTGCGCGGCGATCGCGCTGTTGTTCAGATAGCAGAAGCCGGTGGCGCGATCTGCGCGGGCGTGATGGCCGGAGGGACGGCAGAGCGAATAGACGGCCCGCTCGCCCGCGAGAACCGCGTCGGCGCCGGAGACCGCCGTCTCGGCCGAGCGCAGGGTCGAGAGCCAGCAATGCTCGCCGACCGGCACGGAGAGATCGCCGAGATACCAGCCGAGCTGACCCATGATCCCGGTCGGCCGGCAGGGCGGACGGACATTCTCGTCGGTGCGGCCACTCCAATAGGGGAAGGTGTTGGGCCAGGCCTCGGGTCCACGCTCGGGCAGAGCGAGCCAGCGCTGCCAAAGCCCCTCCAGAAAACGGACGAAGCCTTCGTCATGAACGGCAAGGATCGGCGCCGTGCCATGCTCGGCCGGGCGCTCGGCCGCGACGCCGTGCTTGGCGAGCGCGCCGAGCAGCCGCTCGGTCCGTTCCGGCAGGTCCTTGGGCGCCACGATCTTGCCGAAGCGCATATATTGCTGCGGATCATGCTTGGACTGGTCGGGATGATAGAAGGCGCGCATGCAGGGCTCTCGGCATCGACAGTGAGACCGGCATAGCGCCACGAAAATCGTGCTGCGACCAGTGCGCCAGATCAGGCGGCGGCACTATCCCCGTGCATGGCGTCGCCCTTGGGCAGCAGGTCCGGCAGCTGCAGCAGCCAGGGCACGCGGCCGGCGGGAGCAGGTCTGGCGTAACGATAGCCCTGTGCGAAGCGGCAACCCTGCTCCTTCAGGAAGGCCTCCTGCTCGGCGGTCTCGACACCCTCGGCAATGACGTCGAGGCGCAGATCGGCGGCGAGCCGAAGCAGCGCCCGCACGATCGCGGCATCGCCGCCATTCTCGGTGACGTGACTGACGAAGCCGCGGTCGATCTTGAGCGCATCGACCTGGAAGCGCTTGAGATGGGTGAGCGAGGCGTAGCCGGTGCCGAAATCGTCGAGCGCAACGCGCAGGCCCGCAGCGCGCAGGGTCTTCAGCGTGCGCTCGGCCTCGTCGGCATTGCGGGTGAGCAGCACCGTCTCGGTGACCTCGACACCGAAATAGCTGGCCGGCACGCCGGCCGCGGCGAGCTGGCTGAGCAGGCGCTCCGGCAGCGCCGGGTCGCGGAAGACGCTCGCCGCGAGGTTGACGCAGACATGGCCGACATCGAGCCCGGCATCGAGCCAGCGGCGTAGATCGCTCACCACGGCCGCGATGATCGCGTCGCTGATCCCAGCGGCGATCTCGGGATCCTGGAAGCCTTCCTGAAAGGCGGCGGCCGGGATGATCCCGCGCTCGGAATGACGCCAGCGCGCCAGAGCCTCGAAGCCGACGACCCGGCCGGTGTCGACCGCGACCTGCGGCTGATAGTAGGGCAGGATGCGCTCGTCCTTCAGCGCGCCGGCCAGCCCCTGGCAGACCGCGACGCGGCGCGCCATCGCGGCCCGCATCGCCGGCTCGTAGACGATCGCCATGTTGCGGCCGTTCGCCTTGGCCCGGTAGAGCGCGAGATCGGCGTCTTTCATCAATTCGACGCCGTCGCGATCATGCTCGGGCGCGAGCGCGATGCCGAGACTCGCCCGCGTCGCGATCATCTGGCCGGCATGCTCGCAGGGCTGGCGCAGCACCTCGATCAGCGCCTCGCCCCGGGTCAGCGCCTGGAACCCAGTCAGCCGCTGCGTCGAGAGCACGACGAACTCGTCGCCGCCGAGCCGCGCGACCAACTCGTCCGGGCCGATCGCCGCAGCGAGCCGCTTCGCCGCCTCGATCAGCAGCGCATCGCCCGCATCGTGACCGAGCGTGTCGTTGATCGATTTGAAGTCGTCGAGATCGATCAGGAAGAGCGCGACCGCCCCGCCCTTGCTCGCCATCCGCGCCAGGGCCTGCTGCATCCGCTCGTGGAACAACAAACGATTGGGCAGGCCGGTCAACGCGTCATGTGTCGCCTGGCGGCGGGTCCGAGCCTCGGCCGCCTTGCGATCGGTGATGTCGACGATCCCTGCGACGACGGCCGGGTTCTCGCCGATCGGCAATGTCGTGGCGGTGATCAGCACGTCGCGGACGGCCCCGCTGCCATCGCGGACCTGCGCCTCATGGCTCTCGATCTGGTCATGGTCCTTCAGCAGGCGGGCGATGACGCGACGATTGCCGCCGTCGAGCAGGATGTCCTGGACCTGCGCCTGCGTGACCTCGTCGCCGAAATAGCGCTTGGCGGCATCGTTGCCGCGCAGAAAACGGCCATCGCCGCGCGAGGTGACGATGAGCGGGATCGGCACTGCCATGAAGACGCGTTCGATCATCGCCTGGCTGGCGCCGAGCTCGTCCTTGGCCTGGCGCTCGGCCTGTGTCGCCGCCCATTCGAGCCGGCGCAGCCGGTTGCCGTGGACGACGACCAGCCCGAGCGCGAAGTTGAGCATGACGAGGACGAGGATCAGGCCGGGAAGCGTCGAGGGCAGTGGCCCATTGCCGAGATATCCGGCGAGCATCAGCGCGCTGCAGCCGAGCCCCAGGACAAGCGTCCAGCGGAAGGCCGTCGGCGCGACCAGATAGAAGATCGACGGCAGCATCAGCACGACGAAGAGGGCAAGATCGCTCCGCGACGACACCAGCAGCGCGACCATCAGCGCGGTCGAGACCTCCCAGCCGATCAGCACTCCTTGCGCCTGCGAGAAGCGCGTCGCCTTGCGCACCAGCGCAAAGCAGAGAAGCGAGGCGAAGACGACCATCAGGCGCGCTGGCACGGCGACGAAGAAATGCGGCGTGCCGTGGAAGCGCCAGTCGCTGGCGAGAAAGAGCGTGTTGAGGACCGCCGAGATCAGGAAGATCAACCGGCATTGCCGCAGCGTCTCGCCAAAGCGCGCATCGCGGAACGCCGCCTCGCGGATGGAATCCCGGAATTCGCCACCAAATCGAAACAGGCCGTCGCGTGTCATGCCGTACACTCGTTCGGCAGCGGTCAAGGCCAGGTTAAAGCGAACCGGCGATCAGTGTCCTAAGGCGCGACGAGTGCCGCGAGCTCGCCGGCAAGTTGTGCGATGTCGAAACGCCCCTCGCGATACCAATCGACCGAGCCGTTCATGGCGCCGAGCAGGAAGAGCCGCAACCGCTCCGGTACGACGCCGGGCGCGAGCACGCCCGCGCCGGCAAGCTCCTCGACCAGCCTTCGCCAGAGATCGTCATAGGCGCGGCGGGTGGCGCGCACGCTCTCGGGTGTCGGATTCTCGCCGAAGCTGAAGACCTTGATGCTGGCGCAGGTGTAGTCGGAATGGCCGTGCAGGGCGGCGAGATGCGCTGCGATCGCCGCCTCGAGCCGGCGACGCATATCGGCCTTGTCGGTCGCGTCCAGAGCGGCGAGCACAGCTTCATGGACGAAGCCGACACCGTCATTGACGACAGCCTCGACGATCTCCTCCTTCGAACGGAAGTGATAATAGAGGCTGGCCTTGCGGATCCCGACCGCCTCGGCGATCTCGCGCAGGCTGGTCTGGTGATAGCCATTGCTGCGCAGCAGGCGCGCCGCATGGTCGAGGATCAGGCGGCGTGCGCCGCCCTCCAGCTCTGCCCGTTCGGCGCGTCCGGTCACGACCGTCACAGCCGCTTCGCCACCTCTTCGAGCATGACCTCGGTGGCGCCGCCACCGATCGCCTGGACGCGCGCGTCCCGGGCCATGCGCTCGATCGCGCTCTCGCGCATGAAGCCCATGCCGCCATGGAACTGGACGCAGGCATACATGACTTCGTTGACCAGTTCACCGCAGTAGGCCTTGACCATCGAGACCTCGCGCGTCGCATCGAAGCCCTTGGCGTCGAGCCAGGCGGCGTGATGGACGAGCTGGCGCCCGGCCTCGACCTTGCCTGCGAGCATGGCGAGCTTCTGGCGGATCGCCTGCTTCTGCCAGAGCGGGGCGCCGAAGGCCATGCGCGTGCGGACATAATCGACCGTCAGTTCGATCGCGGCCTGCGCCTCGCCCATCGCCATGGCGCCGATCACGGTGCGCTCATTCTGGAAATTGCGCATGATCGCGTAGAAGCCGCGCCCCTCGCCGCCGAGCAGGTTCTGCGCCGGAATCCGGCAATCCTCGAAGACCAGCTCGGCCGTGTCGGAGGAACGCCAGCCATGCTTGTCGAGGGCGCGGCTGACGCGGAAGCCGGGCGTGTCCTTCTCGATCAGGAACATCGAGACCGACTGCGACGGCTTGCCCGAGGGATCGGTCTTGGCGGCGACGCAATAGAGATCGGCATGCACGCCATTGGTGATGAACATCTTGGCACCGTTCAGCACATAGGAATCGCCGTCGCGCCGGGCCGTGGTGCGAATGCCCTTCACGTCGGAGCCGGCATCAGGCTCGGTGACGGCGATGGCACAGATCACCTTGCCGGCGACGATATCGGGCATCCAGCGATCGCGCTGCGCCTTGCTGCCGGCATTGAAGACATGGACCGAGGCCATGTCGGTATGAACGAGCGCGGTGATGGCGAAGCCCGAGAAGGTCGAACGGCCGAGCTCCTCGGCCAGCACCACGGTCGCGAGCGTGTCGAGCTCGGAGCCGCCATATTCGGCGGGATAGCGGATACCGAGGAAGCCGAGCTCGCCCATGCGGGCCAGCACCTGCCGCGGTACCATGCCGGCCTCTTCCCAGGCGAGCCCGTGCGGCTTGACTTCGTTCGTGACGAAGCGGCGCAGCTGGTCGCGCAGCGCCTCGTGCTCCTCGCCGAAATAGGGCGAACGGAGTGTTCCGCCGCCGACCGCATCGAAACTGTCCATTGCCGCCATCATGCTCCGCTATTCCTGCATGAATCTAACCTACCGTCTGGCAGGTAGGCAATATTCCGAGTACACAGATGAAAAGAGGGGCTCCGAGGCCCCTCTTCCTCCATGCCGGTGTGATCGCCAGTCGTCAGATCGCAGGATCAGTTGCAGCCGCAGCCATGCCCGCCATTGCCGATCCCGATACCGCCGCGGCCGACGCTGACCTTGTTGCCGTTGAGGATGCCGTTGCCGCTCAGCACCGAGACGTTGTTGAGCACCTTGACGTTGGAGACGGCTGTCGTGACCGAAGCAACCGACGCCACGACGTTGCCGAGGAGCCCGCCGCCGCGGCTGCCGGAGCCGCCATGGCCGCCGGCGAAGGCGGGGCTGACCGAGAAGGCGGCGATCGAGGCAAGAACAAATGCGTATTTCATCTTTCTCTCCCTGCACTCGCTCCGGGTGTCGAAGCGATATGCACGTTTTGGTTGTATTTTATCTTTGGCGCAACCTGAACACATTGTTAACCATACTTGCTAGCGTTAACCTCCATGCACTCGAATACAATCTGACGCATCCTAAATATAAAAATATATTTTATCAGATCTATTCTTAGTATACAATCAGGATCTTGACTATATTAACTGACGATTAGGCATGATCATCCACCTTCGCTTGAAAGGGGTGATGATCATGTGTGCTATCAGTTCAGTCTTCGCGTTCTTTTGCATTGCGGCCAGCGCCTTTCCTGCAGCTGCGGGAGAGGATGCGACAGAGACTGTGACTTCGACAGCAGTGGCCGGACTGCGCGGCGGCTTCGACTCGAGCCCGACCAACAGCAAGGGCGAAAAGGGCAGTCCGACGCTCACCGGCTTCGCGAGCTGGAATTATCTGCGCGGCACGCTGCAGGACAGCTACGGGCTCGACCTTCTCCTGGTCGACACCCAGTACGACCCCCGCCAGCTCGCCGCCAGCCGGTCGCATGCGCTGACGCTGAAGCACGCAACCGGGATCGGCGAGAACCTCACCCTGCAATCCTCGCTTGCGATCGAGAACGAGCAGAGCTGGTCGCGTCGCCGCAATGCGCTGACCTGGCGCGAACGGCTCAATCTCAGCCTCGGCTCCTTCAGGCTCTTCGCCAATGCCGAGGCGCGGCTCGCCGCGCTGAACGAGCGCAATGTCTTCGCCGATGGCGATTTCCTGCCGCAGGACGAGAACCTCGCCATGCTCGGCATCACGCCGGGCATCGCCTGGCGCCAGGGTGAGACCGAGATCGGCGTCTCCTTTACGACGTCGAGCACGCGCTTCACCAACGGCATCGATTATCTCGGCATGCGCCGCGACAACTACCGGCTGCAGCCCAATCTCTTCGTCTCGACCGCGCTGAAGGGCGCGAGCTTCGAGGCCTCGCTCTCGCCGCTGCAGGTCATCTTCCCGGACAAGGAATTCGAGAACGAGAAGAAGCTGCTCTACACGGCCAAGCTCCGCGTTCCCTATGAATGGCTGACGCTCGACCTGTCGTCCGGCCGCACCGTCGAGGACACCACCCTGCCCTTCGCCGTGATCAACCTCGTGACCCAGCACGAGGGCAAGCTCACGGCGCGCTTCAACGACACAAACGCGCTTTCGCTCACCGTCCGGCAGAAGCTGGAGGATTATCTCGGGCTCGACTCGACGACGCGCACCTCCAGCATCGGCCTCGATTATGCGCGCGGCCTCGGCAACGGTATGACCGCGACCGCCTCGGCCGCCTGGCGCAAGACCAAGGATACCGGGCTGGAAGCGGTACCCGCCTTCGTGGTCCAGCTCGGGCTGCAGAAGCAGCTCGATTTCAGCGAGCCGGGCAAGGCGGTGAAGAAGGGCGGCTGAAACAGTGACGGCGCACCTCGAAAGGCGCGCCGCAACGAAGCATCGAAAGTGATGCGATCAGGCCAGCTTGCCGCCGACCGCCTTCTCCAGGATCGCCCAGGCCTCGTCGCCGTACTTGCCCTTCCACTCGCCGTAGAAGCCGGCCTTCTGCAGCGCAGCGCGGAATTCGTCGGCCTTGGTCTGGTTGATGACCATGCCCTTCGAGGTCAATTCGGCCTGCAGGCCGGCATTGAGCTTGGCGACGTCGGCGCGCTCCAGCAAAGCGGCAGCGTCGATGTTCTTGGCGACGATCGTCCGCAGGTCCTGCGGCAGCCGATCCCAGGCGCGGCGATTGGCCAGGAACCAGAAGCCGTCCCACATGTGGTTGGTGAGCGAGAGGTACTTCTGCACCTCGAACAGCTTGGCGGTCGCGATGATCGCGAGCGGGTTCTCCTGGCCGTCGACGATCTTGGTCTGCAGCGCCGTATAGACCTCGGCGAAGTTGATGCTGGCCGGGGCCGAGTCGAAGGCCTTGAACATCGAGGTCCAGAGCGGCGAGACCGGCACGCGAATCTTGAAGCCCTTGAGGTCGGCGGGGCTCGTGATCGCACCCTTGGATGAGGTCATCTGGCGGAAGCCATTGTCCCAGATCTTGTCGAGGACGTGCAGGTTCGCCTTGGCGATCTGCCCGCGGACATAAGCACCGAGCTCGCCATCCATCGCCTTCCAGACGGAGTCATAGTCCGGGAACGCGAAGCCGATGCCGCTGACCGAGGCGTTCGGCACCAGCGTCGACAGGATCAGCGGCGACAGCGTGAAGAACTCGACGCCGCCGGAGCGGACCTGGTTCAGCATGTCGGTGTCGGAGCCGAGCTGGTTGTTCGGGAAGATCTGGATGACGACCCGGCCATTGGTCTCGGCCTTGATCTTCTCCATCGCTTCGGCGGCGCGCACATTCATCGGATGCGCCAACGGCAGGTTGTTGGCGTATTTGTAGGTGAATTCCGGCGTCTGGGCGCGGGCGATCGAGAAGGTCCCGATCGTGGCGGCGGCAGTGGCGCCCTGCAGGATCGTGCGGCGTGAGATGGACATGGTCTTTCCTCCCTGAAGGTTCTTCATTGGTCAGCGCAGCCTCGTTCGGACACGCCAAGGCGTTTCGGTCATGCTGGCGCGGGTTTTCGCCATCCGGCAATCGACGGCCGCGACGGGTGGCCATGATGGAACGACATGGCGTGCCTCACAGGAACATCGTCGAGAAGGACGGCACATAGGCGATGATGGCGAGGCCGGCGAGCAGCGCGAGCAGATAGGGCCAGATCGCGCCCATCGCCTCGTCCGGTTCGACATTGCCAATCTTGCAGGCGATGTAGAAACCGATGCCGACCGGCGGCGTCATCAGGCCGATGTTCATCGCGGTGACCACCACCATCGAATAGTGGATGTCGTTGATGCCGAGACTCTTGGCGATCGGGAACATCAAGGGCGCCATCAGGACGATCGCTGGCAGGCCCTCGAGCACGCAGCCGAGGATCATGAAGACAACGATCGTCACCGCCATGAAGCTGATCCAGCCGCCGGGCAGATGCGACATCGCGGTCGCAAGATCACGGGCGAAGCCCGTCTGGGTCAGCGCCCAGGCCATGGCCGAGGCGGTGCCAAGGATCATCAGGATCGCACCCGAGAGCGCCGCGGTCTCGACCAGCATGCCGTAGAAGGTACGCCAGCTGATGCCGCCATAGAGCACGATGCCGACGATCAGCGCATAGAGCACGGCGATGGTCGAAACCTCGGTCGCGGTAGCGACGCCGCCGCCGACGGCACTGCGGATCAGGAAGGGCAGGACGAGGGCCGGCGCCGCGACCAGCGCCGTCTTCCAGATCACAGTGAAAGGCGCGCGGCGCACACCCTTCAGCATCTCGCCACGCGCTTTCCAGCGCGCCAGGATAGCGAGCACGAGCAGCAGCACGGTCGCGACGACGAGGCCGTTGGTGAAGAGCCCTGCGATCGAGACCCCGGCGACCGAGCCGAGCACGATCAGCACGATCGAGGGCGGCACGGTCTCGGCCATGGCAGCGCCGGTCGAGAGCAGCGCGATCAGCTCCTTCGGCTGGTAGCCGCGCCGCTTCATCTCCGGGAACAGCGCGGGCGCCACCGTGGCCATGTCGGAGACCTTGGAGCCGGAAATGCCCGAGACCAGGAAGAGCGAGCCGAGCAGCACATAGGACATGCCGGCGCGGACGTGCCCCAGCAGTGAAGCGAGGAAGTCGACGATCGCCTTGCCCATGCCGGTGGCGTCGAGCACGCAGCCGAGCAGCACGAAGATCGGCACCGAAAGCAGGATCAGGCTCGACATGCCCTCGTCCATGCGCCCGATCATCACGAAGATCGGCACGCTGGTGCTGAAGGAGAGGAAGCAGAGCGCGCCCAGCCCAAAGCAGAAGGCGATCGGAATGCCGGCGACGAGGCAGAGCCCGACAACGCCGAGCAGGAAGATCGCGATGTTGACGTAGCCCAGCGTCTTGAACACCGGCGTCAGCAGGAAGAAGGCTGCCGCGACGAGGCCGATCACCACGGCGGAGATCAGGAGGTCGCGCAGGGTGCAGGTCCTGATCGCATAGGTCAGCACCAGCGCCAGCATGGCGATGATGCCGAAGGCGATGGCCGAAACGCGATAGCTCGAGGGTATGTTGAGCGCCGCCGAGGTGACGTAGGATTCTTCGATGACGTAGTCGATCGCCGGCCAGGTCATCACCGCGAGGAAAGTCGCGACCGCGAGCAGGCCGAAGGCATGGACGAAACCGCCCAAACGCTCCGGCAGCATGCCGACGAACAGAGTCAGGCGTAAGTGCTCGTTGCGGTCGATCGCGATGGCAGCGCCGAGCATGGCGAGCCAGAGGAAGCAGATCGAGGCAGCCTCGTCGATCCAGACCACCGGGATCGACAGGACATAGCGCGAGGTCACGCCAGCAAGCAGCAAAGTGACGATGGCGACGAGCAGGATCGCGGCGATGACCTCGAGCGGGCGCACCAGCGCCGAGCCGACACGCTTCGGGGTATGGTCGAGGCTCTCCAGGACCGCGGCGACGCCATCGCTGGCATGCGCGCCGGCGGCTGCGCTCGTGCTTGTTTCGGCCATAAGGGCCGCTCCTCCCATCCGCCCATCGCATCGGCATCGCCGATCACATGGGTCCACATTATGGCGATTTAGCTCGCTCGTTCCGCCTGAAACATACACGGATCGGCTGTTGTTGCAATCGTAGGCGCCGCCATCTACATCTTTAAAGCAGAAGAGAGGTCCGCATCATGGACCCAATACGGCAGAGGAAATGCAGCCCGAGTCCGTGCCGACGCCCGATCTGTCAGGCTCGCAAAGCGTCGATCGCGCCTTGCGACTGCTGGCGCTCGTCGGCCGCGAGAGCGCCTCCGGCCTGCCGCTCAGCGAGATCGTCGAGGAGAGTGGGCTGAACAAGCCGACCGTCCGGCGCCTGCTGCTGGCGCTGATGCGGGCTGGGCTGGTCGAGCAGGACGCGCGGACGCGGCGCTATCATCTCGGCGAGGAGGCCTTCGTGCTCGGCCTGCTCTCGGGCCAGCGTCATGGCCTGCTCGACCTCGCCATGGAAAGCCTTCACGCACTCTCCGACACGACGCAGGACACCAGCTTCTTCTCGATCCGGCGCGACCGCTTCGCCATCTGCCTGCATCGCGAGGAAGGCACCTGGCCGGTGCGCACCCATGCCCTCCAGGCCGGCGACCAGCATCCGCTCGGGGTCGGCGCCGGCTCGCTCGCCATGCTGGCGCTGATGCCGGACGCCGAATCCAGCGCGATGATCGAGGCCAACCGCGCCGTGCTCGCCGCGCGCTACCCGGCCTATGCGCCGGCCCAGCTCATCACCGATATCGCCCTGGCGCGTGCGCAGGGTTTCGCTCTCAATCCGGGGCGCATCGTCGCGAATTCCTGGGGCATAGGCGTCGGCGTGCGCTACCCGGACGGGCGCATCGCCGGGGCGCTCAGTATCGCCGCAATCGATTCGCGCATGCAGCCGCAGCGGCAGGAGGAACTCGGGGCGCTGCTACGCCACGAGGCACGGCAGGTCGAGACGCGGATCGCCAACATGCTCGACCGGCGGCAGGTCAAGCCGGCGCAAGACGAGATCAGAACAGTGGAGACGACGCCATGACGACGAGCGCAGCCGACGCTGAGCCCGCTGGCGGGTTGAAGCCCGTGACGACGCGGGTGATGAACCTCGCGCATTTCCTGACGCGCAATGCCCGCCGCTTCGCCGATCGACCCGGGTTGATCTGGGGCGAGCGGCAATGGAGCTGGGGCGAGCTCGACGCGGCCGCGCACGCGCTCTGCACCGCGCTGGCGGCGCGCGGCATCGGCAAGGGCGACCGCATCCTCGTCCACTCGAAGAACTGCGACGAGATGTTCGTCTCGATGTTCGCCGCCTTCCGGCTGGGGGCCGTCTGGGTGCCGACCAATTTCCGGCTGATGCCGGACGAGGTCGCCTATCTCGCGACCTCCTCGGGCGCCAAGGCCTTCCTCTGCCATGGCGATTTCCCCGATCATGCCGCAGCGGTCGCCAAGGAGAGCAAGGCGCTCGCGTTCACCTGGCGGATCGGCGCGGGCGCCTTCGGCGAGACGACGCTGACCGAGGCGATCGCCGCGCACCAGGGCAGCCACGTCCCCGATGCGGTTGTCGACCGCGACGATCCCTGCTGGTTCTTCTTCACCTCCGGCACGACCGGCCGCTCCAAGGCCGCGGTGCTGACCCATGGCCAGATGGGTTTCGTCGTCACCAACCACCTCGCCGACCTCGTGCCAGGCTCGACGGAAGCAGACGCCTCGCTCGTCGTGGCCCCGCTCTCGCATGGTGCCGGCGTGCATCAACTCGTGCTGTCGGCCCGCGGGGCGCCGACGATCCTCTTGCCGACCGAGCGCTTCGACATCGACGAGGCCTTCCGGCTGATCGCGAAGCACCGCGTGACCAACATCTTCACCGTGCCGACCATCCTGAAGATGCTGGTCGAGCACCCGGCCGTCGACCAGCACGATCACTCCAGCCTGCGCCATGTCATCTATGCCGGCGCGCCGATGTATCGCGAGGACCAGAAGACGGCGCTGGCCAAGCTCGGCAAGGTGCTGGTGCAGTATTTTGGCCTCGGCGAGGTCACCGGCAACATCACCGTGCTGCCGACCTATCTGCACGAGGAAGAGGATGGGCCGCAGGCGCGCATCGGCAGCTGCGGCGTCGAGCGCACCGGCATTCAGGTCGCGATCCAGAACGACGAAGGCGCGGAGCTCAAGCCCTTCGAGACCGGCGAGATCTGCGTGATCGGCCCGGCGGTGTTCGCCGGCTATTACGAGAATCCCGAAGCCAATGCGAAGTCCTTCCGCGATGGCTGGTTCCGCACCGGCGATCTCGGTCATATGGACGAGCAGGGCTTCGTCTATATCACCGGCCGCGCCTCGGACATGTACATCTCCGGCGGCTCGAACATCTATCCGCGCGAGATCGAGGAGAAGATCCTGACCCATCCGGCGATTGCGGAAGCCGCCGTGCTCGGCGTGCCCGACGCGGTCTGGGGCGAGATCGGCATCGCCGTCTGCGTCGCGCGCAGTCCTGTCGACGAAAACGAATTGGCCGGCTACCTCGCCGAGAAGATCCCGCGCTACAAGATGCCGAAGCGCTTCTTCTTCTTCGAGGAACTGCCGAAATCCGGCTATGGCAAGGTGCCCAAGCGCCTGGTGCGCGACGAGCTGGAGAAGCGCGGCCTGCTTGATTTCATCCGTGCGCCGGGAGCCTCGGCGTGAGGACGATCCAGCAGCCGGGACCGGCGGAGCCCGAGCGGGTGCAATGGGTCGAGGCGCGCGGCCGCAAGCTCACGCTGGAGCTGAAGCCCGGCCTGCTGCTCGATGCGATCGCTGAGGCCTTCGCCGCGCAGGGTTTCTCCAGCGGCGTGCTGCGCCTGCCGACCGGGCTCCCGCTCGCGCCCTTCGCCTATGTGATGCCGGCGCTGTCGCAGACGCCGGAGCATGCCGCCTTCTATAGCGAGACCTTCCGGCCTGATGGCGTGACGCGGATCGAGACGGGAGCGTTAACCTTCGGCGAGCGCGACGGTGCCCCGTTCTTCCACGGCCATGCGCTCTGGCGCGAGGCGGATGGCAAGCGCAGTGGCGGCCATATCCTGCCGGACCAGAGTTTCCTGGCCGAGCCGATCACCGTCGACGCAATCGGACTGGACGGCGCCGGCTTCGTCGCTGGCCATGATCCGGAGACCAATTTCAAGCTGTTCATGCCGGCAGCGCGGCCGGGCGGCGGCGCGGATGCCGGCGGCCGCTTCTTCGTGCTGCGGCTGCGGCCGAACCGCGATGTCTTCACCGCGCTGGAAGCGTTCTGCGCCGAGCGCGGCATCGCGCAGGCGATCATCCATGGCGGCGTCGGCTCGACCATCGGCGCGCGATTCACCGACCGCCGCTCGATCGAGCCTTTCGCCACCGAGATCGCCATCACGGCCGGACACATCGCACCCGGTGCCGACGGCAAACCGGAAGCGGCACTCGCCATCGCGCTGGTCGACTATACGGGCGGCATGGCCAAGGGCGCGCTCGCGCGCGGTGACAATCCAGTGCTGATGACGCTGGAGCTGGTGCTGGAGGCGCAGTAGCACTCCCTGCCCCCTGGACATGGTCGCCGCCGCAGGGGAACACGGACTCTCGTCGAGGGTTGCAGCTCGCTCCGAGCAGCTCGGGGGGGGCTCGCAGTTGGTGCGGCCTGCCGGACCGGACAATCCCGTCCGCCCAAACCCACTCGAATCCCAGAGGCTGCCGAGGATCTTTTCCATGAGCGGAACAAGCGGACCGACCAACGCCGAGATTGAGCCGGAAGAAGGGTAAGAAGGCACGCTGTTCGCCGTGTCGCGCCGTGGCCCGCATGATTGGCATGGCCCGATACACAACGTTTCAGCTCAAAACATGAGCCGCGCCCGAAAATAAGAATATGCCTAGGTTTATAATTTCATGCCCTAAGGGCACGTTTATCCAATTTAGTAATAAAAAAATCGAATTGACCTTGATTTAATATCACTTTTGCAAAAGGAATTATTGGTAGTTTAATTTTTAAATCATAAGACTTCGGTGAATTCAATTTTTATAGCTCATTCTTTTTCCAAAATAACGATAAACTCACTGAAGTCTTTCTCATATCAGATTCATTGCTTGACGCCGCAACGTCAGCAGTGTACCCAGTTATTGCAAGGTGGAACCATTCTCGCCTGTCGTGACCGCAAGGGGACCCTCGATGAAAAAGTTGTTGCTCGCCTCCGCCGCAGCGCTCGCGTTCAGCGCCGCTCCAGCCGCCGCCGACACTGCCCAGATCTTCGGCAATGCCAGCGCCAAGGTGCTGACTCCCGACGCCAACAAGAAGGTCGTCGGCAAGGGTTATTACGCTGACTACTACGGTTACTATGGCTACTACTATTCATACTACGCCAACTATTATGCGTATTATGGATACATCTACTCGAATGCGAGCTACTACTACACCGCTTATTCCTATTCTTACTACGCAACCCAGTATCTCTACAACGCCTACTACTATCAGTACTACAATTCCTGATAACTCCACCGACAGGCCGGATCGCTTCGGCTGATCCGGCTTGTTGCAATCGGTTCCGGCCTGCCCGGTGGATAGGGATTAGGATTGTTGCGTAGAACATCAGTTAGCACGGCGTGCCTTGCGGCGCGTTCAGTCGGTGTTTCGCTGGCGGTTCTGATGACCGCCAGCGTTTCTGCCTTTGCCCAGTCGAAGGAAGAGTTGCTTGAGCGGCGTATTCAGCAGCTTGAAGCACGCCTGAAACTGCTCGAGGGCGAGGTCAGCAAGCGCGAGAAGGCCAAGCCGGCCGGATCGCGGGATCGCAGCGCCGACCGGCAGCAGGCTGCGGCGAGCACGCCGGCGACCGAAGGTGCGCAGAGTGGTGGCGCGCAGCTGCCGCCCGGCCAGCAGAAGAGCACCGTCGCTCAGGAGGCATTCCTGGCGCGCGACAACATCCCGACCCTGCAGAGCAACAAGTTCGAGGTCTCGCAGAGCTTCGATTACGGCCGCGCCACCAGCTTCGTCCAGAACGATCGCAGCTTCCGCGCCACCACGACATTCCGCTACGGCATCAGCAACGATGTCGAGCTCGCCTTGTCGGTGCCGTATTTCGCCTCGCAGCGCCGAACCAACGCCTTCAGCCAGACCATCGTCCGCAATCGCTCCGGGCTCGGCGACGTCTCGGTCCAGGCCTCCGCCAATCTCTGGCGCGAAGGCGAGTGGTATCCGGGCGCCGCGCTCAGCCTTGGCCTGTCGATTCCGACCGGTGATGCGCCCTACGACCTGGTGAACCTGCGGACGGGGAACATTCCAACCGACCCGTTGGCGCTCAACCAATCGAGCGGCCATTGGGTGCCGCGCGGTTCGGTCCAGTTCTTCAAGACGGTCGATCCGCTGATCCTGTTCTTCGGTGTCGGCGCCGACTATGCCATCCCCAAGACCTTCAACGGCACCAAGATCGAGCCCGGCTACCGCATCACCTACAATATGGGCTTCGGCTTCGCGGTTTCGGAGCGGACGACGCTGGGCCTGTCCTTCAACGGCGCCTTGTCCGAGCGGCTGAAGGTCGGCGGCGTACCGGTCGCCAATTCGGTCAACGAGCTCCTGACGGCGCGCTTCACGCTGATCCAGCGGCTCGGGCAGGATTTCTGGCTCGAACCCGCAGTGACGCTCGGCCTGACCGACGACGCCCCGGACGCCGCGTTCACGCTGTCGCTGCGCAAGCGCTTCTGAGGCCGGCAGCCATGCCGCGCCCTGCCCTGACACGACGTCGCTTCCTCGGTAGCGGCGCCGCCTTGTGCGCCTCGCTCGCGGGAGGCCTCCCAGTGTGGGCCGAGGAGGCTCCGGCCCAGGAGAGCTCGGTCCGCCGGCCGAAATCCTTCCTTGACCGCCGGTTCGACGGCGTCGTCGGCCAGACCGCCGACTTCACCTGCGGCGCCGCTTCGATCGCCACCATCCTGACCTACTACTGGAACCGACCGACCACCGAAATCGAGGCGCTCGAGATCATCCGCTCGCGCTACACCGCCGAGCAGTGGAAGAATCGCGAAGGCAACGGCGTCTCCTTCGACGATCTGATCTTTGCGGCGAAGAAACTGGGCTTCCAGGCCGCCGGCGCGGAGATCGCGCTGGAGGATTTGCCGAAGTTGGCGGCGCCGGTGATCCTGCATCTCGACAAGGGCAAGTTCCAGCACTTCAGCGTGCTGCGCCGGGCCGTCTCGGAGGTCTATTACATGGCCGATTCGATCGTCGGCCAGACCGTGCTGACGCAGGCCGATCTTCGGTCACAATATACCGGCAAAGCATTGGCGATCGCGAAGCGGAAGGCCGACCTGCCGACGGGCACCGCCTTGTCGGCCGTCCGGGACGGCACCTCTGTCTCGCGAATCGTCGGAGACGTCATGCTGCGGGGCTTCGAGCGCCTGCCCCCAGCCCTGCGATGAGGACAGCCATGATTGCAAAACACATTCCCGCACTTGCTGCCGTGCTGGCGCTGTGCAGCACGGTTGCCTTCGCTGATGCCGCGGCCGCCAATGAATGCGTCAAGGTCGCGCCCGGCTCCTACAGCGCCGATCGCAGCATTTCCGGCCCGGACGCTTCCCTGCGGGCCAAGATCTTCGTCTCCGGCGGCAAGCTCCGCGAGGAAAGCTCGGGCCAGGTCGGGCCCGAGGTCAAGATCATGAACGGGCCAGGCCAAGGTACCGTGCTGTTCAATCCGGAGACCAAGGTCGGCTCGCGGCTCCCCGCCCCTCCCCATAACCGCCGCCGCGACATCAAGGTGAACTCCCAGGATCGCGGCGACGGCACCGTCGTCGTCACCATCACCGCCGACGTCAACGGCCAATTGCAGCAGATTTCGCAGATGACCTGCCGCAAGGACGGCGTCCTGATCGAGGCCCGGCATACCATTCCCGACGAGCAGGGCAATCCGAAAGGCACGCTGGTGATCCGCGACAGCAATGTCGTGGTCGGGCCGCAGCCTGCGTCGCTCTTCGCCGTGCCGGCCGGTATCAAGTTCCTCCGTTGAGGAACGACTAGCGCTCGTCGCTGGCATGAGCGGTCGGCATCCGAAGGCCGGGTGCCGAACCGGCGCCGGTCACTGCGCGGCCGTCAGGATGATCTCGACCCTGATGCCCGGATCGGCCATTTCGACCACGCCGCAGCAACGAGCCGGGGCGTTGTCGGGATCGATCCAGCGGTCCCAGACCGCGTTCATCCCGGCATAGTCGGCCATGTCCTTGAGCCAGATCGTGGCGCTGAGGACTTTGCGGCGCTCGCTGCCGCCTTCGGCCAGCAGCTTGTCAATGCGGGCGAGTGCTTCCTGCGTCTGCTGGCCGATGTCGCCGCTGAAATCGTCGGCGACCTGACCGGCGAAATGCAGCGTGCCGTTATGGACGACGACGCGGCTGCGGCGACCGTTGGAATCGATGCGGCGGATCTCGGTGGTCGACACGGCCATCCTCATTCGGCGGGTTTGACGCCAACCGGCAGGATCGCCGGCGGCGCATAACTGGTGATCTCGGGCAGCGGCCCGCGATAGACTTCGATCTCGACGAGGCAGGAATGGGCACTCGGCCCCTGCCCCAGGCGCGACGTGCCGCGATCGGGCGTCAGCACGTTCGGATTGCCATGCTTGTCGAGCGTTCCCGGCCGACCCGGCTCTAGCGGGTCGAACCAGGCACCGGTCGAGAGCTGGACCACGCCGGGCCGTAGCGCATCCGAGATGCGCAGACCGGCGAGACAGGCGCCGCGCTCGTTGAAGATCTGGACGATGTCTCCATCCTTCAAGCCGCGATTCGCGGCGTCCTGTGGGTTCATGCGCACCGGCTCGCGCCCGGCGATCTTGCTGTCGCGGGCGTGACTGCCATGGTCGTACTGGCTGTGCAGTTTGGTCACCGGCTGGTTCGAGATCAGGTGGAGCGGGAAGCGCTCCGCCGCCGGCGCACCGAGCCATTCCTGCGAGGGCAGCCAGGCGGCGTGGCCCAGGCAATCCGCGTAGCCGAAGCCGGCGATCCGCTCGGAGAAGAGCTCGATCAGTCCGGATGGTGTCGCGAGCCGGTGAGCCTGCGGGTCGGCGCGGAAATCGGCCAGCAGTGGCTTCACCACCTCCGGCTCCGGCAGTAGCGTCACGCCCTGGCGCCAGAAGCTGTCGAAATCGGGGATATCGAGATTGGCCGCAGCGATGCGCTGGCGAGCCAGCCCGTAGAGTTGGCGCAGCCAGCTCTCCTCGTCGCGTCCCTCGGTGAAGGCTTCTTCGACACCGAGCCGCGCGGCGAGGCCGGAGAAGATCGCATAGTCGTCGCGCGCCTCACCGGCCGGCTCGACCACCTTGTGCGAGGCCGCCAGCATCAGGTCGCGATTGGCGCAGACAATGTCGTTGCGTTCGAGCTGGGTGGTGGCGGGCAGGACGATGTCGGCATGGCGGGCGGTCGCCGTCCACCAGGGCTCATGCACGATGATCGTCTGCGGCCGCTGCCAGGCTTCAACCAGGCGGTTCAGGTCCTGATGATGGTGAAACGGGTTGCCGCCGGCCCAGTAGACCAGCTTGATGTCGGGATAGCTCCGGCGTTCGCCGTTGAAATCATAGGCGCCGCCGGGATCGAGCAGCATATCGGCGATGCGCGCGACAGGAATGAAGTCGGCGATCGGGTTGTCACCCTGCGACAGCGACGGCCAGGTGATCTCCTGCGCGGCATTGCCGACGCCGTTGACCGAGCCGTAGCCGAAGCCGAAGCCGCCTCCGGGCAAACCGATCTGGCCGAGCATGGCGGCAAGGGTGATCGCCATCCAATAAGGCTGCTCGCCATGGTCGGCCCGCTGCAGCGACCAGGACATCATGATGAAGGTCCGCTTTGCCGCCATGCTGCGGGCGAGTGTGCAGATCTCATCGGCCGGAATCTCGCAGAGCGCCGCAGCCCAGTCCGCCGTCTTCGGCGTGCCGTCGGCCTCGCCGGTCAGATAGGCCTCGATCCTCTCGAAGCCGGTCGTGCAGCGCGCCAGGAAGTCGCGGTCGTGCAGGCCTTCGCTCAGCAGCGTGTGGCAGAGGCCGAGCATCAGCGCGACATCCGATTGCGGGCGCGGCGCCCACCATTGCGCGCCAGCCTCCAGCGCGGTGTCATCGCGGATCGGGCTGATCGAGACCAGCTCCGCGCCTTTGTCCCGGCAGGCCAGGATGCCCTCGCGCAGCGCGTGGCGGCTGAGCCCGCCAGAGGAGACCTGCGCGTTCTTCGGCGAGGCACCGCCGAACATCACGATCAGCTCGGCATGGCCGGCCAGCAGCCGCCAGGGCGTATGGCCGCTGGCGAGCCCCCTGCGATCGCCGATCACATGCGGCAGGATCGTGTCGGCGGCGGCGAAGGAGTAATTCTGGACCGAGCGCGTATAGCCGCCGATCGTGTTGAGGAAGCGGTGGACCTGGCTCTGCGCATGGTGGAAGCGCCCGGCGCTGGCCCAGCCATAGGAACCGCCATAGATCGCGGCATTGCCGTGATGGCTGCGCACCCGGTCGAGTTCGCCTGCGACCAGCGCCAGCGCCTCGTCCCAGCCCACTTCGACGAAGGGCTCGCCGCCGCGCCCTTCCCCGCCGGCGGCATGGCCGCGCTCGAGGAAAGAGCGTCGCACCGCCGGCCGCAGGATGCGGGCCGGGGCGGTGCGCGCTTCCAGCATCGCGGAGGCGATCGGCGAAGGATCGGGATCGGCCTCGAATGGGTCGAGCGCGACGGGGCGGCCCGCCTCCATTCGCACCCGATAGGTGCCCCAATGCGTCGCCAGCGTCTGTCGTTCGGGCCGCGGCAGCATCTCGTCCTCCCGCGCTAGAGCTCGGCCACGGCGGGCGCGGCGGCGCTCTCCTGCTGCGCCTCGAGCAGGTCCAGCGCGCGCCAGGCGCTGGAGAAATGCTCGACCAGCAGCCGCCCGAGCAGCGCGCCGTCACGCTTGTCGAGCGCGTCGATGATCGCCTCGTGCTGGTTGCTGACGAAGGTCCAGTCCTTCTGCTGCATGATCGCGAGATACCGCACCCGGTGCAGGCGCAGATTGAGCTGGCCGTGAACCTCGATCAGCGAGGCATTGCGCGAGGCTGCGATGATGCGCAGGTGGAAAGCCTGGTTGGCCCGGAAATAGGCGAGCTTGTCACGCCGCTCGAAGGCCCCGACCATCTCCTGCTGCCAACGATGGACAGCATCGATGTCGCCCTGCTCCGCACGCTCGCAAGCCATCTGGCCGGCCAGGCCCTCGAGCGTCGAATAGACCCGCAGCAGGTCGCGCAGTTCCACCACGCTCGGATTGGCGACGGTCGCTCCACGGTTCGGGTGCAGGTCGACCAGCCGCTCGACCGCAAGGATCTTGAGGGCGTCGCGCAAGGGCGTGCGCGACACGGCGAGCTCCAGCGAGAGCGGCTGCTCGCGGACCCGCTCGCCCGGCTTCAATTCGTCATGGATGATCAGCTCGCGCAGATGGGCGGCGATCTGCTGGGGCAGCGGCTGAGCCGCGACCCGTCGCGCTGAGGCTTCCAGCATCGGCATGCTGAACGGCACCGTCACGTTCCCGCCTCCATTCCTGCGCCGCTCCCGGCATCCGCGATTCCCTGCAAGATCATACTCGCTCTCCAGGCAACCGGGAGTTGTCCGCAAGAACGGACGATCCGTTCGGTGCGGAGAAATTTTTTCCGAAAATTGCGCGTCAAAGAGAATTGACGACACGAAACTTAGCTGTCTTGATTATTGCATGCAATCGACAAAATCAGAGGCGCGTCAAGTCCGACGTCCTTCCTCAGGTTTCGGTCGGTGCATGTCCGGCATGGCGGCTGCGCTCGGGGGCAACGAACGATGCGGCGGATAGACGGAATTCCAGGCGTCCTTCTCGGCCTGTGGTCGGTGGCTGCGGTACTGGTCCATCTCTACTTCGCCGGTCGCGGCTATCCGGAACCGCTCGAGCTTGCGGCGATCCATCTGGCGCTGTTCGTGCCGCCGGTCTTCCTGCTGTTTCCGGCGACCGAGCACTCGCCGAAGAACCGGCCGAGCGTTCTTGACCTCGTATTGGCGGTCTGCGCCTTCGTGCCGAACGTCTACATCTACCTGAACCAGGAGCAGATCTACGAGCGCACCAGCTTCATCGATCCGCTGACGCCAGTGCAGTACGTGCTCGGCACGGTGATGGTCGCGACCGTGGTCGAGGCGACGCGCCGCTCGATCTCCTACACGCTCGCCAGCCTCGTCGTGGCGGTGATCGGCTACATGGCGATCTGCCATCTGCTGCCGGGCGCCTGGTATTACCGCGAGCTTCCTTTCGCCCACATCACCGAGATCAACTTCCTATCTGTGGGCAGCGGCCTCTACGGCTCGCTGACGGTGATGAGCGCGACCATCGTCGCCTCCTTCCTGATCTTCGGCTCGCTGATGCAGGCGAGCGGCATGAGCCGGCTCTTCGGCAATTTCGGCGCTCTCACCGGCGGGCGCTTCACCGGCGGGCCGGCCAAGGTCGCGGTGATCTCCTCGGCCCTGTTCGGCACGATGAGCGGCTCATCCGTGGCCAATGTCGTGGTCACCGGCTCGATGTCGATCCCGCTGATGAAGCGGCTCGGCTTCCGCCCGGTCTTCGCCGCCGGTATCGAGGCGGCGGCGAGCGTCGGAGGGCCGCTGGTGCCGCCGGTGATGGGGGCTGCCGCCTTCATCATGTCGGAGATGATCGCCGTGCCCTATTCGGCGATCATCGTCGCGGCGGCGATGGGCGCAGCGCTCTACTACATCAACATCCTCGCCGCCGTTCACTATGAGTCGAAGAAGCTCGGCATCGGCGCGATCCCGCGCCACATGCTGCCCAGCCTGTCCGACCTCGGGCGCGACGCCCATCTCATCCTGCCTCTCGCCGTGCTGGTGACGCTGATGATGATGCGCTTCTCGCCTTATCTCGCCGCCTTCTGGGGAACGATCGCAACGGTCGTAGTCGCAGCGCTGCGCAGCCACACTCGCATGGGGCCGCGAGCGCTCTTCATCGCCCTGCGCGATGGCGGCTTCCTGATCTCGATGATCGCGGTCGCCGTGACCTCGGCCGGCATCATCACCGCGGCGCTGACCGCGACCGGCCTGCTGCTCGCCTTCACCGGCATGATCAAGGCGGCGGCTGGCGGCTCGCTGCTGCTGCTGGCCGTGCTGATCGCCGGCACCTGCCTGTTCCTCGGCGTCGGCATCCCGACCACGCCGGCCTACATCATCACCGCCGCGATCGGCGCGCCGCTGATCGCCGAGCATGGCGTGCCGCTGATCGCGATCCATCTCTTCATCTTCTACTTCGCCGTTCTCGCCGACGCCTCGCCGCCGGTCGCGCCCGTGGCCGACGCCGCCGCGACCATCGCCGGCGCCCCGCCGATGACGACCGGCTGGTATGCCTGCCGCTTCGCGCTCGGCGGCTTCGTCACCGGCATGGCCTATATCTACGAGCCCGGCCTGATCCTTGAGGGCTCGCTCTTCAACATCATCTCGACGGCGATCGCGCTCGCGACCGGGCTGGTGCTGATCTCGGCCGGCCTCGTCGGCTACACCTGGGGGCCGCTGCCGGCCTGGCTCCGGCTCGCCTATGTCACCGCCGGCAGCCTGTGCTCGCTCGCCTACGTCGTGCCGGTCTGGCAGCGCGGGCTCGCGGGCATCGCTTTGGTCGGCGCCACCATCCTGATGAGCCGCATCGCGAGCGCGCGCGGCACTGCGCCCGAACTCAAGCCGGCGCTGGTCAGCCATGCCGAAGGAGAACTGCGTTGAACGAGCGGAAGAAGACCTATTACGGGGTCAGCGTCGGCATCCTGATGGTGCGCTCCTATTTCGAGCGCTTCCTCGGCGATATCGGCCATGCCGGCACCTGGAACTTCCCGGTGCAGTACCGCATCGTCCATGACGCTATCCCCGCGCGGATGACCGACCTGCACAATGTCGACCTGCTCGACAAGTTCAAGGCGGCGGCGCAAGAGCTGATCGACGCCGGCGTCGACGGCATCACCACCACTTGCGGCTTCCTCTCGATCTACCAGCGCGAGCTCGCCGAGTTCTGTTCCGTGCCGGTCGCGACCAGCGCCCTGCTGCAGGTGCCGATGGTCGAGCGCTTGATCCCGGCCTCGAAGCGCGTCGGCGTCCTCACCTACAACGCGGCCTCGCTGAGCGGGCGCTATTTCGAGGGCGTCGGCGTCGCCGCCGACACGCCGGTCGTCGGCATGCCGCAAGATAGCGAGTTCGTCCGCTCGATCCGCGACGGCGACAACAGCGTGCCCTTCGAGACCCTGCGGGCCGAGGTGCTGGGGGCGGCCGGCCGGCTGCTGCGCGAGAATCCGAACATCGGCGCGATCGTGTCCGAATGCACCAATCTCACCCCTTACAGCGCCGATATCGTCGAGACGTTCGGCGTGCCGGTCTATGACGCGGTGTCGCTGGTGAACTGGTTCCATGCCGGCTTGCGGCCGCGCCGCTTCCGGCAGGACGAGCGCTGAGGCGCTGGCATGGCGGCGGGAACCGAGATCGCGATCGTCGGAGGCGGGCTGGTTGGCGCCGCGATCGGGCTCGGGCTCGTGCGCGGCGGGGCAAGCGTGACGCTCTATGACGAGGGTGACATCGCGCATCGCGCCGCCCGCGGCAATCTCGGCAATGTCTGGGTACAGGGCAAAGGGCTGACGAACCCGCCCTATGCCGAGCTTACCCGCCGCGCCGCCCTGGCCTGGCGCGACTTCGCCGCGGCACTGACAGACGAGACCGGGATCGACCTGCGCTTCCGGCAGGACGGTGCCTTCTTCTGCTGCTTCACGCCGGAGGAGCTCGACAAACGCGCGGGCCAGCTCGAAGCGGCCGAGGCGCGTTCGCAGATCCCGAGCGGCTATGCGCGGGCGAGCCTTTCCGACATGCGGGCCGACTTTCCGATGCTCGGCGACGGCGTCGCCGGGGCGACCTTCTGCAAGCTCGACGGCATGGTCGATCCGCTGCGCCTGCTGCGCGCTCTGCTCGCCGCCTTCCAGAAGCGCGGCGGCCGCTATCTGCCGCGGGCCCGCGTCGAGACCATCGCATCAGAGGCAGGTGGCTTCCGTGTCACCTCCGCCGCCAGCGCAGGCCATGCCGACCGCATCGTGCTTGCTGCCGGGCTCAGCAATGCGCGCCTGGCGCCGCAGCTCGGGCTGGAGGCGCCGGTGCGGCCGGTGCGTGGCCAGATCCTGATCACCGAGAAGCTGCGCCCGTTCATGCCGCGCGGCATCAGCTTCATCCGCCAGACCGCCGATGGCGGGCTGATCTGCGGCGAATCCTCGGAGGAAGCCGGCTTCGAGGAGGCGACAACGCGCACCATCCTGCAGGACACGGCGCGGCGCGCCACCACCGTCTTCCCCTTCCTGCGCGATGTCCGGGCCGTGCGCGCCTGGGGGGCGCTGCGCGTGATGAGCCCGGACGGGCAGCCGATCTATCAGCGCTCGGCCAAGCATCCGCAGGCCTTCCTGACCTCGGTCCATAGCGGGGTGACGCTCGCGCCTTTCCATGCCGGCCCCCTCGCCGACGCCATCCACGCCGGCGCCTTGCCCGACGATATCGCCCTGCCCTTTTCCCCGGCCCGCTTCCATGTTCACGCAACTCGAGCAGCCTGACCGCCCTCTGGTCGGCATCGTCCTGTCCGGCCGCGCCGTCAGCGCGCCCGAGGGCGAGATGCTGGCCGCCGTGCTGCTGCGCGAGGGCTTCGGGCCGTTCCGCACCACGCCGGCGGGCGGGCGCGAGCGCGCCGCCTATTGCATGATGGGCGTCTGCTTCGACTGCCTCGTCACCATCGACGGCCGGCCGAACCGCCAGGCCTGCCAGGAGCGCGTCCGCGCCGGCATCTCAGTCGAGCCGCAGCAGGGTGCGGCCCTTCTCCCCACGATCGGGAGCAAGGCATGAGCGGAACCGCCGATCTCGCCATCATCGGCGCGGGGCCGGCCGGCATGGCCGCCGCGATCACCGCGCGCCGGCATGGACTCAGCGTCACGGTTATCGACGAGCAGCCGGCTCCGGGCGGCCAGATCTTCCGGGCCGTCACCGAGCCGGCGCCACTCCCCGCTTCGGTGCTCGGCCCTGACTATCATGCCGGTCGGACGCTGGCAGAGCGCTTCCTCGCCTGCGGTGCCGACTATCGGCCGGGCTCGCTGGTCTGGCAGGAGCAGAAAGGCGCGCTCGACCTGACCGGACCGGATGGACCGCAAAGCCTCCAGGCGAAGCGGATCATCGTCGCGGGCGGGGCCATGGAGCGGCCGTTCCCGGTTCCCGGCTGGACGCTGCCGGGCGTGATGACCGCCGGCGCCGCCCAGATCCTGCTCAAGACCGCGGCCAGCGCGGCGCCGGGCGCCGTCTTCGCCGGCAGCGGGCCGCTGATCTATCTCATCGTCGCGCAATATACCCGCGCTGGTATCCCGGTCGCCGCCTTGCTCGACACGACACCGCGCGGGGCGCGATTGAAGGCGCTGCGGCATCTGCCGGGCGCGCTGATGGCGCCGTCCTATCTGCGCAAGGGGCTTGGCCTGCTGACGGAGATCAGACGGGCTGGCATCAAGGTCGTCAGCCATGTCGAGGCGCTGCGGATCGAGGGCGAGAGGGCCGTCCGCAGCGTGCGCTGGCAAGTCGGCGCCGAGCATGGCGAGATCGCGACAGGGACGGTCTTCCTGCATCAGGGTGTCATCCCCAACGTCAATCTCGCCATGGCGCTCAGCTGTCGTCATGTCTTCGACGAGAGTCAGCGCTGCTGGCGGCCTGAGCGCGATCGCTGGGGCCGGTCGAGCCGCGACGACATCCTGATCGCCGGCGATGCTGGCGGCATCCTCGGCGCATCCTGCGCCGAGCTCACCGGCGAGATCGCAGCGCTGGCCGCTTGCGCCGATCTCGGCCGCCTGTCGCAGGAAGCCGCGGAGCACGCCGCCGCCCCCGCCTTCGCCAGATTGCGCCGAGAAAGCGCTGCCCGCCCCTTCCTCGAAGCGCTCTACCGGCCGGCGCCGCAATTCCTGGCGCCCCGCGACGACGACACGCTCGTCTGCCGCTGCGAAGAGGTGACGCGCGGGGCGATTGCCGCCGCTGTCGCCGAGCAATGCCAGGGGCCGAACCAGCTGAAAGCCTTCACACGCGCTGGTATGGGGCCCTGCCAGGGACGGATGTGCGGCCACAGCCTCACCGAGACGATGGCGGCCCTGACCGGACGGTCGCCGGCCGAGATCGGCTATCTGCGCATCCGCATGCCGGTGAAACCGGTGACGCTCGGCGACATTGCCGGGCCGATCGAACAAGGGAGGAATGCAGCATGAGCAGCAGGCCGAAGCCGGTTTCCTACGAGGAGGCGTCGCCCGAAGCGCGCGCCGTGATCGACGACATCAAGCGCAGCCGTAACTTTCCTGATGTCAACGACTTCTGGAAATACCTCGCCCGCGATCCCAAGACGCTGAAGCGGACCTGGGAGAGCATCAAGGAGGTGATGGCGCCGGGCGCGCTTGATCCGCTGACCAAGGAGCTGGTCTATCTCGCGGTCAGCGTCACCAACAACTGCACCTATTGCATCGCCAGCCACACCGCCGCCGCCCGCAAGGCCGGGATGAGCGAGGAGATGTTCGCTGAGCTCGTCGCCGTGATCGGCATGGCCAACGAGACCAACCGGCTGGTCACGGCCTATCGCGTCCCGGTCGATCCGGCCTTCGACTGAGCGCTGCCATGGCGAACGACATCCAGGCCCGCCTCGCCGCGATCGGGACGCCGACCCTGTCGAGCCAGTTGATCAAGCACGGCTTGCGCCAGAGCTATCTTGCCGGCCCACGTCGCCTCGTCGGCGAGAGTGCGCTCTGCGGCCCCGCCTTCACCCTGCGCTTCGTACCGGCGCGCGACGACAAGGCTGTGCCGGCGAGCTATGGCTGGCCCGGCGCATTGCCGGCCGCGATTGATGCGGCACCGCCCGGCAGCATCGTCGTCATCGATGCGCGCGGCCATCCTGCTGCAGGCACGGTCGGCGACATCTTTGCCGATCGCCTCCGGCTCAAGAGCGTCAAGGCGATCGTCAGTGACGGCGTCGTGCGCGACCTGCCGGGCCTGCGCCAGGTCGGCCTGCCGATCTGGGCGAGCGGCACGGCCTCGCCGCCCTCGATCGGCGGGCTCAGCTTCGCCGGCTGGAGCGAGCCGATCGGCTGCGGCGACGCCGCGATCTGGCCGGGAGACCTGATCGTCGCCGACGAGGACGGCGTCCTCGTCATTCCGCCCGAACTCGCCGAGGTGATCGCCACCGGCGGCGAGAAGCAGAACCGGTTCGAACTCTGGGTGCAGAAGCGCGTCGCCGCCGGCGCGCAGCTCGTCGGGCTTTACCCCGCCGACGAGACAACGCTCGCCGAGTTCGAAGCAGAAGACGCCGCCCGAACCGCCTGAACCACAACCCTCACCATGATCGGAGCCTCACGGATGTCACGCTTCCTCCCGCGCCTTTCGCTGCTGGCGCTCCTTGGCGCCGCCCTCGCCGCCCCGTTGCCGGCCGCGGCCCAGAGCAAGAACCTCGAATGGACCTCCGGCTCGCCCGGCGGCGCCTGGTTCACCCAGACCACCGGCGTCTCGACCCTGGTCATGGAGGCGACGCCGGGGGTGAACATCCGGATCGTCCCGGGCGGCGGCAAGGACAATCCGAGCCGTATCCAGGCCGGGCTCAGCCAGATCGGCATGGGCATCGACTTCCTTAGCGCCGCGGCGCTGAAGGGCGAGGAGCCCTATAAGCAGAAGCACGACAAGCTGCGCACGCTCGGCTCGACCGGCGTCGACGTGTATTTCATGGTCTATGTGCCGGTGGAGGAGAAACGCTCGCTCGCCGAGATCCTCGCCGACCCCAAGCTCACCATCGGCGTGACCTCGGCCGCGACCTCCGAGCACCTGACATTGCAGCGCGCGCTCGAGCACTACGGCAGTTCCTTCGCCAAGATCCGCGCCGGCGGCGGCAAGGTGGTGATCTCGGCCTATGGCGAATTGATCCAGGGCTTCAACGACAACCAGTTCAGCGTGCTCTGGACGGCGGGCGAGATCCCCTCGGGCCTGGCGAGCCAGATCGTCGACGGCCGCCGCAAGGTGAAGTTCGCCGCCTTCCCGGCGGAGCTGCAGAACGCCCTGACCGAGAAGTTCGGCTACTCCAAGGGCACCATCCCGGCCGGCACCTTCCCCGAGCTGCAGAGCGCGGATGTCTCCGTCTCGTCGATGGGCAACATCTACCTGGTCTCCTCCGAGCTTCCGGACGACTTCGTCTACGCGATGACCAAGGCGATCATCGCGAACAAGCCGCGCCTGGCGAACATCTACCAGGCGATGAGCCGCTACGACCCCGCCACCGCCTGGAAGACGCAGCCGGTGCCACTGCACCCGGGCGCCGAGAAGGCCTTCCGCGAGGCTGGTTTCCTGAAATAGGGACTTGCCGCCTGCACTTTTACGCCGCCAAAATCGGGCTCGCGCATCCCTGCGCGGGCCCGATCAAATTATCGCCCCATGCACCTGCTCGACTTGACCGCTCGAAAGGAGAGACAACCATGCGCATCGCACTCGCGGCAATCGCCATCGCTCTCGCCGGCTGCAGCGGGGGCGACAGCTCGCGCGGCGTCGCCAGGAATCTGACCATCGGCACCGAGCAATGCTCGAAATTCAAATGGGGCACGCCGGAGATGGCCGCCTGTCTCGACCGCGCCGCGGAACAACAATCGGCGACCGTCGCCAGTCCGAAGGATGCCGGCAGCAGCTGATCTCGCGGCGGTTTTGATTTTGTTCCATGCACAGCGGTTATCCCGCACTCGCTCAGAAAACTTGTGCAGTGCAGCAATAGTTCATATCTAATCCGTGCCGAAGCAACCTCCCCACGTTTCGAAAGGAGCGATCCATGCTGGAACGGCACGATTGTGATTGTGTGCTCGAGACCGAGCACGACCACGAGGAGAACCAGGAAGCGCAACAGCAGGACGTCAGCGAAACGTTCTCTCCGCGCGACCACCAGGCAGGCTTCTGGAGCTAGCCAGACAAGGCAAGGCGGAGGGCGCGGCGCCCTCCGCCGGCCAGGTTCTTCCTACCAAACCTTCAGTTGCACGACGCCGCCACCTGAATGGCGGCTGAGGCGGCTCCGCGTTATTCGCCCCCCTACTCCCCGTCCATCACCTGCTGGCCATGCGAAACGCTGGGCCGCGCGCTTGGGCGCAGATGGCCAAGTTTGCGCGTCGGTCAGAACATTTCACGCTCACACCGAAGTGCCATTCCGGCGCTCTTTTTCGCTCCCGCCGGACTGACGAGAGGTGGGTTGGAAACGGCTCCCCGGGGGAGCGGGTCGCGGCGTTGCATCCATCCGGCATCGTGCCTTCCCCTGCTCGGTCCCAAGCACAAGCCCGGCCGTCCAGGCCGCGGTGAGGTCGGCGACGACACCGTCGATCCGATAGCCGGCAACAAATCTGTTCTCGATCGCTGCGAACACCCTGCAGAACAGTTGCAAGACCTGGCCGAACTGGGCTTCTCTTGGTCGTTCGACGATTGCGCTTCCGCTGCTCCAGCCTTCAGGGATGCCGATGCCCGCTGCGTTTTCCTTCGAGGCCCTGAAGGCTGCAGTTGCAGCCGGGGAGATCGATACCGTGATCGTCGCGATGGTCGACATGGCTGGGCAATTGATCGGCAAGCGTTTCCACGCCGAGCATTTCGTTGCGAGCGCGCATGACGAGACCCATGCCTGCAATTATCTGCTGGCCAGCGACATCGACATGGAACCGGTCCCCGGCTACGCCGCCGCCAACTGGTCGAAGGGCTATGGCGATTTCGTCCTGAAGCCGGACATAGCGACGCTGCGGCGCATCGCCTGGCTGCCCGGCACGGCGCTGGTCATCGCCGACGTGCTCGACCATCACAGCCATGAGGACGTGCCGCATTCACCGCGCGGGACGCTGAAGAAGCAGCTCGCTCGCCTGAATGCCATGGGCATCAAGGCCTATTTCGCCACCGAGCTCGAATTCTACCTGTTCGACGAGAGCTATGAGGCGATCCACGCCAAGGGCTATCGCGATCCGAAAACCGCCGGCTACTACATCGAGGATTACCACATCTTCCAGACCACCAAGGAAGAGCCGGTGATGCGGGCGATCCGCAACGGGCTGCATGAGAGCGGCATACCCGTCGAGAATTCCAAGGGCGAATGGGGTCCGGGCCAGGCCGAGATCAATGTCCGCTACGCCGACGCTCTCGACATGGCCGACCGCCATGTCGTGATCAAGAACGGCATCAAGGAGATCGCCCACGCCCAGGGCAAGGCCGTCACCTTCATGTCGAAATGGCGCTACGATCTCGCCGGCTCCTCCAGCCATGTCCACGCCTCGCTCTGGGATGCGAAGGGGGTGAAGCCACTCTTCGCCGACCCGAACGGCGAGCGCGGCATGTCGGAGCTGATGCGCCAATACGTGGCCGGACAGCTCGCCCATGCACGCGAGATCACCTATTTCCTCGCGCCTTACATCAATTCCTACAAGCGCTTCCAGCAGGTCGGCACCTTCGCGCCCACACGCGCCGTCTGGAGCGACGACAACCGCACCGCCGGCTTCAGGCTCTGCGGCGCCGGCACAAAGGGCATCCGCATCGAGTGCCGGATCGGCGGCTCCGATCTGAATCCGTACCTTGCCTTTGCGGCGCTGATCGCGGCCGGCCTCTCCGGCATCGAGCAGAAGCTCGAACTGGAGCCGGCCTTCGTCGGCGACGCCTATGGCGGGGCAGAGCTACGCCAGATCCCCAACACGCTGCGCGAGGCGACCCAGACGCTCGACGGCTCGGCGATGCTGCGGGCCGCTTTGGGCGATGCGGTGGTCGACCATTACGTCCACACCGCCCGCTGGGAGCAGCTCGAATACGACCGCCGCATCACCGACTGGGAACTGAAGCGCGGCTTCGAACGCTACTGAGACAGGCTGATTGACGATGACTGACGTGCTGCGCTGCGTGTCGCCCGTGGACGGGCGCATCTATGCCGAGAGATCCGTCGCCAGCGATGCTGCGATCGCCGCGGCGCTGAGCGCCGCCCGCGCGGCTCAGCGCGACTGGCGCAGAGTCCCGATCGCCCGCCGGGCCGAACTCTGCTCCGCCTTCGTCGATGCGATGCTGGCGATGAAGGACGAGATCGTCCCTGAGCTCGCCTGGCAGATGGGCCGGCCGATTCGCTACGGCGCCGGCGAATTGCGCGGCTTCGAGGAGCGCGCGCGCCATATGATCGGAATCGCCGAGGGCGCGCTCGCGCCCTTGCGGCCGGAGCCCAAGGACAAATTCGAGCGCTGGATCGCGCGCGAGCCGCTCGGCCTGGTCATGGTCGTCGCGCCCTGGAACTACCCCTACCTGACCGCGGTCAACACGGTCGTGCCGGCGCTGATGGCGGGCAATGCCGTCATCCTGAAGCATGCGGCCCAGACCCTTCTGGTCGGCGAGCGCTTCCAGAAGGCGGCCGACGCTGCCGGGCTGCCGGCCGGGCTGTTCCAGAACCTCGTGCTCAGCCATGCCCAGACCGGCGGGATCATCGCCGGCCGCGGCGTCGACCAGGTCAACTTCACCGGCTCGGTCACTGGGGGCAAGGCGATGGAGGCGGCGGCAAGCGGCACCTTCATCGGCCTCGGGCTCGAGCTCGGCGGCAAGGACCCGGCCTATGTCCGGGCCGATGCCGATCTTGCGCAGGCGGTCGAGAACCTCGTCGACGGCGCCTTTTTCAACTCCGGCCAGTCCTGCTGCGGCATCGAGCGCATCTATGTCCACCGCGACCTCTATTCGAAGTTCGTCGACGGCTTCATCGCGCTGACGAAGACCTATCTGCTTGGCGATCCGCTCGACGAGGCGACGACCCTGGGGCCGATGGTGAAGGCGGAAGCTGCGGCCTTCGCTCGCGGCCAGGTCGCGGAGGCCGTGCGGGCGGGGGCAAAAGCGCTCATCGACCCCGGCCTGTTTGCCCGCGATCGCTCGGGCACGCCCTATATGGCGCCGCAGGTCGTAGTCGACGTGAACCACCAGATGGGCCTGATGCGCGAGGAGAGCTTCGCGCCGACCGTCGGCATCATGGCGGTCGCTGATGATGACGAGGCGGTCGCGCTGATGAACGACAGCCCCTATGGGCTGACCGCCTCGCTCTGGACCGGCGATCCGGAGGCCGCCGCGCGCCTCGGCGCCGACATAGAGACCGGCACGGTCTTCATGAACCGCTGCGACTATCTCGATCCGGCTCTGGCCTGGACCGGCGTCAAGGACACCGGCCGCGGCGCAACGCTGTCGCGCATCGGCTACGAGACGCTGACCCGGCCGAAATCCTTCCATCTCCGTACTGCGTTCTGAAAGAGGCGACCCGTGACGCTGAAGGCCAACTGGAACTACCCGACCGCGGTCCGCTTCGGACCAGGGAGGATCAGCGAACTGGCGCAGGCCTGCCGCGCCGCCAGCATCGAACGCCCGCTGCTCGTCACCGATTCCGGCCTGTCCGGCCTGCCGATGGTCAAGGACGCCATGGCGCAGCTCGGCGCCGACGGGCTCAAGGTCACGCTGTTCGACCGCGTCCAGGCCAATCCGGTCGCGGGCAATGTCGAGGACGGCCTGAAGGTCCTGCGGGACAGCGGCAGCGACGGCGTCATCGCCTTCGGCGGCGGCTCGGCGCTCGATTGCGGCAAGGTCGTCGCCTTCATGGCCGGGCAGAGCCGGCCGATGTGGGATTTCGAGGATATCGGCGACTGGTGGACCCGCGCCGACCCCAGCGGCATCGCCCCGATCATCGCCGTCCCGACCACGGCCGGCACCGGCTCCGAGGTCGGCCGCGCCGGCGTGATCACCGACGAGACAACCCAGACCAAGAAGGTGATCTTCCACCCGAAGATGATGCCGCAGATCGTGATCTGCGATCCCGAGCTCACCGTCGGCCTGCCGGCGAAGGTGACGGTCGGCGCCGGCATGGATGCGCTGGCCCATTGCCTCGAAGCCTATTGCGCGCCCGGCTTCCACCCGCTGGCCGACGGAATCGCGGTCGAGGGGATCCGGCTCTGCAAGGTCTTCCTGCCGCGCGCGGTCGCTGACAGCGCCGACATCGAGGCACGGGCCCAGATGATGGCCGCCGCCGCCATGGGCGCGACCGCCTTCCAGAAGGGCCTCGGCGCCATCCACGCGCTGTCGCATCCGATCGGTTCGGTGCACCACACCCATCACGGCATGACCAATGCCGTGTTCATGCCCTATGTCCTCACCTTCAACCGTCCGGCGATCGAGGAGAAAATCGCGCGGCTCGCCGCCTATCTCGGGCTGGAGCCGAGCTTCGAGGCCTTCTACGACTGGATCGTGACCTTACGCCGCGATCTTGGCGTGCCCGAGACGCTCAAAGCCTTCGGCGTGACAGGGATCGACTATGGCAGGCTGGCGAAGATGGCGATCGTCGACCCGACCGCCGGCGGCAATCCCGTGCCGTTGACCGAGGCCGCTGCCGAGGCACTGTTCCGAGAGGCGACCGGCTGATTCAGGGAGGTGGGTGCGCATAGGCTCGACCAGGCGCACCCACCGCATCCTCAACGAATGTCCTTTGGCGTGAGCCTCGGCCAGTTGCCGTCGGCCCGGGCGATATAGGTCTTCGTCCGGCGCGCCCAGGTCTCGCGTACGCCGAGGTCGTAGTTGAGATAGAGCCTGCCATCGACGATCGACCAGGCCTCCGGCTCGATCTTGACGAGATAGCCGCGCGACGTGCCGTAGGCGCAGAAGCCGCCATAGGCCGGCAGATATCGTTCCGGGTTCGTCTCGAACAGCGCCTTGTGCTCGGCGCTGGCGAAGCGCCAGACGACGCCGCTATGCCGAACCGAGAACTCCGGCTTGCCGAGCCGCGGGCCGCCATCGCGGAAATAGGCGACGGGATCATAGCCGCGGATCGCGACGCCGTCCGAGGAGCCGAGCGTGTTGACCGGCTGGGGTGTATCCGCTTGCGCCCCGGCCCTGGCGCCGCCCGCTGCGACGAGCGCTGCGGCCGTAAGATGGATGAATGCGCGTCTATCGAGCATGGCGTCGCCTCCTTCGCTCAGGTCCGGCGCGCTTCGAGTGCTTCGAAGACATAGGCCGCGAGGTAGCCGTAGATCGCGTGCCCGAGGAGGCTCATGGCAGATAGGCGCGGCACGTCGTTCAGGAGGAAGTGCTGCCCGGCCAGAGGCGCGAAGAAGGCTAGCGCGATGAAATAGGTGATCACGCCCCAGATCCAGCCATCGGCCGGCATGCCGAAGCTCTTCACCCAGCGGGTCAGCAGCCAGTAGCCGAGCGGATAGAACAGGAAGCCGGTGACGAAATGCACCAGCTTGGCGGTCGGCGTCGACAGGGTCAGGCCGAGCTGGTGCGAAAACAGCGACTTCACCAGCTCCGGCGGCTCCAGCGGGTACTCGGCGAACCAGGCGGTGGGCACGGCCGAGAACAACTCCCAGAAGCCGAGGCCGGCGAAGCCACCAATGGCAAGGTTGAGCACTGTGCGGGCGGACGGCAAGGCGAGTCCTTGGGTCATGGTCGCGGTGGTCATGGCGTATCCTTTCCGTCGGATCAGTGGGCGATGGCGAGCGGGGTGGAGGCGACGGCGAGCGCGGCGACGAGACCGCTCGCCGTCTTTCCGAGCCGCCCGAGCTTTTCGAGCCGGCGGCTGGCGAAGCGGTTGTGACCCTTGCGCCGCGCCAGGCGCTCGAGCAGGACGACTGCGGCGCGATCGTGCTCGCCGGACCGGATCAGGCTCTCGGCATAGGCCTGCTCGAACAGGTCGCGCTGAGCATGGCTGCCTCCGACGGTGAGCAGGCCGTCGCGGGCGGCGCCGAGCAGGCGGGCTGCCTCGCCATAATGGCGCTCGTGGAAGGCGATCAGCCCGAAGGCGGCCAGTGCCCCATTTCGGGCTGCGTCACGCCGCTCGCCACTGGGATGGGCCTTCGCATCCGCGATCAAGCCATGGGCGATCGCATCGGCCCCCGCGGCATGTCCGGCCCCGAGCAGCGACAGGGCATAATGCAGGTCGGCGAAGACGAGGCAGCCATCATGGATGCGGCCTTCTGCCCTGGCGGCGAGTTCCTCCCAGCGCTGGCCGACATCGACACCGGCGAATTCGAGCCTTGCCAGCAGCGAGGCGCCATTGGCGATGTCGCGGTAATCGTCGGTCGACTCGGTCCGGATCTCCTCGTCATAGAGCCGCAGCACCTCGCCGGTCTCGCCACGCTCCAGCCGGAACAGAGCGAGATGCCAGAAAATGTGGAAGCGCAGATTGTTGGCGTGGGCGATGTCGCGGCCATCGCCGAGCCAAACGATGCCTTCGTCGACGCGGCCGGTCATCTCCAGCACATGAGCGACAGCATGACGGCCCCAGGCGTCGCGCGGGCTCAAGGCGACGGCGCGCCGCCCTACTCGCTCGGCCTCGACATAGAAGCCACGCTCCTCGAGCGCGAAGGCATGGCAGCCATGGACATAGCCGGCGAGCGGATGGCTCTCGCCGAAGCCGGGCGCGACGCGGCGCAAGGTCGACAGCATCTCGACCTGGTCGCCGAGCATGAAGCGGATGCCGTGCGAGAGCTTGAGCGCCAGCACATCGAAGGGATGGGCCAGGAGAATCGCCTCAAGCCGCTCCGCCGCCCGGCGCGGAGCGGCGTCGAGCCAGAGCGCCAGCGCCTCGGCGACCATCGTCTCGCGCCGCGTGACCGGCCGCAGGCGCGCTGCCGCGCGAGCCCTGGCGAGGCAATCGCGGGCCGGACCGAGCAATTCGCTGCGCGCCAGCGAGAGCAGCATCATTCCCTTGGCGGCATGCGCCAGGGCGAAATCCGGATCGGCGGCGAGCGTGCGGGCAAGATGGTCGGGCGTGGCGGCGGCATGGGCGAGCAGCGCTTCGAGCGTATCGTTCCAGGCGAGCCGCGCGGCATCGTTCGTAGCGGTGATGCGGTCGCCGGAGAGGTCGTGATGCAAGGCGTAGGACATGGGCTGCTCCATTGCCGCGCCGCGAGGGGGCGCTCTTCAGGGAGTTCGCAGCAGGTCGATCAAGCGGCGTTCAACTCGCTTCACGGACCCGTGTTGTCGGCGGGGCGGCCGCGGCCGGCTCGTGCTGCCGCTCCGCCGCAGGGTTGGGCCGCGGACCAGACCAGGGCGCGCTCTTGAACCAGCCGACCACGACAGCGACGGCGAGGATCAGCGCGAAACCAACGAGGTTGAGCAGCGCCACCACCGGCTCGCTGCGCCCGGCCATGTCGGCAACGGTGCCCAGCAGCCGCGCCAACACGACGCTGGCAAGGAAGGCCGCGAGCGATTGCCGTCCGATCAGGATGAGGAGACGGCCAGCGCCACGGTCGAGCCGGTCGCGCCAGGGCTCGATCAGGCTCAGAACGAGATAGGCGAGCGCCAGGAAGTGCAGCACCCGCAGGATATGCAGGTCGGTCTTCTCGCTGGCGGGGATGATCAGGTCGCGGATCGCCTGCGCCAGCGGCCAATGCTCCAGGATGCCCCAGAAGGACAGCGGCACCGATAGCAGGATGAAGAGCGCGGCCGCGAGCATCAGGCGCCGGTCGCCGAGCCGGGGCAGCGGCAGCCAGTTCATCCTGATGAAGAAGCCGATGAAGAAGATCAGCTGCCAGGCGAAGGGGTTGAGGAACCAGCCAGCATCGTTCCAGGGGTTGCCGGGCAGGTTGAGCCCCCACCCCCAGACCGCCCCATAGAGCCCGACCGCGATCAGGAAGGGCAGCGCAACGTGCAGGCGCCGACCCAGCATCATCACCGGCACCAGCGCCAGGATGACGAGATACATCGGCAGGATGTCGAGATAGTCCGGCTGCCAGGTGAGCGTGGCGAGGCCGAGCAGCGCGCGTTCCGGATCAGCCAGCAGCGGCGAAAATTGCTGGGCGAGAACGGAGAGGCCGAAACTCCGGTCCAGCAGAGCGGCGAGCGCGATCAGCGCCAGAACGAGGCCGATCTGCGCCCAGTAGACCTGCCAGATCCGGTAGCCGATGCGCGCCGTCCCCAGCCAGAGGCCGCGCCGGGTGAAGATGCCGCCGAAGGCGAGCGCGCTGGCGAGGCCGGAGCAGAAGACGAAGAGCTCGGCGCCCGAGGAGAAGCCGAAGCGTGCGGGAATCCAGGCGTTCCAGCTGTTCGCCGGCAGATGAGCGACGAAGATGAACAGCATGGTCAGGCCGCGAAAGAGATCGAGCCGCTCGTCGCGCGGCCGCTTCGCCGGTGTGGCGGGGAGCGCCGCCATCAGAAGGCTCCCTCATAGCTGCCGGCCTCGATGCGGCAGGCCAGCAGCGTGAAGCCGTCGCGCCGGAAGGCGGCTTGCGCTTCGCGCGCCAGTGTCGCGCGGTCCTCGATCGTCACGCCGTGCCCGCCCATCGCCCGGGCGACGGCGGCGAAATCGGTCTCGCCGATGTCGACGCCGGCTCTGGTCAGGCCGAGCTGGCGCTGCTTCAGCGCGATCAGCCCGAGCGCCCGATCGACGAGCACGACGACGATCACCGGCAGGCCCAGATCACGCAAAGTCGCCAGCTCGCCCAGCACCATCTCGAGCCCGGCATCGCCGACGAAGCAGAGGGTCGGGCGGCCGGAGCCGAGCGCGGCGCCAGTCGCCAGCGGCAGGGCGCAGCCCATGGTGCACAGCCCGCTCGACTGCAGCAGGGTACACGCACCATCGCAGTCCCAGATCTGGCTGAGCAGGATGCGATGCGCGCCGGAATCGGCGGTTGCAACCGTGCCGGCCGGAGCGATCTCGCGCAGCGTCGCGAAGACGGCATGCGGCCCCCATTCGGCAGGAACGGCGAAGGCGGCACTGAAGTCCCCGCGGATCCTGGCGGGCTCGCCTTCCGGCCAGGCGGCTTTTGCCGGGAGCCCGTCCGCGAGCCGAATCAGGATTTCGCCGACATCGCCTTCGAGCAGCAGGCTCGACGTGTGCATGCCGTGCTGGACCGGCTCGGCGACGATGTCGATGACCGGCTTGCCGGCGGGCCAGGGATTGCGCCAGCCCTGGCGCATCTCGATCGGGTCGTAGCCGGCAAGCACGATCAGGTCAGCGGCCTCGATCAGCGGCCGGACGATCGCGTCGGCCCTGGGCGAGAGGCCGACGGCGCCGATCACACGCGCATCGTCCTCCGGCACCAGGCCCTTGGCCTTGTAGGTGGTGAGCAGCGGTGCGCCGGTCGCGGCGAGGAAGCGATCGAGCGCCGCCGCACCGCTCGCGTTGACGAAATCCAGCCCGGCGATGACCAGAGGCCTTTGCGCTGCGGCGATCAGCGCTTGTGCCGGCCGCAGATCGGCGGGGATAGCGGGCGCGGCGGACGTCATCACAAGCGCTACACGGGGGATCGCGCGGGCCTCGGCGACGGAGATCGGCAGGTCGATATGGACCGGCCCCGGCCGGCCGCGTCGGGCGATGGCCACGGCCTTGGCGACGACGAGATCTTCGGTTCCGGGCGCGGCCCGGAAGCTCGCCTTGACCAGGGGGCGCAGCACGGCCTGATGGTCGAAGACCTGATGCGTATAGCTCTCGGCCAGCGCCTGGTCGACGCAGCCGGTCACAAAGATCAGCGGCACCCGATCCTGCTGCGCATTGGCGACGACGTTGACCGCATTGGCGACGCCGGGGCCGAGTGTCGCGACCAGCACGGGCAGCGCGCCGGTCGCATGCCAGAGCCCTTCGGCCATGAAGCCGGCGGCATTCTCATGCCGCGCGAGCTCGAAACGGATACCGGTGCGCCCGAGCGCATCGACCAGCGCCAGCACCTCGCCACCCGGGATGCCGAAGGCATGGGTGGCGCCGGCAGCGGCCAGCTGAGCCGCCAGGAGATCGGCGCCCGTGACGGGCTGATCGAGGCCGGGGCCAGCCGGCTCCGCCGCTATCCGTTCATGGCGCATTCTCTCTCTCCGCTTTGCCGCCGCGGCGGCCATGCGAGAGAGATCGTGCGGAAGGCCAGTCTGGTTACAGGATCACGGAGACGTGAGCCGGCCCTGCGCTGCGGAGACAGGTTCGCCTGCCGGCATCGCCAGCCGCCAGGCGCGCTCGACCCAGGCCGGAACGGCCCTATGGCCGCCGGCATGCAGGCAAAGCTCCAGCCTGCCATCTCCGCCGCAACCGGTCGCGGTGCGGCAGGTGAGCTCTTCGGTCTCGGAAGTGGTGCGGGCGGTTTGCGCCCAGGCGGCTGTGCAGCCGCCCGGCGCGATGATCGCGAAGCTCCTGAAGACATCGCCCTGCCGCGCTCCGGAGCGCAACGCGCGGCCGGCGAGCGGCACCGTCGCATCGCTCGTGCCGTGGACGTGGATCAGCGGCGGGCGCGGAGCGTCGCAGCGTTCCGGCAAGGGCTCCCAGAAGGCACCGGCGATCGGCGCGAACGCGGCCAAGCGCGTCGGCATCCGGCAGGCGAGATACCAGACCATCGAGCCGCCCTGCGAGAACCCACTCGCCAGGATACGGCGGGAATCGATCGGAAAGCGCGCCACGACATCGTCCAGCACCTGTCCGACGAAGGCGAACTCGTCGCGGCGCTGCGCGGGCGAGCCCGGATAAGACCAGCTGCGCCCGGCTCCGTCGGGCGCGATCAGCGCGACGCCGAGGCGCCGGGCGACGGCGAGCAGGCCAGGATCGGCAATGACCTCCGCAGCCGAGCCTTGATAGCCATGGAAATACATGATCGCCCCGACCGGCCGTTCCCTGGCTGCATGCGGCGGCAGGACGATGCGATAGCTGCCGCTCGCCACGATGCAGCCAGTGCCCACCGGACAGGCATCGCCAGATTGCGGCGGGCCGGGCTCCTGAGCGCCGCCCGAGGCGACCGTGACGAAGCCGGCCAACGCGCCTGCGAGCCATCGCCTTCTGGCCATCTGCGTTCCCCGGAGAGCAAGGGCTGGTACCCCCTCGCGCGAGCGTAACGGACGAGCGCAAGTGCTTCACCGGGTCCTCGCAGGCTTGTGAGCCCGCCCCTGCCATGCGACGGACACGCACAGTGTCCTCGTGCGAGAAGCGCAAGACGTGTCGCTGCAAGAGCTCGAAACCCAGCTCCGGCCGATCTTCCTCGCGGCCCTTGCCGGCGATGCCGCGGCCTATCGTCTGTTTCTCGACACGATCAGCCTGCGGCTGCGTGGCTATCTCAGGCAGATGCTGGCTCGTGCCGGCCGCAGCGAGGCGAGCGAGGCGGAGGATGTGCTGCAGGAGACCCTGCTGGCGCTGCATCTGTCGCGCCACACCTACGATGCCACGAGCCCGGTGACGGCCTGGGCGCACGCGATCGCACGCTACAAGCTCGTCGATCATCTGCGTCGCTCCGGCCGCCATGTCGCCAACCTGCCGCTCGACGACGAGGCCTACCAGCTCGCCGGGCAGGCCGATGGTGCGGCGTCGGAGGCGAAGCTCGATCTGGAGCGCGCCATGGCGGCACTGCCGGGGCGCACGCGCGCCCTGATCGACAAGGTCAAGCTCCAGGGGGCAAGCGTGGCCGAAGCCGCCCGCGCCGCAGGCATGACCGAGACGGCGGCCAAGGTCGCGATCCATCGCGGATTGCAGGCCATGGCCAAGTTCCTCTCCCGGCGCGGGGAGCGGCCGGGATGAGCGACACTGCGGTGCGTAACCTTTCGACGATCCCGAGCGAATTCCCTGCCGAACGGACCTAGCCAACCATGCAGACCGATGAGCTGATCGCCATGATGACCGCGGGCCACCGCCCGGTGGACACCGGTTGGCTGCGCCGGGCCACCTGGCTCTGCGCGCTGGCGGCGCTGGCGCTCACCGTCCTGCTCGTCCTGATCGTCCTGGGGCCGCGCCCGGATCTCGCCGGCGCCTGGTCGACGTCTCCCGTGATTGCCAAGGCGCTGCTCGGCGCCAGCGTCGCCGGCATCGCGCTCGTGCTGTTCCAGCGCAGCCTGCGGCCGGGGCTGAAGCCGGGCCCAAAGCTGCCGCTGGTTGTTCTCCCGGTCGCGTTGGTCGCGGCCTGGGCGCTGGCCACGCTCGCCCAGGCGCCCGCTGAGCAGTGGAGCGCGCTGATCTTCGGCCGCTATTGGCGCGCCTGCCTCATTGCGGTGCCGCTCTACGCGCTGGGCCCGCTCGTCGTCCTCTACGGGCTCGCACGCCGCGGTGCGCCTGTCGACGGGCGGCTGACGGGAGCCTGCGCCGGCCTCGCTTCCGCCGGACTTGCAACCCTCGCCTACAGCCTGCATTGCCCGGACGACACGGCGCCGTTCCTGGCGACCTGGTACACGATCGCGATCGCGGCGGTCACCGGGACCGGTGCGCTGACCTTCCCGCGGCTCCTGCGCTGGTAGACGAGGCGCCCAGCCGCAAGCAGAAGGCGACTTCGGGCCGATGGGCGGCCGGACCGTTCCGGAAGGCGAGCTACTTCGCGGCGGTAGCGTAGGACTGCCAGCGCTTGAGGAATTCGTCGCGCTTGGCGGCCGCCTCGTCCTCGTCGATGGCGAAGACCTTGACGCTTTCCATAGCGGGCAGCTCGACATGCTTGGAGACGTCGATGTCACTGCGGCTCGGCCGGCGGAAGGCGTTCTCCAGCAGCGCGATCTGGGCTTCCTTCGACAGCATCAGGTCATAGGCGGCCCTGGCTGCAGCGCCCGCCGGCGCGCTCTTGACCAGCACCTGGAACTCCGGCGTCGAGAAGGTACCTTCAGCTGGGTAGAGCAGCGAGATCTCGCGCTGGCCGCCGGCGACATAGGCATAGGCGTTCGACTCGAAGGTGAGGCCGATGGCATATTCGCCCTGGCCAACGGCGCGCAGCACGGTCGAGGCGGCGCTTGAGACGGTCAGGTTGGCGGCGAGCGCCTTGAGCCCGTCCGACCCCATCAGCTTGTCAACGCCCCAGAGGATGGTGAAGGCGGTCGAGCTGTTGGTGGGGTCGGCGATGATGATCTTGCCCTTGAAGGCCGGATCGACCAGGTCCTTCCAGGTCTTGGGCGCCGGCTTGCCGCCGAGCTGGTTCTTGTTGACCATCGCAACGACGAGATGGACGTTCGAGGCGGTCCAGAGGTTCTCGGGATGGCGCAGCGCGGCCGGAATGGCGGCTGCGGCCGGCGAGGCATAGGCTTCGAACAGCTGCTTGAAGGCCCCCAGCGTGTTGGCGCTGGAGCTCCAGAAGATGTCGGCCTGCGGCTTGGCGGACTCGGCTTCGATGCGGCGCAGGAGCTGGCCCGAGCCGCCGGTGATCGTGCTGATCTTGAGGTTCGGCTGCTTGTCCTTGGCGACGCCGAGCACGGCATCGACCGACTGGGCGTTGTTGGAGGTGTAGAGCACGACGGTGCCCGACGCGCTCTGGGCGAAAGCGGGAGCCACCGCCATGCCGGCAAGGCCTGCGAGCACGGCGCGGCGATCGATGAGATGGGTCATGGTCGTTCCTTTCCTTTCGCCTTCCTTGGGAGATCCGGGCGACGAGGCGATGCCGGCCCGGCTTGGCTGTCCGTTCAGGCCTTCGACGAGAACAGGTCGATCTTGAAGACGCGGGTCGCGACGATGATCGGGATCAGGATCACCGCGACCAGCACCAGGCCGTAAGCCGAAGCCGATGCCATCAGGTTGGAGTCGATCAGCTTGTAGATCTGGATCGGCATGGTCTCTCGCCCGCCGGAATAGACGATGATCGAGGCCGAGAGCTCGGCGACCGTGGTCGTCCAGGTCAGGACCGCCGCGGCGGCGACGGCCGGCAGCATCAGCGGCAGCACGACCTTGAAGAAGGTCGCCACCGGCGGCACGCCGAGGCTGATCGAGGCTTCCTCGATCGAATTGGGGATGTTGTAGAGCGTCGAGGACGAGTTACGGATGCCGAAGGGCAGCCGGCGCACGACATAGGCGAGCACGATGATGCTGGCGGTGCCGGTCAGTGGCAGGAAGCCGGTGTTGAAGGACATGATCAGGCCGATGCCGATGATCGTGCCGGACAAGGCCAGCGGCAGCGCCGTCAGATAGTCGAGCGCCGGCGTCAGGATGTTGCGCTTCTTGACGATCAGATAGCTGACGATGGCGCTGAAGGTGATGCCGATCGCGGTCGCCGCGGCCGAATAGAGCAGCGTGTTGATCACGGGATCGGGCGCGATCCTGACGAGCCGCTCGACATGGGCCGTGGTCCACTCGCCCCAGCGCATCACCGGGCCGCGCGAGACTGTGAAGGCGCCGACGACGATCGAGCCGAGCGGCAGCAGCGAGACGATGACCAGCACCGCGGCGGACAGGCCGATGGCGAGGCCGGGCAGGCCGCGCAGCCTCTCGGCGCGGGCGCCGCGTCCTTGCGTGACCTCATGGCGGCCGCGCGCCACGATCCAGCGCTGGACGAAGAGCACGATCATGACCAGCGCGATCGAGACGGTGGCCAGCGTCGACTGCATCACCGGATCGGAGCCACCCTCGGCGACGGCGGCCTGGTAGGTCAGCACCGAGAGCAGCGGCACGCGGCTGCCGAGAATGGTGGCGGTGGCGAAGTTGCCGACGACCAGGGTGAAGACCAGCAGCGCGCTCGCCAGCACCGAGGGCAACACCACCGGCAGCATCACCTTCAGACGCGACTGAGCCGGCGAGGTGCCGAGGCTCTGCGCGGCTTCCTCGAGCTGGACGTCGAAGCCGCGGATGGCGGCGAGCGTGCCGATATAGGTGTAGGTGTAGTAGGTGAAGGTCATCACCGTGATCAGGCCGGGCCAGCCGTAGAAGCTCGGCATGTCGATGCCGTGGCCGCCGAGCCAGCGGGTGATGAAGCCGTTGTTGCCGAGCATCATCAGCCAGGTCTGGGCGGCGATGACCTCGGGAATGACGAGCGTGATCAGCGGCAGCACCGCGACGATGCCCTTGCCCGGGAAATCGAAGCGCGCCGTGAAATAGGCGAGCGGCACGCCGATCAGCGTCGTGGTGAGGGTCACCGCGATGCCGAGCACGACGGTGTTGACGATGGCGGCGAAGTACTTGGGATCGCCGGCCAGCGTCACCCAGCCGTTGCGGCCGCCGCTGCCGATGGAGCCGGTCAGCACGTTCAGCAGCGGATAGAGCAGGAAGACGGCCAGGATCGCCAGCGCCAGCGCGGAGAACCAGAACCAGATCGAGCGGAACTGCGTGCTCATGACGCGAGCACCAGCGTGCGGGCGGGATCGAGGCCGAGGCCGACAGCGGCGCCGGGCTCGAAACGGTCATGCGCACCACTCTGCAGGTCGACAGCCAGCACGCGGCCGCTGTCGAGCGCGACCTTGTAGCTGGTCTTGCCGCCGAGATATTGCCGGTGCGCGACCCTGCCGGGCAGCGTGCCCGCCGTCCCGGGTTCGGCCAGCAGGATGTCTTCCGGACGGGCGACCAGCATGGCGCGGCCGGCTGCAACCGCTGCCGGGGCACGCGCCGCGATGGTGACGCCGTCGAGCGCGAGCGGACTGGTCTCGCCGGCCTGGCGCGCCGCCGTCTCGATCTCGACGAGATTGGCGCCGCCGACGAAATCCGCGACATAGCCGGTGCGCGGCTCGCGGTAGATCTGGGCGGGGGTGCCGACCTGCTCGAGCCGGCCCTGCTTCATCACGCCGATCCGGTCGGACATGGCGAGCGCCTCTTCCCGGTCATGGGTGACGAAGACCGTGGTGATCTTGGCCTCGCGCTGGAGCTCGACGATGGTCTCGCGCACCTGGAGGCGCAGCTTGGCGTCGAGATTGGAGAGCGGCTCGTCCATCAGCAGCACTTTCGGCTGGATGACGAGGGCGCGGGCCAGCGCGACGCGCTGGCGCTGGCCGCCGGAGAGCGCGGCGGGATGGCGGGCGCCGAGATGGCCGAGACCAACGCGCTCCAGCGCCGCCTCGACCTTGGGCTTGATCGCGCTTTCCGACTGTTTGCGGGCACGCAGGCCGTAGGCGACGTTGTCGAACACGGTCTTGTCGGGAAACAACGCATAATCCTGGAAGACCATGCCGATATCGCGCCGGTGCGGCGGCAAATGCGTCACTTCCGTGCCGCCGAAGCGCATGTGCCCCCGCTCGGCCGGCACGAAGCCGGCGATGGTGCGCAGCAGCGTGGTCTTGCCGCAGCCGGAAGGACCGAGCAGCGTGAAGAAACTGCCCGGCTCGATCGTCAGCTCGAGCCCGTCGATCACCCGTTGGCCACCATAGGAGACGGCCAGATTCTCGATCGCGATTCCCATCTCGTCATCCCCTCTCAACTGAAAGCTCCGGCGGATCGGCGCCGTCTCGGAGCGGATATGATCGGCTCAGCGCCCCATGGCGCTCTCGACGAGGCGCAGCATCTCGCGATGGCGGGCCGGATCGCCGGCAGCCATGATCCGCTTGCCCGTCCTGTGGTCGATCGGCTGGCCTTCCCAATCGGTGACGACGCCGCCGGCGCCCTCGATGATCGGGCGGAAGGGCGCGAAGTCCCAGAGCTTCAGGCGCGTGTCGAAGGCCGCGTCGGTGCGCCCGCTCGCCAGCAGGCCGAAGCTCATGCAGGCTCCGCCCCAGATCCGCCAGGCCGTGGCCGCGCGCATGGCGTCCAGGGCCGCGAGCTCCTCCGCCTCGAAGAAATCGGGATTGCTGGCGGACAGGATGGCATTGCGGAGCGCTCCGCAGTTGCGCGTGCGGCAAGGGCGGCCGTTATGCGTGGTCGAGCTGCCCTTGACGCCGATCCAACGGTCGCCGGTGATCGGATGGTCGATGATGCCGAGGATCGGCTCGCCTTCCCGCATCAGCGCGATCAGCGTGCCGTAGACCGGCAGGCCGGCGATGAAGGCGGCGGTGCCGTCGATCGGATCAAGTACCCAGACCAGATCGGCATCGAGATCGGTGGGAGCCTCCTCCTCGCCGATGATGCCGTGGCTGGGAAAACGATCGGCGAGCATCTCGCGCATGCGCCGCTCGATGCGGGCGTCGAGCGCCGTGACGAAGCTCCTGTCGGATTTGACCTCGACATCCGGGCGAACAGAAGCCGTCTCACGCAGGATCGCCCCGCTTTCCGTCGCGAGCCGCAGCGCAAACGCCAACCACTCCGCCTGATTGTCTTCGGCACGCATCCGCCATCCCCCGAATTTTCTGGAGACGGCTTAGCATTTGTGGATATATGTGGCAATGTGGATTTTTGACCGATTTGTTACTCTCGGTATTGCGCCGCTCTTGCCAGCGGTCTTGCCAGAGATGAAATGAACCGGTTCGCAGGAGACGGCAGCGCATGTGGCAGGGCGAGAGAAAGCAGCGGATCCGCGCGCTTCTCGACACGTTCGGCGGCGTCTCGGTCGAGAGGCTCGCCCACGAGTTCGGCGTTTCCAACGAGTCGATCCGCCGCGATCTGGTGGCGATGGAGCAGGACGGCAGCCTGCGGCGTGTCCATGGCGGAGCGGTCAGCATGCCTGCGGAGCAGGACGCGTCCTATGGCGCCCGCTCCACCGTCCGCCTGAAGGAAAAGCGCGCGATCGCCCTGGCGGCGATGACCTTGATCAAGAGTGGCCAGACCCTGTTCCTGGACGGGGGCACGACGACGGCGGCGCTGGCCGAGGAGCTGAAGAGCGTTCCCGAGCTGAATATCCTGACGAATTCCCTGCAGGTTGCGACGACCATGGCATCGACGCAGCAGAGGACCGGCAGCCGCGTCTTTCTTCTCGGCGGAACGATCGTCCATGAACCGCCGGAGACCGGCGGCGCATCGACGATCAACGACATCTACCGCTACAAGGCCGACCTGGCGCTGCTGTCGCCCTTCGGGGTCGACATGAAAGGCGCGGCGACCAATTTCTTCGAGCACACCGCCGAGATCGCCCGGGCCATGGTCATCAACTCGGCCGGCGTCGTCCTGATCGCCGATCACTCGAAGATCGGTGTGACCAGCCGCTTCCGCTTCTGCGAGCTCGATCGGATTTCCGCCATCGTCACGGACAAGAAGGCGAAGACCTTGCCGGCGTTGGCTGCACTTTCGAGCGTGGTCGGACGCGTTATCGTCGCCGACGCCTAGAGCAATTCCAGCAAGAGTGCATCGCGGTCCTGCCCGAGGATTTGGCGCCTCTGACAGCGATGCCGAGCCATCTGCCGGTCTCGAATCTGTCAGCTTTGCTCAGAGGACCAACGGGAAAGCGAGCGTTCTTTGCGGCTCTCCGCAGCCACAAGGAAGAGCAGCGGCTGCCGAACACGAAAAAACCGGCCGTCTTGGCCGGTTTGCAGACGTCAGCGAATTCTGGCTGGGAAATGGTGCGCAAGAGGGAGCCAAATAATCTTACCAACCAACGGACTTCAATGAATTATTTTTCGTTTGATTTTACCAAAGGCCAACGATAAGGCCAACATTCTGCGCGGCTGTTGACAGCCATCGGCAGGAAAATAGGCAACGCGCCGCCTTTTCCGATCGCGACGCTACGTCGCATCCAGATAGGGCGAGCGGAACCATCGCAGCGTTGCACGGCAAAAATGAAGTCCGGATAGATCCGATGTCGCTTCCAGCCTTGGATCAAATATTGCGGGTGCCGACCAAGCCGGACTGAAGGGGTGGCTATCAGCGCGAGCGTCGGCTTTTAGGACACGCGACGCCGCAAAATTTCCGCCGCCGCCGTCATGATCTGATCTTCCGACATTCCGCCGGGATTACGAGCCCCACCGGGGCGCAGCCCGGCGAAGATTTCGGCTTGGCGACGCCTCGGCACTTCGCCGTAATAGGTGAAGGTGGTGTCGAGTTTCTCGTGCCCCAGGTTCTGGCTCCAGGCCTTATGCTGCTCCAGCGTCGCGCAGACCTCATGCTGATAGGCCGCCAGCGTCTTCCGCAGTGAATGTGGGTTGCAGTAGGGTAAGCCGGCCGCCGCGAACGCTTGGCGGAAGATGCGACGGATCGGCTCGGCCGATGCCCAGCCCTGGCGGCTCAGGCCAGCGGGTCGGAAGCCGCCATCGGCCCCGATACCCAACTCCGTCGCCGGAAATAGCGGATCGTCCGGCCCGAAAAGAAGCACCGTCCGCAGATGGGCGTGCCAGCCGGCAATGATCGATTCAAGATCGCCGCCGACCGGGAAAAACCATGTCGTGTAGGTCTTGCTGAACTTGGTCCGCACGCCGTCGCGCGGCTCGTGCGCGATCGTCCGCGCCACCAGGTCCACATGCTTCAGGCGGAAGCTGGCGATGGCGTTGTCACGCGCTCCGCTCACGAGCGCGAAGGCGATCAGCGCACGGTCGCGCTGCTGGATGTCGGTCTCTGCCGGCATTTCGTCCACGACACGCAGGACCACGGCGACGCTCGGCGCAGCCCGCTCGCGCTTGGCCGTGGCGATGCGGGCGTCCTTCGTCGAGGGATTGAAATACTCGACATCGCCATAACTCAGGCGGCGATAACCCTGCCGTCCGACAAGCCAGTAAAAGAACGCCTTCACGGCCATCAGCCGGGCATGGATCGTCGCCGTCGCCAGCGGCGCTTTGGTTTCGGGATGGCGCAGTTCGGAGAACTGGCGTTTGAACCCGCGCGCCTGCTCGATATGGAACAGTGCGAAGTCCTTGTGCCCGGTCGAGGTTTCGAAGGCGGCGATGGCGGCCATCGCCTGATCCTGCGTCGCCCGCGACCGGCCCTGCGCTTCGGACAGATAGATCAGGTAATCGCGCTTGATGCGCTCGTTTTTCGGGTTGCGCTTTCGCATCGGTGTTCCTTTCGCCGGGAATGCGACATTCGGACAGGGCACGCTTCACTCACCTATGCGCGCGGGAGCCTGCCTGATCGCCACGTCCAGAACGGCGCGAAGCTCGTCCAATCTCGTCAGGGATACCCGTTTGTGCATCGGCCCCAGGCACACACAGCACAGGGCATGGAGGTTGCCGGTGGATCCCGAACCAACATGGAGGTCCGCCACTCCGCCGGCCGGCTCGCGAGGCTTTCGGCAAGGGAAACAGTAGCATTCGGGCAGGCGGCATTTCTGCTTCACCGCCCTCCGCGCGGCATGGAACGCAATCACGTCGGCGCCATGCACCAGATGCGGCTTTTTCTCCGCCATGACCGGAAGCCCGGCCTTGATCCAGCGTTCCACCGTGCCCCGACACTTGTGCAGCGCGCGCGCCACTTCCGGGATCGAATAGGATTGGTATTTGCTGATGCCGCGTAGCGTAGCGCCGCGACGGGACATCGATCAGCGCCCTTGCTGCGGCATGATGGCGGCAGCCAGGTTGTCGATATAGCGCTGCACCTCGCTGGCGCGGATGAAGGTGCGGCGGCCGTTGCGGATGACGGCTAGCCGGCCTGCGGTCACCTCGGCATAACCCTTGGTGCGGCGCATGCCGACCATGGCGAAGGCATCGGTGACGGGGATCAGGCGATCGATGTCGGGCATTGGTGTTTCTCCATTCGCATCCGCATGAGCACCGGCGGACGTGAATGGAGCGATGCGACGAACCGGCTGTTGGCGGAACCGTTTGACGAATAATGACGCCGTTTGACGCCTAATAACGCGATTTGATGATAATCTAACGGGTTGTGCGCAATGCGCGTTGGATGGTGCTGGACGAGAACTTGCGGCCAAGGCCATGGGCTCGCGCCCAATCGTTGATCTTCCCATCCCTAACTTTGTTGGTCATGCCAGCAGGGACACCGTCCGGCCAAAGCTCCTTGACCGCCAGGCGCACCGCTCGCTCACCATCGGTTCCCTGCTCGTCGTCAGCTGCAGCTTCAGCGGCGCGCTTCACCGACTTGTTTGGCAGCAGTGACGCAATGTCGGTCGAATTGACGGTCACGTTCTCGAAAGTGGTTTCATGAGGCCAGCCAGACTCCGACCGGCCCAACTCCAGGGCGCTTCGCAGCAGGTCAAACCAGACGCCTTTCTCGCCGAGGATATAGGCTAGCGGTGTGGCACGGCCGTCGACATCGAAAATGATCGGCAGGTCGCGAAACCATCGCGGCTCCAGTCGCTGCGGCGCCCGCCCCCTTTTCGAGCCGAAAGCGTCGAGCGAACCAATGGCGATCCTGTCTAATAAGCTGGCGGCGGTCGTCCTTAGCGCCTCCACCATAGCCCTTTCGAGGTAATCGATGGGCGGTTCCTTTCCGCCCCATGCCAGCCAGGCGGCTGCGTCCGCTATCGCTATTGGGCCGGGAGCACCTGTTATTCGCTTGGCCGCACCAGCGATGAATTCCCGCACGATATCGGACGCCCAGGGCATAGCCACAGGCGCATAGTCGCGGTGCAGGCGCGCTATAGCTGGATATTCGTTCCCCAGCCATCTGAGGAAGCCCAGCCGCTCGACGGTGACGCTTTCCCAGTGTTGTTGGCGACGGGCGCCTTCCGCCATGCCGCCAATCGTCGGATTATGGACCGGGATAGGCCCAAAAATCCGCATCTCGACAAAGTAGCTTGACGGTATGTCCCGGATATCCGTGGCGACGCCGCCGCAGGGGACGCCACGAAATCTGACGCGCTCTTCAAGGCCAGCGCGCGTGAGCGCCATGTTGAACAGATCAATGACAGGGTCGTCATAATTACTTGTGCCGAGCGGCTGGTGCGCCAGCAACGCCCCTTTTCGTCGCCACTCGCCATCTTCGCCGCTGGGCACCACAAACTCGCTCAACGCCGTATTTGAGGGATGCAGCGCCCATCCGTCCTGCACAAAGCTCAAAACGACTTCCAGCGGAAGCCATGGCGCAAGCGGCAAAGAGGCAAACCGGTGCCAATTCTCTACCTGCGACTTCTCCTGCGGAGCTTCGTTAGGACTAGGCGGCCACTCCCGCAGGACGTCATCTCGGCTGACGGTCACATCGTCCCATCTCGGCCCACGAGAGCCCTCCCGCAGATACTCCGGTGCTTCGCGGCCATCTTGAAAGGGCAGAAGATCTTGCCATAGAAAAGCGGAGATAGGCTTACGCGCCCCGTCCTGGCGACCGGATGCCGTCAGCCGCTGTTCCTGAAGCGCGCGCCACAATGCACGCTTCGCCTCCGGCGCGGTCATCACCCTGGCGCGGTGGACTGACTGCACGGTGTCGAAGCTGTCTCCTAACAGCAACCGGTCGATCGCGGCCGGCCCCAAATTTCTGATCTGCCAGCTCGCATCGATGATGTATCCGTTCAACCGCCCGTCCTTCGGCAGTCCAACATTCGACTCGCAATACCAATCTTCGTGAGCCGTCCTGTAGTCCAACTTTTGCTGCGCAACCTGTTTCCAATCGAGGGACATCACCCAAGCCATCGCCATAGGCAGAGACCAATACGCGTCATCACGGGGGTCGAATTTGGCGATGTCGGGTTTGCCTGCCAGGGGCTTGCAATTGAGCTCGGCCGCCAGCCGTTCGGCGGCTGCCGCGTCCAGCAAGCCCAATGAGGCTGCGTGCAAGAGCGCATTCTTGATTGTTATAGGCGCGCTGTATTGAAGCCCATGAAGCCGATCGGAAGCTATTTCCGTTTGCCATTTTTCAAACAGGTCGCTGCGATGGGGTATTGCCGCCGCGATCTTGGCCAGTGCCGCCGAGACATCCGTTCCACCTGCAGTCAAAGGCCTCTCCTAGCTTTCGCTTTGAGCCAGGAAAACAACCTACATTCGATCATGCCAAGCCGCAGCCGCAGGGATGCCTTTTCTCGACCGCTTACGGACATTGGCCGCTGGCCGTCGCACGGTCCGCTCCCCACCCATCTCGGACATACAAGCCGGGAGGTACCGGCGGCCGGAGTTGGCCCCTTGCCGACATCCGGAGTGTCCGGTTTCGGGCTGTCTAGCTAGCCCTTTTACCGCCAAACTAGCCCTTTGATCGCTAGAGCGGGACTGGCCCATCGGCCGACGTAGGGAATGTCCTAATCGGAAAATTCCGCTTGAGGACGTGTCGGCGTACCCGGTTCGAACCAAGCGCTCACGGCCGCCCGGAACGCTCCACCGAGATCATTCCGACGGTCTTAACCGAAGCCAAAGGTCCGACTCGACTTGCAGTTAAGGATTGGTAAAACACACGCTCTGGGGGAAGGTCTATGCGTACGTTTCTTGTGATCGGTGTATTGGTGGTATCGGCTTTGCCGGCCTCGGCACAGACCCCAGCGCAGTCAGAAGCACAAAAGCGTAAGCAGCACGTCCCTTATGTTCGTGCAGCCACAGATTGCGTAGCCGCGGTTGTCCGCCGTGACGATGGATTTGACGGTGCGGTCGCATACGACAGCTTTCAGCCGCTTATCAATCGCGCGCTGTCGACTTGCTCGCAGTCGATTTCAGTGATGATTTCGACCCACGACGCGATCTATGGCTTCGGCGGTCAAGCCTTCTATACCGGTCCATACCTCACCGATCTGGAGCGGGCCGTGCGTGTGCGGCTGGCCAGCCAGATCGCCACCTCCCGAGCGGACGCTGAGCGCAGGACCGCTGAGCGGCATGCCCATGAGGAGCGGGAACGCGCAGATCGGCAGGCAAGGCTGGAGAAGGAAAAAGCCGACCGAGAAGCTGCGACTGCGCGTGCTGAAGCCGAACGGATCGAGGCCGAGACCCGTGCCAAGGCAGCTCGTGCCGAACGGACCGAACTCCTGGAAAGGACCCGGGAGCTTATTCGGTCGAAGACGCTCGCCTGCATCGGCAAGGAAGGAGCGACTATGCTCCTAACCGATGAGAAGGCGGAGGTTGTCGCGAAGGCGGCCATGATCTTCTGCCAAAACGACATCGATGCGCTGGTGAAAGTCACCACCGAACTGGTGGAGAACGAGTCGGGTGGGCCGTCTGATCGCTCGCTGGTACGAAAGATCGCGGAGGATCGTGTCCGCGACGTGGTCACGGCTTACGTAATACGGTCACGCGGCGATCTGATCGGGAAGAACCTGAAGGAGCAGCAGGCGCCTTCGAAGCCAGCCGAGAATTCCAGAAATTCCCCAACCCTCTAGCTCGGCTGCCGCGGCGGCCTGATCGGGACGGCGAAAAGGGGGCATCATGGGATTCAGGTTTCGGCGTTCCGTTCGTCTCTTTCCCGGCGTCAGGGTGAACTTCAGCCTCAGCGGCGTGAGCGTAAGCGCAGGTGTGCCGGGAGCGATGATCAACATCGGTCCGCGCGGCAGCCGTCTGACCATGGGCCTGCCCGGCACCGGCATTTCCTACTCTCACAATCTAAGTTCACCGCGCCCCGCCAAACGTACGTCGCCCCACGCTGAAATCTATCTGGACCCAGCGGCACCATCCGAGCCGACGCGTCCCGAGACTGAGACGCAGCCAGGGCCATTGGTCGGGGAGATCAAGAGCGCCGAGGTGGCAAGCCTGACCAGTCCTGACCTCGAGGGCCTCAAGAAGCTGATCAACGATGCCGCGCACCAGAAGGCTTTGCTCCAGGCGGATATGACCGAGGCGGTTGCAGATCGACGCCGCGCGTGGCGGAAACTGCGACGCCGCGAACAGCTGCCGCTTCGCGTAATGATGAAGTCCTCGATCCCGGCGGTGCGCGCTGCTTTCGAGGAAGCGGAAGAGGAAGCCTTGAAGGTCGCCGCAGCGATCATGGCGACAGAGATCAAGGTGGAGATCGATCTCGACCACCAGACCTGGTCGGCGTGGGCGGAAGTGAGAAAGACGTTCGATCGGCTCTCGCAGACCGCGAAATTCTGGGACGTCACATCATCCGTCGCTGTCGATCGCTTCCGTACCCGGTCCGCCGCTCACGAATCCATCACGCGCACGTCTGTCGGTTTGAGGACAGTCATCGACGGCATCGTCGCAACTCCTGGCGGCGGGCACCGTTTTGAAAACGCCAACGGTGGCGATCTCGACATCTTTCCTGGCTTCATGCTCATCAGGGACAAGGCGAGCAGCGATTACGCCCTCATCGACCTTCGCGACCTCACCGTCGAGACCTACGGCTGCCGCTTTATCGAGCGTGAAACAGTCCCGCCTGACGCCGAGATAGTCGGGCACGCGTGGCACAGGTCGAACAAGGACGGATCGCCCGACCGCCGGTTTTCACAGAACTTCCAGATCCCGATCGCTCTCTACGGCGAGATCAGATTCAAAACCAGGAACGGGGTCGAAGAAGCGTACAATGCCAGCCACTGCGGCTCGGCTCTGGCATTCGGGAATGCGATTTCTAGCTTCCAAGACGCACTTCGACGTCAGGCAAAGGGCTCGAAATCGGTCGTTGGGTCAGCGGCTACGAGTGAGGGGCCGCAGAAGGATGCTCGCGCATTGCTGCCGGCCTTGCCGAAGGTGTTGGGCGCCTACGAAGTGATTGCTATCCCGGCGCTGCTTGCCGGACTGATCGCTTACGGCCCAGTCTCAAATCTTGTCCGGCCGAAGCCAACTTCTGCCCCGCTGGCCGTAATGTCGTCGGCGCCGGCTGCGTCGACAATAAGTGCCGAACGGCCGAGCATCAGTTCAGCGCCTGTCTCCACGCCGCCCCAGGTTGCTCTAATTCCGTCGGCAGGGGCGCCTGCGCCCATACCAGTTTCAGAACCCGCTCCCGCTCCGACAGCGCCGACCGCAATCGAGAAGATGGTAGTCAAGCAGACCGCGAACGTCCGAGCTGGCCCGGATCGATCCGCCGCATCATTGAAGGTCGTGCCAACTGGAACCACTGTCAGCGTGTTCGAGAAACGCGGCGGCTGGATCAAGATTGGCGACACTGCTGCCTGGGGTTGGACACACGCCAGCCTATTGCAGCAACCGTAGTTGGGTGGAGAGGCGATGGCTCGGATTCGGCGGGTTGAGACTGATAACTTCCGTTGCGTGCAGAAGTTGCGTTGGAATCCCTCCCACGGGATAAATTGTCTCATCGGCCCAGGAGACGCTGGCAAGTCGTCGATTCTGGATGCGATCGATTACTGCATTGGGGTTCGTCGTTCTCCAGGTCACAGACGCCGATTTCCATCTTCTTGATGTATCCAAACCTATCACCATCACGGTGACGGTGGGCGAGCTGGATGATTCCCTCAAAAGCCTAGAGACCTATGGCAGCTATCTGCGCGGATTCACTGCGAAGGGAATCGTTGAGGACGAGCCGGAGACGCAATCTGAAACCGTCCTCAGTGTGCGATTGACTGTACAGAGCGACTTGGACCCGGTTTGGACGCTGTTTTCGGAAAGGGCAGAGGCGGCTGGCCAGTCACGGTTCCTGACCTGGTCCGACCGCGCTCGAATTGCTCCGACGAGGGTGGGGGCTCTCGCTGATCACAATTTGGCTTGGCGCCGCGGTTCCATCCTGAATCGGTTGTCCGACGAACGCCCCGATATGACTGCCGCGTTGGCGGAGGCTGCGCGCACAGCTCGTTCCGTATTTGGAGATGTTGCTGACAGCCAGCTGGGAGGGACGCTTCGCCTAGTCGAAGAGACAGCGAAGGAGCTCGGCATTTCTCTGAGCGACGGCATCAAGGCGACGCTGGATGCCCACTCGGTCTCGTTCACTGGGGGAACGATCGCGCTTCACGACGCAGACGGGGTGCCTTTGCGTGCTCTTGGAACCGGATCGACGCCCCTATTACTGGCGGGGCTTCAACGTCGGGCGTCAGCACAGTCGAGCATCCTTTTGATTGATGAACTCGAACATGGGCTCGAACCACACCGGATCGTCCGCCTTCTCGGCTCTATTGGCGCGAAGGAGGAGCAACCTCCTATCCAGGCATTCATCACCACGCATTCGCCGGTTACGCTCCGCGAGTTGCGTGGCGATCAGCTCCATGTCGTTCGCAAACTCGAAAAGGAGCACTTGATCGCGGTCGTTGGATCCGATGAAGGCGTCCAGGGTACGATGCGGCTTTATCCTGAGGCCTTCCTCGCCCCCACAGTAGTAGTCTGTGAGGGCGCGAGCGAAGCCGGCCTTCTCCGAGGCCTGGATTTGTTTCTTGGCGACGAAAAGGTCAAAACGCTCACGGCAAGCGGCATAGCTCTGGTGGATGCGAAGGGCGTGAGCCAGAATTACGCTCGCGCCCGCGCATTCCAGTCACTCGGCTATGCGCCTCACCGCCATGCAGTGATTGCTGAAGCGCGGTCAGCGCGCTTCAGCATGTATGGGTTAGAAGGCTTGGCTTACAGCCGGTACTGCCGTCGTATGAGATCGGCGGCTCGCTCGCCAACGATGGCGCAAGGAGCCTGGGTGTTGCCGGTCGTGACACGCGGCAGCACCGAGCCATCGGCGATCCGCAGGCCGGCGATCCCGTGCACCGCGAGCTTGGCATCGACCACCGACATGTCATCCGAGCCCATTTTTGCGGTGCCGCACTGATGCCAGTAGGTCACCGCCGCATCTCGGATGAACGCATCGTCGATCTGACGACCGGTTCCAGGGATACGTTCGGCGCTGACGAACGGCCTGAATGCGTCGCTGCTGCCAATCTCGCGGCAAAGCTTCACACAAGCCCGAGCCGCTTCCAGGTCGCGCGGATCCGACAGCATGTTGGCGTCAACGACAGGCTTGTCAGTTGGATCTGCCGACGTCAGGCATATCCGACCGCGACTATGGGGCTGGGCGAGCCCCGCAAACATCGTCCAGCCATGGGCTGGCACGCCCAGTTGCGCCGTCCGCTCGCTCGGAACCGGGAACTCCACCTGGCAGAAGAGCAGATCCGGCGCGGTGAGGTCGGGCCAGCTCTTCCAGTAGAGCGTCGCCTCGCTGCCGCTGTTGCGCGGCGCAAGCGGCTCACGGTACTCCCACGTACATCCGAACGAGACGTGATCCTGCAGATTGCGGCCGACGCCGGGAAGGTGCTGGACGACGGGTATGCCGAGCCGTGCCAGTTCGTCACGATCGCCCACCCCGGACAGCATCAGCAGCTTGGGCGTATTGATCGCGCCCGTCGAGATCACGACCTCGGTGCTTGCCTTGATCGATGAGATCGAGCCGGCTCGTTCGATCTCCACACCGATGGCGCGGCGCCCGTCGAACAGCACGCGTCGAACGCTCGTTCCAGTGAGGATCGTCAGGTTCGCACGATCGGCAATCGGCCGAACATAGGCTCGGTACAGGGAGTGTCTTCGTCCCTCGCGAACGAGCATGTCGGCATAGGCAACCCCGCCGATGCCTTCCATCATCTCACCATTGGGATGATCGAAGCGGGGGATACCAAGACCCTCCGCTGCATCCAGGAGGGCGCCGGCGATGGGGCTTGGGTCCTTTGCGGGCTGAACCCAGACCGGGCCGGTAGTGCCGCGGTATTTGGCATCCGGCTGGCCCTGCCAGTTCTCGATCCGACGATAAATGTCGAGCACCGAGGCGTAGTTCCAAGCTGGATCGCCTGTCTCCGCCGCAAAATGGTCCCAGTCGCTGCGGTGGCCGCGGGCCCAGACCATGACGTTCACGCTGGAACCGCCTCCGAGGCCCTTGCCCATCGACATCGAGAGGGCTCGACCATCGAGATGCGGATTCGGCTCGGCCTGGAATCCCCAGTCGCGATCGGTGCCGAGATTGGTGGGCCACAGAGCGGGATCCAGCACGGACTCCGCTTCGTCGTCGGGCCCGGCCTCGATCAGAAGGACGCTACAAGCCGGGTTTTCGGCCAGGCGGCGCGCAACCACCGATCCCGACGAACCGGCGCCGCAGACGATGAAGTCGTAGGTGGTCTTGAGGTTGGCTCTGCGCTCCGCCTCGTTTTGGCGTGCGCGTCGTTCGAAGCCCCCGGCATGGCCGGGGGCTGAGGTGTCAGTCATCGTTCGATCTTTCCAGTTCGGCGCTGGGCCGTTTCGGGAGCCGCGATACGGCTGGCCGTTACTTCGCGGCGGACGCTGCCTGGCGAGCGGCCTGGTCGATAACATCGGCCACGACCTTGGGCTGGGTCATGAAGAGGGCATGGCTGGCCGAGACCTTTGTGACCTTGGCGCCCATGCGCTTGGCCATGTGATCAAGCATCGCCTGATCGAAGGCCTTGTCCTCGCTGGCGATGACGGACCAGCTCGGCTTAGTGCGCCAGGCGGCGTTCTTCAGCTTGGTGCCGAAGGCCGACAGGTTGATCGGCACCTGCGAGTCCCGCATGAAGGCGACATCCGCATCGGAGACATCGTGTGCGAAACCAGCCTTGAACTTGGCGCGGTCGACGAAGGCGAAACCATCCTGCGCCTTGTCGAGGACGAACTCGGTCGCCGGGGCAAACCCCTCATACTGCTGGGCCGTGGTCTCGCCGGCATCCGGAGACAAAGCCGAGACGTAGACAAGACCGGTGACCTTCGGATCGACGCCCGCTTCGGTGATGACGGTGCCGCCCCAGGAATGGCCGACGAGGATCGTGGGGCCGTCCTGCCGGTCGAGTGCCCGCTTGGTGGCCGCGACGTCGTCTTCGAGCGAGGTCAGCGGGTTCTGGACGATCGTCACGCGGTAGCCGCGAGCCGTCAGCAGGTCGTAGACGCCGCGCCATCCCGATCCGTCGGCAAAAGCGCCGTGGACCAGAACGACATTCTTGGCAGGCTGCGCCGTGTTCGCCGGCTGGGCGAGAGCGGCCTGCGACATGGCGCCGATGGCGGCTGCGCCGAGAAGGGTGTTGCGAATGGACTTGTTCATGACAGCGTTCCTTCGTTTAATATCGCAATAACTGTTATTGTGATAATAGATGTGCCGGTTATGGCCGTGCTTGTCAATCTAACATTTGTCGCGATATATGTTTTCGAGATCACGGTTCCGTGAGCCGCAGTGAAAGGCCTGCCGATGACCGACGCCACCACAGCCCCGCCAGTGCCGCTGGAGGACCAGCTCTGCTTCTCGATCTACTCCGCGGAGATCGCGATCCAGCGGGCCTATAAGCCCTTGCTGGATGGTCTGGGGCTGACCTATCCGCAGTATCTCGTGCTCAATGTCCTCTGGCGTGAGGACGCTCAGACCGTCGGCGGCATCGCGCAGCAGCTGGCCCTGGAATCCAGCACGCTGACGCCACTACTGAAGAGAATGGAAGCGGCCGGGCTGTTGCGCCGCACCCGCAATCCCGAGAATGAGCGCCAGGTCATTATCGCGCTCACTCCGGAAGGTGACGCTCTTCGCTTTCGTGCCGGCTGCCTGAACGCAAATCTGCTCGAAGCGTCCGGCCAGACGGTCAGCGACCTTGGGAGGCTCAACCAGCTGGTCCGGCAACTTCGCGATGCGATCTACGCCCATACCGGCGCCTTAGGCGTGGGAGATCCGGGAATGGACCCCGACCCCAAGGGCTGACGGTGAGCGCGGAGGCCTCTTAGACCGTCGGCACCGTCCCGCCATCGATGACGTATTCGGTCCCGGTGATGCTTCCCGCTCGGTCCGAGGCGACGAAAGCGATCAGGCTCGCGACTTCGTCGGTGCTGGCCGGGCGGCCGATCGGAATGCCGCCGAGGGAATCCATGATCATCTTCGTGCTCGCCTCGACGCTGACGCCCTGTTGCTCCGCGAGGCGCTCGGCGAAGTGAACAGAGCCCTCAGTAGCAATCCACCCGGGCGAGACACGGACGACCCGCACCCCTTTGGGAGAGACCAGCTTCGAAAGGCTCTTACTGTAAGAAGCGAGTGCGGCCTTCGCGGCGGCATAACCGATTGTCGCTTCCGGCAGCGGCATAACGCGCTGGATCGAGGTGACGTGGACGACGACACCGCTGCCTTGTGCCGTCATCGCCGGCACCAGTTCGCGATCGAGGCGAATAGCCGGCATCAGGTTGAGGTCGAGCTCCTTCCGCCATTCCTCGTCCGTGAGGGCCTCATACCCTCCTGCCGGGGCGGAGGAGCCGCCTAGCATGTGCACGATGATGTCGATGCCGCCCAAACGCTCCCGAACGGCCTGTGCCAGCTGCGCGCAGCCCTCCGGCGTCGTGAGATCGACACCGACGAAAATCTCGGCCGGCAGATCCTCCGGCTTCGACCTGGCGCTGGTCAGGACCTTCGCGCCCAACTCGCTAAAGAGCTTGACGGTCGCGGCGCCTGCGCCACGTGTACCGGACGTCACAAGCGCCCGCTTGCCTTCGAGGCTGATGAACGGATTCACAGGGTGATCTCCAGCTCGCCGATCTCGTCGCCTTCCAGGCGGAAGAAATACCGCAGGTCGATCGGGCTGCCCGGGAAGTTTCCCTCGACGTGGCACGTCACGACGGTGCGGCCGCGCTCACGTTCGATCGCGATCGGCGTCGACGTCGCGGTGAATTTCTTCGAGTAGTCCACTTTCCACTGACGGATTTCGTCCCGGCCAGTGTGGACGTGGTTCTCGTCCCGGACAGTAGCGGCGTCCGAAAAGCAATCGGCCATCGCTTGAGGATTCGGATCGAGGTCTGCGGTAAAGTACCGCGCGATCGGTGAAGGCAGTTCAAAAGACATTCTTACCATCCTCATATATTGAAGTCGGCAGATCTGGCACCGGCTGATCTGTTGAGATCTTTCCTATGCGGTTGCTTCCACGGACATCAACTTAGCGATGGACAACGAAGTTGATAATCGGGATAAAACGGGATGAAACGTCGCGAAATCCGGGACAATGATCGGCCATAACCTCATCGAGCTCGACGCCGTCATGGCCGTTGCGCGCCGCAAATCGTTCCGGGCAGCGGCCGTCGAACTGCAGATTTCCACGACGGCTTTGAGCAACCTCATTGCGAAGTTCGAGAAGCAACTCGGCGTGCGCTTGTTCAATCGCACGACCCGAAGCGTTTCGCTCACGGATGCGGGGCGGAACTTCGTCGAGCAGATTGGTCCCGCGTTGGTCGATATCCACAGCGCCATGGACAGCGCGATGTCTCAACAGGAGGTGCCGTCCGGGACGATCAGGATCAATGCCTTCCCGACAGCAGCTCGGGAGATCCTAGAGCCGCTCGTATTGGAGTATCTGCGCCGATATCCGCAGGTTCACATCGACCTTGTGACCGAGGGGCGCTTGCTCGATGTGGTGGCCGACGGCTTTGATCTCGGCGTCAGAAGCGCGGATTTCGTGCCCAGCGACATGATCGCTGTTCCGATTGGTCAGGCACGATCCTACGTCGTTGTGGCTTCACCAACGTATCTCGAAGCGCACGGCAGACCACAGGTGCCGCTCGATCTGCTCAATCACACCTGCATCCGCATACGGCTGCCAAATGGCGGCATCTACAAGTGGCACTTCGAGAAAGACGGCGAGCCTGTCCAGATCGACGTGCAAGGCCCCATCACCCTCGACGAGGCCAGCCTTTCGCGGACCGCCGTCCTGCGCGGGATCGGCCTGGGTCTATTCATGGAGTCGGACGTCCGTGAAGACATCACAACCTGCCGCCTGATCCGCGTCCTCGAAGACTGGATGAAGCCCGTGGCGCCCTTGTGCCTCTATTATCCCGGGCGCAAGAATCCGTCCGCCGCGTTCAAGGAATTTATCAGCCTCGCACGCGAGTTCACCTCGGCTTTGAATGCCGATCGCAGGTGACGCGGCAGCCAGATCGCGATGAAAGTCCGCTTGTGGGCAAGTGCCGAGAGTCAGCTTGTGGCGCAACCCAGGCTTCAAATTTGCCCAGCTTGAGTGACCGGCTCGGGTGTAGATTCGCCGATATGGTCCGCCATCCCTGCTGCGTCTTTCCGTCCCCGTCTCGAACGCGAGCCAATCTTTGGACGGTCTTCCACTCTGAAGGGAACTGAGGAACGGGCACTCCAGTTGATTGCTGCGAACGCTGGCCTAACCAGCCGCTTTGGAGCTGTCCATGCCTGCCCTGCGAAAGTTCTCCCGGACGATAGTCAATCTGGTCGCATATGCCGTTGTCCTTCACTGGGCATTCCAAGCGGATCGGGACGCGAGCGCATAGGCCGACGCTCTACAATCTGACCAGGAGGCGAGCGATGCGTGATCGGGGCACCGTCAGCGCCACTACTTGCGAGAGATTGGTACGCGAAGCGCGAATGTTCGGCCGACTCGAAGGCCTGCGTGCAGCCCTTGCAACCTCTGACGTAGAAGAGCTGATCACCATCTGGATACGAAGGCCGAAAGCAGAAACGGCTGAAGGCAGGGCTTGGAATGCCGGAGCACGGCAGGCTTTCGAATGGAAGTCAGCGGCTATCCTCGCGCTCATCGAAGGCGACAGGGGAAGAGCACTCTAGAACGCGCGATCGAAATCGCGGCCGAGGCCCACGCTGGGCAGACGGACAAGGCTGGGTCGCCGTATATTTCACACTCGCTCCGCGTTGCTCTCGGATTCATCCGCGGTGGGGACGAAGACCGCGCCGTTATCGCCGTGCTTCACGATGTCATCGAAGACAGCGCTGTGACCGCTGATGACCCGCGCGATCAGGGGTTTTCGGCCCCGATCGTGGCGGCGATCGAAGCGCTCCCCCGCAATGACGGCGAGCCCTACAGCGACTTCATATTGCGGGCCGTGGCGAACGAACTTGCCCGGCCGGTCAAGATTGCTGACCTTCAGGACAACTTGGACCGTACACGCATGGCCAAGCTGCCGCCGCGCAAGCGCGAAAAGCTTCTGGCCAAGTATGAAGGCGCTTTGAACATTCTAGGCGCGTAAGCCCCCTTGCTACCGGCAATGCGATTTCTCGAAACCGATGGAACCAGCTATGCCCGATCCCGCATATGAGGCTCGCTATGGCAAGGGCCTCACCTCACCGCCGACGCGGTCGTGGTGCGAGGGAATGAAATCGCGCTCGCCCAACGCACGTCGAGTGGTATGTGGGCACTTCCGGGCGGATTTTTGGACCCTGGTGAAACCTTCCTGAAGTGCGCGCTGCGCGAGTTCAAAGAGGAGGCCGGCGTCGATTTGGTTGCCGCCGACCTGATCCAATCGGTCGAGCGACCGGTTGCCTTCGACGCTCCCGAGCGCGATCCGCGGAGCAGAATTGTTAGCGGAGCTGTCGTGATCAGGATCTGGGTTTCCGGCAATCGACCTCAGCTTGTTGCTGGCGACGACGCAGCTGACGCGCGTTGGTTCGATCGCCGCCAGCTACCTCGGCTTTACGCCGACCACAACGAGATCATCGAGGCACTGGTGAAGGCATGAGCCTGGTCATCCTCCCGGTTGACGAGGACCGCGGCGACTGGCGGGCGGGGCTCGCTTGCAGATCGAGCCTGATGGAACGATCACCCTGTCGCTGGTCCGTGAGTGGCGCACCGATGGCGTCGAGTCGGACTACTTCTCAGAGCAGCCCGAACAGCCAAAGCCCTATTGCCACTGGCGCGACCCAGCAAAGCGCGGTGAAGGCCGCGTCAGCGTGGCTATGGAGCTCCCGCCGCCAGCGCGGCCATTTGGCCCGACGCTCGCGCCACTTGCGGTTTTCGACGCCGGTTTGCTCCCAGTGGCCCATCAGAGAAGCGTCGCCTGCGTAGATTTTTCGGCCAGATCGGTGAGCACATCCGACGCTGCCGCCACGTGAGCGGGCCTGGAGCCCTACCTTGCTACTTTATAATTAGAATAATTTGGAACGCTGATCTTCACCGGACGTTGTTTTCCATGGCGCCGGCAAGGTGCCCAACCAGGAGAATAACAATGAACCGCACACTTCTCGGCCTCGTCGCCGCGTCCGCTCTCGTGGCGAGCTCTGCCGCCTTCGCGCAAACCACCATCATGATCGGCCAGCCCGAGCAGACCCGTATCAAGGAGTACGTGGTCAAGGAGAAGATGAAGCCGGTGACCATCAAGGAGAAGGTCACGGTAGGCGCCATGCTTCCCGCCGATGTCGAGCTTCAGACCGCGCCCAACGATTGGGGCCCCAGCGTCACCAAGTACCGCTACGTCTACACCGACAACCATGTCGTGCTGGTCGAGCCGTCCAGCCGGCGCGTCGTCCAGATCATTCAGTGATGATCTGAAGTACCCCTCTTGGGGTGCTGCGCGGGCCTCGTCAGCACTTGCTGGCGAGGTTCGGGCAGTTCTCGGGAGCCGAACGATATGCGGACATTGGCGGCAATCGCTGCCCTCATGGTATTTTTGGGAGGTTACTTCGCGGCCGTGTGGTGGGCGACAAGTTCATCCGGCTCGGTCGCTGGGAAGCGAATGGAGGCCAAAGGGCCACCTGAACCCGAGGAAGCTCGCTCGCTCGACGGGCGGGAATAGGTGGCATCAGGCGAGTTGCCGCCGGAGTAGTCAAATGCTGGATGGCCATGATCGGCGGGGCGACACCCAGAAGAACGCGTTCCTTATCCTGCTCTGCATAGCGGGATTGCTGATCCTGATGATCCTAGTGTTCGCGTGGCTGACGTAAAATGTCTACCGCTCTACTCATGTGGGCCGCGATGGTGCAATCCCGGAGGAGTTCGAAGAGCAGATCAGGGCGCTGTGACGCTCAATCTAACGCTGCGCCGAACCTACAACGATCACCCGCGCTCCGAGGACGACGACAAGTTCTGGTCAGTCGACTGCGAGGGCGTTCGCGTCGGGGCAATCGTGCTTCATCAAGGTCGAGCCGACAGCCAGCCCGACTGGCATTGGGTGGTACACACCCACGCCGGCCGGTTTAGCAATGGCCTGTCGCTCCAGGACGGGTCGGAGAAGACGAGAGATGCCGCTATTGCCGCGTTTCGCAAGGCTTTCGAGCGCTGCCGCGAGCATATCGGCGCCGAAGGCTGGCAGCACCATCTCGAACACATGGCGCGGCTTAGGGCGCGACAGGGTCCGAAGTGCTATTGACCGCCTTGGTGCCTTGGTCGCCGCCGCACTTAGCAATCACGTTAGTTTCGCGAAACTCGGAACTCGCAAGGTGCTCTGCATATCTGCGTCGCATGTCCAGCGTGTTCTCAGCGCCATTTAGCCAGGTGACATAAGCGGCCGGCTTGATCGTTACAAAGCCGACGGCTTTACCGGCGCGAAGGAGGTCGTCGACGGACTACATCACGCTCCGGTACTCTGCCCAAAAAAGCCCCGCTAGCGGGTGCCAGCGGGGCCATAAATACACGGGCTGGGGCGCAACACCCAGCTTGCAAGCAGACGCTGAGGTGTCAGCATTCTGGTATCTCGGCTCGGCCAAAGGCCGCCGCGCGAGCGGTAGAGTAAGATCGCTCCGGTGGGCTAGGATAGTCCGAAAGGTCTAATCCTGTGGGATGGCGGCCATGCATCGGGCGCACCTCGGAACGTTCCCGACCTCCCTCCCGGGTGTCCGACGGGGCCTCCTCAAGATGCTTGTGCTCGTCGGAACCGCTCGATGGCGCGTCGGGTCAGATCGTCTTCATCTTCCGCAATGGCCGCCAGACTAGCGACAATGTAAGCGAGGCGCGTTCGCTCTCGCTCGTCATATGGGTCGGAAAGGTCCAACTGGATTTCACTCCAGGCTGCRTCGAGCGCTGCGCTTGCCCGKGCAAGATCAACCGGGTCCTTCAGTGATGAAAATGGCATCTCCTCTCTCCGGAATGCATCACCAACGACGGCAATTTATGCCGCGGGCGCTGGCCGGCAATATCAAAAGACAAAAAGCCCGGCCCCGCGTGAGCGAGGCCGGGCCAGTCTAGGGAGGAAACGCCCAAGGAGGGCAGCCGGTTACGCCGGCCAGACGATCGCGACGCGGTTGAGGCCTATCACGAGCGGACCAGCACCTCTGCCTCAACCTCGACGGCTAGGTTGAATGGCAGAGCGCTCACACCGACCGCCGAGCGCGCATGAGCCCCAACCTCGGGCCCAAAAACGTCCAGAATCACTTCCGAGAACCCGTTAATGACGGCCGGTGGCTTGTCGAAGCCTGGAGCGGCATTCACCATGCCGAACACGCGACACCAGGCCTCGACCCGATCAAGGTCGCCCAACGCAATTTTGAGGCTAGTCAGCACTGACAAGGCAACTTTGCGGGCCAGCATCTTGCCATCTTCAAGAGAAACATCTCTGCCAACGGCGCCGAAGGGACCTGCCAAAGAGCCGTCAGCCTCCTGCGGAGCATGGCCCGATATCAAGGCCCGGTTTCCACGAATATTGACCCATGGGAAAGGCAGGAGAACCCCAGGCGGGACCCGAAGCGGCTGAGGCAGAACAAGGCTCAGATCTGCAAGACGCTTTTCGATTTCGGGCATCGATTGCTCCTTGGGTTAAGACAAGTTGCAGGCGATCTCTCGGTGCCGTGGCTGCGCGGCTTCGATCCTGGTGATGGTGGCCCTGCCTCTCAGGGTGCTCACCGCTTCCTTCCCTCCTGCATGGGCAGAATGATCTGATCACGTTTAGTGGGCATCTGCCACTCGCACAGCCGACTACGCCGACCATGCGATCGCCGGGCATCGGCCCGGCAATTCGATCAGGGCGGCCTCGGGGCCCGCTCCATGATCTCCTGTTCAGAACCGCATCTCGACGCGTCCCTTGAGGGCGTGGTCTCTGGAGCGCTCGCCGATTGTCGCGGAGTAGGTCAGGCCGAGCGCGGTGGCCTGCGAGATGCGCCAGTCGAGGCCGGCTCCCGCCACAAGTGCCTCGCGATCGATCCTGGCGGCGAAGACAGTGGCCGGGGTGGTGCCGGCGACGAAGGCGGTCCGGGCTTGCGGGGTGAGCTCGCCAAAACCGTGGCGCCAGCCGAGCATGGCCCGGGCGAACAGCGGCATCGCCCCGATCTGCGCCTCGGCCCGC